>JAGQYP010000006.1 GCA_020436025.1 Crocinitomicaceae bacterium
CTAAAAAGACGGCTTTCGATGAGAATTAATCTGTTATTTCTCTTCCTGATTTTTTCTTCCTTATTGGGGATTGCTTGTTTGTGGGACAACGATACCATCAAAATGGAGAAACAAGATTTTCCTGAAGTCTATGATTTATTGACAGGAAATTTTATACGCCATTCAGAAGAGTATTATCATTGGAAAATAAAAGACCGAACCCAAAAATTAAAATCTGACCCCAACAATCCCAGACTCTATGATGATTTAGCGGTGGCCTATTCCAAAATGCATCAGGATAAAAAAGCGATCGAACTCATGATGCAAAAGGAAAAAATTGTGCCTGGAGAATACGAAACCTACGCCAACATGGGGACTTTTTACTTGCACGATGGTCAGCTTGAAAAAGGAATTGAATACATTGAAAAAGCCATTGCCATTAATCCCGACGCCCATTTTGGAAGAGAGGTATATCAGAAATATTTGGCGGAATATTTACTGGAAAAAGGGTATGGTAAGAATTTTGAACTGCCTGTTTCTAAAATCATTTTCCCCAACCAAAAAGACAAAACATTTTATTCTTTTCTATGTAAAAAGTTAAAAAATGATCCAAATAAAGAATTGAATTTGGAAGAATCGCAAAAAGCAATAAAAGGAATTTGTGGGATGATAAAATTTGGGAATTATAATTCGCCAATACTTCTTGAGGCACTTGGTGATATTCTATCTCAGGGTAGTGCACGACACAGTCGAAAGTCTAATAGAAATTTAGCAATTCTCGCATACTATAGAGCATCTCAAACATGCAATTCTAAATCTGCGTCCAAAATCTACATTCAAAAAACTGAAAAATTAGCACGAGCATTGCAGGATTCTTACAACAAAAAAGACCCTATTTCTAATCTTACAAAAGACCTAGATAGAGATATAATCCTCGCAGATAAGAAGTTCCAAAAAATCCGAGCTAACGAAATCCAATGGATTCAGGAAGGCTTGGATGTTGATGAGAAATTCGCTGAAGTCTATTATGGTATACAACCTCAACCCAAACCAGAAAAAAAGGAAGTTGTGGAGGAAAAATTAACCGACGAAAATATTCCTGCCAAGGATTCCAAAGGTGAAATCATCTTTAACACACTTATTGGGATCATCATTTTAGCTTTTCTTGCAGTGATTGTTTTTATCATTAGAAAGAACATGAATAAAGGTTAGGATTTCTTTTTCTAACTCCCTTCTGTTCCCCTTTAAATACTTAAATCTTTCTGGACTATCTGATATTAGGATTCAAATAGTAGCCTGATAAAATTTTATTCGTTTAAACAAATATTGGAAAAAGTGTATATATTTGTTCTAACAAATACTTCAATCATGAAAAGAAAGGAATTTTTGAAAAAAGCAACATTTGGAGGTGCGCTCGGATTAGCAGCTGTTCCATTGCTCAAAGCAAATAATGTAAAACTCAAAAAATCGAATTACGACGAATTCATGAAACAAGTAGGTTTTAATCATTTACCAAACAAGGAGGACAAAACAATGAATACAGTATTGCACAAAGCAGCTACTAGAGGTCATGCAAATCATGGTTGGTTGGATAGCCACCACACATTCAGTTTTGCAAACTATCACAATCCAGATCGAATGCATTTCGGGGTGTTACGAGTATTGAATGACGACAGGGTTCAGGCAGGCCAGGGATTTGGAACCCACCCGCATGACAATATGGAAATTATCTCCATCCCTTTGGAGGGCGATTTGGAACATAAAGACTCGATGGGAAATGTTGCTGTAATTAAAGAAGGGGACGTTCAAGTGATGAGTGCCGGTACAGGTATTTATCATTCAGAATACAACAAAAATGAAGATAAAGAGGTGAAATTCCTTCAAATCTGGTTGTTCCCCAACAAGAAAAATGTGCAACCTCGATACGACCAAATTTCCATTCGAGAAGTTGAAAAGGAGAATGAATTCTATCAAGTTTTATCACCAAATGCAGACGATCAAGGAGTTTGGATTCATCAAGATGCCTGGTTTCATTTAGGCAAATTTGAAAAAGGAAAAACGACCACTTATCAGCTAAAAAATAAAGAAAACGGGGTTTATGCATTTATTCTTGAAGGAGAGGCAGAAATCGCCGGACAAAAACTTAGCAAAAGAGATGGTTTTGGAATCTGGAATGTAGAACAAATAGATTTTAAAGCTACGAATGATGCTAAAGTGCTTTTAATGGAAGTACCAATGAAATTATCTTAAAAACAACAGAGTTATGAAAACAATAGAAATGAATACAATTGAAAATCTAAAATGGCGCTATGCAACAAAGAAATTTGACGCATCCCAAAAATTGGCAGAAGAGGAAATTGACATATTAAAAGAGGCTATACAGTTGTCTCCAAGTTCTTACGGATTGCAATTATTTAAGGTGATGGATGTTCGAGATGAACTTACAAGAAAAGCCCTTCAACCGGCAGCCTGGGGTCAGACACAAATTGTGGATGCTTCTAATTTGTTTGTCTTTGCCGCAAAGACAAAATTTGATGATAGTGACGTTGATAATTATGTTCACCTAAAAGCTTCGTCAAATGGAATGGATCCTTCTTCATTTAAAGGTTATTCAGATTTCGTAAAAGGAAAACTCAGTGGCATGTCGGAAGAAGAGTATCAAAACTGGACTAAAAGACAAGTGTATATTGCCTTAGGAAATTTGATGACTGTAGGGGCTGAACTAAAAATTGATATCTGTCCGATGGAGGGTTTCGAAGCAGAAAAATTCGATGAAATTCTTGGGTTAAAATCCAAAGGTTATACTTCCACTGTAAACGCAACAATTGGCTACAGATCCGAGGAAGACTCAACGGCAGATAGTCCCAAAATAAGAAAAAGCGTAGAGGATTTATTTGAGATTCTATAGGACTTCTGGGGGCAGGTTACTAGACTCTTTTATTCACCCCTAAATCCCCTGAAGGGGACTTTAAAAACAATATCCTCGATTTTTTTAGCCTCTTTTATGGGGTTGGGGGTGAAATCATTATCTTAAAAGCATGATTGCAAAAGCTAGAATTCAAACAAAATACAAAACGGAAATCAATGCCCGGGGTCATGCGCTAATTGCAGATGAACCGATTGAAAACGGGGGACAGAATTTAGGACCTTCACCGGGGGACTTACTCCGTTCTGCATTGGCAGCCTGCACGGCAATTACTTTAAAAATGTATGCCGACCGAAAAGAATGGAACGTAGGTGCAATTGACGTAAATGTAGAATACAAGAAAAATCTGGATGATATGGAAGCTAATTTTCATGTACAGGTTTCTTTTGAGAACAAATCTTTAAGCCAGGAACAGCTAATTCGATTGGAGCAGATCGCGAACAAATGTCCGGTTCATAAGATTTTGGAGAAGGGTCATGAAATTGATGTTTTCATGAGTGATTTGTGATATTGTGATTTTATGACTTTATGATATTAGGATTTTATGACGTCATAAAAATTTTTCAAACTGGTAAGCGGTCACTGATTACTGGTTATCGATTACTGATTACCAAAAAATAAAAACCATGAGTGAAGAAATTGTAAAAGAATACCAAAAAGGAGATTTCACCATTGTGTGGAAACCGAAATTATGTAAACATGCAGGGGTATGTGTCAGAATGTTGCCCGATGTATACGACCCAAAAGCCAAGCCTTGGATAACACCCGAACATGCATCGGTGGAAGAGTTGAAAAATCAAATTGATGCTTGTCCTTCAGGGGCTTTGAGTTATAAATAGAGTTTCAGATTACAAGACTACAAGATTAATAGACTTTAGATTATGGCTGCGGAGGATTCTTAGACATTCAGATTGCAAGACTACAAGATTAATAGACTTATAGATTGTCAGATTGCAAGATTATCAGTCATCTAGATTATAAGAAAATAGTCTGGTGTCTGGTGTCTGGAATCTTGAATCTTGAATCTCACTCACTCCTGTTTTACGTAGGATTTGGGAATCCTCCGCAGCATTGTTCCATGTCTGGAATCTTGTGTCTTGAGTCTAGTGTCTTGTATCTCATTCACTCCTGTTTTACGTAGGATTTGGGAATCCTCTGCAGCCCAAAAAAAAGAAAACCCAGTTGTACAAACTGGGTTTTTTGTTTTGAACTCTACTCTAGTTGCGAACTATAGCATTTTTAGTTCTTCTAATATTTCTTGCTGAACCGAAATTCCTTCATCTTCATTATACCATTTTTGAAGCAGATTGTTCAATTCCCCATACTCCATTTTTTCCTTATTTTCCAACCTGATTTTTTCCAAAGCCTTCGGTCTAGGTCCCCAAACAAAAAGATCTTCTCCTGTTAAGCGATCTCTTACAACCAATTTAGGAATAGACTGCGAACCATTTGTATGGTATTTTTCCATCAGTTCTGGATATTCATCTCTTAAATAGATTTCCATTTGGATTCTATCACTTTCAGCCACCATCATTTGAATAAAGGGAACTGTATGAGCCGCATCACCACACCAGGGTTCTGTAATCAAAATCCAGTCTAAATCTCGATCAATTCCATGCAATACCTTTTTCACTTCTGGAAGTAATTCCCCTTTTTTCTCCCATCTTTTAGTTCGGGAAAAATTCAGTTTGGTATAATGATCATACTGGGGTTTGCTAACTGGCCTGATCGGTTCCCCTTTTGCTCTGTGCTCAAACTCTTCTCTGTATAGATTGTAATTCATAACTTGTTTCTTGTTAACAGAAGACGTTTGTTTAAACAAATACTTACAGGAATGTTCAATTTAGTTTGTTATTTCTCTGAATTTGTGAGTGTTAAAAATTATTTTTTCCTATATTTCAAAGTATTAAAAATTTTAAATCACTTATTATGAAATTGAAAATGATGATGATGGTTGCTGTATTTTTCGTAACCACTTTTGTAAGCGCTTATTCCGTACCTTATTACAACAAAGATTCTAAGACCTACACCTTTAAAGTGAAGATCAATGGGTCGACAAGAGAGATTACTTTTAATGGATCCACTACTGGAACGGCACATTGTCCTCCAACAGCGGATATCGCTGAAATCGAATCTTCTTGTGGATGGGTTAAAGTAAAAAATGGACAGAAGATTACAATAAAGGATGGTTGCATTACCGTGAATTAATTCCTTCGTTTTTTATGAAATTTTGAGCCTTGCTTTTGCAGGGCTTTTTTTTGTGCAAAAAATTTTCCCAAACTTGATTCTTTCATATCGAAGCAAGTAATTTTGTATTATGCTCGATTCTTTAGAAATAGCGTTACGGAAGTCTGTTATTAATGATGGAGGCCCTCTTTATCATGAGTTTGTTCATGAAGGTTGGATCAAAGAACCGTGGAATGCTTTTTCCTCTCTATTCTTTTTCATTCCGGTTATTTATTGGATTTGGAAACTACGGGGAGAATACAGGGATCACTTGATTATGGTGGCCATTATTCCACTTCTTTTTCTAAATGGTTTGGGCTCAACTTTATATCATGCCTTTAGATCTCATGAAGCATTCCTACTGTTGGATTGGATGCCAGCATCCGCCATGTCCGTTCTACTAGCTACTTATTTTTGGACAAAAGTAGTTTATAAATGGTATTTCGGTTTTCTTATCGTCTTTGGATTTTATCTTATGGGAGTGCTAACTATTCTATTTACTATAGATGAATCGAACAAAGACATGGCTCCAAATATTGGATACTTCTTTGTCGGATCCGCATTTTTCATCCCGATTTTTATTCTCTTGTATAAAAACCAATTCAAATATGTCCATTTAATTGCCTATGGATTCGTTTTTTTAGCGCTATCACTAGTATTTAGGACTTTAGATTATCCTAATCCTAATCCATTGCCTGATTTTCTTCCACAAGGAACACATTTCCTATGGCATGTCTTTAGCTCCTTTGCGGTTTTTAGTATTGGATATTTCATTTACTATTATCGATTGATGGAATTAGCAGAAAAAGCTTCGAAAGAATTAAACGAATGATAAAATTAGATCTGGATCAACTGTCCTAAAAGTTGTTAATAATCGTAACGATCTTTGAGTTTCTGGCTATATTAAAATAACCAGAAAACCTTAGTTCATGAGAATAGTATCTTCATTTTTCCTCCTTTTTATTCTAACTGCTTGTAACGGTCCACTTCTAAAGAAATCACCTGAAAAAGTAGTAGTAGCTATTCAACCTTATGGAAAAATACCTCCTGCTATTATGGATACTGTTACCAAAACTTTGCACGACATGTATGGATTTCAAATTATTGTTTACCCTTCAAAAGAACTTCCGAAATCTGCTTTCATCAACATTAAATCTCCTCGATATCGTGCGGATTCCATTTTACACATGCAGGAAAGATGGAAACCGGATAGCGTCGATTATCTTATGGGACTATCTCAATATGATATCAGCATGACAGACAGAGATAAAAACGGCAACATTAAAAAACCAATAAGCAAATACAAAGACTGGGGAGTTTTTGGATTAGGTTCCTGTCCTGGACCTACTTGTGTGGTATCCATCTTTAGATTGCGAAAAAGAGAAAATTACATTGATCGTTTGAAGAAAATAGTTGTGCATGAATTAGGACATAACCTAGGTTTACCTCATTGTGATGATGGCCCAACATGTGTAATGAGAGATGCGAACGAAAACATCAAAAACATAGATAAAGAAAAACTGGAACTCTGCCCTTCTTGCAAGAAAAAATTGTACGGGGAACAATAATTTTACTCGCTCACAATTGGCTGTATCAAACGTATACTCAATTTCTTCCCATTTTCAGACTTAAAACTGCATTGTCCAAAAGTAGGAACTGCAAAAAATGGAACTACATTGTTTGAAAAACCAAATGCTTCAAGTGGAATTTGCAATTTATTTTGATTACAAATATTGTCACTATTTTTATCGTGATAAACACTAATCGCATATTTTCCATCAGGAATCTTAATCAACTTAGTGATCTCTTTATCGGTAACTTTTAAAACATATTTTTTGTATTCTTTATTGACTTTAGGAAAGTGATCTGGATCTTTATAAAGCCCAATATGGATATTCCCTTTAAGCTCCTTTATGTTGGTCACCTTAATCTCTAAAGTACTTGTTTGTGAATACAAACTAATAGAAAACAATAAAAATAGATATAGGATTGGGTTTCTCATGAGGGAACATTTTTAAAGAAATAATTCATGTCTTCAGAGTTCTTCTGTTTGAAAGCTTTATAGGGTCTGGACATGGATAACAAATATTTTTTCACAGGTCGTTGAACTACTCTTGTGACAACTTTTTGAGCTTTTGGGACAGATTGCTCAATCATTTTAAAATAATCATTTAGATCTTGACTTCTAAAGTTTAATATGTTCTGCAATTGATCTCCATCTTGATAAAACCCGCAGTGGAAATTATGCTCAGCAAAGGAATGTTCTGGAAAATTAATCTCTCCCAATCCGAATAATTGAAAATACTTTCCAAGCAAATCGCGGTACTGTATTCTACACTTTTCTCCTCCACCCAAATTAAAGGTATTTCTGCTCAAAACTTCCCTTTTATCGATCGCATTTGCAAAGGCTCGTGCGGCGTCCATTGGGGTACATATTTCAACTGAAGTCTCCAAAGGCATTTCGAAAAGCAAACCAGAAGCTTTATGATTTCCAACTCCCATAATGGCAGTCAGCCTAAAAATGGTCCAATCTAATTTCGAATTTCTAAGTATCTCCTCCGCTTTAATTTTTGTCTTTCCATATTCATCTCGTGGAGAGGCTTTTAATTCATCTGAAATTTTAATATCAGGATTTTCCAGACGACATCCATAAACTGAAACAGAAGAAGAATATATAAAAAAAGCATCCGGAGAATATTTTTCTAGAGACTCTAATAGGTTTTTTGTCCCTCCAACATTTATTAATTCGGCAAACTCTGGTTCTTCATCTGCAAGTGGTGGAATTATAGCCGCAAGATGAATTACAGTATCTATATTTTTACAAACCTCTTCGACTTGTTCCCTATTTCTTAAATCCCCAAAGTGTACTGTAATTTGTCCCTCATATTGCGAAAAAACCTTCTTTGCTCTTTTAGAAGGCACATCAAATACATGGATTTCTACATTTGGGTTTTTCACCAAATTCTTCAAAGCCTCCGAACCTACAGTCCCCGATGCTCCAGTAAGAAGAACTTTCTTTTTCATGTGTGTTTTAAATTGAAAGTAATGATCGATTCATTCCTTTAAAAATCAGGAATAGTGCCAAAATTAAAAAAGGAAAATAGAATTGCTGAAAAAAATAAGCGAACAGGCAAAAATCTTCGTTAATTTCCTGAACTCTCAAGCCAATTGCGCCCTGAGGTCAATACTCGTTTTGATTGTTTTCACTTTCATCCTTTTGACTCAGGATAAACTTTGCGTTTCACTTTTATTGAATTAAACTCTCACCCCAATTACGCCCTGAGGTCAAAAACTCGGTTTGGATGTTAATCTCTTTCATCCATTTGACTCAGGATAAACTTTGCGTTTCACTTTAATTGAATTAAACTCTCACCCCAATTACGCAAACATCGTCGATTTGCTCTAGTTGTCCTTTCCAAGATTCAAACTCAATATCTAAGTTGTTATTTTGATCTTCTGCTGATAGATGGGCTATTGACATTAAATGTTCCCTAAATCTTTTGTATTTGTATTTTTTTCCTTGATCTCCTCCAAATTGATCCGCATAGCCATCGCTAAAAGTATAAATCATGTCACCGGAATTTAATTGGATCTTGGTTTGACTAAAAGACCTCAATTCTCCTGTGTGCGACCCCACAGGCATTTTATCTGGTAAGAATTCTAACAACCCTAACTGCTCATTGGATTCTTTCAATGGATCGGTTTCCTTAATTGATTCTTTGTTGCGAATGATATACAATGGATTATTAGCTCCTGCGAAAGTGAGAGTATTTGTTTTCTTTTCCCAAACACACAAGGCCAAATCGATTCCATCTTTGCGCTCTGTATCCAGGTTTTTTTGTTTTAAGGCACTGATGATCTTTTCTCTCAATTTATTTAATACCTCTTGTGGCTCTAAAATCTTATTCTCAATAATGATCTCATTCAAAAATCCAATTCCAAGCATGGACATAAATGCCCCAGGCACACCATGACCTGTGCAGTCTGCGGCTACCCAAATTGACAATCCTTCTTCTTCATGTTCTAGAGCCCAGAAAAAATCACCGGAAACGACATCTTTTGGTTTGAAAAGAATAAAAAACTCTGGACTTATTTTTGACCACTCAGCATCCGAAGTAAGCAGAGCAGTTTGGATTTGCCTGGCGTAGTTGATACTATCCGTAATTTCTTTATGCTGTTCTTCAATCTGCTCGTTTTTATCTGTCAACAATCTATTAATCTTCCTTCTTCTCAAGCTTTGCAGCAAAATCAATACAGTAACAATCAACACTAATCCAATGACAATTCCCAAATAAATTCTAGTTTTCTTAACAAAGGATATTTCTTCTTGAGATCTTTGTTCCTGCTCCTCTAATAAGGCAATCTCGTGTTGCTTTTTTTCATTGTCGATCACGGCATCCTTTTCAGATAATTCCATCAAAAACTCTTGATTTCTTAATGAATCGCGCAATTTTATTCCTTCCGCTAAGTAGGTGTACGCCTTTTCAAATGAGGCCAAATCTCTGTAAAGAGTTGAAATATATATTTTGGCATCTGCAACTTGATCCCACTGCTCTTTTTCGATCGAAATACTTATTTCCTGTAAGAACAATTCTTCCGCTTTTTTGAGCTCGCCTTTTTTGTAATACAACTGACCGAGAGTATTCGATAAATTGGTTATGGTCACATAATTCCCTAATTCCATGGCCAACTTATAGGCTTTCTCTAAATAGAAAAAGGAACTGTCATCCTGTTCCAAATAGAAAAAACAATTCCCAATATTCATGTAGATATTTGGATCTATCTGACCCATTTTTTCTTGAATTCTTCTGGCTCTATGAAATTTTTCTAATGCTCCATTATAATTTTTTTCATCATACTGAAGAATCCCAAAATTGATATCACTCAATATCACCCCAGGAATAAATCCATACTTTTCAAAGACTTCTTTACATTCCTGAAAAGCTTTGGAGGCAAGATTAGATTTTTTTATTGATCGATAGATGATTCCTTCGTTGTACCTCACTTTGTAAGCATTCATTGAATCTTTAGCATCTATAAAAACTTTGAACGCCACCTCATAATGTTCCATCGCTTTTTCTGGATTTCCCCGTACATCTGCGATCACTCCCCTTCCCTTTTCGGCCAAACCAATTGCCGTTGTATAATCCATTTCTTTTGCTTCCTCTAGGATGATTTTATACAAGGAATCTGCTCCAGATGGATTGGGATAATGCCAGGAAACAGCCACCTGTAACAAGCTGTCGATCCTTTGCTCCTTCTGACTAAAAAGGAGTCCGAAATTCAAAATAAAGAGGACAAACAGGATCTTTTTCAATGTATTATTTTTTTAGAAAACTCCCCTAAAATAAGAAAATCCCGCTATTTCTAAATATGAGTTAAAATTGGTTTTCAGATTTAATGAAAAAACATGTCTCTGTTCACATAATCCATATATTCCTCTGAAATAAATCGCTTTAGAATTCCACGAAAGACTGCTTTTTTGGTTCAAATATTCCCGATAATTTTTAATTATATTCGTGCCAATATGCTTTCTAAGAGAACTAAATACGGTTTAAAGGCTTTGACATTCATAGCTAAACAGGACAAAGAAAATCCTGTTCAAATTGCTACGATTTCAAAAGAAGAAAACATCTCACATAAGTTTCTTGAATCGATCCTATTAAGCATGCGAAAAGCCGGATTCCTTGGATCCAAAAAGGGAAAAGGAGGAGGCTATTACCTTTTAAAAGATGCGGATAAAATTCAAATGAGCGATGTGATTCGGCTTTTAGAAGGTCCCATTGCCATGCTTCCATGCGTAAGTTTAAACTTCTATGAAAGATGCGATGATTGTCCTGATGAAACAAAATGCAGTGTACATGCACTCATGATCGAAGTTCGAGACGCTACCCTGGAGATCCTTAAAAACAAGACTTTAGCCGATCTTGTAGCTGATATTTCTTAAATCAATTTCAAAAAAAATTAAAAAAACATTTGGAACACATTGATTTTCATTTACCTTTGTATTCCCTACTTATCCGATAGGGTTTAAAGTTTAAAAGAAAATTAAGATGATAATTGATCAAGCAATACCAAGAAATACGGGCTACACAGAAGATCGAACAAGTGGTGATAAACCCTTAAGAAGCATCATAAAATCGATCAGCTGGCGTCTTGTGGGCACCTTGGACACGATACTTATTTCTTGGGTAATTACAGGTGAACTGACTCTGGCATTCTCCATTGGTTCGATCGAATTATTCACAAAAATGATCTTGTATTTCTTTCATGAAAGAATTTGGAACAATGTTAAATGGGGTAAATAAAAAATGATGAATCTGGAAAATATCAATAACGAATTAAAAGAGAAGTCTCCAAAAGAGATTATCGAATGGGCGATGAATAATTCTGAAAGACCCGTTCTTACAACAAATTTCAGACCTTATGAATCGGCTATTTTGCACGCGGTTTCAAATGTAAAACTCGATATAAAGGTCATTTGGTGTGATACTGGGTACAATACTCCAAACACCTACAGACATGCCAAAGAATTAATTGATCAGCTCGAATTGTCTGTGGATATCTATGTGCCTAAAATTTCTGTTGGCTATCGAAATGTGCTGATGGGAATACCTGAAGTGGATACAGATGAACACCAGGAATTCACGGAACAAGTCAAATTGGAACCCTTCCGAAGAGCCATGGAAGAACATCAACCAGATTTATGGTTTACGAATTTGAGAAAAGGTCAAACAGCTTTCAGAGACTCCATCGATATTGTTTCAAAAGGAAAAGATGGCAAAATCAAAGTGAGTCCATTTTACCATTGGACAGATGAAGAATTAGACGTATACCTTGATACTCATAATCTTCCAAACGAATTCAAATATTTCGACCCAACAAAGGTATTGTCGAACAGAGAATGCGGACTTCATGCTTAGGAGTAGTGAGCAAGAGAATTGAGCAAGAGCAAGAGTAGTGAGCAAGAGCAAGAGTAGTGAGCAAGAAAAATAATAAAGAGAATTAGATATGAAAAATATATTAGAAAATAATGCATTAGAAAACGAAGCCATCTTCATCATTCATGAAGTTGCGGCTCAGTTTGAAAAGCCGGTTCTGTTGTTTTCAGGTGGAAAGGATTCAATCACATTGGTGAGATTGGCTCAAAAAGCTTTCTATCCTGCTAAAATTCCTTTTCCTCTGCTACATGTAGATACAGGACATAATTTTCCTGAGACCATCGAGTTCCGAGACAATTTGGTTGAAGAATTAGGTTTAGAATTGATCGTTAGAAATGTCCAGGACAATATTGACGCTGGACGAGTTAAAGAGGAAACAGGGAAATACGCTTCCAGAAACATGCTCCAAACGGAGACCCTTTTGGATGCCATTGAGGAATTCGGTTTTGATGCTTGTATTGGTGGGGCTCGTCGTGATGAGGAAAAAGCAAGAGCTAAAGAACGCATTTTCTCCGTTCGAGATGATTTCGGACAATGGGATGAAAAAAACCAAAGACCTGAAGTATTCGATATGCTCAATGGACGCATTGATCTTGGTCAAAATGTTCGTGTTTTCCCAATTTCGAATTGGACGGAACTGGATGTTTGGTCCTACATTGAAAAAGAAGGTATCGAAATCCCTTCTATCTATTTCGCACACAAAAGACCTGTTTTCGAGAGAGATGGTTTGATCTGGTCGGCAAATGATGAATATGTCTACCGAGAAAATGATGAATTGGTATATGAAAAAATAGTTCGTTTCAGAACTGTCGGAGACATGTCTTGTACCGCAGCAGTTGAATCCAATGCTTTTATCATTGAAGATGTAGTGAGAGAAATTCGAGAATCGAAAATATCAGAACGAGGTGCTCGTATCGATGATAAAAGATCGGAAGCTGCCATGGAAAAAAGGAAACAACAAGGATACTTTTAGAGTTGTGAGCAAGAGAATTGAGCAAGAGCAAGAGTTGTGCCCTTCGAAAAGCTCAGGAACCGCAAGAGTTTTGAGCAAGAGCAAGAAAAATTAATTGGACAATAGATACTAGATAATAGATTCTAGACAAAAGACAACAGAGAAAAGACAATGAACAATTAACAATTAACAATTAAAAATGGGTAAAAGACTTAGTTAGAAATTGAATTGATTTAGAAGATTAAATATCAATCTATTAGTCTGAAAGTCTTGCAATCTGAAAATCTTGTAGTCTTGCAGTCTCAAAATCTTAAAAAAAATGGAAGTACTTAAAATAGCAACAGCAGGAAGTGTGGATGATGGAAAGTCCACTTTGATTGGTCGGATTCTGTATGATACGAATTCATTGACTGATGATAAATTAGAGGCAATTGAAAAAAATAGTCGATCTAAAGGATATGATTACTTGGATTTTTCTTTGGCAACAGATGGATTGGTAGCGGAAAGGGAACAGGGCATCACAATTGACGTGGCTCATATCTACTTTTCTACAAATAAAAGATCCTACATCATTGCAGATACTCCGGGTCACATTGAATATACCCGAAACATGGTTACCGGAGCCTCAACTTCTCAAGCATCCATTATTTTAGTGGACGCTCGAAATGGGGTGATCGAACAAACTAAAAGACACTTTTTTATCAATAATTTATTGCGTGTAAAGGAGATCATTGTAGCTGTCAATAAAATGGATTTGGTGAATTTTGAAGAAGGTCGTTTCAATGAAATAAAAGATCAAATACAACAATTGGTTGATTCGGCTTCCTACAAAAATCAGAATATCACTTTCGTTCCAATTTCGGCATTGAAAGGTGATAATGTGGTGAAGAAATCAGAAAATACAACCTGGTATACAGGAGAAACTTTGTTGGAGCATCTAGAAAAAATTGAAAACAAAGATGTTTATGAAGAAGCGCAAGCAAGGTTTCCCGTACAAACGGTGATCAGACCAAAAACAGATGAATACCATGATTTTAGAGGATATGCGGGCAAAATTTATGGAGGGGATTTATCTGTAGGTGATGAAGTGGTGATTCTACCTTCGGAAACGAAATCAAAAATAAAAGAAATCCACTTTTTTAATGAGCAATTTCAATCGGCCAAAAGAGGTTCTTCTGTGACCATTACATTAGAAGATAATGTGAATGTTTCTAGAGGAGACATGATCGTAAAAGCCAATGAAATACCAAATGTCAGTAAATCGCTAAATGCCACTATTTGTTGGATGGACAACAATCCACTTAAACCGCTATCCAAATATTATTTGCAACACGGGGTAAATAATGTAGCAACAAAAATAGAGTCGATTGATTCCATTTTAGCGACTGATTTTAGCGGAGAAACAACGGAAGTGTCTGAATTGAATTTAAACGATATCGGTAAGGTTCAACTAAAAGTTAATAAACCTCTATTTTATGATTCCTACGATGAAAACAAAGGCAATGGAGCTTTTATTTTAATTGATAGTCAAACAAATACAACTGCAGGAGTAGGATTCATTAATGGATAAAAAAGAGATGTTAGACAATAGACAATTAAAAATGAACAATGAATAATGAATAATGAACAATGAATAATGAACAATGAATAATGAATAATGAATAATGGGTAAAAGACTTAGTTAGGAATTGATGTAGAATAATAATGTAGTCTGAAAATCTGATAGTCTTGCAATCTTGTAGTCTTGTAGTCTTGTAGTCTTGCAATCTTGCAGTCTCAAAATCTAAAAAATCAAATGAATAAAAATCAAACATATTGCTGCTTTTGTTGGATGAACCCATTTATGGTTCCCAATAGCAAATGGAATGAAGATTAAATAGTCAATTAGTTTCAATCTTAAAAGTCCGTTTGTTAATACTCAAACGGACTTTTTTTTACCCAAAAAAAGAAGAAGATCCCTTCGGCTACCGCTCAGGGCAACGCTTAGAACTTAGAACTTAGAACTTAAATTATGCAAAGTTTTAGAACAGAATTAGAAAATCCAGTCGTTGAAAAAGACATTTTAGAACTGGAAAAAAAGATCCTCCTTTTCAAAGAGGGGAAAATAGATGAAGAAAAATTTAGAAGCCTAAGATTGGCACGTGGAGTCTATGGTCAAAGACAACCAGGTGTTCAAATGATTCGAATTAAACTGCCTTATGGGAAAGTGACCTCTAAGCAGTTACGAAGAATTTCAGATGTGGCTGACGAATATTCGACGGGTCGATTACACATTACAACTCGCCAAGATATTCAAATCCACCATGTGAGTTTGGATCGCACTCCTCAGCTTTGGGCAGAGTTGGAAAAAGACGATATTACCCTTCGTGAGGCTTGTGGAAATACGGTTCGAAACGTCACTGCGAGTCCGACTGCCGGAGTAGACCCAAACGAAGCATTTGATGTGACTCCCTATGCGGATGCCGTTTTCAATTACTTTTTACGAAATCCATTTTGCCAGGAAATGGGTCGAAAATTCAAGATTTCTTTTTCTGGAAGCGAAGAGGATACGGCTTTGGCCTACATGCATGATCTTGGGTTTATTGCCAAAGTTCAACTGAAAGAAGGAAAAAAAATTCACGGATTCAAAGTTTTACTTGCAGGTGGTTTAGGTTCCCAACCTCGATTAGGTGATGTGGTTCAAGAGTTTCTCGAAGCTGATCAATTGATTCCCTTTATCGAAGGAGTTTTAAGGGTTTATGATCGCCATGGAGAACGATCTAATCGAAACAAAGCGAGAGTCAAGTTTTTGGTTAAATCGATTGGTCCAGAAGCGTTCATCGAATTGGTAGAAGCGGAAAAAAAAGCTCTTTATCAGCAATCCTACCCTATACAATATTTGGAGTCTGAAACGAAAATAGCGCTTCATTCTGCACCAACAATTCGAATAGACAATGATCCTCTTTTTGAGATTTGGAAGAAAACAAATGTACTTCCTCAGAAACAAAAAGGATTGGTAAGCATTGGTGTTCGCGTGCCTTTGGGAGATTTCTATACAGATCAAGCTCGTGACCTGGCTGAACTGATTGCGAACTATTCAGGAGATGAAATTCGATTTACCCTGCGCCAGGATCTTCTAATTCGAGATGTTCCGGAAGAATCCATTTCATTTTTTTTATCAAGAACTCAAAAAGCTGAATTTAGCCAGTCCGGGATTTGAATCTACTTTGGATATTACGGCTTGTCCGGGAACAGATACTTGTAATTTAGGAATCGCTAGTTCAACCGGAATTACAAAAGAACTTAGTGAAATCATTCAAAACGAATATCCTGAATTCATTTCGAATAAAGATTTGACTATCAAAATCTCTGGATGCATGAATTCTTGTGGTCAACATTCCATGGCTCCAATAGGTTTTCAAGGGATGTCGATCAAAGTGGATCAGAAATTAGCTCCCGCTCTACAGGTTTTACTCGGAGGAGGAAACTTAGGAAATGGAAATGGAAGATTCGCTGATAAAGTGATCAAAATCCCAAGTAAAAGAGGTCAGCAAGCACTTCGCATTTTACTGGATGATTATGTCGAAAATGGGAAAGAACAGGTGTTTCATGAATATTATGATCATCAGGGTAAAGCTTATTTCTACGAGTTACTGAAAGATCTGTCTATTACGGATAATCTAGTGGAGGATGATTTTGTGGATTGGGGTCATGACAAATCCTACATCCAAGCGATTGGAATAGGAGAATGTGCTGGCGTGGTGATAGATTTAGTGGCTACTCTATTTTTTGAATCCGAAGAAAAGCTTTTGTTAGCCAAAGACAACTTGAATTCAAATCAGTGGGGAGATAGTATTTATCACTCCTATGCTTCCATCATCAATTCTGCCAAGGCACTTTTGAGTTTGGAACAGAAGAAAACAAACTCTTACGCGAAAATTATAGAGGATTTTCAAACTGAATTTGTAGCTACAAAAAAAATCAAATTGGCGATCAGTTTTCAGGAATTTGTATACCAGATAAAGGAAAATGAACCATCCATTGAATTCGCCTACAGTTTTTTTGAAGATGCAGAGAATTTTTACAAACAAGTCGACCAATACCGACTTAAAAATTTACAAAATGAGAACTCAAAATAAATTATTTACTCTTGTTGGCGCTGGGCCAGGCGATCCTGAATTGATCAGCATAAAAGGAATAAAAGCACTCAATACTGCAGATGTTGTTTTGTACGATGCATTGGTCGACACCTCCCTACTCGATCACGCGCCAAGAGCCAAAAAGATATTTGTAGGCAAAAGATTGGGGTATAAAAAATACAATCAAGAAGAGATTAATACATTGATTGTTCAATCTGCTTTTAATTATGGGCATGTGGTCCGACTAAAAGGAGGTGACCCATTCATTTTCGGTCGTGGATCAGAAGAAATCGAATACGCTGAAAATTTTGGTATTCCCACTGCAATTGTTCCTGGAATAAGCTCCGCAACATCCGTTCCCGCCTCCTTGGGGATTTCTCCCACCAAAAGAGGAGTTTCGGAAAGCTATTGGATCATTACAGGCACCACAAAAACGGGAAGTTTAAGTGAAGACATCGCCCTGGCCGCTCAATCAACCGCTACAGTTGGCATCTTGATGGGCATGAGTAAACTTTTAGAAATTGTCAAACTCTTCCAACAAAATGGAAAAGGTGAAACTCCGGTAGCAATCATCCAAAACGGAACATTAGCAAATGAAAGATCAGGTATAGGAACGATCAACACGATTGTAGAAGTTGTCAATCAAAAACAACTCTCCAACCCCGCCCTAATCATCATCGGCGAAACAGTAGCTGAAAGCCACAAACTAAAAGACTACCTTAAAAATATAGAGCTCAAACCACAACCAACCATTCTACATTCTACACTCTAAATTCATAATTCTACATTCTTAATTCCTAATTCAATGAATTCCCTCTATCCCATATTTCTAAAAACAGAAAAGCTCAACATCCTCATTATTGGAGGAGGAAAAGTGGGACTGGAAAAACTAAGCTTTCTGTTGAAATCAAGTCCTGAGGCAAATGTGGAAGTCATCAGTATGGAATTTCACAATGAAATAAAGGAACTCGCTCATCAACATAAAATTAAACTGACTCATAGAGCATTCAGGAAAAAAGATTTAAAAAATAGATCGATTGTGATATCTGCTACAAACGATGCACAAAAAAACAAGGAAATTCATCACTTGGCGAAAAAGAAAAGAATATTAATTAATGTAGCAGACACACCAGAATTATGTGATTTCTATCTAGGTGGAATCGTTACCAAAGGTCATGTGAAAATCGCTATTTCAACTGGAGGAAAATCGCCCACAACGGCTAAAAGAATGCGCCAATTTTTTGAAGAAGTCATTCCAGAAAATATGAATGAAATGGTAGAGAATTTAAATACCTACAGAAACTCAATCAAAGGGGATTTTGCAACCAAAGTTTCTCAATTAAATGAATTAACTAAAAGTCTAATAAATAAACAATCATGATTCAAACAGATGTCTTAATTATCGGAGCAGGCCCTGTGGGAATGTTCACCGTGTTCGAAGCCGGACTACTCAAGCTTAGATGTCATCTCATTGACGCATTACCTCAACCCGGTGGCCAATGTGCTGAAATCTATCCTAAAAAACCCATTTATGATATCCCGGCTTATCCAGAAGTTTTGGCTGGTGATCTCATTACGAATCTAGCAGAACAAATTCGTCCTTTTGAACCAGGGTATACCTTGGGTGAAAGAGCGGAAACTATTGAGAAATTGGAAGACAATAGTTTTCTGGTAACAACCAATAAAGGAGCAGTTCATCACGCCCCAGTTATTATCATTGCAGGAGGTTTGGGATCCTTTGAACCTAGAAAACCTCCCATCCCGAATCTGGATCAATTTGAAGAAAAAGGAGTGGAGTACTTTATCAAAGATCCTGAGATTTACCGCGACAAAAAAGTGTTGATTTCCGGAGGCGGAGATTCAGCTTTGGATTGGTCTATTTTCCTAGCTGACGTGGCAAGTGAGGTAAATTTAGTGCACCGAAGAAATGAATTCAGAGGCGCCTTGGATTCCGTTGAAAAAGTAATCGAATTATCGAAAATCGGAAAAATCAATCTCATTACTGAAGCTGAAGTGAAAGAAATTCATGGAAAAGAACATGTAGAGGCTCTTGTGATTCAAAGTAAATCAGAAGGAGAAATTTACAAAGAAGTGGATCATTTCATTCCACTATTTGGTTTAGCTCCCAAATTGGGTCCGATCGCCAACTGGGGCTTGGAAATTGATAAAAATGCTATCGTAGTCAACAATGCTTTAGATTATTCTACCAACATTCCAGGAATTTTTGCTGTGGGAGATGTCAATACCTATCCCGGTAAATTAAAACTGATTCTATGCGGTTTTCACGAAGCAACTATTGCAGTTCAATTTGCTTATAATATCATTCACCCAGATAAAAAGTATGTGATGAAATATACAACTGTTGGAGGTGTGGAAGGATTTGATGGAAGTGTGAAGGAAGCCAAAAAAGCGGCTATCGTAAAAGTTTAATCAAAAAAAGGGAGTCGTTTGACTCCCTTTCTATATTCAAATATATACTGATTATTGTTTGATCAGCTTCACTATTTTAAGATCGCTATCATTTCGAACTTTCATGATGTACACCCCTTGAGCCTCATTCGTAAGATCCAAGTTGATTTCCATTTCACCATTCAATTCTTTTTTGTATACGATTCTTCCTCTGTCATCTGTGATTTCCATATTGCTGAACAAATTCATCCCAGTGAATTTCACAATATATTTTCCATCTGATGGGTTCGGATAGATGGAAATTGAATTCTCCTCATTTTCCCCTATTCCTACTCCAGTGATCGTCTCACAAGGTGAAGTCACCTCACAGTTCCCGTCTACAGTTGAAGTCACAATAACTGCATAGCTTCCATTTGCTGTAGCCGTATAACTTTGATTTGTTTCTCCAGCTATCAAAGCATTTCCATTGTTACAATCGATCCATTGGTAAGTTGCTTGTGAACTTTGGTTTGACGACAAAGTAAATCCACTAACAGAAACTGAGAAACTCAAAGAAACAACCGTTGCATTGGTATTAATCGTTGAATCACATCCGTTTTGGTCTGTCAACACAGTTGTATTTGAAGCAGTCGTTGTCGTATTCGATCCATCAGGGAAAGTATAAGTATCCCCATTACAGAAAGTCGCATTGACTGTTCCATTGTAAGGAGTAAATACATTCACCGTAATTGGCTCACAAGATGCTGAAGTTCCAACGCATCCACCAGTTCCTCTTACATAGTAAGTTGTTGTAGCGGTTGGATTCACATTTACTGTTGTTCCAGTTCCTACAGAAGTACCTCCACAAGATCCGGAGTACCATTCCCAATCTGTTGCGTCATTCAAGTTACCTGAAGTGATTGAAAGTGTAGATAATCCATTTGGACATACATTTGTTGCAGTAGCAGATAAAGTTGGAGTTGAAGCTTGGTTACATACCCCAAGACAAATTGCCAATCCCCAAGAATCCAGTGATCCACCATCTTGATTTGCTCCATCTGAAACAGTAAGTGTCCAAGTTCCGTTAGGATCTTCTCCATTGAAAGCACTTAAGGCATCCACTGGTTGATAGGTTCCTCCACCAACTGGTGGACAAGGTAAAGCTCCCGGTGTCGCTCCATCATCAAAATTCAAATCCCAATCATTCTCATTATTACAAACGGCATCAAATAAAGTAACCGTAGTATTTGAAGGAGAAGTTAATGTAATGGTAATATCACTGATCCAAGTATGTTGACCAATCAAATCTACCACATCCAAATCTTGAATTGTTCCAGTTGCTCCGGAAATAACCAATGTGGAAGTTACCGTTGGTGTACCTGAAGCAGAAATAGTTTTCGGTACATCTGTACTTGCATAAGTATTACATGTGCTTGTTTCGAATGAGAAACTTGCAGATGCTGGTGCAGTCGAACATGAATTATAAGCAGTAACTCTCCAGTAATACATCGTACTTGAAGAAAGCCCTGATTCAACATATGAATTCGTAGTTAATCCTGTTGGATTGGAAACGATTGTAGAGAATCCCGCGTCAGTTGCAATCTCAACATCATAAGTGGCTCCCGGACCTGCGTCTGTCCACTGGAAGTTGATTGGAGAAGAAACTCCTGTCTGACCATCCGTTGGATAAGTTAATGTTACTGCACTCAAAGAACCAGCGGATACTGTTAAAGTAAGCGCTAACTGCTTAGTTCCAGATGTTGAATTTCCTTCTAACGTCAAATTGTAAACCCCGGGAGTTACACCTGCAGTTCCAGAAATTGTTAATGTAGAAGTTCCTGCTGGAGTTACTGGATTTGTCGAAAACCCTGCTGTTGCTCCACCTGGCAAACCAGTTACAGAAAGCGTCACATTATCATTGTATCCACCGATGCTACCTACATCAATTGTGTACTGTGCATTAACACCTTGACAAACTGTTTGACTTGGTGCAGTACAAGCTAAAGTATAATCAAATGTTGCTCCTTGAATCGTAAAGTTATTATCTGATACGTCAAAGAAAGTTCCGTTTTGGGCCATTACCATAACTCTACAGTTTGGAGATGGAGTATTTGGAACAGTTACCGTATACGATCCAATATTTGGCACATCATCCGCTAACTGAGTTGGGTAAGTTTGTCCACCATCAATCGATAGGAAAATATCCACATTCTGACAGTTTACATTGGCATTTGTAGTATTCGCTACGTTCCAAGTTACTGTTTCTGTAGTTAGTGCATTCCAAGTAATACCTGTCGCATTTGGATAAGTCACAATGAAAGGACCTGCAGTTGCATCTGTGTTCATTGAGATGTCTGCGTGATCTGTACAACCCCCGCCTGCCGCTTGATCTCTAACCGTTACTCTAAAATCCATTGCTCTGGATACGGAGGGAGTAACCTCCCAAGTTGGAGTTAAGTTCCCCGCATTAACAGAAGTTAGATTTGGAAAATATCTTGTTGGACTCGTAACTGGACTATTAGATCTGTAATTTGGTCCTGTTGTAGATGAAGCTACTGGAGCCTGAGTTGAAATCTCATTATCCATCTGCTCCCAACAATATAACAATGTATTCCCATCAGGATCTGTTGCTGTACAAGTTAATGCAAATGGAGTGTTGGCAGGAACATAAAAACTTGTTGTAGTAGTTGTAATAATCGGAGGATTATTGGACAATGAAGTCACCACTGGACAAGAAGTACTCATGATATGCGCATCCATCTCTTGTAAAGAAATTCCATGAAAATGATCATCAGAATTACTTTGAACATCAGGAGGACAAATACCAGCATAGGCCATGATTGTTGAACCTGATCCTGGCTCAACCGCCGTACCATTGTTTCTGTTACCACCACATGAATTATTAAAAGTGTGGTTACATCCAAACTGATGCCCCATTTCGTGAGCAACATAATCAATATCGAATGGGTCTCCCACTGGTGCAGCAGAACCAGTAACTCCTCTTCCTTTAGATCCGTTGTTACATACAACACCTAATCCAGCTAATCCACCAGAGTTGGTTCCAAATACGTGTCCGATATCATAATTTGCTGATCCAATTTGAGAATCACAAGTCGATTGACATTGTGTAATCATGGAACCAGGATTTCCGTTTGTAAATGGATCGGATCCTGAATTTGTATAAATTATCATGCTATTGTTGGCAACAATTACCATGGTAATAGCCATGTCTCTTTCGTACACTTCATTCACACGGTTCATTGTAGTCACCTGTGCAGAAGCAGCTTGACCAGCTGTACCTCCATGGAAAGTGGTGTACTCTCCGGTAGCACATAAGGCTAAACGATAGGTTCTCAATTGGCAATCACCAAACTGTCTTGTAACTGAAGGATCTACATCCGCTAAATCGGAATTTCCTTCGAATTCACATACAGCGTTTTTATCTGTATAGAAATCTGCTTTCCAATAAGCCATGTGGATTTGATCATTCCCATGGTAAACAGGATCAATGAAGAATTTTCCTTTTCCAGGAATCGTAATCATCGCATGAAAACCAAAAAGGGTGTAATCGATCTTCCCATGTATGTTTGGATCGTCTTCGGCAATCACATCAAAGGTTCTGATGTTCGGGAATTCTTCTTTCAATCCCTCTGCCATAGTTGTGTTGTGCAACACGCGGTATCTTCTCTGACCACCATCTGGATCAGGAATATACATGTAAACTGAACTTCCAATCCCCTGACGGTCTCTGTGTTCCGCCAATGGAAGCTTGGATTTCAATTCGTTTAGGTCAATGAGTATTTTTCTGGACTTAGTAGTGTGAATGTATTGCGGTGCTTCGCTTGTTGGCACGTAAGTTGGACTTTCTGTAAAGTAGTTTCCAACTTTTACCGAACCTTGACCGAAGACCATCGAACATAGCAAAATAGCCATGAACGAGCTCATCAAAGTAACTCTTTTCATAACACTTGAATTATAAATTTTAACGGTTTTTAAGTAATCTCGCGGTAAGATACAAAACTTATCTTGTTTTGTCTGAGCCAAATATCCGCTGAAATTTGAATCCTAATTCAAAAAAAAAGCGAAAAAAGCGGGAAATAACGGGAACTTCGATAAAATATCAAACGGTCATATCCAATTCTTATTTGTTAAAATAAGATTAGAATATGTTAAGCATTAAATGGAAATCGCTTCAACTCCCTTCACTTCAGGAGCATGTCTTTTGATTGTTTCTTCGATACCACCTTTCACGGTAGTTGCACTCATATTGCAATCAGCACACATTCCTTTCAATTCAATTCGAACGATGAAATCTTCTGTGATTTCTACAAACTCACAATCTCCTCCATCGGATTGTAAAAAAGGTCTAATCTCCTGCAATCCGGCTTCAATTTTCTGATGAAGCTCCTTATTTTCAACTGGACTCATATGCTACCTTCTTGTGATTTCTACTAATCTGGTTTCAGGTAAATTTTCATTTCTCCATTTTACCTGGTCTACAAATGCATCAACTAATTCTTCAAATATCCTGGCATTCTCAGTTCCTTCTTGCAATACGGCTGGATGACCTACATCTCCACCTTCTCTTACGCTCATCAATAATGGCATCTGACCCAATAATTTGACCTTCATCTGCTCTGCCAAACCTACTCCACCATCTTTTCCAAAAATGTAGTATTTGTTATTTGGCAATTCTTCCGGTGTGAACCAAGACATATTTTCTACCAATCCAATGATCGGCACATTTACGTTTTCATTTCGGAACATGGAAATTCCTTTTCTTGCATCAGCTAATGCAACTTCCTGTGGAGTAGTTACCACTACCGCTCCGGTTAACTGGATATTCTGAACCAATGTTAATTGAATATCCCCTGTTCCTGGAGGTAAATCCAGTAAAAGATAATCCAACTCCCCCCAATCTCCATCATTGATCATTTGGGTTAAAGCCTTGGATTGCATGGATCCTCTCCAAACAATGGCCTGATTCGGCTCCACGAAAAATCCCATGGATAAAATCTTCACTCCATAACTTTCAATGGGAACAATCATCTTCTTCCCATCCTTTTCTACAGATCTAGGTCGTGCATTAACCAAGTCAAACATGGTTGGCATGCTCGGACCATGAATATCTGCATCAATCAGTCCAACTTTATAACCTTTTTTCGCCAACCCAGCAGCTAAATTTGAAGTAATCGTAGATTTTCCAACTCCTCCCTTTCCAGAAGCGATGGCAATCACATTTTTTACTTCACTTAGATGTTTTCTCTGTTCTTGAGGTCGATCTTTTGGTAATCCTTCAATCTTGATATCAGCTTCAATTTCTTTTCCAAAGGCTCTTTCCAATGCAAACTCCAAAGCCTCTACCATTCGGGTTCTGGCATGCATGGCTGGATTAGAAACTTTAACTAAAAAGGATATTTTCTTCCCTTCAATCTCAATATCTGACACTAAATTCAATTCGGTGATTGACTTTTTTAAGTCTGGTTCAATCACATTCTTTAGCGCCTCAAGTATATTTTCTGCTGTTAATTCCATAGTCTGTCGAACAACAAATTTACAACCTAATTTAATTGAAATCAATAGTATTTAGAACTAATCTAAATAAATCCTTATTGAATGAGGATTCTTTCGGTCTTGAATTGTTCCCCACTTTTCAAATTCAACCAATATATTCCTGGAGAAACAACAAGGTTTAGTTCATACCGAACCTCGTGAAAGACGCCTTCAGCTACCTCTCTTCCAAACTGATCTAAAACTGAATACTCAATTTTTTCATACTTCGATTGCTGAATGGTAAAGTTTCCTTGAGAAGGATTTGGGTAGACTAAAAATTCGATGAGTTCCTTATTTTTCACCTCTAACAATTCTTGGTTGTGAATGACACCCACCCCGTCTAAATCAAATCCTCCAGATTCCCATGGTGTAGGAAATGGGTCATTAATGAGGGTTCCCTGACTATCAAAAGTTCCGTAATTTGGATCAATAGAACCCACACAATCTTTTATTTTCACAAAGCGAATGTTCTGGAGATCAATGCTCGAATTACCACTCAATTCATTTAAATCGAAAGGTGTTCCATAACCTCCTCTGTATTTTCCGGCTAGATTGTGAATATACTCTGGTTGCAAATTGGCGTAAGGTCCAACTTGTGCTACAAGGCTCGTTTCTGAAGTACTTTCAAACTCGAGAAAATTGATTCCATCTGTTGAAACAGCAACTGTAGCGAGCTCAAGGTAGGTATCGGAAAAACTATTCTCAAAAACTGCAAAATCATATCCCGGCCCATCAACTATCGGACTATCAAAAACAAGAATCGCTTCGCCAGCATCTCCCAAAGAAACAATATCATTGGGATTTCCTTCTGCCATTCCTAAGGCATCTGAAGGTTGACCGTAAGAGGCCTTATTTGTTCCTGCGACCTGGTAATTCGTATCCGTGATATTCAAAAAACCTCTGGTGAGAAAAATGCCATTTGCCCAAGCAATAAAAATTGAAGAATCCTTATGAATCGCTGTTGATCCAGTCTGACCCGCTGCAGGAGCAAACGATTGACTCCAATTCAAAACGGGGAAAATCATCCAAATAAGGAGAACGATTTTATTCAAAAATGACAACTTTTTTCGGTAAATAACCTGTATTGATTTGTCTCAACAACCCACCTGTCATGTTGTGCTGAAAGAGTGTCCCAGAAGAGGAATAATTTTTGGCGTCTAACAAATAAACGACATTATTCACTGGATCTACGTGAAAGCCGTAAAGCGTTTGAATGTGAGCGACACTGAATATATTTGTGGAAACCACTTGCTCTGTTGCAGCATCTATCTTACCTAACTGCGCATTATTTCCAAAAGCATCTGTATGCACAAAGTAAATTTCCTGATCTGTGCTGAAGATTTGAGTAATGTTTAAGCCCGAAAACTCTTGAAGGACTGTTTGAGAAATTGGATCAATTTTTAAAAGTCTTGAACTGTCTGAACCATAATCCCCTCTTTTGATGACATAAATATCTCCTTCAAAATCTGACACAATCATTCCCGGGTTTTGACCAACTGTAATTCTCGCTGTTTCCTGAAAAATACTCAGGTCCACAACTGATACTGTCGTATCATAATTGGGGAAATCAAGTCCGCCCGAATTGGAAACATACAATTTTCCATTTTGAACAACCATGCCATCTGGGTTTCTTCCCAAGGTCAAAGTGGCTTCTGGATACAAAGTAGATGTGTCCAATTTCACGACGCTTCCATCAAAAGAAGCGACATAGATCTTGTTTTCGTTTGCAACAATATTTCTCGGTCCTCTTCCTGTTCCATTATCTGTCATGGGAATCTTTTTCAGCACCAATCCTGAATGCGCATCTAATACCGTAACAATGTGGGAATTATTGAGAACAATGTAAATCTTCCCCCCATAATGAAGAATGTCGTTGGCTACATCTCCTAACATCTCATCATTATTGTTCAGATAAAAACTCTGATGCAAATGATTGTTTAAATCGTCATAATAAGTAAGAGAAGCATTATTCTGTTGAAAAAGCCCTTCACTCATGATGAGTACTCCCTTGTTGATCAAAACTGGAGAATTCCCGTTGTCATCTGGTTTATGACAGCTCGAAAGCAAAACGAGTAAGAGAGTTATTTTAGCGAGTAAATTCATAAACCAATTTTACATTGAAGTTAATCCCGGGCATTGGGAAGGATTTCACTAAAACGTATTGTTCATTCAAAATATTTCTGACGTCTAATTTAATACGAAGTAAGTGTTTTTCCTCTTTAAATTTGAAATTATAATAAAGCGATAAGTCGTTGATCAAATAGGATGGCAATTTATTCATCTCAATATTTTCAGCTAATGAATACCGTGGCCCTCCATAATTGATTCCCCAGCTAATGCCAAAATCAAGAAACTCAAATCCAACTGTAGTGGAAAAATTGTCCTTTGAAGTATAAGGAAGCTGATTTCTATAAGTTTTTGAATTTGGGTCAGTTACGTCTTGAGCTAAAAGTAAAGTATACTTAAAATCCCATAAAATTCGAATGGGTTTTTCCTCTTTGGTCTTGAAACCAACATTGAAATCCATTCCTGTCACATCTACTTTCCCAACATTTTGAATGGACCAAACAAACAAGTTTTGAGTAGGCAATAAAATGATTTTATTTCGGACAAAATTTTTGTAAAAATCAACTCCTAAATTGAAATATTCGAACCAAGTCCAATTTATAATTTTATAACTCATCCCTAAATTTAACTGATGCGCCGTTTCAGGTTGAATATTTTTAATGATCTGATTGTAATACAACTCATTCATTGTGGGCGGTCTCAAACTATTTTTATAAAAGAACCGAATGTGAAACAAGGAATTCTTGATTGGATAAATGCCCATTGAAAAATATGGATTCAGCTTCAAACTTTCGAAGGTTGTTTTGTCTTGGTTTTGATCCGTGATATAAGTCAAGATTCCATTCAACTGGAATTTAATTCGCCACACGCTGTAGTTGATCCCTATCATCGAACGTAAGTCGCTTCTCCAGGTATGATTCAAAGTCGATTTGTTTGAAGTAAGTGTAGTCAAAGCCTCATCCATACCGATCAACAATTCCAAGCGCTTGGCGGGTTTAATTCCAAAATGAAATCCACCAAACCAATTGCTCTGCCAGTATTCATCATCCAATCCTCCAGTGGAATTCAAATAGTCAGGATCTTGGTAGTGGATATAATCATACCGATAACTTCCAAAAGCCAGTACCGACCACTTTTCTTCATTTAGAAAATACTTGAGCTGTCCACTGAAATTTTGATTTACCAACTGTTGTCTCGATTCGGTTGAATCATACAAAATAATGGCTCCAGGTAGTTGTTTGGAATCAATATAAAAAGAAGTCCGATAACTCAACTTCCCTTTTTTCAACTGATGAATCCCTCCAATATTTCCCAAAAATGTAGCCACTCTTGAGTTTTTCCTTTTCCCATCAACAGTTGATCCTCCATTTTGAAAACTGAATGGGTAATTACTATCTGAATAGAGATATCTCAAATTCACACCTATCCGATTCGCTTTCCTTTTTCCGTATCGAGTATTGATCCCAAGGAAAGGTTCTATTGTATTAAAACTTCCATAGCTTCCGCTTACCCTTAATTTTAAATCTTTATAATCCTCCCTCAATTCAGAAGGTGTTATATTGATACTACTCACATAAGAATTGGCTCTAACAGGCATATCCGAAGCATTCACAGATCCGATTCCAAACTGAATTCCAGACATGTTTTCCGATCTCAAATTTCCCAAATTCACGCTTCCGGTCTGCTGGTTTTGAAGAGGAAGTCCACCGATAAAAACTCCGGTATGATTTGAAGAAAAACCTCTTACTGAAACTGTTTTTAAACCACCCACTCCACCATAGTCTTTCAAAGTAACATTGGAAGAACGGCTTAAAATGGTTCCCAAATCATCATTTGCGGAGTTCTGAATTTCTTTGGAGTCGAATTCCAAATAAACCATATTCGGATAGCAGTTTTTCAAGGCAGAGTCAGACTCAATCACTACAGTTTGCAATTGCACCTGACTAGAATCTTTTTGCCCAAATAACCCAGGCGCGATTCCGATAAAAAATGCTATCCGAATAGAAATTTTCAAAGCTTATTCTTTGATTAATTTTCCTCTTGATTTGAGTTGCCCATTCTCAAATGCGTCCACAATGTAAACTCCACTTTTCAATTGAAGAATCGCAATATCAGAAAGTATTCCTGTTTGATGTAAAACAACTTTTCCACTTAAGTCCATGATTCTAATTTCATCCATTTCATTTCCAACAATTTGAAAGGAAGTGGAAGCCGGATTCGGATAAAGATTCAATTTAGAAATGGATGCTTCTGAAACACTTAAAATTGGATTAAATGTCAAATCATCCATCACAAAATAAGTTGGAGTATTGATTCCAAATTGTCCAACATCACTCGAAGTAAAGGTGAATTCTAATTTTCTACCCGATTGCAATCCACTAAGATTTACAAAGGTCCATTGATCCACAATGTAATCATCCTGGGAATTAGGAAATCTGAAATCCGCTAAATAAAAACCAGTTGAATCCAGTCTATTCCCCAAAACATCAACTGAAAAAATACTCAGTAATAAAAAGTCCTCGCCGTTGGTTCCATCGGGCTGACCATTGGCATCGTTTGGAGAACCAAATTGTTTGGCATAAGCATCCCCATCCCTCATGGAAACAGCCGTGTAAGTTGAATTATTGATATAGAAACCGGTGAAATTTACATCTCCGCCAAAATCAATATAGCGTGTTCCACTAAAACCTGGAAAAAAAACAGCATAAGCCTCCGACGAATGTCCGGAACCACTGTAGCAACTGTACTGATTGCCCCAGCCTGCTGTTGTATCATCTCGCATGGAAGAAAGAGCAAATCCATCCCAACTGGCAAAATTCATGTCGTAAACCAATTCGAAAGTGGCATTGTTAGCTACATATGATGGATTCCCATCCGAACCATTCCAAAAAGTGTCGACTTGAGTCAATAAATTTTCAAAATCTACTGTAACCTGACCAAATAAAGAAGAGCTAAAACCAAGGGCTACAGTAATACCCATTAGTTTTGCCGAAGTGTAAAGTTTTTTCATTGAATGAAACTTTAAAAATGAAACAATACACTTTCGGGTAAAAATTTAGAATCTGAACGAGTCAAAATCCTAGCTTTTATCCTGAAAGCTGTGAATTAACTAAAACCTTGGCCGGTATTCTGACTCGCTCCCTTGTCCTGAAAGCCTTCCCATTCAATTTGCTTGAACAGTGGCATTATCCAGGTTTTTGAGAACTTACAGCTGCAGGAACAGTTTTGGATTTTCACCAAATTCCCTTTTCAATCCCGATTCGGGATAACCAAAATTCTGGTACGAAGATACGACAAAGAACTTATTTATTGAATATATGGCATACTCTTTGTAAATTTAGGGCATCGAACAATCAATACTTAAAAATTAAAACGCATGAAAAAATTAATTGGATTTGCAGTTTTAGCTTTAATAGTTACAAGCTGTACTTGGAGAAAATTCGAAAATCAAGACGATTTGAGAAACAATTACGTTGGGGAGTCTGCATTTACCGAAATGACTAACATGACCGATCAAGCCATTGATGGTAGCCTAGTTTTCTATAAAGGAAAACAAAATTGCGCTACAATTACGGTGGACACAACTTCAAATCCTAAAGTGATTGTGATTGATTTTGGTCCGACGAATTGCCAGTGTGATGACGGCAAAACAAGAAGAGGAGCCATTATCACAACTTTTACTGGACCTTATGGTCAAGCTGGAACCGTTATTACGCACACTCCACAAGATTATTATGTAAATGACTACAAAGTAGAAGGAACCAAAATTGTAACCAACAATGGAAACAACGGAAATGGAGATCCCTATTTTACTGTAGATATTGATGGAACTATTACAACACCTGACGGAGAAGTATTTACTTATGTTTCTGATAGAATTAGAACCTGGGAAGTAGGACATGACACTCCGTTGAATGTTTATGATGATGAATATTCGATTACAGGAACTGCTTCAGGAACGAATCAAAATGGTGGATCCTATACTATTGCTACAGGGACACCGGTATATTATACGTTAGCTTGTAGAAGACCTGTTTCTGGTACTTTAACTATCAATCTTTCTTCTTTAAACGATGATATCTTAGTCGATTATGGAGATGGAACTTGCGGTTATAGTTTTACGGCTATGTATCGAGGCAAAACGTATACTATTTTTTATTAGATAGATGAAAAAGAACATACTAATTCTCTTTTTGGCAACCCTGATCTCGATTTCGGGGTTGAGTCAAAGAGTTTTTAATATTGGGTTTAAGGCAGGAGTAAACATGCATTCTCCTGCCTTTTCTGATTTTAGCAGTATCCAATCTTTAAAAGATAATTACTGGGGATTCAATTTAGGTCTTTCCACCCGTTTTAGAATTAAGTTTGTTTCTATTCAACCAGAGTTTCTTTTTTCATACAGTTCCACCGAAGTACAGGTTCAAGACACAGGAATTGACGATGTAGTAAAAGGAAAATTCTCGGACATCACAATTCCTCTGATGATCAATTTTCATTTTCTCAAAGTAATGCATGCAGGATTTGGCCCCTTGTACACTTTCCAATTCCCCACATTTTCTGGAAGTAACCACTGGACCGAATTGAAAAACAATTTCAATGCAGGTTCATTTGGCGCACAAGTGGGATTAGGTGTGGATTTTTGGAGAATGTACATTGATGTCAACTATCAAATCGGAATTGGTAAGTACAAATCCAACATGGTTATCAACGGAAATACCTATCAATTGGATTCCAGACCGAATGTCCTTTGGGTAACTGTTGGAATCTGGTTCCTCAATCCAAAAGGCAAGAAAAAATAAATTCTGTTTAACCTTTTCTTTATTTTTTTAGCTTATCCTTAAACATTTTAAGGTTTCGATTGTTTATCTCCAAACTCAATGTAGGAGATGATCAAGAATCAGTGGTATTTAGCGGCGTTATTGCCTGAATTAAAGAAACAAAACCCCTTACCTAAAAAAATAATTGGTAAGGAATTGGTCATTTTTAAAACCGAAAGTGGAGCAATCCACGTTCTCGAAGATCGATGTTGTCACAGAAATGTGAACCTTTCCCTGGGATATGTAAAAGGAGAACACCTCAAATGTGCTTACCATGGTTGGGAATTCCAGGGAAATGGAAAATGTGGTTGCATCCCTTCGCTCCCTAGAGAACAAGAAATTCCTAACACAGTAAAAATTGCTACCTACCCAACTGTTCAAAAACACAATTGTATTTGGGTATGGATGGGGGAAGTGGAAAAAATGGATCAATCCAAAATCCCTCCCATGGATGAGTTGGATGAATACCCTTTTGTTTACAATTACCACGACATAAAAGGCGACTTGCAATTGATTGCCGAAAGTTTGATCGATGCCTACCACATCAATCATGTTCACCGCAATAGTATCAAAGGAATGATGGGAAATCTTCACGGGGAAGAAATTGCATTTAATTTAAATGTTGACGAAGCGAGCTTAACTGGAGAATATTACCGCCACAATGAGGGAAGCATTTTTGAAAAATTCTATTTCGGATTTGAAAAAAAGATTCTAACCAAGTTTGGATTTTGGTTTCCCCATTCCTCAAAACTCGATATTCATTTCAAAAAAAGAAGATTAGTCATTTACGAGCATTTTTACCAAATCGATGAAAATACGGTACGAATGTGCCAGATTACGGCCTGGAAAAAAATTTTTAATGGCTTTCCTCTCTTCTTCTTTGCCAAATGGTTCATGTTGAACAAATCCATTCGAATTGTACAAGAAGACATCGCCTTTTTAGAAAGCAATAAAAAAATCAAAGACAAAAGACCCGGTCACGATCTACTGATTACGCCGTCAGACGAGGTGAGTCTGGAATTCATCAAATTATGGAAAAAGAATACACAGCCTTATGAGAAAGCAACTGAAAAAGAAGATAGAAAAGAAGCTCAAGTATTATAAAGTTCCTCTAAATACAGTGGACACAGATAAATTAGAGGTAGTATCGACTGCAAAGAAGGTGGCAGTAATCGGTGGTGGAATTGCAGGAATTTCAGCAGCTAGTAATTTGGCTGAAAAAGGTTTTCAAGTAACCTTGTTCGAAAAAGAGCATTTCCTCGGAGGCAAAGTGGGTTCTTGGGAATTTGAAAGCAATGGAGAAAAGCTGAGAGCAGAACATGGATTTCACGCTTTTTTCAGACAATACTATAATCTTCGTGACTATCTGAAAAAAATCGATGCATTCAAATATCTAATCCCAATTGAAGACTACATCATTCTTCTACAAAATGGAGATCAAATGGGGTTCAAGAATTTGGACGAAACTCCAGGTCTGAATGTTTGGGACTTGAGAAAAGAGGGCGTGATGAATTGGAAAACATTTGTGAGTCCAAAGAGTCTGCCTTTCATCCAACTTTTGAAATTTAGTGAGCAGAAAACATTTAAAAAATACGATCACCTCAGCTTCGAAAAATTTGCTAAAAAGACTGGAATGCCTCAAAAAATGAGACTGGTATTCAATACATTCGCAAGAGCCTTTTTTTCAGAACCAGATAAAATGAGCATGGCGGAATTGATTAAAGGTTTTCATTTTTACTTCTTAAGCAATGACCATGGACTTTTATATGATGTGTTGGATGATGATTTTCAGTATACTTTCATTGATCCCGCTGCAAAATTCATGATTGATCACGGAGTACAAATCAAGACTTCCACTCCGATCAATGAGTTAGAAAAAACTGATTCTGGATTCACTGTAAATAACGAAGCCTTTGATTATTGTGTACTTTGTACGGATGTCAAGCACATACGCCCTTTGATTCAAAATTCTAAGGGTCTTGAAGACTATTCGAACTTTACAAAACAAATTGATCAGCTACAAGCCTCTGATCGCTATGCTGTTTATAGAATATGGACCAACAAATTTGAACAGAAAGACTGGCCATTTTTTGTTTTTACGGATAGAAAAGATTGCTTGGACAGTGTTACTTTCTATCACAAAATGGAAAATGAATCAGCGGAATGGAGCAAGCAAAACAAGGGAGGAATATTTGAACTGCATTCTTATGCTTTACCTGAAAGTCTAAAAGAAGAAGAAGCAATCAAAAAGGCTTTATTGGAAGAATTCTATTTTTATTTCCCTGAATTGAAAGACTTAGAAATCAAACACAGCTATTTCCAACATAGAAATGATTTCCCAGCTTTTCACACTGGTTTAAGAAAGAACCGACCAGAAATTCAAACGGAGGTTCCTGGGTTGTTCCTAGCAGGTGATTGGGTTAAAATGGATAATCCAACTATGTTAATGGAAGCTGCTTACACCAGTGGCTCAATAGCCGCGAACAAGATCATGAAGGAGGAAGGAGTTCAGGAACATCAATTATTCTGTGTGCCTTCTAAAGGAATATTGGCATAAAAAAAGCCGGACAATCGCCCGGCTTTTTCTCAATCAAAAATATTATTCTAGAATTTCTTCATCGCTCTGACATAAGTAAGTCCAGTTTTTGTAGTCTGAGTGATTTGGTATGTCTGTGCATTAATTTGTAATGCCATTGTTGAAGCTCCTCCTTGAGAACTAGACCAATAAACAAGTGTTGAAGCACTTTGGTGTTTGATCACTGTTCCTCCAGCAGCTGCAATACCAATATTCGCAATACCTCTTCTGTTGAATAACAAAGTTAATTCATCAATCGAAGGCAAATACCAACCTGCTCCGTGTCCTTGACACCAAGTTCCCGCAGAAGAACCTAATCCTACAATTTGAGTTGTATTTGTTTCCCCATCGTAACTTGTATTTGTTGGTAATAAAGTTCCTGTATTCGAACACATTTGTCCAAATCCTTCATCTTTACTTACTAACAAACCGTGTTGAGTTCCATCCAAATCTTCATACAAGAAGAATACGATTCCGTTAAGTGTATCTTGCCCTAAGTAAAACTTGTGGCTTGTTCCACCTCCACCTCCTCCAGAAGGAGTAGTCCAAGAATAGTTTCCAGAACCGTCTGTAGTTAACATGTCTCCATTTGATCCACCAGCTGGTAATTCAATCTCATTAGTTGGGTCAGCATCCGCATCGTTTGGTGAAGTGATATATCCATTGTTTGCTACAAATGCATCTACTGCTGCTTCGTTCAACTGTGTATCTGTATCTACTGTTTGATTAACCCAAGTATAGTTTCCAGAACCATCTGTTTGTAACACCTGACCATTTGATCCACCTGCTGGTAATTCGATCTCGTTAGTAGGGTCTCCATCTAATTCTGTATCTAACTTGTTATTCCAATTTGTGATATCCGCATTCGTAATACCTGCCGCTGGAGAAGCTCCATAAACAGGGTCAACTTCTGAACCTGCCGCTGGTGAAACCCAAGAGTAGTTGCCAGCTCCATCTGTTTGAAGCAATTGACCGTTGGAACCACCTGCTGGTAATTCGATCTCGTTGGTTGGGTCAGCATCCGCATCGTTTGGTGATGTGATGTATCCATTGTTTGCAACAAATGCATCTACTGCAGCTTCGTTCAACTGAGTATCTGTATCCACTGTTTGGTTTACCCAAGTGTAGTTACCAGAACCATCTGTTTGTAATACCTGACCATTTGATCCACCCGCTGGTAATTCGATCTCGTTAGTAGGGTCTCCATCTAATTCTGTATCTAACTTGTTATTCCAATTTGTGATATCCGCATTCGTAATACCTGCTGCTGGAGAAGCTCCATATACAGGATCTGCTTCAACTCCACCTGCTGGGGCAACCCATGCATAGTTACCAGAGCCATCTGTTTGAAGAATGTCACCATTATTCCCACCTGCTGGTAATTCGATCTCATTTGTTGGGTCTCCATCCGCTTCTGCAGTTAAATATCCATTGTTTGCAACAAATGCATCAACCGCTGTTTCGTCCAACTGCGTATCTGTATCTACTGTTTGAGCAGTCCAAGAATAAACTCCTGAACCATTAGTTTGTAGAACATATCCATTCAAACCTCCTGCAGGTAATTCAATCTCGTTAGTTGGATCTGAATCCGCATCGTTTGGTGAAGTAATGTATCCGTTGTTGGCAACAAAAGCATCAACAGCAGTTTCATCTAATTGTGTATCCGTGTCTACTGTTTGTGGTACCCAAGTATATACTCCAGATCCATTGGTTTGAAGTACATATCCATTCACCCCACCTGCTGGTAATTCAATTTCGTTGGTTGGATCCGCATCCGCATCATCCGGACTCGTGATATATCCATTATTAGAAACGTATAAATCAACAGCTGCTTCGTTCAATACTGCTTGGTTTACCCAGGAGTAGTTTCCAGAACCATCTGTTTGTAAAACCTGACCGTTTGATCCACCTACAGGTAATTCGATCTCGTTGGTTGGGTCTCCATCGACCTCAGCGTCTAATTTATTATTCCATGCTGTCGTATCCGCACCTGTAATTCCTGCAGCTAAAGAAGCAGCATAAACTGGATCCGTTTCGTTCAAAGTTCCAGAAATTGATTCAGCTGTTTTCGCATGTAAAGCGTAAGGCACACTCATCAACTGGCTTGTTCCAGTAATAGTGTAGTTTGTACCCCCCGCAGGATCTGTTTCTGTTTTGATAAAATAAGGTCCGTTCCCCCAGTCGATCGTAGTGAAATCTCCTGAAACAACTGTTCCTGTACCAATTTCCGTAGTGACCAAACCATTATTGTTAGTCGTCGGTGTCAAAGTTTCTACATAAACTGGCGTACCAGTTGCAGAACCTTGTAAAATAGAAACCTGCATACCTACAGTCTGGTTAGCAAGTAAACTGTTAGAAGCATCTCTCACAACAGCCTGATAAGTCATTTTCTCCGGAGTTTGGGAAAATGCACTTGTTCCACATAAAATCGCAAAAGCGAATAAGTAAATTTTCTTCATAACATTAGTTTTTGATCACTTTAAAAGATTTGATAGGTTTATCCTCTTTAAAAATATTTAAGTAGTAATTTCCTGGAGGATTATCTCCTAAAGAAATTTGAGTTTCGACTTGATTAATATTATTTTCTTCCACTAATCTACCTTGAGAATCATAAACTTTAAATTCAACTCCCGTCAAATCTAAACCTCCAATATTGAGATTTAAGTTCTCTCTGGTTGGATTGGGAAATAAAATAATAGATAAATCCTTGTAGTTCTCGACTACATCTAAGGTTTGGATTTCATAAGGTTGTTGAACACCTTCTCCAATCGTACCAACGGATCCTGAATTAGTCAGATACGAAACCTGACCTATAGAATAAGAAACAGATCCACCACTTCCTGTGGCTTCTCCACCCGAAGCAACTGGTGCTTCTTGAGCCTGAAGACCTGAAAATGCAAAGACAGCAATCCCAAGCGTGAATAGGCGAGTATTTTTAACTTTCATGGTTTGTAATTCTGGTTTTCGCTCTCAGTTAACCCGTTCAGAAAGACCATTTTGAGACTATTAAACGATAGTTGTAAAATAAAGTTTCGTTCTCATGGACTTTTCATCCGCGTTATAAGCAAGCCACAAATTACAACAAAAACAAATTGAATCAAAATATTAATTCATCTTTTGGATCCCAAAAAACCTGTGCGTAACCAATAATTTGGTCATTTTCAATCACATGTCCTTCAGCTTCTAATTTTTCTTGCATTGCAGTAGGAGAAGAAAAATGCATTTTCCCAGTGAGTAAGCCATTTCGATTCACTACTCTATGAGCTGGAAAGGGGTCCTCTAACTTATGAGAAGCATTCATGGCCCAACCTACCATTCTTGAAGATTTAGGGGTTCCCAGACATTTTGCAATCGCCCCATAACTGGTTACTCTGCCTTCTGGAATAAGCCTTACGATCTCAAATACAGAATCGAAAAAGTCTTTATGTTTTTCGGAAATTTTCATTTAATCAACTTGAAATCGACAATATTTGATGATATGACCTTTAGAAGCAAATAATTTTTCATAGTGGGTTCGAATATTGAGTACTTCTTTTTCGTCTTCAGATAAATTGTCAAAATAGTCCCCATAGACATCTCCGGTGGACTCAATCATTTTGTAACCATTCTCTTTTATTTCTTCTAAGGTGAATTCATATAATAAGTCTGAATCTGTTTTTAAATGAATCACCCCACCAGGCTTTAAGAACTTTCTATATCTATTGATAAATAATGGTCCCGTCAATCTCTTTCTTGGTTTTTCTTTTTGAGGATCCGAAAAGGTTAACCAAATTTCATCAACTTCCCCTTCACCAAAAAATCGATCAATAAAATCGATCTTACTTCGAATAAAACCTACATTTTCCAAGTTATGCTCCTCCACATCCTTTGCCCCTCTCCAAATTCTGGCGCCTTTAATGTCCACCCCTATGAAATTCTTATCAGGATATTTCTTTCCAAGACCAACGCTATATTCTCCTTTTCCACATCCCAATTCAATGATTAACGGCCCTTCTTTCCCGAAAAACTCTAGGCACCACTTTCCTTTTAAATGAAAATCATCATTCTTAATATCCTCCATGGACGGCTGAATCACTCGGTCCATCCCCTTCATCTCATTAAATCGCTCTAGTTTTCTCTTTGCCATCTTGAAAAATATCGACAAATTTAAAAACTCTATGACAAATCCTTTGATTCCAAAATTCCAAAATAAAAAAATTGCCTATTCCGTTCTGAACTGGGGCATGGGTCACCTTACTCGAAGTCTGTCTGTTTTCAAAGAGTTAAGTAAAAACAATGAGGTTCATTTTTTTGGTGATGTGGATCAAATTAACTTCTTGAAGGTTGAAGATTGCCAAATTGTATATCACGAATTTTCGAATTACAATCTCAACTTTTCTGGAAAATCATTTTTAGTTGAAATGATCTTTAATTCTCCTAGAATGATCCAGGCGATCCAAGTCGAAAATGCACAAATTCAAAAAATACAGGAGAAAGAAAACTTCGATCTTATTATTTCAGACAACAGATTTGGTTTTCGGATAGAGGGAGTAAAGTCTGTAATACTAACTCATCAGCTCAATATCAAATCTCCTCTTTTTGAAAAACAAGGAAGTAAACTCAATCAAATCTATCTAAACAAATTTGATGAAATATGGGTGCCAGATGATGCTAACCACACCTTTTCAGGGGAATTAAGTCGTGCTGAACTGAAAAAACCAGTCATTTTCCTGGGGAATATTTCGGATCTTAAATGTACATACTCACCTAAAACAATCGATTATTTCGTGATTGGTTCCGGACCTGAACCCTATCGATCTGAATTTATGATGAAAATGTACCATCACCTTTCCACTTTGGGTAAAAAAGTGGTGATGACGGGCTTCCCTAAATTTGAATCGGAATATGAAAATATTATCATCCAAGAGCAAATGAATCGAAATCAAATTGAAGAAAACATCAACCAGGCCCATTGTGTTTTATCGAAAGCTGGATACACGACTCTCCTAGATCTGGCTCAATGTAAAGCCAAAGCAATCCTATTCCCAACAAAAACCCAATATGAACAGGAGTATTTAGCTGAGCATCTGAATAACCATCCACACTTCACTTTTCTAAGTGAAACCGAGATCTCTTCTATTGACTAACTACAAATTTTTCCGTGAAATCTTGTCCTCTGTATCGGATTCCAAAGAAATAAGTTCCAGAAGCCAGCCCACTAACGTTGTAGTCAATCGTTGATCTTCCTTTTGGATAAAACTTATTCTTTTCTATTATTTCAATTCTTTTTCCACTCATGTCATAAATACCAAGCGTGATTTTCTCTCCTTCAGCCAAACTGAATCCCATTTTAATGTTTCCATTGGCTGGGTTTGGGAAAATTGGGTAAATCTTAGTTAGTGGCACCGTTAATTCACCTTCCTCTGTGCTTAACTGCAAGTTTTCATCTCCAGCCTGATAAGGAACATAATCAAAAAAGCAGTAGAACATTTCATCTGCGGTATTATCCCCAAAAAACACCCATTGTGGCGGACTATTTGGATTGGTTGGATTGCTGCTGGTATTGTCATAAGTGGCTTCTACATAAACAGTGGAACCTGCTGTAATTTTTACCAAATTTTGAAATGCATATCGATACTGATAATTAAAATCCCAATCATCAATTTTTATTAATTGTGTTGTATCTCCTTGAGAACTCACTGAATAAGCCAACCAAGATTTCCCAACCAAATGTGCATGCGGCATAATCGATAGCAAAGAAACATCTACTGGTACGGTATAAGATCCTTTAAAAGAAACCACTTGGTCTGGTGGAATTTGAAAAGGAACTGTTAAATGGGCTTGACTCATCCAAACTGTTTGCACATATCTTGGTGCCGCTGTTTGGGCAAAAAAGAGATTAATGTGCGAGGAGTCATAATCCAAAACCGGAGATGGAGCATAATGCATCTGCAGTAATATCTTAGAATTTGGATAGATTTTCTTACTCATTCCGGGAGGAAAGAATCTTGGGGTTTGACCAGGAGCCCAAATCTGATATGCAAATTCTGTTGGACTAAATCCAAATCCACCATACATTTCATAACCATAAGCAGGATCCGCTGCATCTAAAGCATCTGCTTGATTTGTGGTATCCATTCCAATTACTGCATGGTGACAAATCGTTGCATTTCCTGCTCTGAACTCAATTGCTTTCACTTCTTCTACTTGAGTAACTCCAGGATCCAAAACAAAAACCTGATAATGATCTTGATTAGTTCCCTGATGTGCATACATTTGATCCATTGAAACCACAACATCCGGAGTTCCTAAAACCGAACCTGTTGGGAAATTTGGCATGGCGGCTTCATTTAAAGGATCTCCAGCAGGCATTCCCCCATCATACCAGTCTGCAATAGTCTGAATTTCCGCATCTGTCAAGACGTTCTCATCTAAGAAGTGACGGTAATCAGGATCTGCTTTCCAAGGCGGCATGTATTTGATTCCGGTTACATATTTCACCATAGCGCCATATGCTGTAACCTCAGAAATATTCGATAGGGGCATTGGGCCAATTTCTCCTGTTCGATGACATTTGGTACAATGATTATAAATAATGGGAGAAATATCCTCATAATAAGTCGGAGTTGGAGGTTTTGGAGGCTCCACTTTTACCACTAGGTTCATGGAGATATTAACAACTCCTACTATCAGCAATATGCCTAATAAAATTTTTTTTTCATGATTTATTGATGTTTCGTAATAAAGCAGCCTACGGCCTGTGTTTTCGCCACTGCAATTTTCTCTTGTTTTTCAATACTATTTAATGCATTTACCAAATCATCCGATTGCACTTGTTGTTTTCGTTGTCCTACACGATAATAATTATCATCAATCCTCCCTCGATAGTACACACTGTCTTGATCGGCATTGTAAACAAATACTTCCGGGGTAACATCCGCATTCAGTTTTTTCACCCAATAATGGTCTTGATCGATAATATGTCGAAATTCCAGTTTATACTTCTTCTTGTACTTTTCTATCGTTTCCTCATTGGAAAGTTTATTGGGAAACACTAGTACAATCTCATAAGGATATTGATCAGCAATTTCTCTGAGCTTTTTGGTATAATATTGACAGATGGGGCAAGTTTCGGCAACAAAGACAAAAATTGTAGGTTGTTGATTTGTTTCTGAGACTTTAGCATCAGAAAAAGAAACAAGAAGTGGAAGCAATATAAATAGTAGTAATTTCATGTGATTCAGAAAATTACAAAAATTTCGTTAGAAATAAAATACCCCTCTTAGACAAATGAGAATCAGAAAGGTTTAAAAAGAAATTACTTTTTGGCTTTATCGAGCTCAAATGAGAAAGTAGATCCAACTCCAACAGTTGAACGAACAGAGATTTCGTAACCATGAGATTCGACAATATGCTTTACAATGGCTAATCCCAATCCACTTCCACCAATGTGCCTAGCTCTTGATTTATCAACGCGATAAAATCTTTCGAAAAGTCGGGGAATTTCTTTTTCTGCAATACCGGGACCATTGTCTGCAATCTCAATAAGCACAGAATCATTCAACCTGTTTAATCTTACTATGGTCTCCCCTCCTTCATTTCCATATGAAATGGAATTGGATATTAAGTTGGTTATTACTTGTGATATTTTTCCTTTATCGGCATGAACTAAAATTGGAGAATATTCTTTGGCAAATCTAAGTTTGATCTTTTTTTCATCCGCCATCATTTTCATGCCATCCATGACATCTTTGGCAATCTCAACAATGTCAAAATTTTTAAGATTCAACTTTGTTCGATCGGATTCCAAACGAGTGATTTCATCCAGATCTTCAAGAATATCCGTCATCCGATCCACCCCTTTTGAAGCACGCAATAAGAATTCACGATTCACACTTTCATCTTCTAATCCACCTTCTAGAAGGGTCAAAATATAACCTTGGATACTAAAGACAGGTGTTTTTAACTCATGTGCTAAATTTCCCAAAAACTCGGTTCGAAATTCCGCTTGTTCTCTCAATTTGGAAATTTCTTGTCTTCTTTCAGTAGCCCAAATTTTGGTCTCTTTGGTTAACTCTTCAAGTACATCATCCGAAAGTTTAATTCTTTTAGGTTTCTTGTTTGAAATCTTTTCCTTTTTGATGATTTTATGAATCAGATTGATTTTGCTATTTAGAAATTTTTCGATAAAGAAAAGGAAGACAACAAATGTCGTGACTCCAAAAAATAAAGCCAATAAGAAGATCACTAAAGGACTGAATTCAACGTCCAAATAGCTTAAAAATGAAATAAGCGCCCCGGAAATGAGCGCTATGACAATACTACCTAAGATGATGACCTGAATGGGTCTGTTATATCTCAAATTTCTTCAAATTTATATCCTACTCCTTTAACTGTTTTGATACTATTGTCTCCTATTTTTTCTCTTAACTTTCGGATGTGGACATCGATGGTTCGGTCTCCAACAATAGTTTCATTCCCCCAAACCTCGTCAAAAATCATTTCTCTAGTGAAGACGATTCCTGGTCGGGATATAAGTAAAGATAATAATTCAAATTCTTTTTTTGGCAAAACTACTTCCTGATCATTTTGAAAAACCATGTATTTTTCTCGATCAACCTGAATGCTTTGTTTTTTGTTGGTCGGATTTAAGTCTTTTCTTCTTAATAGTGCCTTCACACGACTCAACAAAAGTCTTGGACGGATTGGTTTTTCAATATAGGCATCAGCTCCTGCATCAAAACCGGCAATCTGACTGTAATCTTCTGTTCTGGCAGTAAGGAAAGTGACGATTAAATTTTTAAAATCATTGGATTGTCTGATCTCCCGGCACACCTCAATCCCATCCATTTCAGGCATCATGACATCCAGAATTACAAGATCAGGAACAAAGGTTTTTAATTTTTTAAGGGCCTCAACACCATTTTCAACAGTCTTAACGATATACCCTTCTTTTTTTAGGTTGAATTCTAATATTGTTCTGATATCTTCCTCATCGTCTACAACAAGGATTTTGTATTTATAATCTGGATTCATTTTTTATTCATTGTAGTTGATAACAAAAATATCCTACAAAGATTATTCACGCTTTAATCCCCCGTTATGACTGCGTTAATTAAAAATCCCCTTTTGTTTTAATTCCCTTAACATAAAAAAGGGACAAAACTTGCGCCTCATCCCCTTTTCTTTTTTATAGAAGGTATCTTATTTAAATCTGTACTTGAAACCAATAGAGAATTTTCTTCCTGGTAACATTTTTTGGAAAGTTTGATCTTGAGAGTTGTATGAGGTGTAATAGTGGTACACAAAATCTCCTATTAAATTTTCAGCATTGAAATCGATGGACATCTTTTGGTCTTTTCCAAAAGCCACATTCAAACCAAAATTTAAACCATGGAATGGATCCGTATAAACATCAGGGAAAATTCCTGATCCAACGATATACAAAGTAGGTCCTTTCACATTATAGAAAACTCCAACATCAATCCCAATTTTATTCTCTTTCTTTCCTAATTCTTTATTTGAATAAGAAATTCCTGCATTGATAACCCATGGAGATTGTCCAGCCATTTGTCTCCTTGGAGCCAATCCTTCATCCGGTTTTTCATACAATTTTCTATTGTTGAATTCCGCACTTGTCATTTGAACTTCTGATTTCACCATAGTTAAGTTCCCGAACAAAGTAAGGTTGGCAAGTGATTCATGAATGAAATCTAAATTCTTTCTAAATTCAAACTCAAATCCTGCTAGCCAAGCACCACCCACGTTTCTTGGTTGGTACTCACTGTTGGCCGTTTGTTGTGGAATTCTCACTAGTTCAATCGGAGCGTCAAAGTTTTTGTAGAAAATACTTGCCGTAACCAACTGACCTCTTTTAAAGAATGTTTCCCATCTCAAATCAGCATTGTGGATTCTTGTTGATCTTAAGTCTCCATTCCAATCTGGATACGTAAACAAACCACCATTAAAAGCACGACCTGTAATCGGATCATAAATCTGTGCATAAGAAAGCTCTTTAAATGATGGTCTTGCAATCGACATCGAGTAAGAGGCTCTAATGTTTGTCGTGATATTTTCATTTTTCTTAGAATCCAGTGTTAAAATCAAATTGACTTCTGGAAAAACGTCTAAATCGTTCAATACGATATCATTGTCTAAGTTTTTACCATTTGTAAAATCTCCACTAGCCCATTTTTGATCTCTACCCGTATGTGTTTGCAAATAGTGCTCAAGTCTTACACCCACAATGGCCTTGAATATTTTAGCCAATGGAAATTCATTATTAATGTAAATTGCAGAATTATGTACCATAGATTGGTATTCATTTGGATTTGGACGAGTCACACCTGACTGATAATAAATTCCATTTGGGTTGTTGGGGTAAATATTATCATCTGTCAATACATTCGATTGTTCTGGTCTTCCTGTTATTGGATCATTAGTCCAACTTTGTGGATTCCAGAATTGCATATTGTATCGAATGATCTCGTAACTTCTTCTTTTGAACACATAGCTCGCTCCAAATTTCAATTTAGCATCTCTTTTTAAAAGCTTGTATTTTTTCTCTGTATCGAATCTACCAGGAGCATTGATTTCACTCAAATTTCTCCACATCCTAGCTGGCAAACCTCCTCCTCCTGGAGCAAAAGAAATAGTCGTTGCACCTACCGTAAATGCCGTTTTTCGAATATCTGGATCTTTCGACAAAGAAAATGTTGGAGAAATTCCCCAATTGAAAGACCATCCGGTGGTATCTTTCACATGCTCACCTGCAATCAATAAGTTGGTTAAACCTCTTTGATTGTACTCTAGGTTGTCTGAATACGCGATATAACCTGACTGTCCTACAGCATTTCCATTATTATTGATATCAAATTTTGCGGCTGTCGAAACTGCATTTTGAAGATGCATTAAAGTAAATCTGTACTTATTCAATTTGGTTTTTACTGCCAATCCTCCAAGCAGACCTAAAATAACACTTCTTTGACCTATTTCACCAGTATTAATAGTGGAATACTCCATTTCAAATTGGTCCGATTCAATCGGTTTAATATATTCTGAGTTTTCTACCTCACTGTAATATTTGTAGTTTACTTTGTAAGAAGCAGAAAAAATGTATCCTAATTTTTTACCCTTATTTTTTTCATTCTTTTCACCCATATCGATTTGGTCTCCCATTGAATAAGAAATACCAAAATCCATAGGACTCATAGTTCTTTCAGCTCCCAAAACAGGACTAAACTGTTTTACAAAAGCATTTACTTGATTGGAAGGAGAACCAATCGCAGGGGAAGGTGGATTGGGACTTAAAGCTTGCGAAGGCAATTGTCTTGCTCCAGCATCAAATCCTAAATAATCTGTTTTTGATCCTTGATAGGTCAAATAATTCTTATTGAAATGCATACTCGGGTTGTAACCTAAACTAAAAGAAATCTTTGAAAATTTCTTGTCTGGAAAACCAATCGTTTCAATATTCACTAAACCTCCAGTATACTCTGCAGGATTAGAAGACGTAAAGTTTTTACTTACGACCAAATTCTCAATCAATGCAGAAGGGAACATGTCCAGTTGCAAACTGTTACGATCTGGATCCAATCCAGGAATTTCCATTCCATTTAAGGTTGTTTTGGTATATCTGTCTCCCAATCCACGAACGTAAATATATTTACCTCCTTCAACAGAGACTCCTGTTACTTGTTTTGCGGCATCTCCTGCTGTACCAGCTCCAGAAAGTGCAATTTGATCACCATCGATACCATCTGTTGAAACAATAGAATTTTTCTTTTGTTCCATTCTATTGATTACACCGTCAGTTTTTAATGTTCCTGTAACAACAACCACATCTAACTCACTATCATCTGTCATAAAAATATCTGGAATAACAGTTACCTCACCAGCTTTTACAACAACATCTTCTATGATGTACTCTTTATACATCACATAACTTACTTTTACTTTATACACACCTGGAGCAATAGAAATCGAAAAATTTCCATCTAAATCTGTGGCAATACCTTTATCTTGATCCACCACTAATACACTCGCTCCAATCACCGTCTCACCTGTATTCTTATCTAAAACAGTTCCTCTAATCGTCCCATTTTGTGCTAGGGAATACAATCCGATGAAAAACGTAAGAATAAATACTAACCTTCTCATTTTCTGTACTTTAAAATTTACCTTCTATAAAAAATAGAAAACTTGCAGGTCTATAACTCCTGCAAGTTTCCGTTAAATATTCTAATCTTAGTTCACTCAATTAAAGTGCTCCGTCTTGGCTAGCCCAAGTCCATCCAAAAGCTGAAGCTGTTCCACCAACAGTGTTTGTTCCAGCAGCAACTGAAGTTGTGATGCTGTTTGGCATATCCATGAAGATGGTATCTTCTTTCAACATGTTTGTAACAGAATCAACAAATGTGTATTGGAAGTTAGACATTGTTCCTCCCATATCCGCTGACCAAACAGCATAATCTGCAACTCTGTTTAATGAGTTATCAATGCTATTGAAGTAAATGTTAGACATGTCAACATTTGTAGTTTTTGATGGTCCATCAACATCTAACAAGTGATCTGCAATTGATGAGTGATTTACAGTTCCATTGATGAAAGAGTGGTTTCCTGTTGTAAGCGGAGTACCTTCTGGTCCATCCAATTCAAAAGCTGATCCTCCAATTGCTCCAAGGATAAAAAAGTTAGATACAGTTCCCGAATACCCCTTATCAGTATCCAAACCATCATCCATAACATTCCAAATCACTACATTCGATACATCAACAGTTCCACCGAACCACTCGATTCCGTCGTCATTATTTCCTACGATCTCGATGTAGCTAACAGTTGTACCAGAACCAACAGCTCCTAAAGTAAGACCTTGGATTTCATTTCCTGGAGATAATTCAATACCAGAGTGTCTCACAGATACATAAGTAATAGACCCAGAGTTATCAGTGTTATCAGAACCTCCATACAATCCGTTTGGATCAGAAGTAGGAATTCCTTCAACTTGCTCCTCTGTTCCAGCAGCGAATGATCCTTCTGCTTTACCACAAATTACCAATCCACCCCATAAACCAGAGTTTGTTGGTGAAAGGTTTGGTGAGGCATAGTTTCCAGCAGCAACATTTACAGAAGTAATATTATCTGAAAGTGCAGTAAAAATGATTGGTAATGATGCTGTTCCATCAGCCATTAATTTACCTCCTCTAGCAACCAATAAAACTGTTGCAGATGCTCCTGTTCCTGGATGCGCTTTAATCACTGTACCTGGCATGATAGTTAAAGTTACCCCATCGACAACAGTTACTTTTCCTTTAATCTGAACATCTCCAGACCAAGTAGTATTAGCTGTGATCTCACCTGTAATGTAGTCATAAGTACAAGTGTTATCATCAGTTTTTGCCTTCTCGTCGTAATTATTTGCGGTAGAATCTGTACATCCTTCTTTCTTACAAGAAGTTGCAACTCCCATGGTAGTAGCTAGTGTTAAAACTGCCATGGTTCTCATTGCTTTAGCAGCTGTAATTTTCTTCTTCATTTTGATTTTAGTTTAAATTCAAAACAAAACTACAGGTGCAATCTATCTAGGTGGTTAAACCGATATTAATTAAGGATTAAATTTTGTTTACCTAATCTTAACAATTAAAATATTTGAATTGAAAGTTTGAAAATTAACCAAAACATTTTTTTAGAGGATCTAATCAACATATTTATAACCCACCCCTTTAAGGGTAACAAAATATTTGGAGCCAAATTTTTCGCGTAACTTTCTAATATGTACATCGATGGTACGGTCGCTTACTATCACATCATCCCCCCAAACACTTGATAGTATATATCTCCTTTCAAAAACTTTATTCGGTTGAGAATATAGTAGTGCTAAAAGTTCAAATTCTTTTTTAGGTAGATTTACTAATTCACCATTAAACTTTACTTGGTATTTTTCAGTGTCTACTTCAATAACTTTTGAATGACTCTTGGCAGAATCCGAAGCGTTTGATCTTCTTAAAATTGCCTTTATTCTTGCTATTAATACTTTAGGCTTTATTGGTTTACTGATATAATCATCTCCCCCTGCTTCTAGCCCTGCAATTTGCGAATAATCCTCATTTCGTGCCGTTAAAAAACAAATTGAAATCTTATCAAATTCAGGATTACTTCTTAATTCTTGACAAAATTCAATGCCATCCATCTCTGGCATCATAACATCTAAAATAATTAGATCAGGAAATTCCTTTGAAACTATCCCTAGAGCTTCTTTACCCGATTTTGCTTCAAAAATCTGAAAGCCTTCCTTCTCAAGGTTATAAGCAATAATCCTTCTTATATCCTTCTCGTCATCAACTAGTAAAATCTTTTTCAAATTTTTGTATTTGGTTACGGCTTTACAAAACCAATATACAAAAATATTTATTTTTTAATACAATCAGTTTGCTTCAACAATTGCCTCAGAAACATTAATTATATGATCTCCTACTTTCTCTAAAGACGAAAAACAGTCGTTATAAATCATACCTGTCCGAAGACCTTGAGAATCATTCTCTAGACTAATTAGATGATTCTTTCTTAACTTGTTCCTCATTGAGTTAATTTCTTTCTCCTTTTCTTTTGCTTCATCAATATTAACTGAACCATATTCTGCTTTTAAATTTTCTCGCATTATCTCGAAAGCTGAATCCACAAGGTCAATCATTTTCATTAATCCTTCTCTTTGCTCAGGAGTGAACCATAATTTTTGTTCGTCTTTTCTCTCAAGTTGCTTTGATATTTGAAAATAAATATCTCCAATTCTTTCAAGATCATTTGTAATGCTATTCATAGCACTAATTCTGGCAGAAGTAATTTCCGACATTTCGTTGCTCGCTACCTTAGCTAGAAAGTTTGCTACTTCAATTTCAACTCTATCTGTTATTTCCTCATACTTTTTAACTTTTGAATATAACTTAGATTTTTTCTTTTTATCCTGTTCAGTTAGCAATTTCCTGTTGAAACCATTCATTCTACTTGTAATGTCTCCGAATTTAGCAACTTCTTTTTTTGCCTCCAATATTGCTATTTCAGGAGAAACAAGGGCCTTATTCCCAATAAAATCCAGCCTGAATTCCTCATCCGCCGCACCTTTAGATTTTACACTTAATTCAGCAATCTTTACTAGTTTTGGGACAAACCAAATCAGGATTAACACATTTATCAGGTTAAAAATTGTATGGAACATGGCTAAACCTGTATTCCTTGAGTCAACATCATCAACCGGATTACCCCATCCCAAAACATTTTCTTGAAAAAATACCAATCCTGAAATAAACAAAGGAAATATGATTACCATCCATGTTACCCCAATAATATTAAATAAGGAATGGATTCTTGCAGACCGCTTTGCATGGACATTTCCAACCATTGATGCAAGTTCTGCAGTAATTGTAGTTCCAATATTCTCTCCTAAAATCATGGCACAAGCCACTTCAAAAGGGATAATATCAGCTGCTACCATGGTCATGGTCAATGCCATTGCTGCCGAGGATGATTGAATTACTATAGTAACAAGAGTCCCTAATGCAACGAACAACAATGTACTTACAACAGGAATATCCTGATAGTTCACGAAAAACTGAACTAAAGCAGAATCTTGATCTAGACTTGGAACGGTATCTTTCAAAGCGCCTAATCCCATGAAAAGCAAGGCAAAACCAATGATAACACTTGACCATGCTTTTAATTTACTTCGGCTAAAAAATAATAATGGGGCTCCAAACGCAATAAACATAAAAGAATAAGAAGCCAAACTAATTTTGAACCCGAACAAATTGATTATCCATCCAGTTATAGTTGTTCCAATATTAGCTCCCATCATAATTCCAGCAGATTGTGTCAAAGTCAATAGACCTGCATTCACAAAACTTACAGTCATTACAGTTGTTACGGATGAACTTTGAACAAGTGAAGTAATTCCAAATCCTGTAAGAACACCTTTTACTCTATTGGATGTAATAGAGCCCAACATTTTTCTCAATCCACTTCCTGAAGCTTGTTGTAATCCGTCAGACATTACTTTCATTCCATAAATGAATAGTCCTAATGCCCCTATCAGAACTAATACTTTCATTAAACCCCAAGCTCGATCTGTTTTAAATTTGCCCTTATCAGACCAGACCATTGCTTTTTTATTGTGTATGTTTTTAGAAAGCTCCCCTACTTTTGAATACCCAATTTTCCAAACAAAGGACTCAGCATCATCCAGTCCTTCAATTTTAAAATGACCAATGTTTGCAGGCAACACCTGTGTATACTCCCATTCCAGATCTTTATTTTTGGATTTAAGCTTGGTCGTATATTTAATTACAACAGAATCGACTTGATCCAAGTATTCAGGTGCAACAGACCATTGAAATTCTACTGAATGTTCTGAAGATTTCGAATTAATAAATGAAAATGCCTTTTTACCATCCTCTTTTCCTGATGTTTTTGCTAGCTTCTTTTCTGAATTTTCAATTTTATTTTCAATGAAAATCGTATCATTCTTTATATGTTGAGATGAGTCTTTGGAAGTACATAAAGCATTAGTTGCAAAACCTCCAGAAAAAACAAGACTTATAAAAAGTAACCTTATTAGCTTAATCATTTTCAAATTGTTTAATTATTTCAATTCTTGAAATCTTTGGTGGCCAAAAGTAAACTAAAAAACAAGTAGACAAATTCATCTTAATGTTAAGGTTTGGTTAATAAATATAATCTCTAGTAAACCATAAAAATCACTTACAAATAGACTAGTCAACTGAATATCTGCAACTTAAAGATCACTTATGTTTTCTTATTGCTATCTAATTATTAATATTTCGTAATCATTGTTTTGTAATCGTTAAAATATTGAAATTCCTCCGCAATTTTGCCTCTGTCTAATTTGAAAAAAGTTTAAAATGAGAACAAAATTTGGATTAATAATCTTCCTCTTAATTTCTAACTTTTCAATCTGTTTTGGTCAGGAAAAAACAAAGCAAAACTACTTTATGGGTTATAAAAAAGTAGGTCAGGGTTTAGTTTTTCACGACACAATAGATAATTCATTTAAAATAAAAATTGGAATTCGATTTCAAACACTGTTCAATAATGTTTGGACAGTAAAAAATGATAATATTGGACAAGTAGGTCAACATACACCGGAAATACTAATTAGAAGAGCTAGATTTAAAATGGACGGTAGCTTCCTTAAAAATAAAATCTACTTTAAGTTCGAATTAGGATTATCCCCAAGAGACATAAGAGGTGGAGATGATTTTGAGCACGGAAATACTGCTAGTATTATTTTGGATGCCTTTGTCGGATGGAATATCAACAAAAACTTTTGGCTTCAAGTTGGCCAAGGCAAACTTCCTGGGAATAGAGAAAGGTTAATATCTTCTGGAAGTCTTGAATTTGTAGATAGATCTTTATTAAATTCTAGATTCAATATAGATAGAGACATTGGAGTACAAATTGGTCACAAATGGAAAAAAGGAAACTTTTTTATGAAAGAGATTATTCATATTTCTAAAGGTGAAGGAAGAAATGTAATTGCTACGGGAAATAGCGGGTTAAATTACACAGGTAAGATTGAAATTTATCCTATGGGTGAATTTACGAAAAAAGGCGACTATTTTGCTATGGATCTTTTAAGAGAAGAAAAACCTAAATTAGCCATTGCTACTGCCTTTAATTTCAACAACAATGCAATTAGAGAAAGAGGTCAACTAGGCGATTTTATTAAAGATGCGAATGACAATTATTTTGGGAAAAATCACTATCAATTATTTGCCGACTTAATGTTCAAATATAAAGGATTTAGCATAATGACTGAATATGCCCAAAGATGGACAAATGGTTCGTCAATCGTAATGGACGATTCTAGTAATGTAATTGGAACGGTTTATACTGGGAAAGCACTAAATGTACAAATGGGATATGTAACAAAATCCAATTTTGGCTTTTCTTTAAGATACACGGGGAATGATCCGGATTCTGACGTTGGTACAAACGTACACATGTATACTTTTTGTTTTTCAAAATTCTTTTTCGGTCATAAATTAAAAATACAATCAGATTTTTCATACTTACAAAACATCTCAAAAGATGATAATATGTGGTGGAGACTTCAAGTCGAATTTCATTTATAACTTAAGAGACGATAAATTTGAATTTCCAAATCCCCATTCTCCAAATTTGATAAAAAGGATGAATGGGGATTTCTTCATTTCTACCATTATTAAAATTGTTTCTAATTTTGGTATCAAAGAGCGTAACTAATGATCGACTACAACCCCAAAAGCTGGTTTAAAGTAATACTTACCTTTCACAAGTCTGGAACGGTAAGAAAATTCTGGAAAGAACTCATTTTAATTGGCCTATTCACCGCAGCCATGACTTTTATCGAATTGAAATATTTTAAAAATCACCCGGCGATTGCAAAAGTGGGCGATTTTCACTCGTTTTTAGGTCTGGCATTTTCTCTTTTGTTAGTTTTTCGAATTAATTCAGCCTATGACAAATGGTGGGAAGGTAGAAAACTATGGGGTCGATTGGTCAACGAAACCCGCAATATGGCCACAAAATTTTCAGTTTTTCTTCCTAAAGAAGCTACGGCTGAGCGAAAGTATGTACAAACATTGATTGAAAATTACCCTTTCGCATTGAAAGAACATTTGAGAGACAATATGAAATGGGAAGAACTGGAAGACATGGATGGTTTAATAGCGCATCTTCAAACCAAAAAACATGTGCCCAATGAAATTTCCAGATTGCTTTATGAGTTCGCCATGAAACTCAAAAAAGAAGGGAAAATGTCTGAAGAAGAGTTTTTATCCATCGACAAGGAAATCAAAGCCTTATCGGATGTTTTAGGAGGCTGCGAAAGAATTAAAAAGACGCCCATTCCCTATTCCTATAGCCTATTTCTTAAAAAATTCATCTTTATTTTTATCTCCACTGCTCCTATTGGTTTCATCCCAGCGATGGAATATTATACCATTCCCGTTGCAATTGTGATTTTCTATGTATTTGTAAGTTTGGAATACATCGCAGAAGAAATTGAAGATCCTTTCGGACTAGATGCAAACGATTTGCCTACCGATCGATTGGCCAAAACAATTAAAGCAAACGTAACTGAAATTTTTAACGGATAATCGGATCGGTAAAAACCCAATCACTTTTGTTTAAGGCCCGATCAATCAACTGAATTCGGTATTTTATAGTATCCGAATTGGGTGAAGTAGGATTGTAAAAAATGGGCTCGATCGAAACGGAAATATTCCCTTTCAAGGCCTTTTCTTTATTGCCATCCAAAATGCGGTCAATGCGGTATTTGAATATAATACTATCTCCATTCAAATCTTTTCCAGGAATCCACCCCAAAACATCATGCTTTTCCCAATACTGAACATACAAATTGTAGTAGTAGTAAGAGCCAACATTATAAGGTGCTTGGGTTTCACTTTCAGACAAACCAATATCTCCATTACCATCTGTAAAATCAACAGAGAGGTCTGCCGAATCGCCCTCAATGGTGAAACTGTGATAAGTTAAAACAGGTTCATCCGGATAATTAGGATTATCAAAGCACGAAGGCAATAATAGGACTAGAATTGCTAATATTGTAAATGGAAGTGCTTGTCTTAATTTCAATTTCAGAGATTTTTTGCTAATGCTTACAGAAGTAAAAATACAAGATTTATTTCGTATTTCAAACGATGAGGAATTCGAGAAAATTGCATTGCAGGTCTTTGAATTTCAAAAAAATCAAAATTCTGTCTATAAAAATTATCTCAAATTTCTGGGAAAAGAGGATTTCCTACCACAGAAAATAAGTGAGATTCCCTTTCTTCCCATCTCTTTTTTTAAAAGCCATCAAGTTATTTGTGGAAAGCAGGATGCCAAACAAATTTTTACTAGCAGCGGCACAGGAGGAATGCAGTCTCGGCATTTAGTTTCTGATTTGGAGGTTTACAGGCAGTCTTACCGTCAAGGTTTTCAGTATTTTTATGGGCCTCCATCAGAGTATCACATTTTGGCATTACTCCCTTCTTATTTAGAAAGAGAGGGCTCTAGTTTGATCTACATGGTGGAAGATTTGATTCAGTTATCTAATTCTGAAATCAGTGGGTTTTTCCTGAATAACATGGAAGAATTAATACAATCTTTACATGCAGCAAGAAAAACAAATCGAAAAATTCTCTTACTTGGTGTTTCATTTGCTCTTTTGGATTTGGCGGAATCACATCCCATGGATTTATCTGATGTATTGATCATGGAAACGGGCGGAATGAAGGGACGAAGAGAAGAAATAACGAGGGAAGAATTACACGGAATTCTTAAAAATTCTTTTCAAGTTAAACAGGTTCATTCGGAATATGGTATGACGGAGTTATTGTCTCAAGCCTACTCCGATGGAAATGGAATCTTCAATTGTCCTCCATGGATGAAAGTAATTTTTAGAAACACCTATGATCCATTTGAATTGAATAAAAATTCTGGTGGTGTCAATGTAATAGATCTTGCGAATATTTATTCCTGTTCATTCATTGAAACTGCGGATTTGGGAAGAGTTCATGGAAGGGGATTTGAAATTTTAGGTAGATTAGACAACTCGGATATCAGGGGTTGTAATTTAATGATAGAATGATTTTATGCAATTTGTAAACAGAGAATTAAGTTGGTTATCCTTTAATGACAGGGTGCTTCAGGAGGCTTTTGACTCTGAAAACCCAATTATTGAAAGGATTCGTTTTCTAGGAATTTATTCGAATAATATGGATGAATTTTTTAGGGTTCGGGTAGCCACTGTGAAGCGGATTATTGCTTTGGGCGGTAAAACGGTCTCTGCATATGAAGGCACTTTCGAAGACCTGTTGGAAGACATGATGAAAATCGTGAAAAAGCAACAGAAAAAATTTGAATTGGCCTATCAAAAAATTCTCAAAGAATTAGAAAAGGAAAACATTCAGCATATTAATGAAAATGATTTGTATGATGATCAGATCAAGGAATTGAATGCCTATTTTGCTGAAAAAATTGAAGACCAGATTGTTCCTATTCTGCTAGACAAAAAAAGAGCTGTTTCGAGATTAAGAGACAGCATGATCTATTTAGCTGTAAAAATCAATGCAGACAAAAAAACGATGTATGCCTTGATTGAAGTGCCCGATACGGTGAATCGATTTTATGTTTTGAATGATAAATTTGGTCAGAAAGTGATCCTGATCGATGACATTATTCGCCTGAACTTAGATCGATTGTTCCATATTTTTACCTATGATTCTATTGAAGCCTACACATTTAAATTTACCCGTGATGCCGAAATTGATTACGATGATGATCTTTCCGTATCCATCGTAGATAAAATGAAAAAAGGGATCAAAGGAAGAAAACAAGGGGATCCCGTTCGATTTGTTTATGATGAACAAATGCCGGATGATCTTTTCAAATTTCTGATTAAAAAACTAGACGTAGATAAAAATGAGGTAATTACAGGAGGGAAATACCACAACTTCAAAGATTTCATGAAATTTCCTTCTTTCAATAAAAAGGAATACACTTTCAAACCCATGCCTCCAGTTTTTCATCCCGATTTGGTGAATGTAAAATCGATTATCAAACAAGTTTTTGAAAAAGATATCTTATTGCACTATCCTTATCAAAAATTCGAGCACGTTATTGACCTCCTTCGAGAAGCCGCATTGGACCCGAAAGTAGAGTCGATTAAAATTAATCTTTATCGGGTTGCTAAGAATTCTCAAATCATTAATGCACTCATCAATGCCATTAAAAATGATAAAGAGGTAACCGTAATTGTAGAATTACAAGCAAGATTTGATGAAGAAAACAATATTTATTGGGCTCGAGTTTTAAAGGAATATGGAGCCAAAATCATCTTCGGGGTTTCTGGATTGAAAGTACACTCTAAACTGATTCTCATTAAAAGAAGGGATAAGTTTATCACCCACATTGGTACAGGAAATTTCCATGAAAAAACGGCTCGAATTTATGAAGACTTTTCTTTGATAACTGCCGATCCAGGAATTGCAAGTGAAGTCAATAAAGTCTTTGTTTTATTTGAAAATAATCTGGATCGTTCTATTTACAAGGAGTTATATGTCTCCCCTTTCAATACAAGAAGGAATTTTGTAAACCTCATCAACCAAGAAATTTTGAATGTACGAAGCGGACACGACAGCTACATCATTTTGAAAATGAATAACCTGATTGATTCCACTTTGATCAAAAAATTATACGATGCTTCGAATGCAGGAGTGAAGATTTCTTTGATTATTCGCGGAATGTGTGGATTGGTTCCGGGTATTCCGAAGCAATCTGAAAATATCCGAGTAATTTCGATTGTAGGAAGATATTTAGAGCACTCCAGAGTAATGGTGTTTTCAAATAAAGGAGAACCCAAAATTTACATTTCTTCTGCCGACTGGATGGGAAGGAATTTGGACAAACGAATAGAAGTCACAGCACCTATTAAGGATCCTGACAATAAAAAAGAGATTTTGGAATATCTTGATTTTCAGCTTAAAGACAATTGTAAAGCCAGAATCATTGACCAAATGCAAAAAAATAAGTATTATCGGGATGATAAAGAGAAGTTTGATTCGCAAGAAAGAACTTACAAATACTACAAACAAAAACTAAAGAATTAGCTTGAAATACGGAGCAATTGACATCGGGACAAACGCAGCCAGATTATTAATCGGCGAAATTTCTCCCTCCAACAAACACGAAATAGTAAAAAAAATATCCTACACTAGAATTCCTTTAAGACTCGGATACGATGTGTTCGAAAATGGAGAAATTTCACCTAGAAAGGAAAAAGAATTTCTGAAAACCATACAAGCCTTCAAACTCATATCCGAAGTTTTTGATGTGAAAGAATTGAGAGCTTGCGCAACTTCTGCCATGCGTGAAGCGGAAAATGGTAAAGACATTCAAAAGAGAATTAAAAAAGCAACAGGGGTTGATATTGAGATAATCGGAGGAAAAGAAGAAGGGGATCTAATTATTTCCTCCTTCGAATTATTGGATTTTGATCATAGAAGTCCTTTTATTGTCATCGATGTTGGAGGAGGTTCAACTGAAATCTCCATGTTTAATCGAGGAAAAAAAGTGAACTCCAGATCATTCAATGTGGGGACAATTCGCTTACTTAAAAATAAAGTGAAAAAGGGGGTTTGGGAAGACATTAATGAGTACATCAAAGACAATTTTCACATGACCAAAAAGGCAAAAGTTTTTGCCACCGGGGGAAACATCAATAAGATTCATAAATTATTTGGATTGCAGTACATGCAACCCATTTATACAGATCAGCTCATGGATTTTCACGATGAAGTAAAGCCACTTTCCATCTCGAAAAGAATTGAAAAGTACCAATTGAAAGAAGACCGAGCTGATGTTATTGTTCCAGCTATGGAAATCTATACCAAAGTCTTGAAAAAAATGAGTTGCGGAAGGGTTTATGTACCTAAGATTGGATTGTCTGACGGAATCATTTACGATCTACACAAGAAAAATTCTAAAAAATAGACCTTAAAATTCAAGCATTCTTAGTTTTTTTGCAGTCAAATTAGAAGGAAATGGGAGATATTAAAGTCACGATCATTGACAGAGAAGGAGTTGCTCACGAGTTGGATGCTCCGACCGACATGAACATGAACATCATGGAGCTTTGCAAAGCCTACGAATTACCTGTAGAAGGAACTTGCGGAGGTATGGCCATGTGTGCTTCTTGTCAGTGTTACTTAGAATCCGATACAGATCTTCCCGAACAATCTGATGACGAACTAGACATGCTGGATCAAGCCTTTTTCGTGGAAGACAATTCCCGTTTGGGTTGTCAAATCAAAATCACAGAAGATATAGACGGAATTGTTTTAAGACTGGCTCCTGAGAGTGAGGTTTGATTTCTGAAGGGTGGTCTCGGCTCGCGCTCGACCACCTATCTCAATTTTATCAACTTAATTGCAGCCTCACTTAGGCCATCGAGCGCTAGTCGAGATGCCGGAAGCTGAGTAATTAAATTAACCCTCCGCTTTCACCACCGTCGCAATTGAAAGCTCTTCCAACTGTGCTTTATCCAATGGCGCTGGTGCATCAATCATTACATCTCTTCCTGAATTGTTCTTCGGGAAAGCGATGAAATCTCTAATGGAATCCGTTCCAGACATAGTTGCGCACAAACGATCAAATCCAAAAGCTAAACCTCCGTGGGGTGGTGCTCCGTATTGGAAGGCATCCATTAAGAATCCGAACTGAGCTTTGGCTTCTTCGTCCGTAAAACCAAGTAGTTTAAACATTCTTGCTTGCAATTCTTTATCGTGAATACGAATGGATCCTCCGCCTAACTCTACTCCGTTCATGGCTAAATCGTAGGCATTGGCTCTCACTTTTCCTGGATCTGTTTCAATTAAATCCCAATCTTCTTTTTTCGGTGAAGTAAATGGGTGGTGCATGGCGTGAAATCTTTGTGTGTCTTCATCCCATTCCAAAAGCGGAAAATCCAATACCCAAAGTGGTTTGAAAACATTAGGATCTCGTAATCCCAATTCAGTTCCCATGTGCAAAACGCAATTCATTCATTTGCTTTCTTGTTGTATCCAAATCTCCGGAAAGCACCAAAAGTAAATCTCCTTTCTCTGCTCCCGCCAATTCTGCCCATTCCTTCAAATCAGCTTCTGAATAAAATTTATCTACGGAAGATTTAAAAGTTCCGTCTTCATTGCATTTTACATACACCAATCCTTTGGCTCCAATTTGAGGTCTTTTTACCCAGTCCGTCAACTGATCTAACTGTTTTCTGGTGTATTCCGAACAACCTTTGGCATTGATTCCTAAAACGATTTCAGCAGCGTCAAACACATTGAATCCTTTTCCTTGTGCAGCAGCATTCAAATTCACAAATTCCATTCCGAAACGGATATCTGGCTTATCAGAACCATATCTTTCCATGGCTTCCGCGTAGGTCATTCTTGGGAAATCTCCGTCAAATTCAATTCCTCTTACTTCTCTGAACAAATGCTTGATTAAACCTTCGAAAGTATTCAATACATCTTCTTGCTCAACGAAGGCCATTTCGCAGTCAATTTGGGTAAACTCAGGTTGTCTGTCCGCTCTTAAATCTTCATCTCTAAAGCATTTTACAATCTGGTAATACTTGTCATAACCCGAAACCATCAACAACTGCTTGAATGTTTGAGGCGATTGTGGCAAAGCATAAAACTCGCCTGGATTCATTCTCGAAGGCACCACAAAATCTCTTGCTCCTTCTGGGGTTGATTTGATCAAATAAGGTGTTTCTACCTCCATAAAATCAACTGAATCCAAATATTTTCTGGTTTCTAAGGAAACTTTATGTCTCAATTTTAATTTCTCCTTCACAGGATTTCTTCTCAAATCCAAATACCTGTATTGCATTCTCAATTCTTCTCCCCCATCTGTTTGGTCTTCGATAGTAAATGGAGGTGTTTTGGAAGCATTCAAAATAGTAATCTTCTCCATTTTGATCTCCACTTCTCCAGTCAACATATCCGGATTTTTTGAGTAACGCTCAATCACTTCTCCTTCTACCTGAATCACAAACTCACGACCCAACTCGCGGATAGTTCCAAAAATGGCATCATCCACCTTTCCCTGCTCAGCTAATAATTGAGTCACACCGTAACGATCTCTTAAGTCGATCCAAGCAATATTTCCTTTGTCTCGGATGGTTTGCACCCAACCTGAAAGCGTTACTTTTTCACCAATATTTGAGCTCCTTAATTCTCCGCAAGTATGTGTTCTGTACATGTTAATTTGTTTTGAGAGGGCAAAAGTAGGGATTTTGGTTGTTTTTTGATGGATTGATTTTATGATTTTATGAGTTTATGATTTTAGGACTTTATGATAGTTTGATCCAATGATATCATGAAGAGTATGGATTTTACAGCTCCATCAGCATTTTTAGCTGTTCTTCGGAAATATCTTGTTTCAATTGCTCTAATGAAACGGTGTCACCAAAAACAAAAAAATGATCTTTGTCTTTCCCTAAAATACCCAGTTTATCCGACGATTTGAAGGTTTGAAAATCGGCATTCACCTTTCCGTTTCGGGGATAATAAACACTGTCTTTGTACAAAATATAATTGCCCATCATTTTGAAATCAGCTGGGTCGTCGGTCCAAATATGAAAATAACCTCCATCCGACATATCATAATGAAAATATATCCGGTTATTATCTCGATACATATTTCCGTTCAACTCCTTAAATGATTTTATGTCAATCACATTCTTAAGCTGAGTCGTATCTTCCCAACCAAAATGCGTGATGTAATCTTCTCCAACCCCCTCATGTTTGTCGGGATTCATGCCTTCATGAGCCAGAAAAGCCAAATCGCCTTCTTTATTCAGATATAGTAAATGGCCAACTTTTTTCCATCTCTCTGGCTTGTTCTTACTCAAAGAATTCTTCTCCGAACCACAAAAACTGAAAAGCCCAGATAACACCAACAACAGTATGAATTTTGCACCCTTCGACAAGCTCAGGGCAGGCTTTGTATTTTGAATTTTGAATTGAATCACGGAGTAAACTTATATCCCACCCCTCGAATAGACTGAAAATACTTTGGTTGTTTCGGATTATCCTCAAAATACTTTCTAAAATTCAAGATGAAATTATCGATGGTTCTGGATGTTGGGTATTTTTCTTCACCCCAAACATGATCTAAAATTTCATTTCTCGAGATCACTTCATTGGGTCTGGAAACAATGTATTTGAGTAATTCACATTCTTTTTTGGTCAGACCAACTTCGCCGCTTCTCGAATCGGTTTTGAAGTTTTTAAAATCGACTTCGAAATCACCTATTTTAAAATTGGAAGTTTCCTTTTCTTGTTCTTGAAGTGGAGCCAAAAGAATCTGTATCCTGAGTAATAATTCTTCTAAATCAAAGGGTTTTGGTAGGTAATCGTTGGCTCCCAATTTCAAACCAAAAATTCGATCTTGCGTGGTTCCTTTTGCAGATAAAAATAATATAGGGACATTGGAATAGGTCCTAATTTCACGACATACATCGTACCCACTTTTCTTCGGAAGCATCACATCCAATAAAACCAAATCGGGTTGAAATGACTTGAATTTTGATAGAGCTTCTTCTCCATCTACTGCAGTTTCCAAAGCATAACCTTCCAGATCCAAATTGAGTTGGAGGGTTTCCAAGATGTTTTCTTCATCTTCTACTATAAGGATTTTTTGCTTTTTCAAATCTGATAATGAATAGACTACAAAATTAATAACATTATCCTTTTAGGATTTCATTCAGCTTCCAAAGATCAAAATTCCGAATGCTCACTTGATCGGATTTCAAATCTTGTTCGATACTTTTCTCTTTTCTTTTATAATACGCTTTGAAAAGTCCTTTTATTGGAAATTTGCTGAATATTTTATGATAGCGAAGTAATTTCACTTCTTTGCACGAAAGCTTACCCTCTTTTTGCAAAACCAATAAATTCTTAATGCCTTCTTTGGTTTTTGACAAAAATTCTTCTTTTGTTTCCAAACCAATATGAACAGCAGGATTGTCAATATGAATAATTGGAATTTCTCTCTTCTTTAATTCCATTCCAAGTAAGGTGTCTTCATGTCCATAGCCTACCAGATTTTCATCTAATTTGATTTCTAAAAATACCTTTCGATCAATCAAGAAATTATTGGTCATGAAAGATTGGTAGGGATTCTGAATTCTAATGTCAGCTGGAATGATTTCTCTTTCTACTCCATATTTCCATCTCAAAAAATAGGCGGCTTCGGGTGGATTTTGATCATAGGTTCTTCCTCCGTAAACCACGGATCCTTCTTGGAAATTTTGAACATAGGCTTTAATGAAATCCTGTTTATCAATTCTGGAATCACAATCCAAATAAAGTAAAGCCTCAAAATGAGCCGCTTCCGCCAGTAAATTACGAATGCGAGAGCGACCTTGATTTTCACTAAACTCTTTGTAGAGGATTTTGTCATTGGCTAAATCTTCATTCTTGAATTTATCTGAACTCCCATCATCAAAAAGGAGAATTTCAAAGTCTTTTAAATCATGGGCAAGGGAGCATTGAGAATAGAGTTCTTCTACCAATTCTCGAACATCAAAATTGAAAATTGGAATCAGAATGCTAATCTTCATCCTTTATAATCGGTTGGAATGGATTGAAAGTATTGATGGTTTCCAATTCATGTACTTCAGAATCTTTCACTTGCACAACTCTGGAAGGGAATTTTTCCATCAAACTCAAATCATGAGTAGCCATTAAAATAGCTGTGCCTTGCTTGGAAATTCCAATTAAAACTTTCATGATTTCTCTGGAAGTTTCGGGATCCAGATTTCCAGTAGGCTCATCTGCCAATAATAAATCGGGAGAATTCACTAAGGCTCTTGCGATTACCACTCTTTGCTGCTCTCCTCCGGATAATTCAAAAGGCATTTTATAACCCTTATTTTCAAGTCCGACCAAACTCAAAACTTCATCTGCCTTTTTTTGCATCTCAGCTTTGTTGTTCCATCCTGTGGACTTCATCACAAAGAACAAATTTTTATAGACGTTTCGATCGGTAAGCAACTGGAAATCTTGAAAAACAATCCCAATTTTTCTTCTTAAAAATGGAACATCCTTTCGCTTAAGTTGGGTGATATCGTAGCCCACAACCGTTCCTTCACCTTCCTGCAAAGGCAGTTCTCCATACAAAGTTTTCAATAAAGATGATTTTCCCGTTCCGGTTTTTCCGATGAGATAAACAAATTCACCTTTCTCTACATGCATCTCAACTTCTTTCAAAACGAGTGCATTTTTCTGATAAATTTTTGCTTTGGAGATTTTAAATACCGACTCTGCCATAATTGATTAATCTAACGTAAAGATGCAAAAATTATGCGAAACAGGAACTTGTGATTCAGTACAATAATCTTAACACATTCGCGTTTAAAACTTTTAACATCCCTAGTGTTTTTGCCCAAGTTTCATATTTAATTTTACTCGGATTATGACAATGGTAAAAAGACTAATTACATCCTATTTTGTGTTGTTTACTGTGTTTTCTTTTGCCCAACTTTCTAATTGGTCGGAAGGAAAGTACAGCAAATATTACATTGCTGAAGATCTTTTTGAAAAGGAAAAATATGCGGCGAGCCAGAACGAATACGGCGAGTTTATTCGAAGCATGGCCGAACCGAACGACCCTTTTGTAATCAAAGCCAGATATTACCAAACGCTTTGTGCATTGGAACTTTACAACAATAATTGTGTGAAGATGGTGGAGGATTTCATTAAGGATTATCCTGAAAATATTTTCCGTGAAGAGCTATATTTCAAAGTTGGTAATTACTTTTTCCAAAAGAAGAAATACAAAGAAACAATCGAGTGGTTTTCGAAGCTAACGAAATTCCAAATTCAAGAAATCGACCAACATGAATACCATTTCAAAATGGGGTATTCGTATTTCAATTTGGGAGAATACAAAGAGGCAAGAAATCATTTTTATGAAGTGAAAGACAAGGAGTCCAATTATGCTGCTCCGGCTCAATATTACTTTAGCCATATTGCCTACTACAATAAAGACTACCAAGTCGCTTTAGAAGGTTTTAAAAAGCTAAAAGATGATCCTGGATTTGCAAATGTGGTGCCTTACTATATTACTCAAATCCTTTATCTACAAGGAAAATATGAAGAATTGGTAGACTATGCCCCCGGCCTATTAGACACAGGGAAAGTAAAAAGATCAGCCGAGATCAGCCACCTGATCGGGGATGCATACTACCGTATTGAAAAATACGATGAGGCGGTTCACTATTTGGAAGAATACCACAATAATTCAGCCACCACTCGAGATGATGAATACCAGTTGGCTTATGCTTACTTAAAGAGTCAGCAATATAAAAATGCGATTGACATGTTTAACCGCATTACTTATGAAGAAGACCTTTTAACGCAAACGGCCTATTATCAAGCCGGAGAGGCTTATTTAAAACTGGAAGACAATGCCGGAGCAAGAGCAGCTTTTGAGTCGGCCAGTGTGATGAGCTTTGATGAGAATATCAAGGAGGATGCTTTGTACAATTACGCCATTTTGTCCTACAAATTAGATTTCAATCCTTACGATGAGGCCATCGAAGCTTTGAATTTGTATTTGGAAAGATATCCGCATTCCAAGCGTAAAAAGGATGTGTATCAATACCTAGTCAATGTTTATACCACCACAAAAAATTACAGAGCTGCATTAGAAAATCTGGAAAAATTTGAAGAAGATCTGGATGTAAAATTGCAAACAGCCTATCAAGTGGTTGCCTACAATAGGGGGATTCAGCTATTCCAGGATGGAAACTATGATGAATCCATGAAAACTCTGGAAAAGGTTAAAAAGTATCCATTGGATCTTGGTCTAAACGCCCAAAGCAAATACTGGATCGCTGAATGCTACTATAAAAAGAGAGAATACGAAAATGCCATCATTGCTTACAAAGAATTTATCAGCGAACCCGGTGCAAGAAGTTTGCTACAATACAATATCGCCAATTACAATATTGGTTATTGCTATTTCGACATGCAGAATTATGAAAGCGCGGTGAACTATTTCACCATTTTCACAAATTATACTGATGAAAAAGATGTGATCAAAAAGGCGGATGCTTTTATCAAAATTGGAGATTGCTATTATGTAAACAGAAAAGATGAATTAGCTATCCAAGCCTATCGTAAAGCTGTAAATCATGGTGGATTTAAAACTTTCAATGATTATGCGCTTTATCAGGTTGCGATTTGTCAAGGTTTACTAAACCAAAATGCGGATAAAATCAAAACACTACAGGAACTGGTAAATAATTACAAGCCTTCAAAATATAGTGTGGGTGCTTTGGATGAGATTGGTCTGACCTACATCAAAATGTCGGATTTTGACAATGCCATTCGCTATTTCGACATGGTGCTAAAGGATTACCCTTCGGATCCTGTTGCAAAAGATGCTCTATTCCACAAAGCCATTGCATATAACCTAGAGAAAAAATACAAACAAGCTGAAGATCTTCTTCTTCAAATTCTGGTTGAACAAAAGGAAAACAAAGCCAGAGGACAGGAATGTGTGAAGATCTTGATAGATATTTATACTCAAACTGGAAATCCTGAAAAGGTGGATCCATTACTTGAAAAGTATCCTTATGTGAATTTTGATGAAGCAAGTAAGGATGACCTGCACTATAGAGCTGCTTTAGAACAATATCAGCAAAAAGAATACAAAAAAGCAGGAGAAGCTTTTGAGAAATACCTTAAAATGTTTGCTGCTCCAATAGATGAAATCAATGCTTTGTATTACGCTGGAGATTGCCACTATAGATTGAAAGAGTATGAAAAAGCACTTCCACATTATTTGAAATTACTTGAAAAGCAAGATTTCAAAGAAATAACAGAGGTATCTGCCTATAGAGCAAGCTGGATTTTGTACGAAAACAAAGAATACGAAAAAGCTATTGCCCCTTATTCTCGCCTAGAAAAAGTAGCCACCAATGATGAAAATTTAATGGCTGCATTAATAGGTCAGATGAGATGTGCATTCATCACAGAAGACTTTCAGATGGCACATAATTATGGAGAAAAAGTGCTGTCTGAAAAAATCCAGGGTGATGTGAAACTGGAAGCGAATTACTCTGCTGGAGTGGGTGGATACAAAAGTGGATTGACAGATGAAGTTTTAGAGTATTTGGAATACACTTACGATCATTCTGAAGGTCAGTGGGGAGCCGAAGCTTTGTATTGTCATGCGGAGATCATGTACAAGAAGCAAGATTACGACAATTCTTCTAAGCTGATTAAAAAATTAGTCAAACAGAAACCTTCTTACCGCTTCTGGATGGCCAAAGGATTTATTCTTCTTGCCAGAAATTTAGTAGCACAAGATGATCTTTTCCAAGCAGAAGCTACGGTGAATTCTGTTCTGAAAAATTACACAGACGAAGAAGATGGTATCCGTTCAGAAGCGCAAACTCTTTTGAATGAGATACAACAATTAAAAGATAAACCGAAGAATATTGAACCCCAAAAAGCGCCAATAATTGAAGTAGAGGGCGATGAAAATAACGAGGAAGGAGGACAAAATGAATAAGCTAATCTTGATACTCCTAGTGTGTGTTAGTTTTACTGCATTTGGTCAAGGTGATCCGGATACTGGCTGGACCGTGGAATACGAAATGCAACGTACGGTAAAAGCCACTAAAAGGCTGAATGAATTGACTCAAACACGAGACACCATCATCCCAATTCCAAAGATCGATTACCCATTGATCTCATTGAAACGGGAAACTTCATTCCAATTGCAGAACATCGAACCTGCAAAGATTAAGTTGTTTCAAAACAACCCAAAATTGTACAAACATTATTTGAAAGTTGGAATTGGTTCTTATATCACACCACTAGTTCAGTACAATTTCAATTCGGGTAGAAGTAGAAAGAGCAATTGGGGTGTGAATATCGATCATGTTTCTTCCTGGTTGAACATGAAAGGATGGGCTCCTAGTACAACAGATAATACAGGTGCGCGAATTTACGGTACCTTATTGCAGAATAAATATCAACTCACAGGTTCCCTAGATTTTCACAACAAAGGATTCCACTATTACGGAATTCCGGATGAAAACGTACCTGGAGATTCCATTAATGGAAGATTCAACAATATTGATTTGAATGCGGAGTGGAGAACTGCCAATCAAGATAGTGCCAAGCACAATTTTAAAGTGGGTATTCAGTATTTCAACTATTTCTCTTTCAAAAGGAAAAGCGATACTCTTGCCAAACGAAATGGACGTGAGAATTTTGCTGGATTGTATACAGGTTACTGGTATAAATTGAAGACAGAAACTTTTGGAGTGGATTTGGATGCACGGTACGACAATTATAAATTCGGCGATACAGATACATTAATGCAACCCGATAGTGTGATGGGATTGAAAAACAATAACACCATTATCAACTTCAAACCCTATGTAATATCAAGAGGAAAAAAATACTATGTGAAGGTTGGATTGGATATGGCTTTTGACATCCGAAGCAAACTTAAATTCGATATTTTCCCGAATGTAGAATTTGCCTATTCGATGATCAACAATACGTTTACACCATATATTGGGGTAAATGGAAAACTGAAACAAAACAATTTCAGAAACTTGACTCAGGAGAATCAATACATCCTGCTTTCGCATCAGCAAATTAATGAGGCAACCGTTTTTGATGCGTATTTAGGTTTCAGAGGGCACATTACGAAAGAAATGACCTTCAATATCATGGGTTCATTTGCACGAGTACGAAATATGAATCTTTATGTCAACGACACCACTTATACATTAGGGAATCAGTTTGATGTGGTTTACGATACTGCATACATAGCACATGTAAATGCAAGTTTGGGGTATCAGTTAGGAGAAAAATTAAGAATTGATGTTGTTGGGGATTATTTCTATTACATCATGAACAATGAAGCTTATGCATGGAACAGACCCGATTACCGAATCATGTTGAGTGGTAAATACAATCTCTCTCACAAATTGATTGTAGGACTGGATTTAACCATGGAAGGAGGAAGAAAAGCGAAACTGTTGACTACCGATCCAAACGCCTTGGATAAAAACGGTATGAAATACAAAAAACTAGGCTTCTTAGCTGATTTGAACCTCAACGTGGAATACAGATGGAATAAAAGAATCTCAACTTTCTTGAATTTGAACAATCTAGCATTCCAAAAGTACCAAATTTGGGATCAATACAGAGTTCAAGGATTCCAGGCCATGTTAGGAGCTACATTTAGTTTTTAGTTGGATTCTGGATATCTTGAAGCTGGATTGCTGGACTTTGGGAAAAGTTTAGATCCTCAACTTCTCATTTCCTAGAAGTTGTTTCTTCATTTCCTCTTTTCCTTGGTCTGGAATCATATTCAAAGCTCTTAAGAACTGAATTGGTTTTTCTAATTCATCCATGGAAATTGGTGTATTTTCAGTGTTCCATCTCAAGTTATGGTGCCACAAAATCACATCCTCCTGAAGTAAACCGAATTCTTTGGAAACATTGGAGATCAAATCATCATCCTGGTATACCTTTTCTGCCTTTTCTTTCACTCTTTTGATCATGAGGTCGATCTCTACTTTGTACTTATTGTAGACTTCGTTTTTAACCACAATAACAAAACATGGCCAAGGTGTCGGACATTCGTCGATCATTTTCAACTCTCCTGAATCGACTCTAGGTTTAGTGGTAAATTTCTCCCAAAGAAAATAATGCGTCTCTCCTTTTTGAAGGGAATCTACTGCTCCTTGTAAATCATTTACAACAACGAAGTCATCTTCGGTAAGGGTCCAACCCATTTGATCCGCATAAACATAAGACATTAAATGCGAACCCGAATTGAATCTGGAAATCGCAATCTTTTTTCCTTCCAATGTATATGGCTTTTCGAAATTGTTTTGAGAACCCGTGTGTACGCCCCAAATCAAAGGAGAATCAACATAAACTTGAAGAATTCTGGAATCGTTCCCATTCAAAATATCGCGAGTGACACCCTCTGTCAAAATGATGGCCACATCTAATTCAGATGCTCTCAAGTCTTGACACATGGCGCCCGTCCCGGATGGGTAATCTTTCCATACTACTTCATCAAAAAGGTCTTTAAATTCTTCGTTGCGAGTGGTGAGTTTCCAAGGGTAGTTATAGTGCTCAGGCACTCCACCCACAGTTATCTTTTTCATTCGTGGTGTTTTTGCAAAGATATTGAGAAAAATAGACTATCAGATTTTCAGATAGACAGATTTACAGATTATCTCTTTTTTGTTTTTTCGGTGTTTGCTACTCTACAATAACCAGGAAATAATTCTTCTTTCCTTTTTGAAGCAAAACTAATTTATCATTCAATAAATCTTCTGAACCAATTTGGTAGTCTTCACCAACCTTAGCTTTATTTACTGAAATCGCATTGGCTTTTAATTCTCTTCTAGCTTCACCTTTTGATTTTAAAAATTCAGTTGAATCAGAAAGAAAATCAACAATGGAAGTACCTGAATTCACTACTTCTTTAGAGATTTTTACCTGGGGTACGTCTTTAAAAACCCCCATTAAATCTTCAGCTGAAAGTTTTTGTAAATCCTCTTTCCCTGAATTCTTGTCAAACAAAATTTTAGAAGCCGCTTGAGCCAACTCCAAATCTTTTTCACAATGCACGTATTTTGTGATCTCTTCTGCCAGTTTGATTTGTAATTTTCTTAAATGTGGTTCTGCAGCATGCTCTTTTTCCAGTCCTTCAATTTCCTCTTTGGAAAGTAAGGTGAAAGTTCTCATGTATTTTCCAGCATCCTGATCAGAAGCGTTCAACCAAAACTGGTAAAACTCGTACGGGGAGGTTTTTTCTCTGTCCAACCATACCGTTCCCGATTCAGTTTTTCCAAATTTCCCTCCATCTGCTTTTGTCATTAATGGACAAGTAAAGGCAAAAGACTCACTTCCTCCCTTTCTTCGGATTAATTCTGTTCCAGTAGTAATGTTTCCCCACTGATCTGATCCCCCAACCTGCAAACGACAATTTTCCAATTGATTCAAATGGTAGAAATCGTTTCCTTGTAATAATTGGTATGAAAATTCGGTAAAAGAAATTCCTGTTTCAATTCTTGTTTTCACAGAATCTTTCGCCATCATATAGTTCACCGTTAAGTGCTTTCCTACATCTCGAATAAACTCAATGAAAGAATAGTTTTTCATCCAATCGTAGTTATTCAACAATAAAGCTGAATTGGCACCACAATCAAAATCCAAAAATTTCTCCAATTGCTTCTTCACAGCAGCAATATTTTTATTTAAAGTCGCCTCATCTAAAAGGTTTCTTTCATCAGATTTTCCTGAAGGATCTCCCACCATACCAGTGGCTCCACCAACAAGTGCAATGGGTCTGTGACCACCTCTTTGCAAATGCACCAACATCATGATTGGAATTAGATTTCCCACATGTAATGAGTCTGCAGTGGGATCAAACCCCGCATAACCCGTAGTCATTTCCTTAGATAGTTGCTCTTCAGTTCCTGGAATGACATCCTGAACCATTCCTCTCCATCTTAATTCTTCTACTACGTTTGTTGGCATTTTATTCTTGTTTTTAGGCGACAAAGATAGAAGTTACATTTTAGAATTTGGATTTTAGATTTTAGATTTTGGTCAAAATTCGTATTTCGTAATTCCTAATTCGTAATTTCGCAGGGTGAGTATTTCTCCTAATAGCAATTTTTTTGTCACTGGTGGAACCGGTTTGGTTGGATCCCACTTTCTATTTGAACTTGCTAAGAATCATAAGGTAAAATCCTTAACCAGAGATATTCGAAGAACTCAGCAAGCCAAGGATCTTTTCGAGTACTACGACCCAGAAAATGCTGAAGATTTATGGAAAAATGTTGAATGGATTGAAGGAGATTTGGACGACATTCCTCTACTGGAAAACTGCTTACAAGACATCGATTATGTTATCCACGCAGCCGCTTTTGTATCTTTCAGACGGAGAGATTTCAATACCTTATTAAAGATTAATTTTGAAGGTACCAGAAACCTGATCAATGTTTGTTTGAATGCTCAAATAAAAAAGTTTGTCCACATTTCAAGTGTATCTGTATTTAGCAAAACACTCGATGGCTCACCAATTAAAGAAAGTAATCGATGGAAAAATGATCCGGATAATAGTGGATACGGCACTTCAAAATACCTGTCTGAACGTGAAGCGTGGAGAGGAATGGAAGAAGGACTCCATGGTATAATTGTCAATCCATCCATTATTTTCGGTCCGGGAAATCCGAATGAATCCTCTAATCGATTATTCGTAAATGTACTTCGGGAAGGAAAGTATTACCCTCCAGGAGCAAATGCTTTTGTGGATGTCAGAGATGTCGTAGATGCCTCCATACAATTGCTGGAAAGTGAACGAAACAAAGAGCAGTTCATTTTAAATGCAATCAATGAAAGCTACCAAAATATCTTTTCTCAAATTGCCAAAGCGGCCGGAAAAAATCCTCCTGCAAAACCCATCTCAAAGGGAATGATCCGCTTCGTTTATACGATGGAAACCCTATTAAAAATCTTTGGAAGGCACCAAAAACTAACCCGAGAAAATATTCGAAGCATGTTTAAAGTGTCGAAATTTGATGGATCCAAAATTCAATCTGAAATGAACTTTGACTATCGAAAAATGGAGGACACCATACAGAATTCTTTGGATTATTTGAAAAAGAAAAAATTACTTTAATTCTGTACCTTCTTCTTTCTTAACTGCATTTGTGGTCACTTGCATGTTATTGATCTTTTCCAGTACTTTTTCATATACCTCAAACATCACTTCAGGTTGTGTGGTGTAATAATCAAAGCTTGCAACGTACTCTTCCGTAGTTTTACCGTGTGCTTTTAACAAGGAGTCGACCGAATTTTGCAAAAGTTCTTTGTAAATATCTGGTCTTACGTAAGTATCCTGACAATAGGATTCCATCAACTGAACTTGAACCAATATTTCGGTGAATTCTTCTTTAGGAATGATTCCTTCTGGCAGAGACTCTTCCTTTTGTCCACATGAAGACAAAATCAGCAACCCTACTGCTAGAATATGAATCTTTTTTATCATCTGTTAAATGTCAATCGGCTTCCAGGTCCCACTTCAATAATCTCATCGTTTTGATAAACCACATTTCCATTTACCAAAGTGGTATCAATCTTATATTGAAATTTTTGTCCTTCAAAAGGTGACCAACCACATTTGTACAGAATATTTTCGGTGGAAACGGTCCAATCTTCTTTCGAAACCACAACTAAATCAGCATGATATCCTTCTCGTACAAAACCTCTCTTGTCAATTTCAAACAAAATGGCTGGATTGTGACAAGCTTTTTCAACGATTTTTTCAATCGAAATTCTTCCTTGTTCATGACTTTCCAACAAAGCTGGTAAGGCATGCTGAACTAAAGGTCCACCTGATGGAGCATTGAAATAAGAATTGGCTTTTTCTTCCAAAGTATGAGGAGCGTGATCGGTTGCCAAAACATCAATTCTATCTTCTAGCAAACCTTTCCAAATTCCTTCTTTATCCGCGGCTGACTTTACTGCAGGATTCCATTTAATTCTTGATCCAAATTTATCGTAATCCGCATCCGTAAACCATAGATGGTGCGTACAAGCTTCCGCTGTGATCTTCTTTTCATTCAGTGGAATATCATTTCTGAACAAGCCCACTTCCTTCGCTGTAGAAATATGTAAAATATGTAATCGTGTCCCAAACTTGGTCGCCAATTCCGCTGCCATCGAGGAAGATTTATAGCAAGCTTCTACACTTCTGATAATAGGATGCTGATTCATTGGAACATCCTCTCCGTATTGTGCTCGGGCTTTATCCATATTCGCTCTCACTGTAGCCTCATCTTCACAGTGGGTGGCAACGATAGTTGGAGCTTCTTTAAAAATACCTTCAAGTGTTTTTCGCTGATCCACTAACATATTTCCAGTTGAGGAACCCATGAAAACTTTAATTCCACAAACTTTCTTCGGATCGGTTTTCAAAACCTCATCCAAATTATCATTGGAAGCCCCCATGAAAAAGGAATAATTCGCAATCGAACTTTCCGAAGCTATATCGTATTTATCTTGAAGTAATTGCTGAGTCAATGCATTAGGAACAGTATTCGGCATTTCCATGAAGGAAGTAATCCCTCCAGCTACTGCCGCTCTGGATTCTGTTCTTATATTGGCTTTGTGTGTCAGACCAGGCTCTCTGAAGTGTACCTGATCATCAATCAATCCAGGTAGTACATATTTCCCTTCTGCATGAATAACTTCATCTGCCAATTCTTTTGAAATACTTGGTGCAATTTTCTCGATTTTACCGTCCGAGATTAGAATGTCCAGTTTTTCAATTTTGCCTTCATTGACAACCAAACCAGACTGAATCAATACTTTACTCATACTTTCATTTTTCGCATTCGCCAAACGCCGATCAATGCTTCTCTGAAAATGGCAATACTCATCTTGGATTCTCCGTACTGTCGATCTTTGAATATGATCGGAACTTCTATCAATCGATGTCCTTTTTTAACAGCCATATACTTCATGCAAACTTGAAAAGCATACCCTTTGAAAGTCACTTTTTCGAAATCTAAATCCTGAAGTACTTTTCTGGTATAGCAAATGAATCCAGCTGTGGTATCTCCTACTTTTATCCCAAGAACCAATCTTACATAAACAGAGGCATAATAAGAAAGTAGTTTCCTATTCCAAGGCCAGTTTTCCACTCCTCCTCCTTTGCAATAACGGGATCCCACACTCAAATCACCTCCTTCTTTTGCACAAGCATCATAGAGACGGATCAAATCATCTGGATTGTGTGAAAAATCAGCATCCATTTCAAAGATGTAACCGTAGTCTCTAGCAAGAGCCCAATTAAATCCGTGAATGTAAGCAGTTCCAAGACCTAGTTTTCCTGAACGCTCTTCAATATGTAATCTTCCAGAAAACTCTGATTGCAGATTTCTTACGATCTGTGCTGTTCCGTCAGGTGAACCATCATCAACTATGAGAATATGAAAATCCTTCTCAAATGAGAATACTTTTCGGATCATATTTTCGATATTCTCCTTTTCGTTATATGTTGGTATAATTACGAGGCTGTCTGACATTTCGATCTAATATCGGCGCTAATATACATTAAATTAAAATCAATAAAAGTGAGATTGGGAAAAATTAACGAATCTCCAAGTCTCAAATTTCAAAGGGAAATCAATCTATCCAAGGCATCTTGAACCACTGAAGACTCATACCCTTTATGCACAAGAAATGAATACGTTTTTTGTCTCTTTTCCCATTTGTTCCCTTTGGCTTCTTTGTATTTTTTTTGAATCAGCAATTCTAAACATTCCAAATATTCTTCATCATCAATCGACTCCAGAGCTTTTTTAATGGAATATTCATTTACCTTTTTCTGTTTCAAATGAAGCCGAATCTTATTTCTCCCCCATTTTTTCATTCTAAATTTTCCAGAGACATAGGATTCTGCAAAGCGTCCTTCGTTTAGAAAATTATTTTGAATTAAGTCTGCAAGTAAAGCATCCACTTGATCAGGAGCTAAACCCCAATCATATAATTTCTTTGAGACTTCGGAATGACACCTTTCTTGATAGGCACAGAAATACTCGATCTTGGCTTTTGATTCCAAAAAAGAGTATTTCTGTAATTTTCCTTTCAAAACTATAAAGTGATTTCTTCGTTTTTCTTATTGACAAATTTATATTGCAATAGATGGAATGAAGAATTTGGTCGAATCGACACCCATTTTTTCATGGATCGATACCATTTCCATCTTTTAGAAAACAATCCTTTAGTAAAATAAGCTTCTAAATAAGGATGAACGACCAAAGAAACATGAGGTTCTTTTCTATCCTTAATTAAATATTTCAGGTTGTTTTCAATTTGTTCGGCCAACAAAATGGAAGCCTGAACTTCTCCTGTCCCGTTACAAGTTGGACAAGATTCTGCCGTTCGGATTTCAGTTTCCGGACGCACACGCTGGCGAGTTACCTCAATGATTCCGAATTTCGATGGAGGAAGAATGTTGTGCTTGGCACGATCTCCTTTCATGAATTCTTTGAACTTATCGTGAAGGATCTTATTATTTTCCCTCTTGTGCATATCGATGAAATCTATGGTAATGATTCCACCCATGTCTCTCAATCTCAAAATACGAGCAATTTCTTCAGCTGCTTCAATATTCACAGTGATGGCATTGTCTTCCTGATTGTCTTCTGCACCTTTTCGATATCCCGAGTTTACATCGATGACATGCATCGCCTCAGTATGTTCAATAATCAAATATCCACCTCCAGAAAGAGGAACTTTTTTTCCGAAAAGCGATTTAATCTGTTTGTTGACACCAAAACGCTCGAAAATATTGACTTTCCCACTGTAGTGCTTTAGAATTTTTTCTCTTCCAGGAGCAATGGATGAAATGTATTTATGCAATTCATCTTTTAGTACAGTGTCATTCACATGTATGTTGGTAAAGCTTTCATTCAACATATCTCTTAGTAGAGAAGAAGAACGATTCAATTCACCTAAAACTCTTTTTGGGGGTTTTGCATATTGTAATTTATTATGCATTTTATCCCACTTCTTGATCAGATCTTTCAAATCTGAATCAATTTCAGATACCTTTTTATTTTCCGCTACTGTGCGAATGATTACCCCAAAATTCTTAGGCAATATTCCTTTCACGATATCTCTCAAACGATCTCTTTCTTCGTAGCTTTTGATCTTTTGAGAAATCGAAACTTTATTGGAAAATGGTACCAGAACTAAAAACCTTCCGGCAATAGTTACTTCTGAACTCAACCTCGGTCCTTTGGATGAGATTGGTTCTTTTGCCACCTGAACCAAAATGGGCTGTGATGCAGAAAGAACATCTTCGATCTTTCCGTTTTTATCAATATCCTCTCTTAACTTGAAATAACCCAACTTAGAAGACTTCTGCTTCTTTGACAGGGTATTTTTCGTAAAATCGTTAAGGGAACTGAATTGCGGACCCAAATCGAGGTAATGCAAAAACGCATCTTTCTCGTATCCTACATCCACAAAAGCCGCATTCAGACTGGGTACAATTTTTCTGACTCTTCCAAGATATAAATCTCCCACCGCATAGTCGATCTGCCCGTTTTCTTCGTGCAATTCAACCAATTTACCGTCTTTCAACAAGGCGATTACTACACCGGAAGGCTTGGAATCTACAACTAATTCTACACTCACAAAACCTTAATTTGAAACGACAATAAAAAACAATAGCCTGGCAATCAATATCACCAAGCTCTACGCATATAATATGCTCACAATAAAAGAATTACTTCTTCTTCTTGTGTCTGTTTTTTCTTAGCCTTTTCTTTCTCTTGTGAGTAGCCATCTTGTGTCTCTTTCTTTTCTTACCACTTGGCATAACTAATCTTTTTGTACGTTAATAAATCTATTTTTAATTTCTTTATTCCTCTCTTGTATCATGGACACCAAAGTGGAATCACCTGCAAATTCTTTCATCATTTTCTCATGCAACAGCAAAGCTCTGTTTACCTGATTTGTACTGATCAAAGAAAATTCCAGTGCCGTATAGGCATTGACTCTCTCCTCTTTGTTAACCGCAATATTTAAAAGATCTTCAAACCTTTGGATTGCCTTATCGTGCTGTCCGGATTGCTGTGAAAACGTTCCTAATGTCCATATGGCATTTCTGTTTTCGGGATCCTCCTTCAACACTTCTTTCAACATTCCAATTCCTACCATTGGAGCTCCCCCGCCCTGGACATAAGAAATTCCTAATTGAACCCTTGCGTCCATTTCCTTCAATACCGGTTTTTCACTGTATTTTCGGGAGCTCTGCAAAAATAGGAGGGCAAAAATAAGAAAAGCCCCCGAAACAACCAAATATTGTGGTTTAATCTTGGGGGCTCTCACTTCTTTAGAATTTGATAAACTCACTGTCTTATTTTACAGCAACGCTATCTTTAACAGACTCAACAAATGTTTTCGCTGGCTTAAATGCAGGAATGTTATGAGCTGGAATAATAATAGTTGTATTCTTTGAAATGTTTCTTCCTGTCTTCTCTGCTCTCTCCTTCACTACGAAAGATCCAAATCCTCTCAAATAAACATTCTCTCCCTTGGTTAATGAACTCTTTACTGAATCCATGAACGCCTCCACTGTAGTTTGTACTGCTACTTTCTCTAATCCTGTCTCATCTGCAATCTCTGCTACGATATCTGCTTTTGTCATAACTAAAACGTTTAATAATCAATTAATTACAATTAAATTTCGATGCAAATGTAAATCATTATTTCGCTTTGGAGTTTGAAAATTAGACCGATAGACAAAAAAACTAGTCAAATAGCATTTTTTTCGGGTTAAAATTTCAATTATGTTCCACAAATTCAATGAATTATTCGTCCAATTTTCGATGATTTCGATGAAGCCTTATTTTTTACCGACGAAGTTGTTACCTTTGCTGAAATGGTAGAAAAAACGGTCAACAGAGTAGTTTTAATAGGTTATGTACATCAGGATCCTACGACTCGTTATTTTTCTGAAACCAATATCAAAGCCTATTTTCCCTTAGTGACTTTCGATATTTATAAAAGTGAAACTGACTCTAAAAAAATTCCAGAATTCCATAATATCATTGCTTGGAAAAATTTGGCGATTGAAGTGGATGATAAGATTAAAAAAGGTCAGCTTGTAGAAGTGATTGGTCGCCTTAAAACGAACAAGTACGAAAAGGATGGAGAATCAAAACTCGCTGTTCAGATTGTATTGAGTCAGTTTACTGTGAAAGAAGAAGCTCCTAAAAACCCGGAAACTAATTATCCTCCAACGAATGAAAAATCAGATTTAACCAAAATGGATGATAATCTTTTTCAAAACGAGGAAGACGACATATTACCGTTTTAATTTTTATCTTTGATTTAGTAACCAAACAGCGATCAATTTGGAGGCCGATATAGTTCCGTTTATAATCTCAATTTTAATACTTCTTGTTTTACTGCTTTTTTCTGCGTTGATTTCAGGTTCGGAAGTCGCTTTCTTTTCCCTTGGACCACAAGAAATTGATGAGTTAAAAAGCCAAGAGAAACCCAAAAAATTTGAGGTCATCAACTATTTACTGGAGCGACCTAAAGAATTACTGGCAATCATTCTGATATCCAATAATTTTATCAATGTGGGTATTGTAATCGTTTCTAATTTTGTGACTTCAAAGATCTTTCCAGCCTCTTTTCAAATTAATTCGCCAATTACCTATTTCATTCTTCAGGTAGTATTGATCACCTTTGTAATTCTCCTTTGCGGGGAAGTACTTCCAAAGGTTTATGCCACCAAACATGCTAAACAGCTGGCCAGAATAATGGCTAAACCTCTTAAAGTCATTTCAACGACATTCCCATTTTCAGTTTTAAAAAATGGATTAATAAAAGGAACTGACTTCCTTTCAAAATCTTCCAAGAAAAGAAGTATCAATGTTTCAGCTGAGGAGTTGGAACATGCCCTTGAAATAACGACAAACAAACTCGAAGACGAGGAGGAAAGAAAATTATTATCTGGTATAGTTCATTTTGGAAATACGGATTGCAAACAAATCATGCGAGCCCGAATCGATATTGTTGGAATTGAAAAAAATGCAAACTTTTTTGAAGTTCTTCAGACCATTCGTTCGACAGGTTACTCCAGAATTCCAGTTTATGAAGATTCTTTGGATCAAATCAAAGGAATTCTTTACTCTAAGGATTTTTTAAGTTTCTTGGATGAAGGAGAAGATTTTAACTGGCTGGAACATGTAAGACCTGCCATGTTTACCCCAGAAAACAAGAAAATTGACGACTTATTGAAGAATTTCCAATCAGAAAAAACGCATATCGCCATAGTAGTAGATGAATATGGGGGTGTTTTAGGATTGGTTACCATGGAAGATATTCTGGAAGAAATTGTAGGTGACATTACTGATGAATTTGAAGAAGACGAGGATCTTGTTAACCAAATCGATGAAAACACTTATATCCTTGAAGGAAAATTTCCATTGGTCGATTTTTACAAACTTTTCAAAATTGATCCAAAGGACTTTGAAGAAGCAAAAGGTGAATCTGAAACTTTGGCTGGCTTTTTAATTGAAAATTCAGGTAAGATTTTGGTTAAAAATGAAAGAGTCACCTTTAATGAATTCACCTTTACGGTAGAAGCTGCGGACAAAAGAAGATTAATACGCATAAAAGCACACAAAAATGGTCAATCTTAAATCAATTTATTTTCTTTTTATTTCGTTCACCTTCCTTCTTATAGCCTGTGAAGATGAGGAAAAAGTTCTACCAAGACCTATCGGACAAATGCGGGTGGAATTCCCCAAACATGAATACAAGCAAGCCTCAATTACTGAATGTGGCTATTCATTTGAAATCCCTGTTTCTTCTGAAATTATGAATGGTATGAATCCTAATGCCACATGTCACAAGAATATTGTCTACAATGATTTTAACGCTGTTTTGTATTTATCATATTATCCTCTCGACACCACAAGTGTGAATACCTTAATTAAGGAGTCAAGGGATAAAGTATACGAACATGTGGTAAAAGCCAGCTCCATTGATGAAGAAATGATTTTAGATTCCAGTCATCATGTATATGGAATCTTTTACGACATCAAAGGAAATGCAGCCACACCGTTTCAATTCTTTATTACTGATAGCTCTAAAAATTTCATACGGGCTTCATTAATGTTCAATTCCGTTGCGAATTATGATTCCTTAAAACCCATGATCGAGTATTTGAAAGTGGATGTAGATAGAATGATTCAAACCACGGAATGGTCGCATTAACTCTATTTTCTTAATTCTTATTAAATGCGTAATTTTATGGCAAAACCATGAAGTTATGAGAAGTTTATTGCTGTTGCTCGGTATTGTATTGTCGGGAAGTTTAATCGCCCAAAATTATTCCAGAGTTCAAATATTTGTAAATCCAAGTGAGTTGGATCAATTGAATGACCTTGGAATCAATCTAGATCATGCCCATTTTCACAAAGGGCAATATATTCAAGCCGAATTGAGTGCAGCAGAAATTCAAAAACTGGATCAACATGGATTTAACTACCAAATAACCGTTGCGGATCTAGAAAGCTATTACGAAAACCGCTTGCAACAACCGGAATTAAAAACAGGTGCTTTTCCATGTGACAATAGTTCTGTCCCCGAATATACCACTCCGAATAATTTTAGTTTAGGTACAATGGGCGGCTATTTAAAATATGCTGAATTTTTAGCAAATCTGGATAGTATGGCAAGCAAATACCCTAATTTGATTACAGCCAAAGCAGGAATTTCAACTTTTCAAACGCACGAGGGCAGACCGATCTATTTTGTAAGAATTTCTGATAATCCAGGAGTGGATGAAGGCGAAACTCAAGTTCTTTATACGGCAATTCATCATGCTAGAGAACCAGCAAGTTTGTCCCAGCTTATTTATTACATGTGGTATTTATTGGAAAACTATGCCAGTGATCCTGAGATTCAATATTTGGTTGATAATAACGACTTGTTTTTTGTCCCGATGATGAATCCGGATGGCTACATCTATAATGAAACCACAAATCCAAATGGCGGAGGAATGTGGCGAAAAAACAGGAGAAATAATGGAGGAGGGGTGTATGGAGTAGACAACAACCGAAACTATGGATATGAATGGGGAAATTCACTTAATGGAACTTCGACGAATGCTAGTGACGAGACCTTTAGAGGGCCTTCAGCGTTCAGTGAGCCAGAGAATCAGGCGATCAAATGGCTTTGCGAAAACAATACCTTCATATTTGCTGCAAATGCACATACCTATGGAAATCTTTTACTTTTCCCTTATGGTTGGGCTAATAATATGCCTACGCCAGATCATGATTATTATTTAGGTATTTCAGAACATATGGTGCAGCATAATGGCTATACCAATCAAATCAGTTCTGCACTTTATCCGGCAGTAGGTGACTCGGATGACTGGATGTATGGGGGCGATTTAGGTACGAAACCCAAAATTTTCGCATTTACCCCTGAAATTGGCTCAGATGATGATGGATTTTGGCCCGCATCTTCAAAGATTGATCAAATCTGTAAAGACAACGTATTTCAAAACATGAGATTGGCGCATTTACCTCATGTTTATGGCGCGATTCAGGATTTGGAAGATGATTTATGGGATTTATCCAGTGATTACATCAATTTTGAGCTTACACGATATGGTTTAACCTCAGGAGATTTTACAGTATCGATTACTCCACTAACCGGAATCGCATCTGTAGGTGCTCCAAAAGTATTTTCTGGAATGCAGGAATTGGATGTGGTTAATGATTCCATTTCGTATACACTGAATGCAAGTATTAACCAAGGAGATGAAATCAGATATGTTCTCAATCTCGACAATGGAACCTTTATTCATAGAGATACCATGGTAAGAACTTATAGCGTTTCAAATCTACAAATGACGGATCCTGGGAATGATCTTTCGAATTGGACTTCAATCAATTGGGCCACTACAACTGAAGATTTTGTGACACCATCCACCTCCATTACAGATAGTCCTAATCAGAATTATGTGAATAATGTAAGCTCACAAATAGAAAGTGCTTTTAGCGTTGATCTTAGTAATTCTACTCAGGCCTATGTTTCATTTTGGGCTAAATGGGATATTGAAAATAATTATGATTTTGTACAATTCGAGGTATCGAATGACAATGGGGTCAGCTGGATTCCAATGTGTGGAAATTACACAAATTTAGGTACCTCTAATCAGAATGAAAATGAACCTTTATACGATGATGTACAAGATTGGGTGAAGGAAATTATTTCGCTTGAGGACTTTTTAGGGGAAACAATTAAATTCAGATTTTACATGCAAACAGACATTTTCGTTAATGGAGATGGTTTTTATTTTGATGATTTCACTGTTTACAACGATGCTTTCAATTCGATCAATGAGTTTGAAACTGAAATCAGCCTGTACCCCAATCCAGCGAAAGATCTGCTCTATATTGATGCAAAAAACACAAATGGATATTTTTATCAAGTTACTTCCTTAAATGGAAAAATCTTGCTGGAGTCTGATGATCTCAAATTTGGACAAACTGCAATAGATTTATCCGGCTTAAGTTCAGGTATGTATATTGTATCCATACTGGACAACAACAAAACGATCAGAACGACAAATAAGGTAGTAAAACGCTAACCAAAAAGGCAAAATTGCATTACCATATTGTAGAATTCTTCTGGTTGTTCGGCATGCACCCAATGTCCAGAATTTTCTAACGTTTCAATATGAACATCAGAGAATTTCTCTTCAATGATCGGATAAGTTTGTTCTGTGATATAATCCGATTTCCCGCCTCGAATAAATAAAGTAGGTGTATCAATCCCGTGTATTTGATCACCCCATTCACTGATCGCTACGATCTCTCGAGTAAGAACTGGTATATTAATTTTCCAACCCAATTTCCCTTTTTCTTCCCAGTACAAGTTTTTTAAAAGAAACTGTTGAATAGCAGGATGTTCAATATATTTTTTAATGATGTCTTCCGCTTCTTGTCTGCTATCAAGATTTGCATTATAGGCTTCATTTAAGGCGGTAAGTATTACATCATGATGGACAGGGTATTTTACAGGAGCAATATCTGCTACAATCAATTTTTCAACTCCTTCCGGATATTTTTGAACGTAACCCATGGCTGTTTTTCCACCCATGGAATGACCAAGTAACACCAAATCTTGTAAGCCTTCTGAAACAATTAAATTTCTTAAGTCTTCGATCATTAACTCGTAAGAAAATTCGTCAGACTTAAAGGATTTCCCATGATTTCTCTGATCAACCAGATAAACTTCATAGTGGTTAGCAATCTTTTTAGCGACCGTTTGCCAATTGTCGGAAGAGCCAAATAAACCATGTAAAATGACCATTGGTTTTCCCTCTCCTAACTTTCTAAAAAATAGTTCTTGCATTACTTCAATAAGTTTTTGTACATACTGATTGTGTTTTCCAATCCAAAGTAGAGTGCATCAGAAATAATCGCATGTCCAATCGACACTTCTAATAATCCATCAATATTTTCTTTGAAATATTTTAAATTTTCCAAACTTAAATCATGCCCAGCATTAATCCCCAATCCCAATTCTTTACAAATTCTTGCCGACTCAACATAAGGGGCAATGGCTTCTTCTTTGTTCAATGCATAATCCTCAGCAAAGGGTCCGGTATAGAATTCTACTCTATCCACCCCTGTTTTCGCGGCATATTCCAGCAATTCTCGATCGTTTTCAATGAATATAGAAGTTCGAACTCCCATGGTTTTTAACTTATGAATCACATCAGACAAAAAGTCGAAATGTTCAACTGTATTCCATCCGGCATTGGATGTTAATACTCCTGGAGGGTCTGGAACAAGAGTCGCTTGTTCAGGTTTGATCTCTTCGATCAACTTCAAGAATCTCTCATTAGGATAACCCTCAATATTGTACTCCGTTTTTACAACCCTTTTCAAGTCATATACGTCTTGAGTAGTAATATGGCGTTCGTCGGGACGCGGGTGAACGGTAATACCTTCAGCTCCATATTCCTGACAGTCAATTGCAACCTGAACAAGATTGGGAACATTTCCTCCTCTTGCGTTTCTCAGAGTAGCAATTTTATTAATATTTACACTTAATTTTGCCATGATTAAATTTTATGCAAAGTTATACAGTTTGAAATTCTTTTGCTACTTTGCTTACTAATATGAATGCAGTAGAAACCATATCTTTTGAAATTCCTCCACTAAGAGATTCTGAAACAGGAGAAAAGGCTCTGAAATGGATGGATGAATTTAGAGTTTCGCACTTGCCTGTTTTGGATAGAAAAAACCACTATGTGGGACTTGTAAGTGAAGAAAACATTTTGGACATGGAGGATAACAAAATGCCCTTATCCACTATATCTAGAAATTTCGTTACCCCTTTTATTTATGAAGATGCGCACATGTTTGAAATGATGCGATTGGTTGGCGAATTGAAAATTACTGTAGTTCCTGTTTTATCTAAAGAAAATGAATATTTAGGAGCTACACATATTCTGCATTTAATGAAGATCATTTCCAAAATGAGTTCCGTAGTAGAAAATGGTTCCATTATCGTTTTAGAAATGAGCAGACACGATTATTCTTTAGCTGAAATAGCACAATTGGTAGAATCCAATGATGCGAAAATATTAAGCTCCTATATTACCTCAGAACCCGATTCAACTTTACTTAATGTGACCATCAAAGTAAACAAATTGAACGTAGATGCGATTTTGCAAACTTTTGTGAGATACAGCTACAACATTGTTGCTTCTTATCACCAAAGTAGAATGCAAGATGATTTGAAAAGGAGATTTGAAGAGTTGATGAAGTACATTAAAATGTAATTATGAGAGTTGCGATCTACGGAATAAATTTTGACAATAGTTTTGACAGTTACATTCAGGAATTAATGAATCAAATGGATTCCTATGGATGGGAAATTATTGTTCATGAAAAATTCCTAGAATTCTTAACCAGTCGAGTAAAACTGAAGGTAGATTGCAGAACCTTCAATAACGACAGCTTCAAAAGTGAGAAAGCTAGTTTTTTGTTTAGTATTGGAGGAGATGGAACATTTTTAGATTCAGCGAAAATAGTCGCTGATACTGGAGTTCCTGTTCTAGGAATTAATACTGGGCGACTTGGATTTCTTGCTAGTACGCACAAAGAAGACATCGCCGGAGCTTTAAAATTCATTAAACAAGGCAAGTTCAGAATTATAAGGAGATCTTTACTTTGTTTAATTGAACCTGAAGGGTTATTCGGGAAAACCAATTTTGCACTCAATGAATTGACAGTTCACAAGAAGGATTCTGCTTCGATGATCACAATTCATACCTATATCAACGACCTGTACTTAAATTCTTATTGGGCTGACGGATTAATCATCTCAACCCCAACCGGTTCCACCGCATATTCGTTATCATGTGGAGGACCCATTCTAGTTCCTGGAGCACAGGATCATATAATTACGCCTATTGCTCCACACAACTTAAATGTTAGGCCAGTGGTAGTTCCAGACGACAGAGTAATTCGTCTTAAAGTAGAAGGAAGAGAAGGAAATTATCTTGTTTCACTTGACTCGAAATCTGTAGCTATTGAACCCACATTTGAATTGGTAATCAAGAAAGCTGATTTCTACATTAATTGTGTAGTTGTGGATGATGACAATTTCTTGAATACCATGCGTAATAAAATGATGTGGGGATTAGATAAGAGAAATTAGTAACATTATTTGCAGAAATTCGTTGAAATAGATAGATTTATACAAACTGTGAACTTTAAAACTTACATACTATTTGCATTTTTAATGTCTGGGAGTATTCTTTTCGGGCAATCCTATGAGAGCAAATTCTGGAAAAGATACCGCCATGAATTCCGATTTGGTATAGGTCCAGCTACATTTTTAGGCGATCTTGGAGGGCAAATAGGAGATGGAAAACACTTCATCGAAGATTTTGATATTCAGGCCACTCGATTTATGTTTCAAGGAGGATATAAGTACATCGTTCACCCTTATTTTTCTGTTCGAGGAGAAATAACCATGGGAATGCTTTACGGAGATGACAAGAATACAAAGAACCCAATTCGTCAAAACAGGAACCTCAACTTTAGAACCTTCCTTTTTGAGTTTGCAGCCATGGGAGAGTTTTACCCGTTAAAGGAACGTGTTTCCCATCTTTACAGAATTAGCGGAGTCAACAGTAAGAAAAAGAAAGTAATTGTGAATCCCTACATTTTTGGAGGAATCGCCTTGATTGCTTTTAACCCAAAAGGGGAATTAAATGGTCAGTGGTATGCTTTACAACCATTGGCTACTGAAGGACAGGAACTAGCCGGCAGACCTAAAAAATACTCTCGAATTAACGTTGCCTTCCCACTAGGAATTGGAGTGAAATTTGGAATCGACAACAACTGGTCTGTTGGAATTGAATTGTCGGGTCGATATACTTTATCTGACTACATGGATGATGTTTCTACCTCCTATTACGACGCGGCTGAAATAGCTGCTGCCAGTGGTCCTGAAGCGGCTCAATTACAAGACAAGGCTTTAGATCCTTCAAAAGGATGGACAGGAGTCATTAATTACAGCGATGGAAGAAGAAATTTCCTTCAAAGAGGAGATCCTAACTACAAAGATGGGTACTTGTTCGCAATAATTAATGTTCATTATCGTTTATCTAACTTTAAGAAAAGGTATATACCTAAATTCTAGAAGTGAGATTTTTTCTAATGATCATAGTATTCTTGCTGGCCGGCAAGAGTTTTTCTCAAAAACATAATTTTGGATCCAAGTCTGAATTAGGTGTTATGGGAGGAGTCATGTATTATGTTGGCGATTTAAATCCCTATCATCATTTCAGAGACTTTGAAGCAGGTTTAGGCTTAATCTACAAATACAATATTACAGCACATTTTGCATTTCGCCTTACAGGGTTGTATGGCAAACTTACCGGAGATGATTCTAAATCTACTGCAAGTGAATTCAGAAGAAACCGAAATTTACATTTCAGAAGTAATATTTTAGAAATTGGAGCTGGATTTGAAATTAACTTTTTTAAATATCGCTTACAGGATTTCAAACATCCTATCAGTCCTTATTTAATTTTTCAGGTAGCTTATTTTCACATGAATCCTCAGGCCAGTCGCAATGGAAACTGGACAGATTTACAGCCCTTAGGAACTGAAGGACAAGGGTCTTCTCAAGGTGGGAAAAGATACAGTTTACATCAAATAGCATTTCCAATCGGATTGGGATTGAAGTTCAATATAGCCAGGGGAATATCATTAGGTGTGGAATATACGTTTAGATTTACTTTCACCGATTATTTAGATGATGTATCCAAGAATTATGTAGATCCGGATATTTTAGGTGCTGAAAATGGACCTGACGCCAGTTATTTTTCGGATCGCTCTCTAACAAAATCAGGTCCGGGAGGAGTGAATACTGGAAGTCAAAGAGGGGATCAGGCTACTAAAGACTGGTATGGATTCTTAGGAGCCACACTAACATTCAGATTAGCCCGTATGGATAGGTGTCCTTTTAATTCATTTTAAGAATAGAACGGAAAGATCATTAAATACACTACCACTCCACTAATTGCAACATACAACCAAATAGGAAAAGCATATTTAACAATTTTCTTATGTTCTTCTATTTTATTCAAAATTCCTCTCAAATAAGCAAATAATACCAAAGGAATCACAGAGACGCTTAGGATAATGTGAGAAACTAGAACAAGTAAATAAATCATTCTACTTGTCTGAAAATTGGTTTTTTCACTGCCATCAAGGGATCCGCTTCCATCAACATCACCATAGAGCGTGGCTTCAGATGTCATGTGGTAAAGCACATAACACAATAAAAATGCAACCGATAAAGCCATTGCTGTTTTGATTAACATTTTATGTCGCTCAATATTTCCATTTTTTACTGAGATTACAGCAGCCACCAAGACAATTGCTGTTAATCCATTAATTGGAGCATAAATATGGGGTAAAAAAGAAAAATCAAAGCCCTTTAATTCAACCGTAAACAAGACGGCCACTACAACAGGTATCACTACTGATAATGCAATGATTAAAGGTTTGTATTTTTTCTCAAGATCTTTATTTGCTTGCATATTCCTTTTTTAATTTTTGAAAATCTGAAGCGAGTTGGTCAACTTCTTCCGGGATCGTACCATCATACATACCTCTTATTCTTCTTTCTTTATCTACAAGAACAAAATAAGGTGAATGTAAAAATCCTCCAGGTTCTTGATCATCTACCAATGCGGAGGACAAATACCCTTCTTTTGCAATTTCATACAAATAATCCATTTCTCCTCTAAGAAAATGCCAGTTATACTCATTTGCTCCGTAATGTTCTGCAAAGGCCTTTAAACGAGCTACATCGTCATTCTTAGGGTCAATTGTATGTGACAAGAATACCACTTCGTTAGAATCTACAGCTAGCATTCCTTGCAATCTCTTCATTTGCTTTGTCATTATTGGACAGATAGACGGGCAGGAACTGAAAAAGAAGTTGGCAATAATTATTTTACCATCCAAATCCTCTGTCTTGATGAGTGCATCGGTTTGATTAGTGAAAATGAAATCTGGAATTGTGTGATACACTGTGTCTCCGTTTTCAAGCTCTCTATGCCCCAAAATGGGTAACCGATCCTCTTTCTTTTCTTTATGCTCTGTTTTTGCAGACTTTGCATTTTCCTCCTTTGAAGATTCTGGACTACAAGAAGCAATAAAAATCAGGAAAGCAAACACAAACAAACTACCTATTTTCATTGTACTCTTTTATGTCTTTTTCTTTTAAAACCATTCTGAATCGTTCGCTCAGTTCACGCACGAAGGCTTCACTATTTAATGGGCGAATAGCTCGGATTTTTCGTGACTCTGAAACAACCATTCCCATTCTTGGAAACTCTAATTTCCCATCTTCTTCGTTCCGTATCTCAGTAAAGTTCATCCCTTTTTTTTCAAACCCATAAACTCCCTTAGGATCTCCTAAAGCCAATGTCCATAAATTCGGATCATACTTCTTGAAAGCCTCTATTAATATCGAGTCTGGGTAAACGGGATTCCCTTCAGCATCAGTAACAATTGAATAAATCTTAACTCTAGAATATTTCTTAGGCGAGCTTTTGAATTCATCGTAAAAAAACTGCTCAATGAAATAGGGATAGATATTGCAGCTTTTATCCGAATTGTCGTAACAACTATTTTGAATCGTTGTGAAAATCAATACATCTTTTTCATTCGTCTCAGGACTAATCAGATTGGAATCCAAATCGTAAAGTTGGTAGTTTGGCGTTTCACCAAGAACTTCAAGGTAGTTGAAATTTTGCTTTCCACGAGAAAGCACAAATAATAAAATACCCGGCCCAAAAAGCATTAATGTAAACAAAATATACTTTTTGCGACCGGGTGAACTCATTTATATTTTTCTAAAATATGCTTCTTTATGATGCCCAAATTGCATTGATTGCAGATCCTTCTACAAAAGCAATGAACATCAAGTAAATCATGAAAATAATGTAAGGTACAAGAATTACATATTTCAATGACTTACGCTCATCTCCAAGGTGCATGAAAGTTAAAATAATATATCCTGCTTTAACCAAAGTTAAAACGATATAAAACAACTTAATAGAAAGCCAAGCACCTGAATCAGCTCCTAGGGCATTTCTTGGCCACAACACACCTACTCCAACTTCAACAATCGTAATGATCGAAAGCAGGGCGGTAACAATCCAAATTTTCTTTCTGATCTTCTTTCCGTCCTCGTCACTGTGGTGAGCGTCTAACGAATATTCAATTACATCATCTCTTTCCATACTCTAATGTTTTTCCGATTAATACGATTATACAAGATAAAAGAAGGTAAATACAAATACCCAAACTAAATCTACAAAGTGCCAATACAATCCAGTTTTCTCAACCATCTCATAGTGTCCTCTTTTGTGCATTGTTCCTTTGATCACCATCAACAATACCAAAATATTGATAATCACACCAGAGAATACGTGGAATCCGTGGAAACCTGTAATGAAGAAGAAAAACTGTCCGTAATGTGAAGGACCGTATTCATTTTCATAAAGATTTGCTCCTTTTACGATTCTATAAGGCTCATTTTCTTCAATTGATTTGTACAAAGCAACTGCATGATCACCATGTAACTCTTCATACTCTTCTCCAATTTTATATTTCGATCCGTCTTGCACCACCTCGAAACCTTTAAATTCATGTGTTCCGTGATCGTAGTGTGCTTTCATTACCGATCCATCAGCCATGGTAATTTTTCCATATTCAGACCCATGAATGAAATGACTCCACTCCCAAACCTGAGAACCTAAGAAGATAAATCCTCCAACGATTGTCAATGCCAACCATTTGATAACTCCTTTTTTGTCCATTCTATGACCAGCTTCCACTCCCAATACCATTGTTACCGAAGAAACAATAAGGATAAATGTCATGAATGCAACATACAAAAGTGGAAGGTGCGCTTCTCCTGCAAGTGGGAAATGGTGGAAAACCTCTTCCCCTGAAGGCCAGATTCCAGTGTAAGTATATCTAATAGTTCCGTATGCGACCAATAATCCTCCGAAAGTCAAAGCATCCGAAACAAGGAAAAACCACATCATCATTTTCCCGTAACTAACGCTGAATGGAGATTCATTTCCTCCCCAAAGCGTTGCCGCATCCATTTGTTTTGTAGCGTGTCCAGCCATATTTATTCAGTTTATTCTAGTGTATAAAGTTCAAAAACAAAATCAAATATATCCAAAGTAAATCTAAAAAGTGCCAATAGATCGCACCATTTTTTAATCCTACAATATTATTAGAATTAATTGAATTATTCAATGATTTTCTAAATAAAACTATCAAATAGATTAACCCACCTAATAAGTGCAAGATATGTAAGGCAGATAGCATGTACAAAAATGTAGAAGCTAAATTCCTGGTGTCCACTAATTTATTCATCAATCCAACAGATAATTTTTTGCCCTCACTTTGTAATTGTCTGTCTTTGTATTCCAATTGAATTCCTCTATAATTCAGCTCAAAATCTTCTCCATATCTACCTTTAATATAGAAATCACCAAAACCTTTATTTAGATTCATTACAAAATACTCCATTCGAATGCGATCATCTCTTCCGATCAAGGAATCTCCTATTGAAAATTTATCATTGGAAAAAGTAACAGGTTGGTTTTCATAAAAGATCATATACTCCTTTCCGTATGTATCCGGAATAGAAGATTGCTTACCTCTTAAAAACTGAAATATCTCACCGGATAAATCTTGAATGTCTTTCAGTTGTTCTTCACTGATTTTCTCTCCATTAATGGTATAATCATATCCGTCGAATTCAATCTTCTCATCTTGATAGGTATAATAGAAATAATCATCGTATTTCCCTTCTACAACTATGATGTTACTGACAAAGTAATTTCCTCCTTCAGTTAGTTTTTGATAGCCTTTTACTTGAAAGAAAGTAAACATCAGACCAAGGAACAAAGTGATGCCAAGATGTAATTTCAGAGCCTTTTTATTATCCGATTTTGCTGCTTTTAGAGCTAGTGCAATAGTTGCACTACTTGCAATTAAAATGACGGTTGAAATCCAAAATTCAACTGGCCATCTAAAACTTACCCAAAACGTATCTCCCAATAGAACAATATAGGCGCTTGATAATCCAGCGAAAAACATTACAATTCCAAAAATTCCGAAATAGATCAGATTCTTTTTCGCTTTAGCTATCGCATTGTTGTATCCTTGCTCTTCTTCTTGAGTTTCTGCCATTACTAAACCTTATCAATCACATAAATAATTTGCATTACAGGCAACAAGATCACCGAGGCTAGCATCAATTTTTTAGCCAACTGATCACTTGGATTTCTGTAAAACTGGTAAGCAACTAAATAGAATAACATACCTAAAATTGCACCAGTTATCAAGCTAATCATTCCTGTCCATTCGAATGCCCAAGGCAATAGAATTACAGGAATCATAATTAATGAATAAGCTAGTATTAAAAATGCCGAAACCCTGTCCTTTCCTTTTCTAGAAGGAAGCAATGAAAATCCTGCTTTTTGATAATCCTCATGCAGCATCCAAGCTAATGCCCAAAAATGTGGAAATTGCCAAATAAACTGAATCAAAAATAAAATTCCAGCCATCATATTGAAATGACCTGTCACCGCAACAACCCCAATCATAGGAGGAATAGCACCTGGGAAGGCGCCAACAAATACAGACCAAGCAGTAATTCTCTTCAAAGGCGTATACATGAATACATACATAAACATGGAAAAAACACCTAAAATACCTACCAAATAATTGATTTTGAATAACATCAAGCAACCTACCACAGTTAGCAGAAGTGCCACAATTAAAGCTTCCGCTACCTTCATAGCTCCTCGTGCCAAAGGTCTGTCCTGAGTTCTTGACATCAATTTGTCTAGTTCCCTTTCATAGATCTGGTTAAAAGCATTGGATGCTCCAGTAATCATCATTCCTCCAATGGACAATAAAAAAAGATTCGTCATGGATTCCCCACCGGCCAATAAATAAGCTGTAAAAGCAGAAATCACCACACTAAAGGATAACCTAAACTTAATTAACAGAGAATAATCTTTGATTTTCGTTGCCAAATTGACTCTTTCTTCCTTATGTGCTTTACTTGAGATCAAGCGTTTCTTTTACGGGCAAAAGTACCAAATTTATGGTTACCCACCCATTCTTTTTATGAATTTCGAAGATCCGAATCCTAATTTATAGCCACTTTAAATAAGCTAATAGTCTCGATTTCTATTCCAAAGGTTTGATTTAAAGGAAATAAACACATAATTAGACAGATCAGTTCGAAGTTCATTTTGATTGTATCTGAATTCATAACCCAATTCCAAAGTAAGAGCGGATTCAGGAAACAACAGATAATTCAATGATACTCGAGCTAGAAATAGATTGTTTTTCAAACCTTGACCCGTTTTATTGCCATACTCGAAGGATCGATCTTCATAGGAACGAAGAATATTTCCTCCATAACTCGCTGTATCCTGATCAGCACCGTATTGATTGTACAATAAGAATGTATAGAGATTCAATCTACCCCAGCTTTTGTTAACTCGCATGAGGATTTCATGGAAATTAGCTCCTTTGATATGGGCTAAAGGCAAATTTTGATTTGCATTGGCCTGCATGGAATTGATGTGAGCGTAGGTAAATGGCCGAACCCAATTAAATTCAATTTGAAAATACAAACCTTTCCAATTGAAGGGTTCGAAAGCTTTAAAACCACCTTGCATTCCGAATTTATTGGCCCACCAACCATTGTTGGCTCTGATTTCTTTGAGTAGAAATTCATCAATCGACCATTGATAATAAAATTGATATTTTTCTAAAAATCTGTAACTGATGCTTGCTCCCAATATGACATTATCAGCACTCCCTGTTGCGTATTCTACAGGTCTGAAGAATATAATTGGATTCAAATATCGAATATCAAAACCGCGATTGATGAGCGTATCTTTGTCTTGCCAAATGACAGTCTCAAAAATTCCAATATTGAAGCCTTTAAAAGCATTCAGTGATAAATAATGGGTAGAAGAGAATTTATTACGCGGTTTCAAACTAGCGTAATTCGAACCTTGAAAATCGCGTTGCCAGGCAAAAATATTGATGTATTTGATTCGCCAAACTTTCGTTTGAATATTCAAATAAGGATAGGGATTTCCATCATCACTCAAGAACATGGATCTATAGCCTTCACCAATAAAATGGCGCCCATAACCTAACCTAAAATTGAAATATTTGCTTGGACTATAACTCAAATTTCCTCTAATAAAATGGGAGGATCTGTGAATGCCACTAAACTTGTCAATTTTTGAACCAGAGATTACTCCAAAATTCGAAGCAACGGAATCTTCTGCGAATGTATAAGAAGCCAGGTCATATCTGTAATTTAATTCTATGGACAATTTTTTGCCGAAATTCGATCGAAATCCTACTCCCGCACCGAGATCATAGACGAACTTTGTCCCGAGGTGATTATGATGCTCTACGCCTGCAGAAATATTAAACAATGGATAAAATTCAAATTTCACTTTCTTGGAAGAATTAAAATTCCCTAATGTCAGGCGTACTTCTTTTTTCATGAAAGATGAATCATAATCAATTAAATTCAGTGAATCCTTTTGAATTTCATTGATTAAATAGGGGCGAATACCAGAATGAAAATCCAAATCACCCTTCAAGGCTTCTTTTTGAAAATAAAGGGCGTTTTGTATATGCATGGATGCATTCAGTTGTTGTCCATGAACAACATAGAAAAAGCAAAAGAACAATATGGAAATTAAAATTCTCAACCTATTGAATTGGTTTTTTCATGTAGAATAAGACTAAAGTCAACAATAACGCTACTCCAACACAAATCGCAAAATTCAGTGTTGGATCCGGTACAGGTATAAATAAGGCCACCAAAATGATCACAGAAGTATAGATATACAATGTAATTGTTGTTCTTCTATGATTCCATCCAAAACTGAGCAGACGGTGATGTATGTGGTTTCTATCTGCTGAAAACGGAGATACTCCGTTCTTTGCGCGGATAGTAAATACCCTTAATGTATCGATTAAGGGATATGCCAAAATTGCCATGGCAACTACGGCCGTATTGGAATACTGGAATACTTCAGGAACTGCATTCGCAGGTGTTTCAATCAATCTAATGGACAAAAAAGTGATAATTGCTCCAACAGTCAAAGAGCCCGAATCTCCCATGAAAATCCGCGCTGGATTAAAATTAAATATTAAGAAACCTGCTAATGCTCCACACAAACTAAATGAGATAATCGACAAGTAGGAAACGCCTGCCAATTGAAACCAAATTCCAAAGGTTAGGGTGGCGATAAAACCAACTCCACCAGCCAAACCATCTACTCCATCAATAAGATTAATGGCATTTACGATTACGATATAAACGAAAAGAGAAATGAAAACACTGGCTTCTTCGGGGAATGGATCAGAAACCCCAAACAGACCATGCATACTTTCAATTCGAATATTTCCCATCATAACCAGAATAAATCCAACAACAATATGAGATATCAGTTTATAGATGGGAGCTGTTCCAATAATATCATCTTTAACCCCAACAAAAAACAAAAGAACCAGTATTGCAATCAAGTATTTAAAATCATTTATAGCCTGAGTATTCGAAATGGCATGTGCAGGGAACCAAATACAGATGGAGAATAAAAATGCACTAAAGATCATTACCCCTGCAATGGTTGGGACTGATCTAGAATGCAGTTTTCTTTCTTCGCTTGGTTCATCGACTAAATGTTTCAGTTTTGCTACTTTAATTAGGCTTGGTGTGCCCAGTAGTACAACAAAAAAGGAAGTAATAAATGCTAGTATGATAAATAACATATTAAAAATCTAAATATTGGTTTACTAATCCTGTTCTTAATCCTACGTATATGTATGTATTCTGTTCTCTAAAATTTGGATGCTGAAGATCTCTGAATAATATTCCAGTAACAAACTGTAGATTATAGCTCTTATTGAACCTATATCCCAAATGCAAATCAAAAACATATTGGTTTGCATTTTGCCCTCCACTAGTTTGATTCACATCAGAATTAAAAATATTTGTCCCGTAATTATCAGTAGTTAGAATATCTAATTTGTAGTTGTAATAGTTGAACTTGAAATTAAAGAAGACTCTTTTTATTTCGTATTGAGCAATAAAGATGCCCTCATGGAAACCAGCTCCTTTTGGATGTGCTAAGGGTAGATTGTTGTTGGAGTAATTTTGTCTAAAATTTTCAAACGAATAGGTAAATGGACTAACATAATTATATTCCACTTGCGCCATTAAATCTTTCACCCCGAACATCTTGAAATACTTCAATCCAAATTGCATACCCCATTTGTTAGATTTGAAGTCGTCAACCATGAACTGACTATAAATTTCCAGGTTTCTCGCTGGCTGCGCACTGATATTTAGTCCGATTACTGAATTTCTTTTAGGATCTGACATCCCGAAAATCGCGGTATTCACAAAAATCACAGGATTTATAAAATTATAATCAAATGGTTTAGTCCCTAATGAATCTGCTCTTTGCCAAATTATACCTTCGAAAAATCCGATTTGCACTTTTGGATGGGGCGTAAAACTTAAATAATGAAATGTTCCTGCTTTCCGCTGGTAAGTTGATTCAGTAGTTGTAAATTCATGATAGCGAACCAGATTTTGCATGAAGGTAAAGTTTGCTGTATAATCAATCTTCCCCTTCCAAAAGTTCGCATTCAATTTCAGATAGGGATATGGACCTGAATTGTCTGATAATAAAATTGACCTATACCCATTCCCAATAAACTGAGCCCCTTGACCAAATTGAATATTCAATTGTTTTACTGGTGAGAAAGAAATATAGCCACCTACCATGGCGTAGTCTAATCCATCTGTCTTATACGGTTTCGTCCTTGCAAAACCATTTACTACAGCATTTTGACGATTGTAGGTTGAATTGATCATGTTGGGGTACAACTCCCCTCTCATTCTAAATGCACTATCTTGATAGGAGATAAACTGTGCTTGATTTTCGTACAAATAAGTACCGAAAGAAAACTTACTCGTAATATTTCCTTGGATGAAAAATCCACGTGTATTTCTATAGTAAAGATCCAATGGTTTTTCACTAAAATCTGTACCCACTTCAAAATTGAAAACCGGATCAATGGAACACCAAAAAGGACCTTCTTCAATTTCGAATAAATGTTCCTGGAATATCTTTCGAGTAATCCAGTAATATTGTTTTGAACTGTCGTCTACAATTCTTTTAGGCAGATAAACTCTGGATTCAACGACGGGTTTGTAGGCAAGGTGGCTATTTCGATTTAAAATTTCTTGAGCTAGTGTGTCTGAAAAAATATCATTGACATAAAGTTCATGAGCTTTATTGCCATAAAATGTATTGAGTGGAATATTTAGTTGCTGAGAAAAAGAAAAAATCGAAAAGAAGCTAAAAGACACCAGCATCCACCACTTCAAGGTAGACACTTGAAATCCCTTCTTCCAATTCAATTTTATGTTTCCAACCAAGTTCATGCAATCTAGTTACATCCATTAGTTTACGGGGGGTTCCATCAGGTTTGTCAGTATTAAAAACCAAATCACCTTGATAACCCACAACCTTTTGAACTGTTTTTGCAAGGTCCGCAATAGATATATCCTTACCAGTTCCTACGTTTAAAAACTGCTTTTCGTTATAGTTTTCCATTAAAAAATAGCAAGCTTCTGCCAAATCATCTACATGAAGAAATTCTCGCTTAGGTTTACCTGTTCCCCAAATCTCCACATTTGAATCATTATTTTCTTTAGCTGTATGAAACTTTCGGATTAAAGCAGGCAATACATGAGAATTATTTAAATCATAATTATCGTTAGGTCCATAGAGATTGGTTGGCATGGCTGAAATAAAATTACAACCGTACTGATCTCGATACGCTTCACATAATTTTATTCCAGAAATTTTGGCAATTGCGTAAGGCTCGTTGGTTTGCTCCAAATACCCTTCCAAAAGATAATCCTCCTTTAAAGGTTGTGGAGCTAATTTTGGATAGATACAAGACGAACCTAAAAACAGTAGTTTTTCAACCTGATTTAAATACGCTGCGTGAATGATATTTGCTTCAATCATCAAATTATCATACAAAAATTCGGCTCGATAAACATTATTTGCATGAATACCTCCCACTTTGGCGGCCGCTAGGAATACATAATCCGGTTTTTCGGATGCAAACATCTCCTGCACTGCCTTTTGATCGCGAAGGTCAAGTTCTCTCGATGAAAAAGTAATGAAATTATGAAATCCTTTGTCTTTCAGATTTCTTAGAATGGCCGAACCCACCATACCATTATGTCCGGCGATATAGATTTTTCCGTCCTTCTTCACCCTATTCGTTGTAATTAAAGGTTTTGTGTCCGCCTTGAATCAAATATTTATCTCTTTTAAACAATTCCAGATCCGCAGCAACCATTTCTTTAATCAATTCCTCAAGTTTACACTTTGGCTCCCATCCGAAATCTTTTTTTGCTTTAGAGGCATCACCAATTAACAAATCAACTTCTGTAGGACGATAGTATTTTGGGTCAATTTCGATGAGGACTTTACCCGTTTCCTTGCAAATTCCTTTTTCGTTTTCCGCTTTTCCTTCCCATTTTATATGAATATCGATTTCAGCAAATGCTTTTTCAATGAAGTATCGAACTGTTTCTGTTCTATTCGTAGCCAAAACATAATCATCTGCTTTATCTAGCTGCATCATCATCCACATTCCTTCAACATAATCTCTGGCATGACCCCAATCTCTTTTGGCGTCAATATTTCCCATGAACAATTTATCTTGAAGACCCAATTTGATTTTCGCAACTGCTCTGGTAATCTTTCTTGTAACGAAAGTTTCTCCTCTAAGCGGGGACTCATGATTAAAAAGGATTCCATTACATGCGTAAATGCCGTAAGCTTCCCGATAGTTTTTTGTAATCCAATAGGCGTACATTTTTGCAACAGCATAAGGAGATCTTGGATAAAACGGAGTCTCTTCATTTTGAGGAACCGCCTGAACGTATCCGTACAACTCAGATGTGGACGCTTGATAAAATCTCGTTTTCTTTTCCAACTTTAAGATTCTGATCGCCTCTAAAATACGAAGTGCTCCAATGGCATCTGCATTCGCCGTATATTCTGGAGTTTCGAAAGATACTTTCACATGAGATTGAGCCGCAAGATTGTATATTTCATCCGGATTTATTTCCTGAACCAAACGAATCAAATTAGTGGAATCCGTTAAGTCTCCATAATGAAGAAAGAAATTCACATGCTCTTCATGCAAATCTTTGTACAAATGGTCAATTCGATCCGTATTAAAGAGTGAAGATCTTCTTTTTAAACCGTGAACGATATATCCCTTTTTTAATAAAAGTTCAGCAAGATAAGCCCCATCTTGTCCTGTAATCCCTGTAATAAAAGCAACTTTTTTTGTCATCTACTTATTGTTATATGCTATAAATGGTGGATTGAGAAGATTCTCCTTATTAAAACTTAGGGGTTTATTATAATCCAAATGATCAATCGACCCACTCAACTGTTTTAAAATGGCAAATCCCGGAGCAATATCCCACTCCATTGTTTTCCCAAATCGAAGATAATAATCGGCTCTATCCATTGCCAAATCTATGAATTTTAGTGCACTTCCTTTCGTTATTATTTCAATTTTTTCAGTTTGAAAGCGATCCATGGCACTAAATTTTAATCTTTCAAAATCTGCTCTTCTACTACAAATTAGTCGCACAACATCCTTTTTATTGTTGGTTGAAGTAGGTGATAAGGTCTGGACATGATGAAATTTACCATTGGAATGAAATTCATATCTCACTACTTCATTCGTATAGCTCCCACCTATTAAAACTTCTTTTTCTGTTGGATTAAAAATGAATCCTAATACTGGTGTTTCCTTCACTACCAAAGCAATATTAATGCAGAATTCTCCTGTTTTTCCGATAAATTCTTTGGTGCCATCTAGCGGATCAATCAGAAAATATTGATCAAATTTTTTTCGATCCTCATAAAGTGGAATCTCTTTTTCCTCTGATATGATGGGAATATCAAATTGGGCCAATTGAGTTTCCAGAATATTGGTGGAAGCCAGATCTGCATCTGTAACAGGAGAATGATCTGATTTTTTATACACATCAAAATCAGTATGGTAGATTTCCAAAATCTTTTCCGAAGCCTCAATTCCAGCCTGCAGAGCTATTTCTACTAAATCCTTCATAGTTCGTTCAGTAAACTACTTGCGCCAATTCTAAAAAACTCTGGTTTAAGATGTTCTTTCCCCAGTATTTCTCTTACAATCTCAACATATTGATTGGCATCTGTTACAGTTCGAATACCTCCAGATGCTTTAATCCCGATTCTTTTTCTGTTAGTGGCATGAAACTCCTTTATTGTCTCACACATTACCTTAAATTTATCAGGTGTTGCTCCTTCGTGAATTTTTCCAGTGGAAGTCTTTAAAAAATCAAACCCGGATTCACAGGCCATTTTTGAGATGAAATGTAATTGAGAAAGAGCATCAAAATGTCCAGTTTCCAAAATGAGTTTGAGGATTTTGGAAGAAGCATGTTTTCGAATCAAAGTGAATTCATTTTGCAACTCATCAAGCCTATTTTCTTTTACCAGATGATGTGAAATGACGATATCAATTTCATCAACTCCAAAAGCAACTGCCTCATCGATTTCAGCAAGTTTCATTTCAAGTGATATTTGAGAATGCGGAAATCCACCCAATACCACTACACTTGAAATAGAAGAGTTTTGCAACTCCTTTACTAATAATTCTGCATAGTAGGAATATGTACAAACTCCAGCCACATTCATACCCTTTTGGCTGAGATCTTTGGCTTTATCGACAAAGCTTTGAATAGACCCTTTAGTTTCAAACGCGTTTAAAGAGGTAT
>JAGQYP010000070.1 GCA_020436025.1 Crocinitomicaceae bacterium
AGTTTCTTTGGGACTTTACCTGAACTGTAAAAAGAAGCCTAAAGGATTTAGAACTATTTCTTGTCCTTCCTTCTAAACAATAACTAAACTGGTTTAAGATTTCGTTTTCTGTTTTGGTTTGGAAAAAGTGGTTTATTCGTAGACCACTTTTCCTTTTTTAATAGTGTACTCTACGTAAGCTTTTAGCACTTGTTCTTTTGGCGCATTCAGTAAATCTGTATTGAGAATGATACAATCTGCATTCTTCCCTTCTTCCAAACTTCCTTTCTTTCCTTCTTCGAAATTCGCGACAGCTCCCCATTGAGTCATTCCTTTCAATGCGATCATTCTACTCAAGCCTCCTTTAGGTAAGAAGCCCTCTTTAGGCTCCAATTTTTCATTTTGCCTGAATACCGCACAAAAGAAATTATAAATTGGATTGATATCTGTAACTGGAAAATCGGTTCCCAATACTACAATCCCCGTCTTATTGAATAGCTTTTTATAATTGTACCCTTCTTGTTCCAATCTTTCCTTTCCAAGTCTTTCATGTGCCCATCTCATGTCATCCATGGCATGATTGGGTTGTATGGAAGGAATAACACTATACTTTGAGAACAAGTCAAAATCCGCAGGATAAACTACCTGTGCATGTTCTATTTTCCATCTTCTATCGTTTACCTCCTTCAATAAATCTCCATAAGCTTGCAGAACCAATCTATTTGCAGAATCTCCGATACAATGTGTATTCACTTGAAATTCATTCAAATAAGCAAAAGAAAGTACCTTTTTAAAACTGGAATCCAGAACAATTTGCCCGTGAGTTGGCCGATCAGAATAATGCGAAAGCAAGCATGCTCCTCTCGACCCTAAAGATCCATCAGAAAGTAATTTGAACGATGATACATTTAAGAGTTCAGACTGGTATTTTCCGTTCTTTTTGGCATAGGTTATCCCCTCTTCTGTTCCAAAAATCATGGCATATACGTCTAACTTCAATAGTTCTTCTTTTTCCAGTTCTTTATACCACTCAATTTGATCCGGTGTGAGTCCGGCTTCATTAATGGAAGTAATCCCGTATTCGAACAAAGTTTGTTGGAAATCCGCAAATTTTTGTTTGAGTTGGTCTTTAGAAACCGTTGGACTCTTTCTATAAATAATGTCAAGTGCATTGTCCATGATAAAACCAGTAAACTCCCCATCAGCATATTGCAATTGCCCTTCTAATATCGCTGCATGGTCAGTAGAATCAAGCAATTCAAATGCTTTGGAATTGATGAGGGCTCCATGACCATCAATTCTAGTAAGCAAAAGAGGCTGGTCAGGAAAAAGGCTGTCTAGTTCATTTAAAGTAGGCAAATTCTTATCCTCCCATAGCGATTCATCCCATCCTCTTCCAATAATCCATCCGTTTAGAGGCGTTTGCGATCGTGCGATTTCCAATGTCTTTTTTTTCGATCCAACCCATCTGAGATCTGCAAAAAAACTATCTTCAACATAACCCAATACATGGCAATGAGAATCGTGGAACCCCGGAATCACCATTCTTCCTTGTGCATCAATCTCTCGATCTGCTGCGTATTTATTCATGATTTCTCTTTCAGGACCTAATTCAATGATTTTTCCGTCTTTGATGGCCATTGCCTGGTACACCGTATTGTTTTTATCCAAACTGTATATTTGGGCATTATGAATAATCAAATCAGCCTCCTTACCCTTGTAGCAAGAAGAAAGTACCACAAGAAAAAGGGATAAAAAAGCAATATTCTTCATTATTTGTGCAGATAAAATGAGTTGGCTTGCGAAGTACAGGTAATTACAATATCATTCAAGCATACATGTTTCGGCGTAGAAGCTGCGTAAAAAGCAACCTCTGCAACATCTTCCCCTGTTAGTGGGGCAAAACCTTGATAAACTGCATCCGCTTTTTCCTGATCCCCTTTAAAACGCACCACACTAAATTCAGTTTCTGCTAATCCTGGAGCTATGTTGGTGACTTTGATACCATAGGGCAAAAGATCGATACGCATGGCTTTAGATAAAGAATCCACGGCATGTTTGGAAGCACAATAAACATTTCCACTCAAATAGGTTTCCTTTCCAGCCGTAGAGGCGATATTAATGATATGTCCTTCACCATTTTCTTTGAGAATAGGAATGACTTCTTTGGACACATAAAGCAAGCCTTTCACATTGGTGTCAATCATCCTGTCCCAATCATCTGTATTTCCATTGTCGATGGTGTCCCTTCCAACAGCTAAACCTGCATTATTGATCAGAATTTTAATTTCCTTTCTTGATTCATTAGGAATTGAACGGATAGCTGTTTTCACGGCTTCTTGATCGCGCACATCAAAATGTAAAGAAAGTACGTGCACATCATGCTGAGAACGGATGTCTTTTTTAATGGTTTCCAATCTATCTGCTCTCCTACCTGTAATGATTAGATCATAGCCTTCACTGGCAAATTTGTATGCCATTGCTTTTCCAAATCCCGATGTTGCTCCTGTAATTAAAACTGTACTCATTTCTTGTGCTTTTGTGGCTTTAAAGTTATCCTTTTGAAATCAATTATCGAAAGAAAGAACAAAATCCAAATTAAAAATGCCGGAGTCTTATATCTTACTATTGCTCCAACCACAGGAGTAGTAGCCCCAATAATCAAGTAAAAAATTAGAATGAATGTGAGACTGAAAAAGAACAGTTTTGTATCAATTTCCCCCGCCTTTTTCCTGTATTTAAGCACTAAAAAAAGTAATAGGAGAAGTAGAACATTTTCAATCATATTTAACCATTTCAATATCGATCCGCTTTGCCAGGGATAAGGCATCAAAAGTACATTACTAAAATAAACTGGGCTGTATAAGACGATATTCAACCAATGATCATTTACTTCCGGAACTTTAAAATAACTTAAAGAGGGTTCCTGTTCCGAATAAAACTTAAACCTAGAATCTTTGGGCAAAACACTGTCTATTCGATATTCTAACTCACCAAACTTTTTGACTTCTACCTGAGTGTCTTCCTTCAATACCACATAAGCATGATCCTTTATCAAAGTATTTTGATCCTTGTATTCGATTCGATAAAAATTTTGTTCGTCCATAAAATAGACCCCACCTTTTCCTACCAGATTAAAATCTCTCTGTTTTTGCGAGATATATTTCGTAATGTTGAATTTTTCGAAAGTGCTATTCCAACCTAAAAACAAAACACCAAGAAAAACGAATAATGAATAAGTAATCCAGCTCCTTTTCCAGGATGAATTAAGAATCAAATAGAAAAACAAAGCTGGAATTAAACAGAAAAGGAAATAGATTTTGGTATTCATCAGAATGAAAAGTCCTAAAATGATGAGAATAATTTTCCAGGACGATTTAATACTAAAAAACCGAATTCCGTAAATGAGCATTCCAAATCCAAGGATCAGTAGGCTTTCTTTAAGAACAGAGCTTGTCCAAAAAAGCAGTGAGGGATATAATATCAAGAGTAGGAAAAGTTCTTTTTTAAATTTAGGGATGAAGTCTTCAATACTCTTATAGAATAAAATTAAGCCTAAAAAGGAAGCCATGATAAAAAAGAGCATGTGTACAAAAAAGACATCCAGTGAAATAAAGGAAAGCAAAGAATTAATTCGAATTATGAATCGATTGTCGTTAAATTGATCTAATTCCGAACGTGTCCAATGTTCCGTATCATGCAATCGACTTTCCACTAACCCCTGATCACCAGAATCAAACAACAAGGTGAAATAATCTTGAGGAGATTCGGAAAAAACTTGATTGAGAATTTTCCCATCATTAAAATAGTGTGCCGTATCCCCAGACAGCTCACCATCAGAATAGTAATAGGTATAGATCAAGGTCAAAATCACCCCAGAGAGTATTTTGACGAAAAAAAGTGCCAGTACCCACGTTTTTTTTATACATTTAATCCTGAAGATCGCAAGTTTCCAGATCATTGCTGAAAACAAAAAAACGTAAAGTAAAGCGACCAATATTTCCAATTATCTAACTCTTTTTTGTGGGTAAAATAAGACAAAGTGAAAATACTATAAATTTTGAGAACTCTAGGTTTGGAAGAGGCATATTTCTATTTGTCATTTCGTTCCTATTTATGAATTTCAGCCTGACTCAGAATCTCTCCGACAGCCTTTCAAATGAATTGAATTTACTGGCTCAGGTGGACACTTCAAAATTCAATATCCTTAAAGAGAAGTGGACAAAGGAATTTGGTTTTACTGCTTACGATCATTGCGCATTGGTTGAACTTGAAGGGAATAAATACCACTATCACGGAGATGATTATACAGCCAAGAAACTGTATATGGAAGCAAATTCCTGTGCGCATGAGAATAACAATAAAGAGATCGAATTAAGCACTCGAATTAAAATCATTTGGCTGGACTTAGGTATTGGTGTGATCAAAACTCCAGAAGCTATCATTGGAGCGAAAAGAGCTCTTAGCGACGCTAGTGAAGCCAAGGACACTAACCGAATGATTATGGCCTTAAATGCTTTGGCTTCTTTTCATATTGACCAAGGAAAAAAAGATGAAGCCTATGAATTTTTCTATGAGGCACTGAAAATTAGTCAAAATCCAAAATATTACTTGAATCGCGCCACCATTCTGAACAATCTTGGATTGCATAAAACTGGATTAGGTTTGCAAGATGAAGCATTAAAAGATTTCAAAGAGGGATTAAAACTAGTTGAAAACAAGAGAGAATACCGAATTCAAACCAGATTGATCAACAATATTGCCTTTCTCTACAACAGAGAAGACTCCACAATGAGAGACTCCGCTTTCTATTATTTCAATAAAACACTGGAATTAGGTAAAATTATCAATGAGCCTCAACTTTACATCGTTGCTTACACCAATTTAGCGGTCTATTACAATTTAACTGGCGATTTTAATTCTTGCAGACAATATTATGATTCCGCTCTGAATGTTATTGATCAATTTGACATGGTGGGAATTCGAGCACGAATTTACCTTGGATTGGCTGAGTTTTACAGAAGACAACAAAAATATTACGATGCTTTAAATATCATGAAAACAGGTTGGGAGCATATAGAAAAAGAGAATTACCCCAAGCTGGAAGATATGGTGAGTTATGAGCGACTATTTTCCAGATTATATGAAGCCACAGGAAAGCACAATTTGGCTTTAGAGCATTACAAGAACTACAATACTTATCGAGATTCCTTAAGGGAATTGGATAATCAGAAATTCCTCGCCGAACTGAATCTCAAGTATGAAGATGAAAAAAGACTGGTCGAAATAGAAAAGCAAAAATCAAGGGCCGATTTACTAGAAAAAGAAAATGAAATCATTCAAACTGAATCCTCTTTGAACATGATGCGCAATACGCTGATTTTTACAGGAATCATATTGTTGATTGGACTATTCTTTTCTATTTATGTGATTCGCAGCACGAATGCTAAAAAACGGATGGAACAAAAATATGCTTCGAATTTGATCTCCGAAATTGAAGACGAAAGACGGCGGATATCAAGTGATTTACATGACCATATTGGACTCAACTTGATCATGGTTAAAAACCAGCTTAGCGAAAGAATAGAGAATGATAAATTAGTCAAAGAGGTCTCCAACATCGTTGAGGATGTCCGAAAAATCTCTAGAAATATTTATCCGAGTGAATTAAATAAACTTGGAGTCAAAAAATCGATTGAAGCCATGTTTGACAAAATCGAAAATTCAACTGGAATTCTTACGAGTTATGAAATTGAAGACCTGGATCAAGTAAATTTCAATAAAGGTGAAGAATTGATATTGTATCGCATTGTGCAGGAATTGAGCAATAACTCCATCAAACATAGTAAATCCAAATCCATTCGGATTGTCGCTCAAGTGACGCCAAAAAAATTAAATTTGGAGTACAGAGACAACGGAATTGGATTTGATAAGTCTAAGATATTAGAAACTTCAAATGGAATGGGATTGAGAAACATCATCAATAGAGTTGAAAAAATTGGTGGTACCATTCAGTTTGATTCCAAGAAAAATCAAGGAGTAAAAGTGACCATTAGTTTTGACAGACAGCTTTAGACATAAAATACTGGTAGCAGATGATCATCCAATATTCAGAAAAGGGATGTTGGCCATACTCAAGCAAAGTTTCATAAACTGTGAGTTTAGTGAGGCTGGGGATGGAAATGACGCAAAAAGTCTGATCAACAACAACGACATTGACATTGCCATTTTAGATATTGACATGCCTGGACTGAATGGAATTGAGATTTTGAAATGGATGAATCAACAAGGTAAAACTTCCACCAAGCCCATCGTATTAACCATGCACAACGACGAGCACATCTTCAATGAAGCTTTTGATCAAGGTGTATTGGCCTATTTAGTCAAAGACAATTCTATCGAGGAGATTGTGCACGCCATTCGAGAAGTTTTGGAGGGGAATACGTATGTAAGCCCCATCCTTCAGGACCATATGAATAATCGAAATGATTATAAAAGAAAGGCAAAATCTCTGCATGAAGCCATCACTCAGCTTACCCAAACGGAAATCAAGACACTGAAACTGGTTGCTCAAAACAAATCTAGCAAGGAAGTTGCTGACCTACTGTTTGTTACCAAAAAAACAGTTGAAAACTACCGATCCAGAATCTGCAAAAAGCTTAATTTATCTGGGGAAAGCAATGCTTTACTTAAATGGACGAATGAGAATAAAGATCTCATCGACAAACTCTAAACTACATTCGATAAAAGTAGAAATTGAGGGGGCAACCCTCCTGTTTTGAAAACTAATATCCCTTAGATTTGTTTCAGGTTTTAAATTTTTCATAGTTAACAGTGATTTTCATAGCACGGTGTTGTTAAGGGGTAATGGCGATTATCCCTTAATTTCGTTTTAGGGGGTTCATTATCTTGAAGTTAACTTTGAAAAATACGAATAAGCCAGACGCATTCTAGACCCATACCACGAAAACATTTCACCATCTACCAATAGCACTTCAGATTTAGGATATAGTGATTTAAACTCAATAATATCAGATTCTTTAAAAGGATAGGGTTCGGTAGATAAAAAGATATAATCCGGTATTTCCTTTAAATCCTCTGCATGCAATTCGGGATACCGCTCACCAATTTTTTCTCCTAAATTCACTCCTCCCGCTTCTCGAATCATGGAATGGATGAAATTATGACTTCCAGCAATCATGTTAGGATTTTTCCAAATGAAATATAGCGCCGTAAAAGAAGGCTTATTCGAAATGGATTGTCTTTCCTGTTCAATCTCTTGAACAAGTGCATTGGCTTCTTCTGAAACACTTAGAATTTCACCTAAACTCAAAATCATTCTAAAAGCGTCTTCAACCGAATAAATATCCGACATCCAGACGGGAAACTCTTTTCTTAACTCTTCAATTTGTTCTTGGGTATTTTCTTCTTTATTCCCAATGATCAAGTCTGGCTTGAGTTTGCGAATTTTATCCAGATTCAGGTTTTTGGTACCTCCGACGTGCCCTACTCGTTGAATTAATCCTTCTGGGTGAACACAAAATTTAGTAAGACCTACTAACCGGTCTTCACATCCAAGATCCACTAGTAATTCAGTTTGTGAAGGCACAATCGAAACAATTCTATTTGTAGAATTGATCTTTACCTCATGCCCGGTTTGATCCTGAACCAACAAAATTTACTTGATCACTGAAATAATATCGAATCGGGTAATAATGTGATAATCCGAATCTGATAATTTCACTAAAACAGCTTGATTTTTCTCCGAAAACAATTTTGATACTTCTTCAAAAGAAGCAGAACTCTCAACGATTGGGAATGGTTTATTCATTACCTCTCCGATCGTTTTGTGTCTAGCCGACTCATCTTCTAAAAGGGCATCAAAAAGATCTCTTTCAGTAACAGAACCAACAAATTCGTTGTCTTTTACTACCGGAATTTGGGCGATATCGTAATCCTTCATCTTAGCAACTGCATGCGAAACCAATTCCTCTGTTCCTAGCTTGATTAGACTTTTATCTCTGTGTTTAGCAATCAAATCCTCTGCAGTTTCTTTTTCTTCTTCAAGAAAACCTCGATCACGCATCCAATCATCGTTGAACATTTTCCCAACATATCTTGAACCATGGTCGTGGAAAAGCACCACCACAATATCATCCGGTTTTAATTCATCTTTGAGTTGCAACAATCCTTTGATAGCCGATCCAGCGGAATTTCCAACGAAAATCCCTTCTTCCTTAGCCAACTTTCTCTGCCAAACAGCTGCATCTTTATCTGTAACCTTTTCAAACTTGTCGATAACAGAAAAATCAACATTGGCAGGTAAAATATCTTCTCCAATTCCTTCTGTGATGTAGGGATAAATCTCATTTTCATCAAAAATCCCAGTTTCGTGATATTTTTTGAACACTGAACCATAGGTATCAATTCCCCAAATTTTAATATTTGGATTTTGTTCTTTCAAGTATTTTCCAACACCAGAAACTGTACCCCCAGTACCAACTCCCACCACAAAGTGTGTGATTTTTCCTTCCGTTTGTTCCCAAATCTCCGGACCCGTAGTCAAATAATGGGCTTTTGTATTGGACGGATTGTCGTATTGATTTACGTACCATGAATTAGGAATTTCGGTAGCCAATCTTTTCGATACCGAATAATAAGATCTTGGATCTTCAGGAGCCACATTTGTTGGACACACATGTACTTCAGCCCCAACTGCTCTTAAAATATCCATTTTCTCTTTGGATTGTTTGTCACTCAATACACAAATCAATTTATATCCTTTGATGATTGCCACTAGTGCAAGACCCATTCCTGTGTTTCCAGAAGTCCCTTCGATAATGGTTCCACCTGGCTTTAAACGCCCATCTTTTTCTGCATCTTCAATCATTTGAAGTGCCATTCGATCCTTTACAGAATTTCCTGGGTTGGTCGTTTCCACTTTAGCCAAAATGGTAGCATCTACTCCTTTAACAATCTTATTTAATTTTACCAAAGGAGTATTTCCTATAGTCTCAAGAATATTGTTGTAATATTTCATTGTGTATTGAATTTGTTGCAAAAATAATGGAATTTTCAGACTATGGTGATATCGTGAGACGGATTATCAGACTTTCAGATTGTCAGATTGCAAGATTATCAGACTTATAGATTTTAGAAAAAATAGTCTTGAATCTTGTGTCTGGAATCTGAAAATCTAGAATCTTATTCACTTAGGTTTTGCGCAGGATTTGGGAATCCTCCGAAGCATTGTCTGGTGTCTTGAGTCTAGTGTCTTGAATCTAGCGTCTCATTCACTCGTGATTAGCGCAGGATTTGGGAATCCTTCTCAACATCGTCTATAAAAAAAGAGAGGCTTGCACCTCTCTTCTCTGCTAATGAAAAAAACTACTTATCTGCTTAAAATTAAAGCAGCTAAACAATCACTACTTCCTTTAAAGGTAAGAAAATTTTGTGATTGAGACAATAAAGATGGTATAAAATCGACAGAAATACCAATACATTCTACCAAGGATTCTAGGAATTATACCAGTCTAACATACAATTGTTAAAAAACCTTAGAAAGATTAGTATTTAACTTTTAAAATCGTTAAATTAGGAGGAAACGAAATCCTTAAAAAGGAAAATCATTTAATAACCCAATAAAATCAGTTCACTATGAAGATTGATATTCAAACATTGCACTTCACGGCATGGGAACCGTTGAAGGAATTTATTCATAATCATGTTAGCAAATTGGATCATTACTGGGATCAGATTAACATGGCAGAAGTAACACTGAAAACAGAAAAAGATACCGCTGAATTCGAGAATAAAATTGTCGAAATCAGGTTGCATGTTCCGGGAAATGATTTATTTGCTCAAGATAAAGGAGGTACATTTGAAGCAGCAGTGGATAGTGTATGTCAAAAACTAAAAAAGCAAATCATCAAGACAAAGGATAAAATGTATGCTCATTAGTTGAAATAAAACACTATAGAAATGGGAGTTCTTGTTAGATCTCCCATTTTTTTTTGACTAAATTCGAAAACCAAACAATACAATATGCTGGTAAGAGTCTTTATTCTTTTAGGTTTTTTCTATTCTCTAAATCTTTCTTCACAGACAATCAGACCTGGTTTTGATGTAAAGGAAATGTACGATCTATTGAATATGTCTGCCCATCAATTTGATCAAGAAAAATGGAAAGAAGTGAAAGATTTACCTGAATTACCTAAGGGCTATGAATTGGTTTATCGGGCTAAAGATTCAGGGTTAAAAAATTCCTGGGATTTGTTTACGAATGGTAAAAAGGCAGTTATCAGCATCCGAGGATCAGTGGGAGCTTTAGATTCTTGGCTAGAAAACTTTCACGCTGGAATGATCCCGGCGAATGGCAAACTTGTATTGCCAGACTCAACGACTTTCCAGTACAAGTTGGCAGATCATCCTAAAGCCCTAGTTCATGCGGGTTGGACATACGGCATGGGAAGTATGGCCAAAGACATTCTCGATAAAATTCAAAATTATTATCAGCAAGGCTATCGAGATTTCTATTTGGTTGGATTTAGTCAAGGAGCCGGTATTGTGCAACTACTGGATTCCTATTTGCATTATTTACCTGAAAATAAAATCCCGAAAGACATCCGACTCAAAACCTATGCCTTTGCTTGTCCAAAGCCTGGAAATTCATTTTTTTCATTGGACTATGGCTTAATCAATCGTGGTGGATGGGAATTTAGAATCATAAATATGGAAGACTGGGTGCCTCATGTTCCCTTTAGTGTTCAAAAAGTCATGGATATGCCTGAAAACAATCCTTTTGTCGGAATTAAAAAAGCTTTCAAGAGTTTAAAACCTTTACAAAGAATGGTTCTAAAGGGAATTTACAACAAGCTCAATCGCAAGGTGAATGCTGCCTCCAATCAGTTTACTAAAGTAATGGGAACTTTGGTGGGTAAATTCATCGGCAAAAGATATCCCGATCTCAAAATAGAAGCTTACGCTGCTTCATTTGATTACTGTGCGGCAGGTACATCAGTAATTCTTACATCTGCCGAAGTTCCAGATTCTTTATCTGCTACTCGCAAAATCTTTTTTCATCACATGCCCAACATGTATCTGAAAAGAGTCAAGCACGATTTTAAACTAGACTATTGAGCCAATGAGAAGTTGACATCGGCTAATTTATTTTCACCGATAGCCAAATAGCAACTTCCTAAATATTTATGAATTTCCTTTTTTTCCTCTTGTTCGATAGACTCAGCAAGGATCTTTTTAAAATGCTCAATAGCAGTATTAAAATTTGCAGTTGCCATTTCCAATCTTGCCGAATAGATCATCCCTTCTCGTAATTTCACCCCTGATTGATTTGCTTTTGCAATCCATTTTTTTGATTCCTCATAGTTTTTCAAGTGAAAAAGGATTTTCCCTTTCAGGAGTTGATAGGTTTCCTGATTGGACTTGTATTTAATACATAGATCTGCATCTGCTAAAGCATCTTGATACATTTCCATTACCAAATACGCATTGGCTCTTTGGTAGCGAAATTCATGCTGATCCGGATGCTCTTTAATTTCTTCGGTTAGTCTTCTGATTTCAAGAGCTGCTCGGTCTTTATTCTGCTTTTTTTTTTCGTCTGGAGTAATCAACTTCATTTCTTCAACCAGATGTGAGGCTCCGGAGTATTTGTCGATGACCCATAAAACATAGCGAATATCAACGGTAATGTTTCTACAAACATTTGGGTCGAACATAAAGTCACTCATCGTACTTTCCCAAGATCTGTCAAAATTGATCCCAATGAGATTTCCTTCGCCATCTATCACAGGAGATCCTGAATTTCCTCCTGTAGTGTGATTGGAACCTGTAAAACAAGTCCACAACTCACCCTCCTGAGCATATTGTCCATAATCTTTCGCCTTAATGGCTTTGATCATTCTGTCTGATAATTCGAAATCAGGATTTCCTGTCATGCATTTTTGATAGATCCCATCCAAGGTTGTATGTGGTTTGTAAGCCATCCCATCTCGAGG
>JAGQYP010000071.1 GCA_020436025.1 Crocinitomicaceae bacterium
AGAGAAGGCGCGGAGGTCGCGGAGGGTTTGAATTATGATTTATTGATTTATGATTCTGCAGGAAATGTGGTTGTTGGAAGATTGTTGTGTTTATTAACCGCAAAGGGCGCAGAGAAGGCGCGGAGGTCGCGGAGGGTTTGAATTATGATTTATTGATTTATGATTCTGCAGGAAATGTGGTTGTTGGTGATTGTAGTTTTTTTTTTACCGTGGAGGTCGCGGAGAGTTTGACTTATTGATGTATGACTTATTGATTCATGAACATTTTGAACTTTGCATTTTGCACTTTGAATTTTTATTACTTGTTCATTTAATAATTTTAGGACATTAGGACTATTTAGTCTTGCTTCTAATTTCTATTCTTTTAAAACAACAAAGGCCATCTTCCGACAGCCTTTTTATTATTGAATTGTTAGTTTTTTCTCTAAGTCTTCGAGATAGGAGCGGAATTGTTTGTCCGTTTCTGAGAGGTTGTTGACTGTTCTGCATGCGTGTAGAACTGTAGCGTGGTCTTTTCCTCCACAGTGTGCTCCTATGTTTGCTAATGATGATTTGGTCATTTTTTTCGAGAAGTACATGGCAATTTGTCTTGCTTGTACCACTTCTCTTTTTCTTGTTTTCGACTTCAATAATTCGATTGGAAGGTCGAAATAATCGCAAACTACTTTTTGGATGTAATCGATAGAAACTTCTCTGGCTGTGTTTTTCACGAACTTGTCGATCATTTGTTTTGCCAAATCCAGTGTAATTGCTTTTTTGTTCAATGAAGCCTGAGCTAACAAAGAAGTTAAAGCCCCTTCCATTTCTCTTACATTTGTATTGATGCTGTAGGCCAAGTATTCCACTACCTCAGAAGGTAATTCGATACCGTTTCCGTACATTTTCTTTTCTAGGATGGCGATTCTTGTCTCCAAAGAAGGTGCTTGCAAGTCTGCAGACAATCCCCATTTGAATCTAGAAAGCAATCTTTGTTCCATCCCTTGCATTTCCACTGGTGGCTTGTCGGAAGTTAAAACCAACTGTTTTCCACTTTGGTGTAAATGATTGAAAATATGGAAGAATACATCTTGAGTTCTTTCTTTTCCAGCGAAGAATTGTACATCGTCGATGATCAACACATCCATCATTTGATAGAAGTGAATGAAATCATTCGTTGTAGAATTCTTAATTGCATCGATAAATTGATGAGCAAATTTCTCTGAACTAACATACAATACAGTTTTGTTCGGATACTTGTTCTTGATATCAATACCGATGGCGTGAGCTAAATGTGTTTTACCTAGACCAACTCCACCATAAATTAATAATGGGTTAAAAGCGGTCCCTCCAGGATTATTTGCTACAGCATACCCCGCAGAACGAGCCAATCTATTGCAATCTCCTTCAATAAAATTTTCAAATGAGTAAGCCGGATTTAGATTTGAATCTACATTCACCTTTTTCAACCCTGGAATCACAAATGGATTTCGGATTGATTTTTCAGAGGCCACTAGAGGCACGCTTACTGGAGAATTTTTAACCGACTTTTTGTTAGTAGTAGGTAACTTAACTGTATAAGGCGATGCATTATTAGAAGCATTATTCTCCATCACGATACTGTACTCCAATCTCCCCTCGCTTCCAATTTCCTTTTTAATTACCTTTTTCAACAGAGAAACATAGTTCTCCTCCAACCACTCATAGAAAAAGTGAGAAGGGACTTGAATAGTCAAAACCGCATCCTTAAACTTGATTGGAACGATCGGCTCGAACCAAGTCTTATAGGATTGAAGACTAATATTGTCCTTAATCACTTTGAGACACTTATCCCATACTATTTCATGATCTTTTTTCATGTAGTTTTAGAAAATTGGGTTGTTTTATAAATTTTTTCTTGTCACTGTCATGTTGAACACAGGTAGCGTTCAACGGCGAGACAAATATTTACATAAAAAAGTTTAAAAAAAAATCGATTTGCTATTGATTTTTAAAAAAGTTTTACTTCTCTATTTTTTTTCAAAACTCAGTGAAATTTAACGATCATTTTCTTGCTTTTATGCGTAGAAAGTTTATCTTGATCGCCAATTCTGGAAAGAATACCATTAATTTACGGAAAAATCCCAAAAGCACCGAATTTTAAGGGATTTTTATGATTTAGACAAATTTATGTTTACAGCAGAAACACAAGTTAGAGTGCGTTATGGAGAAACAGACCAAATGGGGTATTGTTATTATGGAAATTATGCTCAGTTTTTTGAGATTGGTCGTGTCGAAGCACTACGTTCTTTAGGAATGAGTTATAGGAAAATGGAGGAGGAAGGAATCATGCTTCCGGTCTTGGATTATTCCGTAAAATATATCAAACCTGCTTTGTATGATGACCTGCTTACTATTCGGACCACCATTCCTGAAATTCCTAAAGCAAGAATTCGATTTGAATATGAGATCTACAACGAGAAAAACGAATTGATTTCGAAAGCGGAAACCACGCTTGTCTTTATTAATAAGGAAACGATGAAACCTAGATCGGCACCGGAGGAATTTGTGGAGAAGTTGGTTGGTGATTCTTGATTTTATGATCTTATGACTTTATGATGTTATGATTTATGATTCATGACTTATTGAATTATGATTGTCTAGGAAAAGCCGGTATTAGAAGATTGGCATGTTTTTTTAACCGCAGAGGTCGCTAAGAAGGCGCAGAGATCGCGGAGAGGAAATCAGTTTTAATTAATAATGAAAAATTAAAAATGAAAAATTGAGACTCTGTTGAAACAACATTGTTTACCCAAATCATTCATTGTTCATTGTTCATTGTTCATTGTTCATTGATAATTGATAATTGATAATTAATAATTACTTATCAAACACTGGTTTTTCTTCTTCTACGGCTCTTAGAATTCCCCCTGTTAGTTTGTAGAGTTCTGTGTAGGCGTCTACGAGATTATAGAGGTTGTCGTAGTAATTTACGAGTGTGTTGAGATAGGAATTGTGCAGGGTTGTTAGATCAATGGAAGAAATGATTCCTCTACTGTATTGTTCTTTTCCAAGTTCCCAGATCTTTTTGGAGAATTCTGCATTTTGGAAGGACAATTGTTCTAAATGTCTTCTTTGATTGTAGGAATCCAGCTGATTCTTTAAATTGTTATCCAATTCTACTTCCATGTCTTCCACACGCATTTGTAGAATTTCTTCTTGAATCTTTCCTACTTTAAAAGCTCTTTTGGTTTTCCAGTTATTGAAAATAGTGTACCTCAAATTGAAACCAAAATTGTAGTTAATAGACTGAGTAAATAAAGCCGAATCTACATTCATAGATCTGAACCATCCAAAATTAGGTGAAGCCGAAGCTGAGAAACTTAAAGTTGGATACAAACCACTTCCTTGAAGCTTGGTATTGGTTTGTTGCAATTCCAGATTGATGTATTGATTCTTCAAATTTTGATTGGAAGACTTCATCAATTCTGCCATGGCTTCGTATTGCACATCTGGTAATAATTTGGAAAGAGAATCTGTAAGCGTGAATGTGGTATCAACGGGTACATTCATCAGCATATTTAAATTTCGGATGGAGTTTCGATAGTTCAGTTTGAGTAATTCCAAGTTCATGGAATCGGTATACATCTGACTTTCAAATTGTAGGACATCGATACTGTTTGCCGTTCCGATTTCGGATTTTACTCTGTAATACGCTACTTTTTCCTTCGAAAAGTCTAAAACCTCTGAAAGCAATCGAATTTTCATTTTGTTGAGCACCACCTGATAATAAGCTCGCATCAAATTAAAAATGGTGTTTTCAACCACCAACATGGCATTTCCTCGAGTTTGATTTTCTAAGCGAACCAATCGTTCTTTATTTCGAATCACTTTTAATCCTGCGAATAAAGTCCAATCCATATTAATTGATGGAGTCAAACCAATATTGGAAGTTACACCAGGCTGGAAGGTAAACGGGTTTTCCGTGTTATCCATAATCGTGTAGTTGTTGCTCAAATTGAAATAGAAAGTCGGAAATAAACCGGCCTCACTCCATTTATTGTTCAACTGGGCAGCTTCTATGTTTTTGGCTTCGATGCGGATATCGAAATTATTTTGCAAACAAATCTGAATCGCATCTCCCATCGATAGTGGTTCCTGAGCCTTAGACAAGCCAATGAAACCGAAAATTAATATGATCAATAATCCTTTTTTCATGACTCCATCCCCTCTCTTTTAGCATCTAATTTCTTCTGAATTTTGATAGCAGTTTCTACTTCTTCCATCGTCGGTTTTGTTCCTGTCCAGAACCAAGCAATCATTTGTTTAATCCAGGTTCCAAACAATATGGCACTTGGGAAGAATAACTGCAAGAAAATCGTTCCGAATAAGATCCCAAAGGCTACTGATGTGGCCGTTGGAATTAAGAACTGTGCCTGGAAGCTTTTTTCAAGAATCAGTGGCATCAATCCAGCTACAGTGGTTACGGAAGTCAATAAAATTGGTCTGAAACGAGAAATTGCTGCTTGGAATACGGCTTCCTGAACCTTCATCCCATCTCTTAAATTTCTATTGTATTGATCCAGGAATACCACCGAATCATTTACCAGTACTCCAGCTAAGGCCAACAGACCAAATGAAGAGAAAATGGAAATTGGAATTCCTATCAATCCATGTCCAAACAAACCTCCAAATACTCCCGCCGGCACACTCAAGAGCACCAACATTCCCTGATACAAACTAGAGAAATTCAGTGTTAGAATGATCAACATCAAAATAAACAGGATCCAAGCCAAGAAAATCATGGAACTTGTTGACTTACTAGATTCTTCACTTTGCCCCATGGTGGCAAACTTGACATTCGGGTATTTTTCGGTAATCTCTGGAATCAATTTTTCATTGATCTTTTTGTTGACCACCCCAGCAGAATCAGGAACAATCAAATCCGCATCAATAGTAATTTGTCTAACCCCATCTCTTCTTCGAAGCATCACCGGACCTCTTTCAATATCGAAATCTGCCAATTCATACAATGGAATTTGTTCCCCCGTTGCAGTTTTAATTCGCATGTTTTCCAACTGAGTAAGGGTTTGTCTTTCCTCTTCCGGATATTTCACCCAAATTTTCACCTCATCGGTTCCGATAATCAATCTTTGTGCTTCTGCTCCAAAATATCCCTGACGAATTTGATTCAGAATTTGTGTTTGACCAATACCGTACATGTCTGCCGCCGGTTTCATCATCAAATTCACCTCATTTTTCCCCAAAGGCTGATCGTCCTTCACATTAATCACTCCGTTGATTTGAGCCAATTTTGCTTTAAAGTGGGTTCTCGCCTCTTCCAACTGTTCCAAGTCTTCAGAATACATACCATATTCTACCGCCTTTCCAAATCTACCTTCACCCGAACCGAAATAATAGCCTGAAGCAATTTTTCTTAAGCTTAGATTTTCAATTCTATCATTCATCAGCTTAAATAAGGTATCAGGAGGTGTTGAACTATCCTCAAAATCAAGGAAAATACGCAACAATCCAGAGTGATTTCCGATTTCACCCAGCTTTTCAGCAAAGCCTAATTCCAAACTGGAATATTTTACGATGGAATCTCCGTATTTGGAAATGATATACTGATCCGCTTCTTGCAAAATCACCCGAACACTATCCAAAAACTGTTTGGTTTGTTCAGAAGATTCTCCAGGTTGAAATGCGATTTCCACCGTATACATCTCCCCTTTCATGTCTGGGAAAAATGTAGAAGCGATTCGTCCACTCATCATCAAACTGATGGTAACGAAAATAAAAATCAAAGGAATAAAAACAGCGACTTTGTAGTATTTGATAACTGGTCCAATAGCATCTCCATAGATATGGTCTCTCAAATACTTCAGTATGCTCTCAAAGAAATTTCTGAATTTGTATCTGAACGTTCCTTCTTTTGGAGTTGAAAGCACTTTTTCACTGGAAAGGTGAGCGGGTAATATCAAGAAGGCTTCTACAAGAGATAAACCTAAGCAGGAGACCACCACAATGGCCATTTCCTGCATCATTTCCATTCCCTCAACAAAGAACATGATAGAAAAGGCTACCATGGTCGTGATCACAGATGTAAATACCGAAGGCAATACTTCTACTGTTCCGTCATATGCTGCTCTTGTTGGGGATTTACCTCTTTCAAAATGTGAGAAGATATTTTCTGCAATTACAATTCCATCGTCAACTAAGATCCCTACTACCAGAATCATCCCAAAAAGGGAAATCATGTTTACTGTGGCTCCAAACCAATAAGCAATGGCAAACATCCCCAGAAACGAAAAAGGAATCCCGAATGCTACCCAGAAAGACAAGCGTGTACTTAAGAACATTCCGAGCATGATCAGTACCAAAACCAATCCCATTACTCCGTTGTTCGTCAACAAATCAATACGATCTTCCAGCATGGAATTGAATTCGAACAATACATTGAACTCGTAGCCATCTTCCGAAGCATTGAATTCAGATTTGTACTTTTTAACAGCGTTGGCAATAGCTGTAATATCTTCGTCAGGGGTTTTCTTGATTGAGAACACAATGGATCTCATTCCTTCGTAGTACGAGGTACTAAAAGTACTTTCTGCAATTCTTTCTTTGATTCTCGCAATATCCTTGATTCGGATCAAACCTCCATCGGGTGTGGTTCTTAGAATGATATTCCCTATTTCATCTACTCTGGTGGTTTTGGAATAGGAACGAATAATCATTTCCTCCACATCACTCTTAATTTCCCCAAGAGTAACATCCATATTTTTTTGCTTGATGGCATTGGAGATCTCGTCAAACAAAATATTGTATTCTTTCAGTTTGTCCTCTTCTACATAAACATCAATTTCAATTTCTGGAAACCCTTGTTTTTCGATTTGAGAAATAACACCTGTAGATAAAAGATCATTTTCAACCTGGTCTGCTTTCAGTTTCAATTCTTCCAGATCACAATCTTCGCACATCACCCCAACCCAGGCCACAATGGAAGACATACCTCCTGCTTTTATTCTTGTAACTGTCGGTTTTTCCGCTCCTGCCGGATAACTATTGATAGAATTTACCGCGTTTTCGATTTCTGCGGTTAACTCGGTCATGTTGGCATCCGGAAATGCCTCCACAGTGATACTTGCATAGTTTTCCGAGCTTTTGGACTCAATATGTTCGATGTCTTCAATTCCCTTTAAAGCTTGTTCTACTTTAATGGTAATCCCTTCTTCCATTTCAGCTGGAGAAGCACCCGGATAAGCAACAGAAATAATTACTCTCGCAGGATCCTGTTCTGGAAAAAACGATTTGTTCATGGAATTGTAGGAGAAAATTCCTAGCAATAGCACCATGACAATTATCGCATTGGTCCAGATGGGGCGTTCAATAAAAAACTTAACTACCTTGTTCATCCTACTATTTTTCTACTCCTACAACTTTAATGCTATCCACAACTGTTTGCACGGAATTTAACACCACAAAATCTCCATTGGTCAATCCGCTTACATAAACAGAATCTCCTTCGTATCTTTCTACTTTAATATTTTTCGATACCAGCGACGAATCTGCAACCACGTATACACTTCCTCGATTTACAGATCTTCTTGGTAACAATACAGCATCTTTGATCTCGTCTCCTTTCATGGAAACATTGATGTACATTCCGTTATACAATTTTTCTCCCTCCAATGGCTGAATTCTAAAATACACATCGATGGACTGAGTTTGCTGATTGACTACATCTGTTGAACGCGTCATCAAACCAACACCAATCTCTTTGCCATCTGAATTCGAAATGATCACTTCTTTTTGCTCCTTCAATCTTTCCAAATCCGCCATACTCATGGGAACTTTTACCTCATAATTTCCTGTGTGAATGATCTTAATGATTCTAGACCCCATATTCACATTTGTTCCTACATCGATGTACGACTCCAAAATTGTCCCATCAAACGGCGCGATGATTTTGTATTTCTGTGTATTAGCTTCTAAACTTTTAATAGAGAAATATTCTGCCAAAACACCTTTGGTAGCCAACAAAACCTTCTCTTTTTCACTATTCCATTTCGGTAAGTCGGGAATGTCTTCGTTAAGTTTGATCGACTTCATGTACTTTTCCCATTTGCTGTATTCATTTGGGAAATCGAACTTGATATCTGGCAAAATATTCGCCACCATATTAATGTAGCTTCCTTTTCTGGCCGCTAAATTGTACCATACTTCATTATTTTCAACAAAGGCTATTAATTGACCTTGTCTAAATTTCACTCCAGGTTTTAGCTCAATATTTCCTCTAACTAACTTTCCAGAAACTTCAGAATTGATGTCGATACTTTTGTAAGATGAAATTTGTCCGTAAGAAATCAAATTCACTTGTTGATCTTTGTTTTCAACTTTGACAACCGGGTAATATTTGATATTGCTTTTTTCCTTTCCTTTCTTTTTCTCCATTTTCTTATTGGAACCTACCCAGAAAACAAGCATCAGAAAGATCACAAAGCTGGACCCAAGAATAATAAATTGCCTCTTTTTCATCTTTTATAATAATTTGCGCAAAAGTAAGTGAATAGTTCTCGTTTAAACAACAGATTTACATTAGAGAACCATTAAAACAAAAAAAGGTTTATTTCAAGTTTGAGCGGTAAGTGGGTTCGATAAACATCAAACAGAGGGATTGTGGTAGAATCTTTATTTCATTTTTCTCCTGAAGCATAATGGGGTCGCCGTCTACATGTCCTTTTAGGTTTTGTGATTCGACTATAAATTGCTTCGCCTGAAAACTTTCAAAATATTTATAAGTGGTTAAATTTCTAGTGAAAGCTTTCAAAAGAAATTCGGGTAAAATTCCCCAACTGGGTTTTTGGATGGAAACCAATTCTAAAATTCCATCTTGTGCTTTGGATTCTGGAGAAATAGAGAACTCATTGCCGTATTGAGTGGTATTGGCAATCGTCAATACAAAAGTTTTTAATTCTTTTGTTTCTGATCCAAATTTGATTTGAAATGGAATGTTCTCGCATTTATTCAATTCTTCCCAGATGGCTTTGACATAACCAAAAAATCCTCTTTTCTCGATTTCGTCAAACTTATGAGTCACCCGCGCATCAAAACCCAATCCGCATGTGGCAAAAAAATGATGTTCGTTGATCATTCCTGTATCCACTTTTTGGATTTGAGCTTGGTTGATCAATTTGATAGACCTTTCGATGTCGCAGGGAATATCAAAATGCCGGGCAAACCCATTTCCGCTCCCAGTCGGAATAATCGCCATGGCAATCTCGGTATCTACCAAGGCTCTTCCTACTTCATTCACCGAACCATCTCCTCCGACAACCGCAATTATGTGAAAAGCGTTGTTCTCTGCTATATTTAAAGCGATATCGTAAGCATGACCACGGTATTCGGTATAAAAGATTTCATATTGAAATTGCTCGTGATCCAAATGTTTTTGAATCATTGGCGGAATACTATTCTTCTTCCCAACTCCGGAAATCGGATTGATGATGAAGGCGATTTGTCTCATTTCAGCCTTAGTTCATTGTTGACCATCGAGTAATTGAAAGACTGAATGATGGCTTTTAATTTGTTGAGTGTTTTTTGATCTGGTTGGATTCCCTCTTTCAAAAGATCTTTTGCCAATAAAGTATCTTCTTTGATATTGAACACATGTTTGACTTCATCGTCCGTTCCAAACATAATCAGTTGATCGTTCTCAATAATCTGATACAAATTCTGCGTGTACTGAACGGCATAACCTTCATAATTTGAATCGAAAACGGAATTTCCGAAAGCGAAGAACTCTTGGTCGTATCCGAGTAGATCCAAAATCGATGGCATGATGTCTATTTGCTGTACATCTTTCCCATTCTCGCCTATCCAATCCGTTTTGCCCGGTTTGTAAAAAGCAATCGGAACTGCGTACATTCCCAGCCTCCTTCTGTAGTAGTTGTTTTTCGAGTCAGGCGTATGATCGGCAGTGATGACGAACAATGTATTTTCAAACCAAGGTTGCTGAGAAGCTTCTTTGAAAAATCGCTCCAAAGCCAAATTGGCAAACTGAATTTGTCGCAAACGCTTATCGGGATCCTTAAATTTTCCTTCGTGTCGGTCCGGAATCACATAGGGATGATGCGGATACATGGTGAAAACCGTGGCTAAAAATGGACTTTCAAATTGATTGATTTGAGTCAAAGAATATTGTAAAAACCGCTCGTCATCAATGCCCCAAGTTCCATCATAATCACTATCGTCTCCGTATTCGGTTCTGCCATAGTATTCATCAAACTCAGCCACACCACAGAAACCATCGAAATTCATGGAACCATTCGTTGCCCCATGGAAAAAGGCAGAATGATAGCCCTCCCCTTTCAATAGTTTGGGTAAGCTTGTGATTGGGTTGGTTTTGTAAATCGAATTGATAAACGGGCGATCCATCAAGGAAGGAATGGAAGCCATAATGGACGGCATGGCCTCGATACTTTGTTTTCCGTTAGCCCATGCTTGAGTAAACAACAAACTCTTTCCAAATAGCGAATCCAAAAAGGGTGTATTTCCTTTTCCTTCGTGGAAATAACCGATAAATTCTTTCGAGTGTGATTCCAAAATCAAAATCACCACATTGGGCTGATCAAATTGCTTATGACTCCCTACTCTTCGAACAGGGGAATATATTTTTTTAAGCTCTTCCTCCGTAAAATAGTTTTTCAACTCCACGCCTTTTGAATCCCAGGTTTTAATAACAGTAAAGGAAGAATTCAAGACAAAGGAAATGTTTTGTGGCTGCGTGTATTTGGAAGCAGTCAAGATGCCAATAGGTTTCAATCCTACTCCACGACCGACCAGAATAATTAAGGCGATGTACACCAAAGTATACCCCAATCCTTTGAGTATAAATTTGAGAGAGAATTGATCGTTAAACTGAAGTCGGTCTGTTTTGCGGTACAACCATTCGGTAAACACCACCAAAAGAATGGCAAAAAGGAATAAATACCAATAATCCCAAAGGAAAGTCGGAATTAAATTCCATAGATCGTCTCCGTTTTCGGTATATGAAAACACATCGTAGGTTACTCGCTTTTGAGTGAATTTGAAATATTCCAAATCCAATAAATTCAAACCAATATTAAAGAAGTTGAATCCATGAAAGGTAAGTTTGAAAAACAATTTGTACCATTTCTTGTTGCGCCAGGGCAAAGGCAAAAGATACAAGGGCGAGTACATCAAAAAGAGGATGCAAACGGTGATGAGATCAAACCAAAATCCAAGAATGAAATCGAAAAAGGAAAGATCATCGAAAAAGGACCAGTTGAAAAATAAAAATAAGATGCGGCAGATGTACAATACAAGCATCATAATTCCCATTCTATAAAGCAAAGCTTTGATGTAGTTTGGAAAAATGATGTGGATGTATTTCATGGGGTAAAATTAGTTTTTAATTCGGAATGCGGAATTTGGAATTCGGAATTATTGGATGATTTATGATTTATGACTTATTGATTTATGATTTATGATTTATGACTTATTGATTTATGACTTAATGATTTAAGAACATTTTGCACTTTGCATTTTGCATTTTGAACTTTAATGACTTATTGATTTATGATTTTTTGAGAAAACGTGATTTATAGAAGATTGTTGTGTTCTTTTAACCGCAAAGGACGCAAAGAAGGCGCAGAGGGCGCGGGGGTTAATTGGGAATTCGAAATTCGGAATTGGGAATTAGGAATTGGGAATTGGGAATTGTATTTGTCCAGTACTTTCTTTTCAACCACAACCCATGCGTGAAAAATGATTCATTCCGCATTCCGAATTCAGAATTTCGAATTCTACAGCGCGTCTATTACAAAATCTGTGCGTCTATTGATGGCTCTGTTTTCGTCGGTGTCGTTTTTGACTTTGGGTTTGGTTTCTCCGAATCCTTGTGATTTGAGTCTTTCTCTGTCAATCCCCATGGATACTAAGAAATTTAATACTCCTTTGGCTCTGTCTTCTGAGAGTTTGAGGTTGGTTTTTGGATTTCCTACGTCG
>JAGQYP010000072.1 GCA_020436025.1 Crocinitomicaceae bacterium
AATTGATATATCCAACAACAGAAATAGGAGTTCCAATAATTCCGGATATAAAAAAATCACCAAGACTACAGTTTTTGGATACGGGATTAATGAATTTTGAATTGGGAATTCAGGCAGATATGATCGCTTTGGATGATTTGTCACATGCCTATAAAGGAGCTGTGATTCCACATATGATCACCCAAGAACTGATTTCATTGAATGTTCATTCCTATAAAACACCCAATTTTTGGGTTCGGGATAAAACACAGTCCAGCGCAGAAGTAGATCTAGTGATCCCTTATAAAGAACTATTGATTCCAGTAGAGGTTAAATCTGGAGTAGCTGGGAAATTGAAATCTTTACACCAATTTGTTGATGCTTGTGACCACGCATACGCTGTCCGCATGTACGCAGGAAAACTAGCAGTGGAACAACATAAGACTCCAGGTACAAACAAAGCCTATCTTCTCCTGAACTTACCCTACTATTTAGGCACAAAGCTTCCCGAATACATAGCTTGGTTTGTAGAAAATCATAAATTGTGAGGGATATCCAGATAAGTCTTTTAATATTAAACTATCACAAGGAGAAAAATGAGTCAGCCAAAAAATAATATCATCGAAAACAAAATAGAAGGAACCGAACGCTACACCTTAAAAGTAGATGAAATGGGCGTGTACATGGGTTATCAGGATTATAGTTCTGCAACAATGTCAGGCTCCTCTGGAGGCGGAAGATACATTTCATACCAAGAGTTCTTAGATGGAGATGGTCAGGAATGGATCCTTAAAAATTTTGATCAGGAGCTATTAGAGAAAGCTATTTTAGAATGTAAGGGGAGGATCTAAGTTTTAAGTTGAATAGTTCTATTAACCATTAAAAATTCGAATCACTCCACATTCGAAAAATTATCTCCCTATGAGTCTAGGAGCTCGCTATCTCTCAGTTCCCCATTCCCCATTCCGCATTATCTCCCTATCGGTCGATGAGCTCACTATCGCTCGGTTCAGAATTACGAATTAATCCGCATACTGTACCAAGCTCTTCTTAAACTCCACGTATTCCGGTTTGTACAAATTGTAGGTTTCCGTGTTCGGGTATTTTACTCCGAAGGCTTTTTTTGTGGTTTCTGTTGTTTGGATAAATACGGAGCGGGTGTAAGAATGATCCTTTGCTTCGAAGGTCAAATAAGTTGTCGTAGTCACCCCACCTACCTCTTGCTCTTGCTCATTACTCTTGCTGTCAATAAGTTTTTCATTTTCCATGGCTTCTTCCCAAGAGCAGTTGCCTCCCCATTGTGGAGAATATACGTAGAATTGAACCACACCATCCGGAGCAGTAAATACAGCTTCGTCGGTTTCAATATATTCTTGATCGCCTTCTGGGTATTTGGCTTTGGGTCCGTCCGGAGCAGGTCTGAAATCCTGTGGATAGCTCACTTTAAAGAAAGAACCGTAATAGTCTTTTTTTTCAGAGGTTTTTCTTTCTGGGGTTGTGGTTTCTGTTGGAGATTCAGAAGCTTCTGAAGTTTCGGTTTTTACTTCCTTTTTGCCTACGGCGTTTTCGGTTTTTTTGTTTTCGGTGGAGCAGGATAGGAGGAGGAGAGTGATGAATGGGAGGATTTTTTTCATTTTTAGTTTAGTTTTTGGGTAAAGATAAACTGTAAGTTTTTATTTCAGCTCATGTTTCTTCATTTCTTTTTCATTGATAAAAAGAAACGAAGCAAAGAAAAATCTAGGCTGTCAGATGATTTTTCATTCCACCTTCGCTCTATACTAAGTGCGGCCGGGTGATCTCTCCACTACGTTCCGAAGCTGGTTACTGAGCTTGCCGAAGTGCCCGGTCTTACTAAGTATAGACCTCGGTTCCATGAAAAATCTTCTGAAGGCCGTTTTTTGGTGTGGAATAAAACCCACTCTCCGTGCATCGCCGTGGTTTCTCTGTGTGTCACCGTGTCACAGCTATTTAAGTGCTTGCTCAAATTTCTTAGTGAATCTTTGTGTTTTCTTTGTGTGGCTTTGTGGAATGGATTTTTCGGTTTGCTCTAGTTTAGAGTTTTACCCAAGCTTGTTACTTTTTTTTCATTGCCAAAAAAAAGTAACCAAAAAAAGTCTAGGACCTTTCGAAGGCAATTTTTGAAGTGGCTATATAGAAAATCCAAGGTTCAGAGTTTTCAAAACCGCGGTTGAAATTTTTCCCTTTTTCAGTCCGGATGGGTCTCCCAGCAAGCTATGCTTTTATCGATCGATACTTCTGTCGATAGGAAAAATTTCCCCGCATATTGCTGACGAAAGCTCCGGGTTAAGGGAAGACTCAATCTCCAGTTATCACCGTTGATAGATTTGATTAACTTTTTAAGTTATTATTTAAGAGTTCAACAAGGGAAAGGATTTTTTTATTACCTATTCCATCAAAAATTATCCTAGGTGCAAACAATTTGTTCCAGCTAATAAATTCAACAATCGGCATATTTGTATCAATATCAACTAAAGCCTTTTCATATTTCAATAATAAGTTGTTGCAAGAGCTTATGTGTTCAGGGTGGTTTAATTTGTGAACTTGAAGTTCAGAAATGATTTCGTTGATTAAATTTTTTATCATCTTATTAATTGAGGGAAGTGATTTTGAAACTCAGATATAGAGTAATTTATCCCTGTTTGCGTGTCAAATATATTAGTTATCCATGATAATGGGTAGTCCATTTCGACTAAAATTTGATCCGCCCCTCCGGACAATGCATCAGGAGAGCCAGGTGGGTAAGGTCCTACTTTTCCAATATTTAAAGATCTTCCAGGGGGCACTTTAATTGTGGCTTTAAAGCGCATTGAATTGTTGAAAGAAGGGTGAAGTGCGAGATCATTTCTTGATGCATTTGGAATTGTTGTAGCAAATGATCCATTCGCAAAAGCATCATTGCCAAAGTCTCTAAAAAGCTCGATCTCTGCATTGTTTCTTACAGTTCTATAATTAGCATCTAAATATGAATCAATTATCCATTGAGGTAACTCCTCTTTCGCGATTTCATCAACATAATCGTCAATTAGAGTAGTATATCTATTTGAAGATGTGCCGTATCCACTCGAGGCTCCTGAAATCACATCCTCAAACCTTCTAATTCTTCCGGAATTTCGGGCGCCTTTGTAGCTGTTGAAGATTCGTTGAAATTTGGCTATGGCTATTATGGCTACTTCCGGTTCCCAGAGACTTTCGACGTAGGTTTTCATGTACTGAAATCCTAGATAGAAGGCGGATTCGGTTCCGTATCGTTGGACGTATTGATCGTATTCGTTGATGGAGTGTAGCGGGACTGCTTCGCCGGCTTGTTCGTGATTTCTTATTGTGGTGAATAGCACTCCTCCGCCTTTTTGGATTTGTCTGCGGGTGAGGAGGTCGAGCATGTCGTATTTGTAAAGATCGAATACTCCGAGATATTTAAGAATGGCGAGCACATTTGAACGATTATGGAGTTTGTGATACATGATGGTATCCGGCTGGGTTCGCATGCGTTCAATATAGGTGAGGATGTCATTTTTAACGCTCCATCCAATGTTTTCCGGCTGGGTTTGGATTTGGTAGTTTAGAAGATCTTCTAGGTAATCGGCGATGTCCAAAATATGTTGGATGGAATTGAAATCGTAGTTATGGATTTGATTGTAATCAAATGATGTTAGATCAAAACTGTTGATGTTGTAGCCTGGGGTTTCTTCCAAGAATTCCCAAAGATTGTGACTTGAGAATACTTTGGTGACCACTTGATCTCCATTCGAAAGGATTGGAAAGTAATGATGAAATCGTTCAATGCTGTAGATACTGTTTTCCTCAAAAAAATGGGTGAGCTGATCTTCAAATACCCGATCTAAATAATAATCGTAGAATTTACTCTGTTGTTCTACTTCAGTATAAAATCCGATGGCTATTCCGTCACTTTCTTCGTTAATGTATTGGGCTAATTCAAAAAACTCATTGAGTTGTGATGCTGGACACTTATTTGCTAGTATGTAAAAAATATCTGTTCCCTTTCCTTCAGCTAAATTGAATTGAGATAGATCTAAGCATTCATTCCCAGTGCATTCACATAGTTGGATGTTATCAGGGAATATGGTTTCAGTTAAAATCCAATTTCCCAAACTTGTAGCATTGAAATAATTATGAGTCGATGTCGGACTTTCTATAGTTCCATGATGCAGACAATAACAGTTGAAATACTGCCCATCAAATTTTTTCAGTCCAAAACTTGCGATGGAATCATTGATTTCTGTTCCAAGGAAATCCTTAAATCGATGCTCGTTGGCAAATTCCTGCTTTTCCTGAGTCCAATTGTTTTCCTGTGCAAACTGATAATCTGTTGTGTTAAAATATCCAGCACTTACCCAATTCCAATCTCCTGTGGAGGTCGTTACATATTTTAAATAATAAGCTTGGTAATGCTCTGATCCGATTTTGAATTGAGTAACTCGACCATATTTTTCAAATAGAACTTCAGTGACTCCATTAATTTTGAGAATGGATCCGTCAATCAAGGGATAAGCCGTATTTGAATTCGCGGGCCTCCAGATTTCCTGATTTTCATAATAAGAGATGACATCCTCTTCTTGGTACGCCCCATCCTCCTCATCATCCAACCAATTCATCACTACTGGGGTGCGGAGAGTTTGCCATTGTTTGTGGCTGAGATGGGTGCCGTTGGAGTAGTCTAGGAGATTTTCGGTGGTGGATTCGGGGATTTCGGGGAAGGTGTGTTGCAAACCTCCAGCGCCGTGGGCTAATTCGTGGGCGTAGGTTCGGGGTGGAGCGTTGATTTCGATGAAACCCACAGAACGGCCTCGAACCATGTAGCCTTTGGTTTGGTTGTCGGAAAAACCGGGTACTACGAAGAGGTAATATTTGTTTTTGCTGGCTTCTGGATGGGCATCGAAAAAAGCGTTTCGTATTTGGCGCATTTCATCCGAATATTTGTGCATTAAGGTGGTGTTGGGAGCCTCGAGGAGTCCGTCAGAGCCCAAAAGGGATAAGTCGGCATTCCATGTTGTGTATTGGATGGCCCAATGTATTTTTGCCTGAAGAAATGTGTTTTGAATTTCTGTTGTGATTTGGCTTTCATTCAGGCTATTTCCAGTCAGGTTAACGATGGTGAGTTCTTTGGACTTTCCGTTGTATACCTGCACATTGAGTTTGCCAATTTCTTGGTTTTGATAAAAGGCATAGAGCAGGAAATCGGATGTCTGATTCTCAAGTAGAATTCGGAATTTGTTGTTTGGAAGGGATTCACTTTGAAAAACACTGCCATCTAAAGTTTGGAAACTTACCTCGGAAGTCCGGCAAGTGTCGCAGATGAGTTGCGCAAGTACATGGTCCGACTCATTTTTACCCAAGGATTTATAAGGAACGCGGTACAGGCTTTGGTCCTCAAGTCGAATGATTTCATATTCTTCAGCAGGAAAATAATTGTTCTGGTAACCGTCAAAACCGAATTGCTGATTGGGGTCTTTTTCAAATGTAATTTGGAAGTCTGCCGAGGAATGAAGTTGATCATACGAGATTTGATAAGCCTCTGAGGTAACAATGGTTCCGTCCTGATAAACCGCGTATTGAATACCGTTTTCATCCACAAAAACCATCGGCTCGTGGTCAAAACTAAAATTCAATGTATCGTCTTCGAGGTAGATGATAATGACGGTGTCTTGGACTTCGATGTCGTCAATGACTCCGTCCACATTGGTTACAGGAGCATCGTTGATTTCATTTTCCTGAATCCATTGTTCGAGTCCTTGAGTAATGGCAAGTGCTTCGCCTTGTCGAACGTTGTAGTCTTTGTCGACCAGAATATCTTCAAAGCTTACTCGGATGGTCAGCAAGATAAAAGGGACTTGAATGGTACCCAATCCTTTGAAGTGTCCCGGCGAACCAGTGCTTTCACTTTGCTTGATTTCCATTTCGAACTGACCAATCTGCACCCGATCAAATTTCTTCAGCTGATTGAGCGGTTGAAAATTGGGTGGAACAGGAGGGAAGATGGTCGAATTACAAGCGTAATCTGGTGTAGGATCGGTATGGAAAATCGAAATATTGGACCAATCAGAATAGGAGTCGTTGATTTGACCTCGTACCTGAACTTCATAATCGGTATCCGGTTCCAGATTGTTGAAATCGGTAGAATTAACGGAAGAATTAAGTGGAAACCAATGGGAGCTCCCAGCTCTTCGGTATCGGACTTCATAGTTTTCGATTTGTGCATCAAAATTCCACCAGGCACTTCCTCTACGCGGTGAAATTCCTTGGGAGTTGACACTCAATTGAATTTGATCCAAAACATTTTGTTCCGGGGATCCATATTGGAAAGAACAAACCTCTGAATACCCCTGATTCTTAAATTTGGCTCTTCCCTGAGGATCCAAGGCTTGAGTACGCCAGGCATACCACCCACCTTCCTGAAGCGGCGGGTCAGAAATGGTATAGAGGAGAAAAGGATCTGTCGTTGTCTTCGTTACTAATGGAAGCGTATGGTAAGCTACCACATTGGGATCTGTGCCTGCAGGCCGGATTTCAAATAGTTCAAAGCGGTATTGGGTAGGGTTGGCAAGATTGAGATCTACGTGCAAGGGAGTCCAGCTAAACTGAATAAATTGAGGAGTACTAGAAGGGATTGTGGCTTCACAAAAGGGCTGATTCAATATTGGAGGATCATGGAGTGAAAACCAAATCATTTGGCAATTTAAGTTTCCAAGGATTATTTGATTGGGGTTGTTGTAATCGATGACTCGCACACATACCTGGCAAGGACCCTCAGGAAGGGATTTGGTGGACTGGTAATAAGCCGGATCGATACCACTAAAAGACAAGTTTTCAATACTTAAATATGGGGTGAGATCTGATCCAAAAAGAGAAACAGGAACATTTGGAGAAAGAATGATCGGTGGAACCTGAGCGTGACTGGAAGTTTGGATTTGATAGTTGTCTCCGGTAAAACTTATGTGTAATCGGACTTGGTGTTGAGGTTCGTAGAAATCATTTAGTGTTAGAATGCTTGTAAATTGGGTATTGAATGGATCCAGATAATCCGGAATATAAGAAGAATAAGGCGGTGTGATCTGAAGCACATTGGTGATCGAGTAGGATTGTCCGAATAAGGAAAAAGCCGAAAGAAGACTAAATAAAAAAGTGGTGATATTTTGTCGATTCATGGTGGTTCAGAAGGAATCTCCCCGAGTCAGGTGGTTATTCTGAGGAACGGGGAGATTTACAATTGATTGATTTAAATGGTTGACAGGTTGAGATTGTATTGAGGTGCGTATATCATGTATTCATCAAATTATAAAATAAGCTGACAAAATCGTGGGTGAGAAGTAAACTAGGAATACAATAATTATGATTGGATTCTTAGATGGTTGAGGCAAATGTAAAAACATTTTTTAATCAAACAAGTTTTTAAGAAAATAAAATCAAAAATAGATCAGCAAAATACATCGGTATAACTGACTGAATCTCAGTAATAACAAGTGTTGTGATAACATGTTGAAATTTTAAACAAATTTTATAGTTAAGAATAATTTAAACTTCTGGATTTTATTAATTTAGATTTCAAATCAAGTAACATGACACGGCCTATTTGGAACTAAAAAAACATGAAACATACTTTACAACTATTCACACTCCTCCTTTGTGCTACTTCTTTTGCTCAGTTAGAAAAACTAGAAATGAAGTACGATTCCACGCATCAATGTGGGGATTCCGGTTATCATTTGATCCACAGCAAAGGAAAAACATGGTTGTATGATGCAAATAGCAAATCATTCAAAATAGAGAAAAGTACCCATTTCATCCATTATTTTGAAGCGCCACGAGTTTTGATGAGTTTGGATCCTAAAACAGAAATGATTCAGGTTTACAATTTTTCTGATGGATTTAAGCTGGATACGGTTTGTTATAGAGATGCGCGTTATTACAGTTCTCCAGTTGTTGATCTTATACATGTCAATACAAAAGAGGTAAATGAATTAGATCGTGCCCAATTGTACTATGGCCTGCAAAAGACAGGTGTTTTTGTTATAGTCCAAGATTTAGAACACTATATTGATTACATGGAACCGATACCATTGGTTGATAGTAATGGTGAAGATTCAATCATTACAAGGGCAGATGGGGTTGCGGAATTTGTTTATGCGGATCTTAGTTTTCCCGATGTCGAAAAGGCCGGTCTCTATAATTTGAAATCGAAACAATGGGTTCTTCCAACCCAATACGCCAATATTGAGGAAGTTCGACCTAATTTATTTATTGGCGTTCGAGCCATGGACCTGAACGACGAGGATTTACGCTACGATTTCAATTATCAATTTTTGGAGTTTGACAGTAAGGGAAATCAAACCAACGCAAAGCTATGTAAAGGACAACTGGATATTCCATGGGAACTAATTTTGAAGACAGAGAATGTTGCAGTTCAAAAGAGAATGGAAAATGTTATTTTCAAAAAAGAGGGTAAAATGGGCATGGTTCGCTTGAGGCTTACTTGGCAATATTATAATAACGACTATTCAGTGTCTTCAGTGTGGGAACAAAAATTTCATTTTAAAATGGATACTGCCATTTTTGAAAAGGTGGATTGGATGATTTCTCTAGGTGGATGGAAAGATGGAGTCTATTTTTCGGAGAACGGCAAGATTTACCTGGCAGGTTGGCAAGATAGCAAGGATAGCTATCAGAGGAGTTTTATGGTTGCTGATTCATCACTATTTTATGCTACAGATATAACAGGGACTTTACTTCCTTGTTTAGATTGGTTAGAATGGGGAATTGATTCGATTGCGGTAGATGAAACAGATGGATTGGGGTATGCGGTTTATAGTAAAAGGGATAATTCCTGTGAAATGCAAAAAAAACCTTCATTTGGGACCTTGAGGTTATCTGATTCAACAGTATATAGACAAGTATATGTGGAGGAATACCAGTCAGATATTGTATTAATGTCCATTTATGGAGACGATTCGCTTGATTACAATGGCTTTCCAGTTTACGCACCTGCAGAACCAGGGTTTTACGAATCAGGAGTATACGATTTTAAAAACAATAAATGGCTTGTATCTCCGACCAATTCATGGGTCATTGTCGCACATAAGGGCTATTTATGTGAGTACCCGCTATTGGATTCCAATCTCAACCTGATAGAAATGAAATACAAATTCCAAAATTTTGATGGAAGCTTGGCTTATGAGGGGATTTCAGAAGAGGAATTAAAGTCGAAGCATTTAGAAGATCTGATTCCGAAATACAAAGTAGATTCTGTTTATTCGATAGGATTGACACATGAGAAATATCCAGAGGAAAAGCAGTTCTATTTCATGTCGAATGGGAAAATTGGAGTAGCCAATATCGAGGAGAGTAAAATTATCATGGAGCCTTCTGATTATTCTTTTTACGATTATTACCAGCGATTTCAGCTTCAAATGGAAGATGGGGTGGTATCGATTGATAAGGAGCAAGGGATGAAGATCAATTTGAACGATCCAACCGAGCAATCTTGGGCGATTTATTCAGCAAATATAAATGGAGGCATTGCTGTTGTAGACTTGGTTAAAAATAAGGTGCATTATTTGGGTGGAGAGGGAGATCCAATAGAAGAACAAGATTTGCAAGACGCTTTGCAACTGGAATATATCATTGCGAGTCCAATACTTTCTTTCAAAAAAGTAGGGCAGAATCTGATTTATTTTGAAAACAATCTTTCGGATTATGACGATCCGGATTTACCGACCTATTTTGATGATTCAGGCGAACCTATGTATTATTATGATGAATATGGATCTCCCATTTATGAAACAGCTAAAGGATATACTCGTTCTGGATTGTATGATTTAAAATCGAAAAAGTGGGTGGTTCCACAAAAGTACTATTCCCTTCAAGCTATTGAAAAAGATTACTCCCTTTGGAATTACAAACAGGGGGATTCTTCAAGTCTGGCTTTTTATTGCGGAAGTAGATGGGAGCGGAGTTTTAAGGATTTGGATGATTTTTTCATGAATCATGAAGTTATAGAAACCATTCTGTCGATTACAAAAGCAGATTCCTTCGTGCCTGTCTATAAAAAAGGAGGGTATGACAATTCGCTGTTCTATCAATATTATAAAGTCATTCAAAAAGGAAAAGTCGGAATTTACAATCCAAGTACACTGAAATTGGAAATTCCTTATTCTGATACGGTTCTATTTACTCCTTACCAAGGTTTTTCTTTGTCTATTTCCGATGGAGTCATTCGAGTGGATGAATCCGGCAAAAATGGTTTTGAAAAGGTAACTAAGATCGCCATGGATACTGTTACTAAAGATGGTGAAGTTTTCAAAACATCTGCAGAGGAATTAATCTGTGAAATCGAAAAAGCTGGAAAATATATGATTCTCCGTTATCGCTCCGACTTGATACAATATCCGCTTATTGATTCTTATGGAATGGATTCAATTAGTGCCGAAGGGGAAATGGTTTATATTGAGCCTTCTGAGCTTACTGATTTTTGTGGAGTTTATGATTTAGAGTCGAAAAAATGGGTGGTGTCTCCGCAATACAATAGAGTAGAAAAACATTGGGATGGAGACTATGTTTTCAGAGTAAGAACAGAGCACTATGGATATTTGTATGTTATTTATTCTTCAGATTTTAAATTGATTGCTCCAAGTAATCCTTACGAAGAAGTTCCTGAGAAATACAAAGATTTCATTATAGAAATGATGCCGAAATAATCAAAAAAAAAAGCCCCGTTTAGAGGCTTCTTGTGGTTAAATGGTTTAGTTAAGCAGTTGTCTCTTCATTCAATAGTAATTCGTCTGTTGCATCCACGATTTCTAATGCGTTGGACTCCAAAAGTGCTTTTCGAGTTCCAAAAGCCAGGTTGTCCAATAAATCAGATTCGTTATTGCCCGCTACAATTTTATCGTGTAAATCAGTCGGAATTAAATGCCTGTTCAATCGCACAGCTGACACCCGATAGGCGAGTGGTCCCCCTTTCGGAGCATTCACATTGAATCCGACATCTTTCTTCCATTTAATATCAAAATCCGCATCCGCTTCCATATTGGCAACATTGGCCGATCCCTTCAAATTGAATCCCACTTTGCCCCCTTTACTTCCGCTGAATTGCAAATAATACTTATCCGCATAAACCAATCCACGTACGATATACACTTTCGATGACAATTCACCCTGGGTATAGCGACTAAGCAATTCCTTTCTGAATTCCACAAAATTCTTAATGCTTTGCTGACGAATGCCTCTCACTTTCAAAAGCATGTCGTTGTTGTTCTGAAATTCCACAATCAATCCAGCTTCATCCAGATCAAAATACTCTGAAAAATCGGCACTTCCCTTCAGTTTGGTAGTCAAATTCACCTCCGAATCCGAAGTGATATTGATGTTTCGCTTGTTTCCCTCAATGAACTTCGTAGCCTTCTTAGGAAACGCCGAACTATCAATAATCGGAACGGTATCTTTCATGTCAGTAAGCACATCACCAATAGACAAAGTATTGTCGCCCGATTTCACTGCGATATAGTTTCGGTTATACAATTTTTTAATCTGTCGCTGAATAAGTTTGCTCTGCTTGTTCGTCAATTCACTCATATAAAATATTTTTAGTGGTTAATAATCAAATGATTGAGCAGAAATCTACGAAAAATAAATTAGATAAAAGTTATGCGGGAAATAATTAATAATTAAGAATGAATAATTAACAATGAATGAGGGTAGGATTAGAAATAAACCTTTGCGCAACTTAGCGCAACTTT
>JAGQYP010000073.1 GCA_020436025.1 Crocinitomicaceae bacterium
TACATAATAAATAGTTGCTCCCTGAGTAGTTCCTGGAGTTAAAGTTCCTCCAGTTCCTAATACTGTTGTCAAACCTGCATCTGAATACCAGGTAAATGTTCCTCCTGTTCCAGTTACAGATAAATCAGCCATTACATCACCTACGCAATATGTCGCATCAGCAAGAGCATTTGGTGCCGCTGGAGCAGAAGCATTTGAAATAGTAAAAGTTGAGGAAGTGGTAATACATCCATTCAAACTTACCTCTACATAGTAGTCACCTGCTGAAAGTCCAGTGAAACTTCCCGTTGTATTAGTTGTAACTGAAGCTCCACCTGAAGTAAACAATTCATAACTATCCCCATTGGCCGTAATCGTTATACTTCCGTCTGGTGCTGTACAGTTGGTAATGTTAGTACTGGCTTCGTTTGAAATTGTTGGATTTACACCTGCATTGATCGTGAAGTTGGCTGTTTGAGTACAACCTGAACCTCCTCCACCAGAAGTTGTGGACACAATCTCTATATTATGAACTGCAAAGGAAGGATCGGAACCTACCCCATCATCATTATTTGTCCAATTAAAACCAATTTGAAGATTTGCAATATTGTCGCACGAAGCAGGTAAAGCAATTGAATAAGCTGTCCACAACCCTTGAACACCACATAAAGCAGATTTCAACGAAGGATCTAACAAAGTCCATCCCCCCCCATCATTATACCAAAGGGAAGCATTATCATTCATTCCATCTCCATTTCCTATAAAATCAAAATTCAGAGTCAATCCAGTAAAACCTACTGTTGAAATATTTGGAGATTCTGCTCTTACATTTGCTTCTGGACAAAACAAAATACCGCACAACCCACCTGCATCGTAAGCTGCTCCTCCTCCAGGAAAAAAGACAGAAGTAATATGCATGGATGGGCTTCCCATTCCTGCTGCACCACAAGTTCCTGCTGGCAAACCACTTTCATCATCATCAATTTCCCAATAGTTATTGTCAGCACCATTTACTCCAGTTGGCACATTTAAAGTCCAACCATTTATTCCCGAATCAAATCCTTCAGTCCAAACAGTGGCTGGACCACCACCTCCACCTCCACCGGCTTCAGTTACTTCGACAGAGTAATTTCCTGGACACAAACCTGTGATATTATCTTGAGCTACTACTCCGGTAGATGTTCCGATAGATGTTCCTCCACCGTCAAACCATTCCACGTCGTAGGGTCCGCTACCATTTGCAATATCAATTAGAATTTCTCCGTCGCAAACAGTTGGACATGACTCATCTGTAATCGTTTCAGTAATGGTAATCGGACAAGCACATGGACCAGCAGAACCCACCACATAGGCTTCGTTAGTCGTACATCCAGGTCCGCCAGAAGCAGAAACAATCTCAATATCATCCACGGCAAAAGAAGGATCTGATCCCACACCATCATCATTATTGGTCCAGTTGAAACCAATTTGAAGGTTGGCAATATTCTCACATGAGGCAGGTAAAGCGACTGAGTAAGCCGTCCATTGACCTTGAAAAGCACACATATTGGATTTCAAGGAAGGATCCAATTGCACCCATCCACCTCCATCATTGTACCATAATGATGCATTATCCAACAACCCATCTCCATTTCCAATAAACACAAAGTTTAAGGTCAATCCTGTAGCTCCAATTGTTGAAATATTTGGTGATTCTGCTCTAACATTGGCTTGCGGACAAAATAAAATCCCACATAAACCTCCAGCATCGTAAGCAGCCCCACCAGCAGGATTGAACACACTTGTAATGTGCATGGACTCATCTCCATTGCCTGCTGAACCACAAACTCCTGCAGGCATCCCTGCTTCATCATCATCAATTTCCCAATAATTATTGTCGGCACCATTTACTCCTGTTGGAACATTTAAAGTCCACCCGTTGATTCCACTTTCAAAATCTTCTGTCCATATAGTAGTAGATCCGGCTCCTCCAGCACTCGTTACATCAACAGAATAGTTCCCTGAACACAAACCTGTGATGGTTTCTGTAGCGACAACTCCGGTAATAACACCTAAAGAAGTTCCGCCTCCATCAAACCATTCTACCGTATAAGGTCCGGTACCTGCTGTAATATCAATTTGAATTTCCCCATCACATGCTCCAGTGCAGGACTCATCTGTGATTGTTTCTGTAACCGTAGGACATTGTGCTACAGATTGATTTGAGTAAACAATCATACTTACCCAAAACAGGAATTGAAATGTTCTTTTCATATTAACAGTCATTAAAGCAGAATAGTGTAAATTGTAGCCTTACAAAAATAACGACAAAACCTACCAAAGGATGTCCGGAAACCCCCTCAAAATTCAGTAAAAAGTCATTTTTTTATAATTTCTAAATACTAGTTTTTCATTTTTATTATTCTGATTTACAATGTTTTATCCTAATTTATTTACTCACCTAATTTGCACGATTCTTTTCTGTTTGACATAATAGATGAAAAAGAATTCAAATTACCCAAATTTTCTATATTTGGCTAAACAAATTACACATGCTTATATCTGAAGACAATTTTTACCTTATAGTTTACATCTGGATTGGTGTAGCTTTCATCGTTTTTCCTTTTGCTTTGCTGATTACACCTCCTTATGGAAGACATACCAAAAAAGTGGGCCCAATGATTCCAAACAAACTCGGTTGGATCATCATGGAGATACCTTCTCCTGCTCTTTGCTTGTATTTCTTTCTAACAGGAACTGGAGATAAAGGGTTTTTCAATTGGTTTTTCGTCATCATCTATTTGGCACACTACGTAAATAGGACGTTTATCTGGCCTTTAAGAACTAAAACATCAGGTAAGCAAATGCCATTGGTAATTGTATTCTCAGCAATTTTCTTTAACCTGATGAATGGACCAATTAACGGTTACTACATGGGTAATTTTGCAGTATATCCGGAAGAATGGATTACGGATCCAAGATTCATTATCGGACTCCTTTTCTTCTTTGTAGGGGCATACATCAATATTAGTTCGGATAATATTCTTTTAAACTTGAGAAAACCAGGAGAAACTGGTTACAAGATTCCTTATGGTGGTTTGTTCAAATATGTGTCGTCTCCTAATTTGTTTGGGGAAATTATCGAATGGACCGGATATGCGATCATGAGCTGGTCAGTTCCTACGGCTTCTTTTGCCATCTGGACGGCAGCCAATTTGATTCCTAGAGGAATTGATCACCACAAATGGTATTTAAAGAAATTCACGGATTACCCTAAGGAACGAAAAGCTGTTCTTCCGAAAATTTGGTAAAATTCTTGTATCATATAGCTTGATAAGCCGTATATTTTAAATATGATACAGAAGTTTTTAACCATATTTTTTGTTCTTTTTGGAGTTGTTCAGACTCATGCTCAAGACTTTAGTGGGATTTGGCAAGGACTGATTACCGTCCAATCTGATGAATATAAAAAATCCAACATTCTCTATCTCGACCTGAAAGTTACAGGCACTGAAGTGGAAGGTTTTGCTAGAATAGAATCCAGATCTGGAAATTATTATGCTTATAAGAAAGTCTATGGAACTGTAAAAGAAGGCAACCTGAAGTTCCGAGATGTTCAAATCATCAAACAAGTAAGCCCTTTTAAAAAAGAATGGTGCTTGGATGAATATGAGTTCACTTTGGATCCAAAGACAGCTTACCTAAATGGTTCTTACAAATCCAATGAATGTGCTTTTGAATTTGGGAAAATCATTGGGTATCGTTCCAAAGAAATCATGATTTCAAAATCAGACTCTTCCCTACTCGATAAAGGATGGACGAAAAAATTCCTTTCTGATTTAAAAGTAGGCCGACCCGCTCCTGAAGTCATGGACCACAACATGAAGAATTTCATTTTTCAACCAGTAAACTTTGATCACGACAGCTCCGTTGTCAAACCCGAATACCACAAATACCTCGAGGAATTATCTGAAATCGTAATGTCTCACCCAGATCTCAGAATCAAAATCATCGGGCACACCGACGCCGTTGGAAGCAACGAATACAACGTAGGTCTGTCCAAAAGAAGAGCCGAATCCATTAAAGAATTCTTGGTCAAACAAGGCCTTAAAGCAGATCGCATCGAAATCGAATACAAAGGAGAAACCCAACCCATCAAAACCAACGACACCGACGAAGGAAAAGCACAGAACCGGAGAGTGGATGTGATTTTTATTTGATTTTTAGTCCCGATAGCTATCGGGATTTGGAAGTTTGGATTTCTGGAATTAAAACTGACCTATTAAATTAAAATATGAGTATTTCTAGACTCAACAAAAGCGAAAAGCTTCGAAATCGAAAAAGAAAAAGACGATTGATTGCAACTGTAATTTCCGGTATATATTGCCTAATTTACTTTATTCTTTATCTACCTTCAGAGGGACATCCATTAACCTCTAATTTCAGCATAGGTATTTTCATCTTTGGAATATTATTTTTTATTTATTCCGAGTATCACGATAAAAAAGAATTTGAAAAATATCATAAGCATAAAGTGTATTTAGATAGGAAACTAAGGGTTCTTTTTGTAAACGATGGAAAAAGGGAAATTCAAATGCCTACAAATAATATTGCCAACTTTTTGGAAAATCCAAATGACGCGAGTTTTGAAATTAAATTTGTAAACAAAACAGTATTTGGAAAGTCTATAATTTTTATGCCCGATTACAGTTCAAAAGAAGGAAAAGAACTATTAGAAAACCTAGAAAAGGAAGTCAAAATATTGCGAAGAGAATACATTGACAGAAAGATTGGAAAAAGAAAAAGAAGATAGACCCTTTGCGCCCCTTGCGCCTCCCTGGCGTCTTTGCGGTTCAACAAAAGAAACGCTTTTAACTTCGAATCTTGCTTTTTGAATTTTGAATTTTTAATTTTGAATTGAATTCTTGAATTCCCGGATGATTTCTCTCCCAGAATTTTCTAAATGAGGAAAGGATGCTTGCTCTCCGAGATGAGCGGACATTTATTTATTAACTCATTAAATAACAACTTTTTTATGGAGACTATGGAAAAATTAGATTCAAAGTCCTTAATGGCACTGGAAGACAAATATGGAGCACACAACTACCACCCTCTTCCGGTTGTTTTGGCTAAGGGAGAAGGCGTTCATGTTTGGGATGTTGAAGGAAAAAAGTATTACGATTTCTTATCGGCTTATTCTGCGGTAAACCAAGGTCATTGTCACCCAAAGATTGTTGGAGCAATGATGGAGCAAGCGCAAACCTTGACTCTAACTTCAAGAGCGTTTTATAATGATGCATTAGGAGTTTATGAGCAGTATGCTTCCGAATTTTTTGGTTTTGACAAAATGCTTCCGATGAACACAGGAGCAGAAGCAGTTGAAACAGCGATTAAACTATGTAGAAAATGGGCCTACGAAGTAAAAGGAATAAATGAAAACCAAGCGAAGATCATTGTTTGCGAGAACAACTTCCACGGGAGAACAACAACGATTATTTCTTTCTCAAACGACCCAGTTGCCAATAAGAACTTCGGACCTTACACAGGAGGATTCATCCGAATTCCATACAATGATTTAGATGCCCTTGAGCAAGCTTTGAAACAAGAAAATGTTGCAGGTTTCCTTGTGGAGCCTATTCAAGGTGAAGCAGGTGTTTATGTTCCTTCAGAGGGATACCTTTCATCAGCAGCTCAAATGTGTAAAGACAATAATGTACTATTTATTGCGGACGAAGTGCAAACCGGAATCGCAAGAACAGGTGAAATATTGGCTTGTGATCACGAAAATGTAAAACCAGATGTTTTGATTCTTGGAAAAGCACTTTCTGGAGGAGTTTATCCAGTTTCTGCAGTATTAGCCAATGACCCAATCATGATGGTGATCAAACCGGGTCAGCATGGATCTACTTTTGGTGGTAACCCAATTGCGGCTAAAGTTGCCATTGCGGCTTTGGAAGTGGTAAAAGAAGAAAGATTAGCTGAAAACGCTCAGAAATTAGGAGAACTTTTCAGAGCGAAGATGAATGAAATCATTGCTAAAACGGATTTGGTGAATGCCGTGAGAGGTAAAGGATTGTTGAATGCTATTTTGATCAACGATACGGAAGATTCTTCAACGGCATGGGACATTTGTGTAGCGATGAAAGAAAATGGATTACTTGCAAAACCAACACATGGAAACATTATCCGTTTTGCTCCACCTTTGGTAATGACAGAAGAACAATTGCTCGATTGTGTCGGAATTATTGAGAAAACACTACTTGAGTTTAAAAAATAATTGAGGGGCCGATGAGGCCCTTTTTTTTTGATTGATGGATATCTGGACCCTTCGATTTTCGCTTAGGGCAATTTTCTTGAGGCTGGACATTTTTAACCGCAGAGATCGCGGAGGGTTTAGAATTTCGCTTTCAACTAGTAAAACGTATCCTTGTATTTCAACTTCTTAAATCCCTCCCCTTTTACCTGGGAATTTATATAATCGTAAATCAATTCGAGGTGTTTGACGAAGAGTTCTAATTGCTCTTTCATGGCTTTATTATCGGGTTGTTTAAATTCTTTTCTGAACAAATAGCGCATGAAATAGGAAGTCGTGTAAGATTCGTGTCCAAATGGCTTTTTGGATTGCATGAAGGTGATTTGAGCATTTGTCAGTTTGGTAAAAGGATAAAAATTCAGGGGCTGATCCATTTCTTTTGAAGCCAAATGCAATATCGGAAGTCTGAATTCACTGGAATCTTTCTGTATGATTTCCATTAAATGAGGCCACCAGTCTTTGAGTTTTGCATCAGAAGCTCCTTCCGCAGTGGTTTCCATGGAAATAAATGCAGTTGCATCTTCGATAGTTCTTAAAAAGCCATATCCCGTTTGTGCCCCCATGGAATGCCCCATGAAAAATACTTTATCAGAATCTGTTATTGACCGTGCAAAATCCATTAATTTCTGAGGGGAAGTGGTGTTGTATCCGTTCCAAACGATCGGCGTTCCATAAGTCTTACCCGATACAGGCCAATGAAAATTTGCCGAAATAAAAATAAATCCTCGGGAGGCAAAATACTCTGCCATCACATAATTTTCATCTTGCAACCCTTGTGCTCCATGGTGATAAACAATCACTGGAAAATTGGATTTACTTATTAATGGTACCCGATGACTTTTTGTTGGCAGACTCTTCAATTGTCCCAGAACTTCTTCGGTCGAAACCTTATAATTTATAGGTTCCAGCTTAACAAAGTCTTTTTCCACATGATACCAAATCGATGCCGAATCTTTCTGCTTTTGCAACATTTCATAAATCCCCTGCAACATCTCTGGACAATCCGCCTCTCTAAAATCCCCAAACTGCATTCTCTCTTTCTCCTGCAGGCCCTGAACTCCACCTCCCTCTTGCTCTTGCTCTTGCTCTTGCTCTTGCTCAAGCTCTTGCTCTTGCTCCAACGGATACCAAACACTTACAAACAAAGGGGCAGCGCCTTTATAAAAATCAAATTCATAAAAGACACTATCATCATAAATTAGGGTGTCTGCATAACCTACTTGATAGTCTCCTAAAGAAATATAATTATAGTAGGAATCTTGTGCTTGCAGGATCCAGACGGATAAAAATGAAAATAAAAAAATGTGTTTTCTCATACTGGTTGGGTATTCTTGAGTTGTTAAAATAATTAAAATTACACGAGTAGTTACACCTACTCTATCCATTTCTCATAAATTTGGTATCTAAATTGTTCATTATGTTTAGAATACTATTTTTCTTACTTTTCATTGGTTCTTTTCTCCGTTTAAACGCACAAAAGGAAATTCTTTTTAAAGGAAAATGTCAGTCAACCAACTACCTTACATCTGTTCCCTATGTGCTCAAAAATTACAAAATCATATTTCCGGTGGTAATCAATGGAAAAACCTATAATTTCCTATTTGACACAGGTGCTCCAAACATGATTTCGGATAAGATCATTGATGAAATTCCGCATAAAAAATTAAAAGATATCAATGTCAATGATGTCAATGACGACAAGCAAAAAATGAAATTGGTGAGCGTGAAGGAATTGCAAATCGGAGAAGCCGTATTTAAAAATCAAACAGCTATTTTGACCGATGAGAGTAGCAATTTTGTCTTTGACTGCTTTCAAATCGATGGCATCATAGGAAGTAATTTATTAAGGGATTGCATTGTGAAAATGGACAACGAAAAGAAAGAGTTGATTTTTACTGATCAAATTGAAAAATTGAATTTTCCTTCCGATTTGAAAGCCGATCCCATGTACTTTAGAGATGGACAAGGAAGCCCTTTCATCGAAATAAAACTTCAAGGAGATAATGGCAAAATCGGAAATGAATACTGTCTGTTCGACTCAGGTATGGGTGATTTATATGATTTGAGTTTGGATAATTTCATGGTCTATCAGAAAGATTCGCTTTTTCAGAATGTGAAGAATTCTATGGGCTCCACTTCTATCGGCTTGTTTGCCAGATCAAATGCATTAGAAGAATATAGAGTCTTTGTGTCTGAAATGGATTTAGGACACAAAAGAGTGAAAAATATCACAACAATTACAACTGTCTCTACTCATTCCAGAATAGGTGCAGAATTTCTAGATCACGCCAACATCACCCTCGATTACCTCAACAAGAACTTTTATTTTGAGTGGAGATCAGAAACACCTGATCTAAATGAAAAAGCCTACGAATTCAACGCCACTTTACTTGATGGAAGAATGGCCATTGGTTCGGTATGGGACATGGAACTCAAAAACCAAATCGAATATGGGGATTTCATCCTGGAATTCAACGAATTAATTTTATCTGAAATCAATTTGTGCGATCTGATTACCCAAGAATCCATCTTCACCAAATACAACACAGCCCATCTGAAAATTGAAAAGAAGGATGGAGAAATCATTGAATTGGACTTGGAGAAGAAGTTTTTAAAGTAAGTTTTGTCCTAATAGTACAAGCTTGTCTGTTTGTAGAAGAATCTAGACCAATTGGAAACAATTCGGTTGAGCGTCAATTTTTTTCCCCATTTTTACCATTCAGAAAATTTCATTGGATTTATACCGATATATACGAGCTCTATTTCTTTTTTGTGCTTTCTTTTCCTATTCTTATTTGAAAGCCTACGAACCTTCTTATTTTAAAATTGGTTCGGAAGATCTTTCTAACACCCATGTTTATAGTATTATTAAATCAAGTCAAAACCAATTATTTATTGCTACAAATTTCGGACTCCATTATTTTAAAAATGGACATTTTGTTCGAATTGATAATCATCCCAACCAAATAGGTAGCGCCCTTTTCGGATTGAGAAAAAATAAAGAAAATGAAATCTATTGCTTCAATTTAGCAGGTCAAATTTTCAAAGCTGAAAATCATCAGTTAAAACTGGTTACTACCATACCCAAAACTCATTTAAAAAGGGAATTAGACATGTATTTTGACGACCAGAATAACCTGATCGTTTTCTCTAAATCAGTCTTACGCTGGAAGGACAAAAAATGGGAAATAATTTTTGAGCATCCTACTCATTTTAGATCAGCATCAAAAGCTCATAATGGAAAACTAATTTTTCCCATCACTAGTGAACCTAAAATCGGTGTTTGGAGTAACGGCAAAATGGAAATCATTACTGAAACTGGTAAAGATCGTTTTACAACTGATGATTTATTTCGTACCGCGTTTGAAATAAACGGAAAACTCTTTTCAATCTCTCTTGCCGGAAAATTCAATCTTGACACTTTGTCAAGTAAAGTATCTCTTAAAGGGAAAATAGAAATAGTAGATTCAAATACGCTTTGGGTCATGGATCCCACTGCCGGATGTAGATTCCTTCAAATTGAAAAAAATAAATTAACCACTAGCCCTTTGTTTTATTCAGAAACTTTCTTTTCCGCAGTATATAAGGATGAGGATGGTACCGTTTTTCTGGGAACTTTTAATCAAGGTATTGTGGTCATTCCTACTTTGAATACCAAGCGCTTTTCATTTCAAGATAAATCTAAAAAAATTACGGGAGTAACATCCGGAAATGGACAGTTCTTCTTTCTTTCACGTGATGGAAGTGTCTATTCAATTGTTAAAGATGAAATGATTGAACTGTGCAAAAATGATCTTCCTGGTGAGAAAATTTTCTTTGTAAAAGAAGAAGACTTTGGTTTATGTTCTCAGCAAAGTGAACTCTTATTCACCTCGCAAATTATCAACCGAAAACCCTCTTCCGTAGGAACAATAAAAAGCGTATCAAAATATCATAACGGCCTGCTATTGGCAACTTCCAGAGGTGTTTTCTACAGATATAAAGTTGGAAATGAAATTCATTGGGAAAACTTGCTTCCAGAAGAAGAAAGGTGTCAACATATTATTACTGAACCTAGCGGAAATGGCTTTTATTTTGTTAAAAACCACAAACTGTTTCATTTTAAAAATGACTTGATAACCGAAATTAAATTTCAAAACAAATCCATCTATACCCATAATTTTGTTGCCCATGGAAAAAAGATATTTCTGGGAACCCAAAATTTTGGAGTGCTTTCTATCGAAAATGAAAAAATCAGCAGGGACCCAGTGTTAAATGGTGGACTCAACGACACTTACATTAGAAAAATAGATTTTAAAAAAGGGATTTTCTTTTTTCTTCATCGCTCAGGGTTAGAACTTTTTGACACAAAAGATCAAAGCTGGAGTTCATTAGGAACACTTGAAGGAATTGTTTCATCAACAGTTAATGATTTTGCAGTTATCGGAGATTCCATTTGTATTATTTCGGAAGGATTACCGATACTTTTGAATTACAAAGAAATCAAATCTGATTTTGGTAAAATAGACTTAATTTTTGAGCAGTTACTCCTAGGGTCAAAGGATATAAGTGATGAAAATAAATTGAATTTTCGGGAGAATGATCTGAAAGTAGCTTTTGAATTCAGAGGGATATTATTTGCAAGAGAATGTAAACTCAAAATCCAACTTAACAAAAATGGGAATAAAGGAGAATGGGAAGATTTTCCTGTCTATTTAGGGAAATATCAAAAACTAGATCTCAACCCTGGCATATACCAACTCAATTTTCAAGTAGTCTATCGTGGACAAGTATTTATTGAAAAATCAATCTCTTTTGAAATCACCCCTCCATTTTGGAATGAACTTTGGTTTCAAATAAGCATTTTGTTGGGTGTGGTGTTGATCATTGCTTTAGCCTATAAAATCAGGCTAAACATTACTACAAAACGTTCAAAATTAGAAAGTGAAATTGCAAGATCCAGACTTACGGCAATTCAGTCACAAATGAATCCCCATTTTATATTCAACGCACTGAATTCAATTCAAGATCAGGTTTTACATGGAGAAAAGATCAACTCTTATTCCTATATCTCAAAGTTTGCTGATTTAGTTCGTAAGACATTGGAATATTCTGATAAAGACCTTATTACTCTCGATCAAGAAATCAAACTGATTGAAATCTATTTGACCTTAGAAAAACTTAGGTTTGATGAAAAACTTGAGTATGAAATCAATTTCGAAGATATCGAAGGTACTTTAATTCCTCCAATGATCTTACAACCATTTATTGAGAACGCCATTGTTCATGGATTGCTGCATAAAGAAGGAAAAGGAAAATTGAAAATAAATATTGCGAAAACTCATTCCAACACTCTTGAATGCCTGATTGAAGACAATG
>JAGQYP010000074.1 GCA_020436025.1 Crocinitomicaceae bacterium
GCAAAACTGTGTATTTATGAAAAAGATTACTTTGAGTATGGCAATATTTTGCCTTAGTACCTCCCTACTAGCTCAACAAGGAACAAATGAGATCTTTTCTGCTACAGCTACTGATTTCGGAATAAGTCCAGCTTTAACGGACATTCAATTCGAAGAAGTTCCTGCTAAGGAGAACGAAAGAATGTACATTGTTCCCAACAAACTACGACGAAACAAATCAGACAATCCAAATGCCCTTCCACATGGTATGGATCCGGCATTGCAAAAACACTACAACACACATTCCATGCGTGCACCTTTGATTCAATGGGACGGTATGAATGTTAATGATGGTCAGGCGACTCCTCCAGATCCAAGTGGTGCCGTGGGACCCAATCACTATTTTGAAATGGTGAATGTGAAGTTCGAGATCTTTGATCGATCTGGAAACACAATCATGGGACCTAACTCATTGGGTTCTATTTGGACTTCCTTGATTGGAAGTAATGTAAATGATGGGGATCCTATTGTCATGTATGATGAATACGTTGATAGATGGTTTGTATCGCAATTCAGAACGTCGAACAATGCCTTACTTGTGGGGGTTTCTCAAACATCAGACCCAACAGGTTCTTATTATCTGTATCAATTTCCATTAGGTTCTTCATTTCCGGATTATCCTAAATATTCTATCTGGTCTGATGGATATTATATCACTTCAAATAAATCAGGAGATCAATGTTATGCTTTAGAAAGAGACAAGATGATTGCTGGAGATCCAGGAGCACAAATTGTTGGATTCACGATCCCTCAAATTGCCACACCAGGATTTTTTAGTGCCTTACCAACGCATGCATACAAGACGCTTCCTCCTGTAGGAACGCCATGTTATTTGTTTTACTTCCAAGACGATGGTTGGTCAGGTGTTTCTTCGGATCACGTAAAAGTATGGGAAGTAGATGTGGATTGGACAAATACGGCAAATTCAACGATTTCCAATCCAGTTCAAATTCCAGTGTCTCCTTTTGATTCTGATTTTACAGCAAACTGGGACGATATTGAGCAACCAGGAACCAATGCCAAATTAGACGGAATCCCGGGTGCTTTCATGTATCCAGCTTCGTATATGAAATTCTCTGGATATAGTTCTGTGGTATTAAACCATACAGTAGATGTAAATGGATCGAATCATGCCGGAATCAGATGGTATGAATTCAGAGAAACAGGTGGGGTATGGTCACTTTACCAGGAAGGAACCTATTCGCCAGACAACCAAAATAGATGGAATGGTTCAATTTGTATGGATGAACAAGGAAACATTGGATTGGCTTATTCGGTAGCTGGATCAAGTGTTTATGCATCATTGAGATATACAGGAAGATTATCTTCAGATCCATTAGGACAATTGACAGTAGCAGAAACCAATGTATTTACAGGAACTTCTGCTCAAACCAATACCAATCGATTTGGAGATTATGCGCACATGTCTTTGGATCCAACTGATCATAAGACTTTTTGGTATGTAGGGGAATACATTTCTTCAGGTTGGAAAACAGGAATTTTCTCTTTCAAATTGGCCTCTGACTTTAACAATGATGTTGGAGTTTCTGCTTTGGTGAATCCAACAGACGGAATTCTAACGGCAACTGAGAATATTGAAGTTACCGTGACCAACTATGGAATTCAGGATCAGTCCAATTTCCCTGTAACTTATGTGATTGATGGAGGAACACCAGTAACTGAAACGTATACAGGAACTTTAACAGCAGGAACAAGTAACAACTTTGTTTTTTCAGCAACTGCCGACATGTCCACTCAAGGTCCGTATTCCATCATGGCTTATACCGGACTTGTAGGGGATGAATACAACGATAACGACACCAATGTGGTAACAGTAACCCATTTGTTTGCCGATGATCTTGGAGTGAATGCAATTACGGCACCAGCCTCTAGTGGTTCTCTTGGAATTGAAACCATCACAGTAATGATTGAAAACTTTGGAACCTCTCCTCAAAGCAACTTTGACGTGGCTTATGTGGTTGATGGTGGAACTCCAGTAGTTGAAACTGTGACCGCCACAGTTGCCGCAGGAGGAACATATTCTTATGATTTTACTGCTACGTATGATTTTTCTAATGTAGGAACTTATGATGTTGTGGCTTATACTTCTTTCAATTCGGATCAACAGCACACAAACGATACAGTTCAAACACAAATTGAGAAAACTTTCTGCCAACCAACTGGAAATTGCCAGTGGGGAGATGGATTTAGACTTTTCCAATTAGGTACCATCAACAACAGTACAAACTGTTCTTCGAATGGATATGGAGATTATACCAACCTTTCTACAGATTTGGAAAGAGGACAATCACACAATTTAACAGTTCAATCTGCTTGGTCTCAGCAACAAGGGTCCGTTTGGATTGACTTCAACGACAATTTTGTGTTTGAGGCTTCAGAACAATTGGTGACGAACCATAACTTCGGAACGGTTTCTTCAACAACAACGTTGACGATTCCGGCGGGAGCTACATTGGGTCAGCACATGTTGAGAGCCAGAACCAATTTCCAAGCTGGAGCAGATGATCCATGTGTGAATTATCAATTCGGAGAAACTGAGGATTATACAGTGAATATCATTGATGCGAGTGGAGTAGGATTGGATGAAAATGAAGATCAATTCAACTTGAGTGTGACTCCATTGGATCAAAACAACTTCCAATTATTGATTGAAGGATTCAATTCGGATGTAGAGATTCAGGTTTTAAACTCACTGGGACAAATTGTTTACAATTCCGGAAAGATCAATGTTGGGTCAGAATATAAACACCTGATTAATTTAAGTAATCAAGCTCAGGGATTCTACATGATCAAAGTTTATAATGAGGATATCAGACGAATTCAGAAGATTGTTAAAGAGTAAGATAAAACAACTCGATAGAATTAATAAGCCATTCCGAAAGGAGTGGCTTTTTTGATGATTGTTACTTGTGAATAGATCCTTTATTTTCTTAATCAACAATTACAAATACGCCTCTCCGTTAATCGCTTTTAGAAGATTTGGGATAAGATTGTCAATCGTAATATAAAGAATCAAATCAGGTTTATATTTTTCAATTATCTCTTCATTTAACTCATATTGCCAATTGTCCCAAATAAAAAGGGATTCCTTGAAGTTAACAGCGAGTCTATGAAGTATAAAATTGGTAAAGGAATCTCTGATAATCAAAACTTTTAAATCCGATTTTCCACTCCATTTGCTTTGAAAATGAACTTCATAAGCACTTTTGTATGGAAATACTTCAGGGATGTCGAAACCAAATTTAGGAAGTTCTTCATAATAGCTTTTATCTGGCGACCAAATTTCGAGTTCCTCCTTAAATTTTGAACTAGGTATATTCTTCCTCAAATTACCTTCTTTTGCATAAAATTGAATTTCCCCTTTATTAAAAGGTTGTACATCATATCCATTTTTTTGAAGAGTTTCAATGATTTTTATATATCCTAATTCGGCTCCTAAAACGGACCAATGTGTATCCGTTTTGTAATAAACTTTACCTTTATTTTTTCCCTGAAATAGAGCATCGTACAAACTTATAACATGATTATTTGTACTTCCAAATTGTTGTCCAATGGAAGGTGTTCTTTTCCTTCTCTTCAAGTTCCATGGAAGTTTTTCAAAGTAGAGGTCTGATTTGTTAGGTATGATAAACCAAAAACAGGGAATATTTTTCTTCCTCAAATACTCCAATCTGCGCTCCCATTCTAATTCTAATTGAATTTTTTGAGTAAAGTCAAAATGTTCTTTTCGAATAGTAAATCTTGAACCTTTTCCATCAAAGACAAAATTATCATCTCCTAGATGAGCTCCATCATTGATTGAAACATCAAACATTTGCTCTTTAAAGAATGACATTATTTCTATTGCAAAGGGCTTAAAACTGAAATGTTCATTATAGTAGGCTTCGTATTCTTGGGGAAAATTATCAAGTCTTTCAACATTGATTTCCACATACTTTACTTTAGCCTTATTTTCATCTAGCTCTTCAAATACCCAAATTTCAAACCACTGATTGATAGTGGGGATAAGTAAAATCAAGAGAAACCCAATGGATAATATGAACTGATTCAACTTCATTAAAATCTAAAGTAAATAAATGGGTTATAGGAAGATGTAGCTAGTACCAAACAAGTGTAGAAGAAAATACTCAAAAAGAAAATGCTTGAAACAAGATGAGGTACAAATTCTATGGAAATTACAGATTGCAGTGATTTAATTTTCTTTTCGAGATATTTTTCAATTAATGGGCTACACATGAATAGTGCGAGAATCAATATAGCAACATTATAAGAGTTGAAATAGATAAGAGAGTGGCCAAATCCATTGCCAAAATGAAACATAGTAGATACATATTCAAATGCAACTTCTATTCCTTCTATTCTGAAAAACACCCATCCAATTACAACAATTAAAAATGTATAGACCCATGAAAAAATGGAAGGAATTCGATCTAAAATCTTTTTAAAACCAATTCGTTCAATTATTAAAAAGAACCCATGAAAGAGTCCCCAAAAAACAAAGCTCCAAGTAGCGCCATGCCAGAATCCAGTCAATAAGAAAACTAAAATCAAATTAAAATAGGTGCGGTTTTTACTCTTTCGATTACCCCCAAGAGGGATGTAAACGTAATCTTTAAACCAGTTTGAAAGAGAAATATGCCATCTCCGCCAAAATTCTTGTATACTTCTTGAGATATAGGGAAAATTAAAGTTTTCAAGAATTCTAAAACCAAAAATACGTCCCAATCCAATCGCCATATCGGAATAACCACTGAAGTCAAAAAAGATTTGAAATGTGTAGGCTAATATTCCAAGCCAAGCACCATCCCATCCAATGGAATGAATATTATTTGCCATGATATCATCCGCAATTTGCGCACATGTATTGGCGATAACGACTTTTTTAAAGAGTCCGTAAATGAATCTTTTGATACCCGAATTGATGAGGTCGATTTGCACTACTCGGTTCTTAATTTGATCAATAATATCATGGTATCGAACTATAGGGCCTGCAATTAATTGCGGAAAGAAACTTACATAGAGTGCAGAATCAAGTAATCGAATTTTTGTTTTTTCCTTGCTCCTGTAAATATCCCACAACATTGACATTTGCTGAAAAGTAAAAAATGAAATACCTAGTGGCAGGTGAATCTTCACATTGTTAATTCTTTGATTTGAAAAAGGGTCGATTAAGACATTTATATTGTCAATGAAGAAGTTTAAATATTTGAAAATAACAAGTACTAGGACATTCAAAACCAAACCAAATAAGAGCCACTTTTTATTTTTGTCTTCATTAATTTTTAAACTGATAAGCCAGTTGGCAAGGACAGAGAGAATCAGAATCAGCGTATAGCTAAACCCGCCCCAAGCATAAAAAAGCAAGCTAAAAAGTAAGAGAATTGCATTTTTTGTATTTCTCGGAGAGATGAAATATGTCAGCAGCAATAAAGGCAGAAAATTGAATAAAAAAACTAAACTACTGAATAACATTTTTCTGGCTAAAGATTAAAACCTGACTGAATATCAATTGCAATAATGATCAACAAAACTAAATATTTTTTAGCTCGATTGTAAATCTAAACTTACAGCCGAAAAATTACTTATCTCTATCAAATAATAAATGAGTGAACGATTACCTATGTATTTCCCTTGCTAATTTTAAATTTCTAAGTATTTTCGTTCACTAGCAATTTCAAGGCTTAATGGGAATCAAAAACTTCGGACAAAAAGTCAAAAATTTTTTCAGCAATCTCTTCAAAAAAAAGGAAAAAGGAGAGCAGGATAAATCAGATCAAGCACCAAAATGGTTTCGATGGGGAACCATTGGAAGTTTGTGGTTTTTTGGATTATTTCCAGCTCTGTTTATCATTTTCATGATTTATATCCAAACTGCCGATAAGGTAGAAGATGTAAATATCATTGAAGAATCTCCAGAATTACAAGCTTCAATTATTTATTCTGCTGATGGGGTAGAAATGGGACGTTATTGGAGAATCAACCGAAAAAGTTTGAGCTACAATCAAATCTCTCCAAATGTGGTGAGTGCATTAATTGCCACGGAAGATGAAAGATATCATGAACACTCAGGAATTGACGCAAGAGCAGTTTTGAGATCTATCTATACTATGGGAAAAGCAGGTGGAGCTTCAACAATTTCTCAGCAGTTAGCCAAATTGCTTTTTACTATTTCGGAAAAAAATAAAGGTGCTGAAGTAGCCAAATCAAAATGGGAAAGATTAGAACAGAAGTTTCCAGAAATGGTGATTGCTACCCATTTAGAAAGAATGTACACCAAAGAAGAGATCATTCAGATGTACCTAAATCAGTTTGACTTTTTGAATAATGCGGTAGGTATTGGAACGGCTTCCAGAGTTTACTTTAATACCACAGCAGATTCTCTTCAGCCTCATCAAGCTGCCATGCTGGTTGGGATGCTAAAAAACCCAGCTTTGTTCAATCCATTGAGCAATCCAGAAGGAACCAAGGCAAGGAGAAACACGGTTTTGAAACAATGGTTGAAGAATGCAGATAATCAATCCATTTCAGTTCACATTTCACAGGAGGAATTCGATAAATACTCCCAAATGGATTTGGGAATTGATTTCCAAAGAGTGGATCACAAAAAAGGATTGGCCCCTTACTTTAGAGAAGAATTAAGAAAAGAATTGCAAAAAAGGTTTGCTGAAAAAGACGAGAATGGAGAGTATATTCTGCACAAAGCAAATGGTAAACCTTACGATATCTATGAAGACGGATTGAAAATCTATACTACAATTGATTCAAGACTTCAAACTTATGCGGAAAAAGCAGTGTACAAACATTTGAGTAAAACCCTTCAAAAGGAATTCGATAAAAACAATAAGCAATATTGGAAAAACCCTCCCTTTTCAAATGATCTTAATGAAGAACAAATCAACAATATTCTGAATTCTGCCAAGGTAAATTCAGATTTGTACAAAGAACTGGAAGCCGCTGGAAAATCAAAAGCTGAAATTGAGAGAATCTTTCACACTAAAGTTCCAATGAAATTTTATGCTTACGACGGAGACATCGACACTATGGCAAGTCCAATGGATTCCATTCAATATTACAAGGGCTTTCTACAGGCTGGTTTGATGTCTATGGATCCAAAAACTGGATTTGTAAAAGCTTGGGTGGGTGGGCCTAATTTTGATGTGTTTGCCTACGACCACGTTCGAAATTCGAAAAGACAAGTAGGGTCTACTATTAAACCATTTGTGTATGCAGCCGCTATTGATATGGGGGTTGCAACTCCATGTACAGAATTTACGAATACAAAACATTGTATTGAATATCAACCTACTCCTTATACAACAAAAGATTGGTGCCCTGGTAATGCTGGAGCCCAATTAACGGGAGAAATGACACCTCTGACATGTGGATTAGCAGGATCAATGAACAATATTACGGTTGCTGTTATGGAAGCAATGGGTGCAGAATCTGGCCCTCGTGCAATGCAAAAGGTTCTTAGAAATGTTGGTATCCAAGTTCCCGATGAACAAGTAGCTCCAGCAATGTGTTTGGGACCAATGGATGTTTCACTTTACAATATGACAGCTGCTTATTGTGTTTTCGCAAACAAAGGTGTTTATAACAAACCTGTTACTCTATTGAGGGTGGAAGATCGTCATGGAAATGTAATTATTGACTTGGAAACAAAACCTTCAGAAGCCATGTCCGAAGATTTAGCTTGGACTATGTTAACTATGTTGAAAAACGTGGTTTCTGGAACAACGAATCCAAATCTTCCAGGAAAGTGGTACGGAACTTCTGGAAGTTTAAGAAGTGGTAGAGATTGGGGAGGATTAAAAGCAGTAATGGCTGGAAAAACAGGAACAACTCAAAATGCTTCGGATGGTTGGTATATGGGAGTTACGCCAGATTTGGTAACTGGAGTTTGGGTTGGAGCGGACGACAGAGGTTGTCACTTCAAATACATGACTTGGGGACAAGGAGGTAGAATGGCTTTACCAATTTGGGGATATTACATGCAACAGGTGTACAAGGATAAAAAATTAAAAATTTCAACTCAGGATTTCGAAGGTCCAAAGGAATATGATCGATCCATATTTAATTGTAGTGAAAACGGAAGCCCGAATTTCTTGGATGGCGGATCTCAAGATGATGATCCCGGGTTGTGGTAAAAATATATTTACATTATGAATAAAGTTGTTTCAAACGTAGAGGAAGCGTTACAAGGTGTTGAGAGCGGAATGACTCTTATGCTTGGAGGTTTTGGACTATGTGGAATTCCCGAAAACAGTATTGCTCAGTTGGTGAAAATGGGTGTAAAGGATCTTACTTGTATTTCTAATAATGCAGGGGTAGATGACTTTGGTCTAGGGCTATTGTTGCAGGGAAGACAAATCAAAAAAATGATTTCTTCTTATGTAGGAGAAAACGATGAATTTGAAAGGCAAATGCTATCAGGTGAATTGGAAGTAGATCTTATTCCACAAGGGTCTTTGGCAGAAAGATGTAGGGCTGGTGGAGCAGGAATTCCTGCGTTTTTTACTCCAGCCGGATATGGTACAGAAGTAGCGGAAGGCAAGGAAGTAAGAGAATACAATGGTAAGCCTCATATTTTAGAATCGGCCTTAACAGCGGATTTCGCTATCGTAAAAGCATGGAAAGGAGATACAGAAGGGAATCTTGTGTATAAAGCGACGGCAAGAAACTTCAACCCCATGATGGCCATGGCTGGGAAAATTACCATTGCCGAAGTGGAAGAATTAGTTCCTGCAGGAGAATTGGATCCCAATTTTATTCATACTCCTGGAATTTTCGTTCAAAGAATATTCAAAGGGGAGAAGTTTGAAAAGAGAATTGAGCAAAGAACTGTTCGTCCAAAAAATTAAGCATCATGAGTTTAGATAAAAATGGAATTGCACAAAGAATCGCCCAAGAATTAAGAGACGGGTGGTATGTGAATTTAGGAATTGGGATCCCAACTTTAGTTGCAAATTACATTCCACAAGGCATTGAAGTTGAATTTCAATCTGAAAATGGAATTTTAGGTATGGGTCCTTTCCCTTTTGAAGGAGAAGAAGATGCGGATTTAATTAATGCGGGGAAACAAACGATTACCGCAATGCCAGGAGCGGTCTATTTTGATTCTGCCACTTCTTTTGCCATGATTCGAGGCCAACACGTACAATTAACCGTATTGGGTGCCATGGAAGTTGCTGATAATGGAGACATTGCCAACTGGAAAATTCCTGGAAGTATGGTGAAAGGGATGGGTGGCGCAATGGATTTAGTAGCATCTGCAGATAATATCATTGTAGCAATGATGCACACCAATAAAAAAGGTGAGTCCAAATTATTGAAAAATTGTACTTTGCCTTTGACAGGGGTTGGTTGTGTTAAGAAAGTAGTTACTAACTTAGCCGTTTTGGATATCACTCCAGAAGGCTTCAAACTTATCGAAAGAGCACCAGGAATTTCAGTAGAAGAGATTAAAAATGCTACAGAAGGGAGATTGGTGATAGAGGGTGAAATTCCTGAGATGAAATTAAACTAATTTGAATGACTGAACAGAAGATAAATAAGTTATCAATTATCATTCCTGCTTATAACGAGGGACCTACGATTCATTTGATCCTAGATAAAATAAAAGCTGTGAATTTAGGTTCCATTGAGAAGGAATTGATCATTGTAAACGATTGTTCTAAAGATAACACTATTGAAAAGGTAAAAGAGTACATGAGTGCCAATTCTGACATGAATATTCAATTGTACGAGCAACCTAAAAACATGGGAAAGGGCGCAGCTTTGCATAGAGGAATAAAAGAGGCAACGGGGGAATACTTAATTATTCAAGATGCTGATTTGGAATACGATCCCAACGAATACAATTTGTTACTCAAACCTATTCTTAGTGGTTTTGCTGATGTTGTTTATGGTTCGAGATTCATGGGTGGGAATCCTCATCGTATCCTGTTTTTCTGGCATTCAATAGGAAATAAATTTTTAACGTCATTAAGTAATATGTTTACCAATCTTAATTTAACAGATATGGAAACGTGCTATAAAATGGTCAAAACAGATATAGCTCAAAGCCTGAAATTAAAGGAGAATAGATTTGGTTTTGAGCCAGAATTAACTGCAAAATTATCAAGGGTTCCCAATGTGAAAATATATGAGGTCGGTATTTCCTACTATGGTCGAACCTATGAAGAAGGGAAAAAGATTGGCTGGAAGGATGGTTTTAGAGCCATTTACTGCATAATCAAATACAATATATTCAGCCGTAAATAAAATCAATTTGACTAAGAGAAAACTACATAAACTTTCAATTGTAATGCCGGCTTATAATGAGGAGCCTACCATTTACAAAGTTTTAGAAATCCTTAGGGATCTGGAATTGATTGAGAATATTCAAAAACAGATAATTGTTATTGACGATTGTTCAACTGACAATACTTGTCAGGAAGTTGAGAAATTCATCTCTTCTAATCCTTCAATAGATATCCAACTACATAAAAACGAGAAAAATGTAGGAAAAGGAGGAGCTCTTCATAAAGGATTTGCATTGGTTGATGGAGATTTCACTATTGTGCAAGATGCAGACTTAGAATTGGATCCAAATGAATTCAATCTTCTATTAAAACCAGTAGTGGATGGTTTTGCTGATGTTGTATACGGAAGTAGATTTGTTGGAGGCTTGCCTCATCGAAGCTCTTTTTTCTGGCACTCTTTCGGTAATAGAACTGTGACTTTTTTCTCCAATATGTTTACCAACTTGAATTTAACAGATACCCAAACCTGTTATAAATTGGTAGATACAAAAATTCTAAAGTCAATCAATTTGAAAGAAAGAAGATTTGGTTTTGATCCCGAAATAACTGCAAAACTCTCTAGAGTTCCTAAAGTTCGCATCTATGAAGTAGGTATTTCTTATTATTCAAGATCTAATGCAGAGGGTAAAAAGATAGGTGTAGTAGACGGATTTAGAGCACTTTGGTGTATCTTAAAGTATAATGTTTTTTCGAAAAAATGAGATGGGAAAAGGTATTATCCAAAATCATTAAAAACCCATCGATTCTTGTACTAATCTTTATCGGATACTTTTACCTTGACAATATCACCAAAAAGGAAGATTATTGGAAAAGTAAAGAAACCACACAATGGCTATGGGATAGCTCTTGCTATTATTCTTATTTACCTGCTTTGTTCATCTATGATGATTTAACGTTTCAATATACCGATTCAATCAATAATAAATATGCTAATTACAATGCGGTATATTTAACGAACGAGAGTGGAGATAGATATCAGAAAACAAGTGCGGGTGTAGCTTTCATGGAAATTCCATTTTTCTCAATAGCACATGTTATTGCTCTAAATGATGAAGACTATGATCCAGATGGA
>JAGQYP010000075.1 GCA_020436025.1 Crocinitomicaceae bacterium
TTCGTAGGCGCATTAAATTGATAGTCAGTTTGATTGACCCCAAATTGCAAAAAAAAAATGGATTAATCCAAATTTTTGGAATGGAAACTTTTGAACATTCGTCTAATTTCATCTTTTGAAACCCCAAATTTTAGTATCCGAATTCACTGTAAAATCAAAACTCTACACCACAAACTCAATCCTCATCCTTTTTCCCAACAAAAATCTTATTTTTGCCCAAAGCCATTACCATTATGAGATTTCAATATATTTTTTCAATCGCCGTATCATCTTTATTATTCCTTGCTTGTCAGCCCGAGGAAAAAGAAAAAGGTTTGGAAAAAGAACAGGAAACCGTTCAAACAGAAGTAGAAGTTAAGTCGGAAATCGATTCCCTGTCGGAGCTCATAGATAAAAAACCCAACAAAGCTCTTTTTATGGTGCGCGCCGAAGCCTACAACAAATTGGGGAGATTCGACTTGTCTATTGTGGATGCAAAAAAAGTTTACGAATACTCGAAAGACGATTACGACAATATGATCTTTTACGCCGACATGCTGATGGATGCTTTGATCTACAATCCCAACCTCATCGAAGAAGCCAAAGTGATTTATGAAAAAGCCGTTGAAATGTTTCCTGATAAAGCCCGAGGATTTTTGGGAATGGGTAAGGTTTATACTTTGGTGAATAATCCAGACGAAGCTTTCAAATTCATCAACAAAGCTTTGAAAATAGATGAAACTTTGAGTGAAGGATATTATTTAAAAGGATTCATCTACCAATCTCAAGGTAAGACCAAACTTGCCATTTCTTCCTACATGACTTCGGTTGAACAAGATCCTTCCTTTACTGAAGGTTATATTATCCTCGGATCCATTTTCTCCAAATATGGAGATCAAAAATCTCAGGATTTGGCAGAAGGCTATTTTCGATCGGCGCTTTCTATTGAACCACTCAATAGGGATGCATTCTATGGATTAGGCATGCTGTATCAAAATCAGAAAAAATTGGATAGTGCCATGGCCCAATATCAAACTATTGTAGAATTAGACAGTACCTATTCGATTGCCTGGTACAACCAAGGGTGGATTTACATGAATTACAGTGATGAAATTGATTCTGCCATTTACTTTTTTGAAAAAGCGATTATTTCAGACAGCCTGTATGCTGACGCCTACAACAACATGGGGTATTGCTTTGAAAAAAAGAAAGAACTAGAGAAAGCGAAATCGTATTATTTAAAAGCCATCCAAATCAACCCGAACCACGATGTCGCTAGGAAAAATCTCAACACCTTGTATAAATAATGGCGACGGCGATCAAAGATAGAATTCGAAACCCGCTTTTTGCGAACATTGTTCTGGAGAATATTTTCCCAATTCTGGGGTTCTTCCTTTGGGATTGGAACCTTTACTATATTTTTCTCTTTTACTTTTTAGACTTCTTCGCATCAGAATTCTCGTATGGAGTTAAATTGTGGCATATCATTCGAAAACCAGGTCATTTTCATGGATTTGATCCCCAATTCAGAACTACTTTTTGGAAATTATTTTTATTCCAGTTACCTGTTTTCTTAGTTGTATTTTTCATTTGTGCCTGGTTAAGCACTTTAACTGCTGATATAGTCATGGCCGACCTCAAATGGCAAGACGAACTTCAAAGATTTTTTCAAAACGAGTACATCTTTGTGATTGCCATCTTTTTTGCTCAGTACATGTATGTGAGAATGACTTTTCTTATGCCAAGAAGATATGTGGGGCTTCACGAAGGGGAGTTTTTCAAAAGAAATTTACTCGGATTAGGAACAACTCTTATCGGACTAGCTTGTCTTTTTGGATTTGCTAATATTATTACCTTCAACGAAATCAGCATGATTCTGATGATCATTTCAGTAAAAATGGTGCTCGATATTTTCGTTTACAACCGTTTAGGTTAGAAGTGAAATCTCACATTCAACAATCCACCAACTCGGTAGTTTAGGGCCTTGCTATTTGCAATTCTAGAGTTCAATCCAAAACTACATGGTAAATGAATCCCGATACTCCAATTTTCGTTTAGTCTGTAGTTGATCCCTAAATCCAAAGTTGCATCCATCCTGAATCTCTGATATGCTCCATGATCAATACTCTGCAAGTATTCCATGCTTTCTGGTGATCTGTATTTCGAACTTACATTCATCAAGAAACCAAATCGCATTCCTGCCAAAACCTCCATGTTCCATCTACTATTCAATCTGAACTGATAGCCCAACTGAACTGGAAGTGTAAAATACGATGTGGAAACCAACATTTTGTAGGTGTTTGTAAAAGTTGAAGTGTCTACAAAAGTGTACAATGGAGCATTGTATGCATTTCCACTTGAATCCAAAAGTTCCTCATAGACAACTGTACTTCTATATTGCAAGATGTCCTCAGAATAATTCGTTGTTGTGAAATCTTTTTGATACCCAATTCCTGTTTTCACTAAAAAGGATTTGAAATTCAGGATTCCATTCACCCCTGCTTCGAAGGATTGGATGTTTTTGAGCATACCAATATTGTCGTAAGTGATTTCATTCTTTGCTTTGTACACGTCCGAAAAAGCATACCCCATTCGAGCTTCTATTGCAAATCGGATTTTCTTCATTTTTGTTGTCTCCCTTAAATCAATTTGAATGTTTTTATCCTCATTCATTTCAATTTCAGATGGATCAATGTTTTGCAACTTTTCAAGATCTAATTCTTCAATTTGACCCACTTCCTCATTCAAAGCAATATCCGTGCTTTTGTGCTTCTGTATCTCTAAATTACCCGTTTTAGGTTCAACTAATTTTTCGTCTTTCTTATCGATCACAAGTAGTGCCTTTTCTTTTTTACCCGGATTGAATTCCTTTTTGTCTTCCTTCTTAAAATTTGATTTTGGAGAAGACTTTTTCACAACCACAGCTGAAGATTCCTCTTTTTTCAAATTTGATAGAGGATCATTTCCTTTCTTCATTTTGTCTGCTTTCTGGTTTTGATTTGCAGACAATTCCATTTCCTCTAGCTTAGAGCCTTGTACACTTTCACCAGATTTCGAAACAACTTCATTTTGATTATTATTATATGAATCATTTGTGGTGTCATTATTCGCTTTAGTTTGATCATACATAACCACATTTTCTTGCCCATTTTTCGATGCTGAAGATGGAAACATCAAATAAGCCGTTGTACCTGTGCCAACAAGCAAAAGAAAAATCCAAACGAATTTCCAATAGGATTTTCTTCCGATTTCATTCATCACAAAATCCTTTGCTTCGGGCGGAGGAGCGACACCATCATTTCTCAACTCCCCGTACATGTTTTCTAATTCTTCATCTTCAAGATACATGACAAATAGTATTTTCAGTTGTTATCGTAATTAATTTGGCTTTCAACATTTTTTTGGCTTTATGTAGTTGTGATTTAGAGGTGTTGACTGAGATTTCAAGATATTCTGCAATCTCTGGGTGAGTCAATCCTTCAATAACATATAAGCTAAAAATGACTTTGTAGCCTTCCGGTAAAGATTCCAAAGCTTTCATCAATCTTTCTTTGGAGATCGTTCCATTCTCTTCTTCTTCAAACTCCACCTGCATTTCAATCACCTCATCCCTTTCAAAATGAATGGAATAATTTTTCTTGATAAAATTTAAAGAAGTATTGATCACAATTTTTCGAATCCAGCCACCCAAACTCTGACTAGGATCAAATTGTTTTCGGTAGTTATATACCCGGATAAAACTTTCCTGCAACATGTCTTTGGCATCATCTTCATCTCTTGCCATTCGAAGACAATGGGAGTACATGTTGGGAGCATAAGCGTTGTAGATCTTTTCAAAAGTTCGCTTATTCCCTTTGATGAATTTCTTTATTTCTGCTGGATCGTTCAAATTCAAAAGTAGCGCCCCCGAAGAGGCGCTTTCAATAGTATTTTTAAGGAATTGTTACAGAAACACAATCCGTAGACGAACACCCATTATTATCAGCAATGGTCACGCAAGCTTGATACGTAATTCCTGATTGACCTTGCCAAGAGATTGTCTGACCTGTATAAGTTGTTGTTTGATTTCCAGTCACCGTCCATACATAAGTAAATGGAGCCATTCCTGTTGCATTTGCTGAAGCAGTTACCATATTATTTCCAGTAGAATCTACATATGCCCAAGCCTGAACTCCGCAGTTTCCTCCACCTGTTGGATTGTATCCAATGCTATCGCAATAAGTTGCAGTGCATCCTCCAGCATCTGTTTGAGTTAAACAAGCATAGCCAGGCGCATTCGGTGCGGTCACTGTGGCTCCAGTATAATTCACGCCATTGATGTCCCAAGAATAAGTATACGGTGCAATTCCAGTTCCATTAGCGGATAGAGTCATTGTGCTATTCAAACTGTCATAAGTTACAGTAAAACTAGTTGTACAAGTATTTGGCTGAGAAGCTATAGAATCACAAATTCCTGTAAAACATCCCGCATCGTCTAACATAGCGGCACAAAAATCATAAACTGGTCCTTGAACCGAAACCGTTTGACCATACAAAGTGTCTTGGTTAATTACCCAAACATATTGAATTGGAGCAACTCCAGAACCTTGACCAACAAAAGTGTAGATGTTGTTGGTAGAATCGTAAGTGTAAGTATAGTTGAATTGGCAGTTGGTGTTGTTTGTGTCAATTCCTAAACTATCAATTATATTTTGATAATTATTTCCATTAGGGTTGGTTGGATTATTCTGACAAGAACCGATCAATATGGCGATCAAGGAAAATGCAGCTATTAAAGAAAATTTCATTTTTTTCATCATTCAATTTTTAAGTTGTTTACACTCTCAATACAACAAGAATAATGAAGGGTTGTCTGAGTGTTTATTTTTTTTTTGAAAGACGTAAAAAAGAACTTACAGGTTGATTAGAATCCTCCTTGCTTACTTTCCATGTAGCTCTGTAGAATCAGGGTGGCAGAAATTCGGTCAACAGTGCCTTTATCCCTCCTCTTTTTCTTCCCAATTCCAGAATCAATCATAGTTTGAAATGCCATTTTCGAAGTGAATCTTTCATCAACCCGATGAATTGGAATTTGAGGATACACTTTTCTTAAACGATTCACAAATTGATCCACAATATCGGACGAATCGGTTCGTTCATTGTTCAATCTTTTGGGTTCGCCAACAATAAAGGCTTCAACAGAGTTCTTCTCCAAATAGAATTTCAGAAATTCAAAAAGCTTAGGTGTTTCTATGGTTTGTAATGCACTGGCAATGATTTGTAGTTCATCGGTTTCTGCTAAACCTGTTCGTTTTCGACCATAATCAAATGCCAACAATTTCATCAAATGAAATTTACGTAATCCTCGTCTATATATACCATTTCAATTCTGCCTCCCGAACCAGTGGTCATAATCAAAGGCATTTCTCGTGTTCTAGTAACACGAATCTTGTGATAGCCTGAAAGATCATTCATTTGGCTGGAATAAATTGTAATGTCATTGTAATCACTTGATCGGTTTTTTTGAGTCAAAACAACACTATTTGCCGAATTTATAATCTCAATTTTAATTTCATCATTCGAACCCATAATGGGCATACCTGTCCATGTAAAATACCACGAGTAATTTTTATATACAGTTAAAGTGGATGGTATCTGAATAGCATAAACATTACCAATCAACCCATAATTATTTATTGTGGTTCCTTTATGAGTAACGGTGGTATAGACCGAGTCAATAAAATTGTAGAATTCAGCTTCATAGGGATAGGATCCTGCTCCTTCATAACTCTGGATAATTCCCATAATCGAAACCTGGTCTCCATCAACAAATTCTATGCTGGCTCCAGACTCCTTTTTCCTTTTTAATTTGTATTTAACATGCGTTTGATTGATATCTTCATGATATTCTATACGAATCACTTGATAAATATCATTGGTGTCAATTTGATTAGATTTTTTAGTACACGCGGCGAATACCGCTGAAACTAAAATGATAAAAGCTAGTCGTTTCATATTCGCAAAGTTACAAAACCTCCTTAAATTTGGTGCAAAGAATCAAATTGAATACTATTCCTAAATTTTGCTAGTTTTGGACTTATATGATTCGAATACCAACTTATTCATATCTGCATTCATTCCTCTTTGCCATCTTATCTTTGTTTGTCTTTTCTATTTTAATGAATCTCGGAGAGAACTTAGTGGATCTGAATTACTTACTACCGGATAGCTATAGTTATATACAAGCTGCGAAGGATCTCTATTCAAATTTCAATGTTCACCCCATTAGACCCCTACTTTATCCTTTAATGATTGGACTTCCTTTTCTTTGGGATGCATCGATAGAAGTGGTAGTTTATTGGTCCATATTTCTCAATCTTATATTCTGGTTTCTTCAGCACCATTTGATTTACAAAATACTTGGATTTTTTGCCAGTAAAAAAGAGCAATTTTATGGGAGTCTTATTTTCTCCTTAAGTTTTGGGCTGCTGGCCATGATTTTCCAACCCCTTACGGAAATTTCATTTGCATATTTTTCCCTATTAGCTGTTTTCTTTTTCCTGCGCTATCAAAAGGAAAAAAAAGATCAACTACTACTTTTGTCGATATCTATCTTTTTATTATCTGTTCTCATTCGACCCGGAATACTTTATCCGGCAATTACATTCCTCTTTTATGGATTGTGGGTGTTAAGAAGAAACTTTATAACTGTCCTGAAATTCTGGCCTTTGGGACTCGTCTTGTTTTTGTTTTTCCTTCAATTATTCAAAATGAATGAGCAGTTAGGAACATTCAAAATTTCAAATATTGACAATTACACTTGGTATACCTATCTCGGGGCAGAGGTTGAAGCAGATCAGACAAATGGGATTAGAGATGAAATCCAACAGAAAAGAACACTGGAAATAAATAATCTGAACTCTTGGTCAGAAAAGAATAAATTGGCGTCTAAAGATCTTAAAAGTGCATTAAAGAACGCTCCTTTTGATGTATTCAAAAATCTGCTTTTTAACCTATTTAATAATATCACAGGCAAGAGTAATGCTGTAGAATCTATGAAGATCAGACATCCTGAGAATGTACATCATCATTTTAAAAATTTCTTTCTTATCCTAAGTCGGGTGGAAAATTTCTTGTTCGGATTTATTCTGATTTTGATTATTCCACTATTATTATTCCTAAAAAAAATCCAAATGAATCAAATCACCTGGATCCTTTTTATTTATCTGATCTATTCCGTTTTTGTATCTGGAATCTCCTTTTGGCAAGGGGATCGATTCAGTATTGTTTGCTACCCAGTTCTAATTGTATTGAGCTATTATTTTCTAGCTCAACGAAAGCTTAGTTTACAACAACAGGAAAAGTAACCTCCACATCTGTATCTCCAGGTGTACAGGTGCCATCTTTTACACCTGGCTGATGTTTCAAACTAATCTTAACTTCTCCATCATCATAAGTGGTTACTGTCCATTCCGAAGCAAGACCAATGGGTAATGAATTAGCATCTTGGTCCGTAATATTGAATGCGACCATCAAATTGTTCATAGCTTCATAACATACAATATGCTCATCCGACTCTGTTTGAATTTCTGTTGTTATATTCTCAGCAGGGGTTTCAGCTTCATTCCAAAATTCGATTGATACTGTATAAACCTTACCGCTATCAAGATTAATTGTACCGATGGTAGGTGCATTTCCACCAACACCATCAGGATCTGAATACTCAACGGTGAAGGTGTTTTGATTGGACTGATCTGTGAAATTTAATCTTACGGTCGTGATGGTTTCTTCTTCATTCTGATCGTCTGGATTTTCAGCCTTTTTGCACGATGAAAAGAAAATAGTAGCAATAGCCCCTAAAAAAAATAGATGTTTTTTCATTTGACTTGATTTTTATATTGTATAACTTATTTTAATTAATGCTCCTATACCCAATTCGTCGGTATAAAAGCGAAATCGATTCATATAATCTCTGTATTTGGTATTCAATAAATTTTGAACCTCAAAGCCTAGAGTTACAGCTCCCTTCTTTTGAATAAATGTAATGGCGGATTCAAAATTCATTAAGAAATAAGCTCCTGGAACTCCATAAATATCATCTTCGGGACTATGCTTCCATTGCCTACTTACCCCTGTTCCAGATAATTTTACAAATGGTTCCGATAATTTATCACTTGATTTAAATCGGTACTTTAGGAATGCCCCGACCCGATCTGCAGGCATCATAGAAATATATTCCTGTCTATCTAAATTATAGGCCCATAATGTTGATCCATTAATATTTATTTCAAATTGCTCAATTGGGAAAAAAGACAAAGACAAATCCCCACCCGTTAAAATGGCATCATTCTGATCAAAATGGAATGTAGGAAAGGCTCCTCGGATTGTTAATTCAGGCTCCCCAGGTTTCATATAGATGAAATTTTGCATGTAATTCACGTAAAGCTCTATATTGAATTGTATTCGCTTGGAATCCAGCTTATAACTCAATGAAGTACCAGTAGAAATTTCTGCTGATAGATCCTCGTTTCCATATTCGATTGCGGCGGCTCCATGATGAAGTCCATTTGAAAATAATTCGTTAGCCTCAGGGTTGCGCCAAGCTCTTGTAATTCCCCAATTTATTGAATTCTGTTTGTTGAAGCGATATTGTAATCCGAAATTTCCAGAAACATTATTCCAACTCTTTTTTGGATCTTGAAGTCCCCCTTGTTTATCGTAGTAATAATATTCGAAAAACCTTAAATCGTATCTGATGCCTATTTCCAATTTTAACCTTCGAATTGTCAACGATTCAATCCAATAGATTCCTCCACCGTACTTATTGTAATTTGGAATTAAAAATGAGGTACCGCCATAAATATTTGCAGCTCCTATGTAATTTATGCCAATTTTTCCTTTGAATCCCTTCTTATAAGCATGTTCCCAGTGTACATTTCCGTAAAATCCATCGAGAAAAAATTGCATTTGAGCACGATCATCAAACTCGCCTCCATAGGGTTTGTGAGAATCATATTCATTTCTATTGTTTCTCTGATAGGCAAAGTCTAAAACCAATTCCCCTTCTTTTCCAGTTTGAATCTTACTTCCAATTTTCACTAAATGGTGACTAATTTTCTGAAATGGCCTTGCAATATCATATTTGAAACCTTCTTGAATCAGAGGTTTTTCCCTTTTTACAGCGTCTTCTAAATCAGTGAGATTACCTATATGAGATCCTTTAAAGATGCCCAATTTGGTATTAAACATGGAGTAAAAAACTTCAAGATTCCATCTTTTCCCTTTGTATAGAGTGTTGAAAGACATATTGTATTCTTCTACTCCAGTATTTGAGTTATAATAATAAGATGTGTTAGCATTTCCCAATTTTTTAACGCTTCCCTGCAGTCTCCAACTCCACCCTGGTGTTTTTTTAAACATTCCTTCAATTTCACCATTAAAGGATCCACCTAAACCATTAGAATTGAAAACCAAATCAACCCCTCCATGAATTCCTGCTGAATCGGTTAATTTTTTCGGTCTCACTATAATTACCCCTCCTATAGCCCCTGGGCCATATTTTACAGATTCTGCTCCCTTTATTAGATTTATTACGCCTAAAGCATACGGGTCAACTTCCGGTGCGTGCTCTTGACCCCACTGTTGTGACTCCTGTATAATATCATTATTTAAGATCAAGATTCTCGAACTATGAAGTCCATGAATGATTGGTTTACTAATGGAATTACCTGTTTTCAATGAAGATACTCCATTAATGTTTTCCAGAATACCCCCTAGGTTTTGCGATTTAAGCAAATTTAAATTCCGCCCTGAAATCTCATTGGTTGATTTTCCCACATTCCCAATCTCTACTTTTTCTGATATCTCAATCTCCTCAAGTAGGTGATGTTCTAAATAAAAAGTAATCTGAATATCCTTGTCAATATAAAGATGCGTAAAGACAGGATCGCATTCAGCATGAGAAATTCGGAGTGTGTAGTGTCCTTTGCATAATCCTTCCATTTTAAAGTATCCATTCGCATCTGAAACCGTTCCTTTTTGCAAAGAATCAATATATATGTTTGAATATGCCAATTGTGAATTATCATGATTATCCAACACCTGTCCTGACAATCTAAGTTCGCATTGTTGACCATATACAAATGCAACATTGAATGCAAAGAATAGCAAGGAAATAAATGATCTTAATATGACACTTCTTTCTAAATGCAACTTGGTTTCATTTATTTTTTCGACAAAGATAAACTTTTCTTGTTTAAATGCAACACCGTTTCATTTAAAGTCGTACTTTTGCATGGAATGGAGGAAATGCTTCGAAATAAAAAAATCAAAGTCACCGACACGCGAATTGAAATCCTGAGAATTTTACAATCTAGTAGTTCTGCTATTTCCTATAATACAATTCAAGAACGAACGAGTCAAAAACTGGATAAAGTAACTGTATATCGAACCCTTGATACTTTCGAAAGCAAAGGAATCATTCATTCTATTCCATCTGATGAAGGAGTGAAATTGTATTCATTTTGTAAAGATGATTGCGAAGATCATCAACATGACGACAATCATGTGCATTTTAATTGCGAAAAGTGTCATAAAACCATTTGCTTGTACCATACCGATATTCCAAAAGTGAAACTGCCTGAAGGTTTTTTTTCTACTTCAAGTCAACTAATTGTTAATGGAATATGTCGTGATTGTAATGAACTAAAATAGTATGAAAAAGACCCTAATTGTGTTTGCTTTTGTTTCTGTCGGATTCGTCTTGATTCAAAGCTGTGGAACTACGAAAGAAGTGGTTGAAAACAATCCCTCTTCAGTTTGTAAATCGGATATAAATGTCACTTATGCTCAAATACAACCTATTATTGAAGCAAAATGTACACGTTGTCACAATGCATCTAAAAAGAATTCAATCGGAGATTTCACTTCTTTTCAAGGATTAAAACCATATCTCGAAAATGGACAATTTGAAAAATTAGTCTTGATCAAAAAAACCATGCCCAAAGGAGGGGATGATTTATCTGTTGAAGAGTTGGGAAAGATTGAATGCTGGAAAGCAAATGGATATAAAAATTAGTCCAAAGCTACTAAGAGTCTTTTGAGACTTACTTTCTCTTCAATAATGGATCGCAACTGATCAATTGCTACGCGTTCTTGCTCCATCGTGTCACGGTCACGAATTGTTACGGTATTATCTTCTAGTGTTTGATGATCTACCGTTACTGAGTAAGGAGTTCCAATCGCGTCCTGTCTTCTGTACCTTTTACCAATAGTGTCCTTCTCATCATATTGACAATTGAAATCGAATTTTAAGTCGTCAATAATGGCTCTCGCTTTTTCGGG
>JAGQYP010000076.1 GCA_020436025.1 Crocinitomicaceae bacterium
GTCGTTGTTAGTTGTGATGTCGAAAGTTTGACCAAAACATAAGATTTCGTTATTTGATGCGGCCACTCCATCAACTGTAATTGTATAGGTCCCTGCATCAACAGTACATCCACATGGTGGTGGGTAAGAGCCATTCACTGAAATGGTACAAGTAGGATCATCTGAAAAGTAAGCTGTGATGGCACATGTAGAACCATCAGCTTGTGCAGTGAAAGCAAAATTGGCACTAGTTCCAAAAGGAGGGAAAATTGTAACTCCATCTCCATTACAATCTTCAACGATTAACGTCCCTGTAGCAGGTGGATCTTGAAAACCTAATGTACCAGTCACTTGATGCGTATTTCCAGGATCACATGCTCCCGTTTGAACATTGATTGAAGTCATGGCACAGTTTAAACAAGGGTCAACCGTAATTGTTACAGAAGCTGTTCCTGTACAGGATAAATTTGCTGAACCAATGTTAACCGTGTAAGTGGTAGTAGTCGCAGGAGTAGCCACGGGATTTGCAATGTTTGGATCAGATAAACCAGTAGTTGGTGACCAAGAGTAATCCAGTGCTCCTGGACCACAAACAACCGTAGTTCCAGAACCTAATATTCCGTTAGGAGGATTAGAAACCGAAGCGACCAAATTCCCATTCGAATCATATAAATACATGGAGTTTTCAGCATTGTCATCCCCACTATCATAATCTAGAAGAATCACGTCCCCGTCATTAACAGGAAGAGTAATCACATTTTGACAAGGTGTAGAATTTCCACAATCCTGAACATCCACACCTGCCATGTAAAGAACACCATTAATATAAATGTCTACAAATGCATCATTTGGGAAAAACCAAGCATTACTTTCCCAACCATCACCATAGCTATCATCTAAAACTAATGTATAATCGCAGTTTGGGGCATTTGCCGTTACCGTAGCATCTAGGTTTACCGCATCACCAGCACAAATGGTTTGGTCCGCTAGATTTGGGGGAGTTAAATCAGTAAATACGATGTCATGTGTAGTGGAACAGTTAAATCCTGCATCTCCTACAGTGAAAGTAACAGAGACATTTCCAGTTAATCCAGTTGGATTGAATATTCCTGTTCCTGAATTCACACCTGTACCAGAAAAAACACCAGTTCCGGCAGTTGTTGTGTTGAGATCGAAAGGAGTAGTTTCACCAACACAGAAAAAAGGTGGGGACCAATCTGAATTACATACAGGAGGAGGGAACGCAACAGTTGCATTACACGACCATCTCCCATTCAATTGGGTAAAACCTGATCCCAAATTTGTAGCATCCGATGACCCCGCAAAAGTAACAGAAGTTGGAGCGGCATCTACCTGAAGTACCAATTGAAAACATTCTGTTGGATCTCCGTCGTCCATGAAGATTGGAGCGCCATCATTGTCCCAATCACCCCATTCTGCACTGTTCGCAGAGAGTTGATTGTAATTCATAGTAACTCCTGTTGCATTACTGGTAATGCTAGGTGTGGAGGTACTAATAATATTAGCCCCATTAATAATTGCCAGCACACCATGCACGGAAGCCCCTGTACCATTGGAAGGAGATTCGCAATATTCTATGACAACTTCATATACTCCACCACCAATATAGGTTGTAGAAATGGCATTGACGTCGAAACCGTCGCATGAGTGAGTGTAATTATATGAGTAGAGTGAGATGGCCAAGGCCAAAAACCCACGAAAAAAATTCTTCATAATAGAAAATTTAGGACTAATAATTAGTCAATATAATCTTGTGGGTTTTAAATTTTTCCTTTGATAGAATCCTGCAAAAATAAATTCCAGGACTCAAATCTTTCAAGTCAGTAGTAACTTTCAGTTGTTTAACGTCCTCAGAAAGTAAAAGGTTGCCTCTAGAATCGTAAATTTCTATTAATTCGATAGGGTATTCCGATTGGAAATGTAAAATGCCATTCGTTGGATTAGGGTAAATCAAGGTAACTATTTCATTTTCTTTTTCTTGCACCCCTAGGTGATAAGTAAGAGAATCTCCCATAATCGCTACGAAAAAGTCTTTGTTATTGGGTGCTGAATAAGTCTGAGAATTCATGATAATACTCGTTCGATTTGCACCCGTAATAGCCAGGTTATTTCCTGCGAAGCCCATGGAGGTCGAAGTCACTACGCCAGATGTTTGCGTTGAATGCAAACTTCTGTCCCAAATCAGACTGCCATCAGCATTTTTTACTTTCACTATTAGTGGTTCGTCAAATCCATTGATATTTAATACTTGTCCTTTGTATTCTGCTCCACTATGTGCTTCCAGTAAAACAATTGGATCCAAATTTTCATCAAGAATTACTTCATATGCTTCATCCGAATTTACCCCACCAAGGCTTTCGGCCCATACGTAATTTCCAGCAGAATCATACTTAATAATGATCCCATCAAAAGAACCATTAGAATTTAAAATATTACCCTGAACATCAAGCACCCCTTCAAATTCTCCTACTGCAAAGACATTCGAAGAGTCATCACAAGCTATTCCATAACCATGCACTTCACCGGTTCCTTCAATCGTTGTAATCCATTTGTGATTCCCATCCGTATCAATTTTGGAAACGAACATATTGTGATTCAGATTACCTGTATTGATTAATGTATCAATGAAAGTCGTTCCATCGTTGTATGCTCCGGTAACATAGGTGTTGTCATCTCCATCGATACATAATTTGATTCCATAATTTGCATCTCCTTGAGAGTACACGCCCCACAAAATGGAATCCAAAGAAGGACTGTATTTTAGCAAGAAGAAATTCCCTCCAGATGGGACTGTCATTGAGAATCCACCATAATTCAAGTATTGTCTGAATTCACCTGTAATCATTAAATCTCCTTGGGAATCAAATTTAAAATCCATGTAATCCGCATTGTACGTATCTGGTTGCCATGACTTTACGAAATTCCCTAGAGTATCATAAAAAGCAATGAATGCTCCATTCTGATTCACATTTACAAGGGTGTCTGTTCCAACAAAAAGTGAATCTGTAAATTGACCTGAAACGATTACTTGGTTTCCCGAGACTTCGATATTGGATAAAGCATCCAAAGAAGTTCCTTTTATGGATAAAATCCACTCCGTGAATCCAGATAAATTGGCTTTTCCGATAAATATGTCTTGCCCATTTAATCCAGTAACTGAGCTAAATCCGATGCTTAAAACACCTTGAAAATTTCCTCCATAATACACTTTGTTATTATAGACTTTTGTGCTAATTCCATTGCTTTGATTTGGTGAGGAGCAAGTTACGATTGATTGCCAGCTTTGACTAAATAAAAAGGCATGTGAAAACAATAGGATTGCGAGTAATGTCGAGCGAGTCATTTTTGTAGTAATTAAATTCAAATTCTAAATCATCCCTTTAGACTTGAACTCCAAATATTTATTGATTGAATTCAAAGTCAACTCCTCAGGTTTACTTAAGATACACTGAATTCCATTATTTCGCAACTCAATCAATAATTTTCTTTTATCCATTATATGCTTCTCGGCAAGGGTATTAAGATATATGTCATTGACATTGAATGCTTTTTCCATGAAAACCTCTTCTATTTCAGTGTTCTCAAAGAAAATGACGGTTAAAAGGTGCTTTTGGTTGATTCTTTTTAAAATGGGCAGATTTCTTCTTAAAGAATACTCCGACTCAAAATTGGTGAATAAGAGTAATAAGCTTCTTGTTTTCACTTGATTTCTTAGGGTGTAAAACAACAATTCGTAGTCTGTTTCTAAAAAGTGTGTCTTTTGATTGTAAAGGTTTTCAGAGATCTTTTTTAAGTGATGTCGTGATTTTTCAGCAGGTAAACTGGCTGCAATTTTATTTGAAAAGGAAATGACTCCCACTTTATCTCCTTTTTTAATGGCGATATTGGAGAAAGCCAATGTGGAATTGATCGCATAATCCAGAAGTGTCAGACCTTCAAATGGCATTTTCATTGCTCTTCCTTTGTCGATCAAACAATAAATGCTTTGAGATCTTTCATCCTGATATTGGTTGATCATCAGTTCATTTCTTCTTGAAGTTGCTTTCCAGTTAATTCTTCTAAAATCATCTCCGTGCACATAATTCTTGATCTGCTCAAATTCATTATTATGCCCCAAAGTTCTGATCTTCTTAATTCCTCTGTCTTGATTTGATTTATTGAAAACGATCAGCTCAAATTGTTTCATTTGAAGTATGGAAGGATAGACTGCCGTGCTTGTTTGATGATGAATTACCACTCTTCTTTCAACAAATCCCAAAATCGATCGCACAAATAAATTGGAATTATTGAAAACAAATTCTCCTCTTTCCTTTGGAGTAAAGTTGTGTTCTTGCTTTACTTCTGAATTCGCTTTCATTCCGAATCTTGTCAGAAATTTCCGCTCTTGCATTTGGATGGGAAACTCTTCAAAAAATCTGATGGATATAGGAAAAGGAAAATGATTTGAAATAGTGTAGCGGATTTTATTCTCATCTCCTAGGTTGCTGATTGGATCAACATGCCTGGAAATTGAAATTGGTTTCTTTTTTGCGAAAAGTACAAAGACATCCAACACGATAATTCCCCCTACACCGATCAAAGCAATTTGACCAATGCGAAATAAGAAAGGATACACCAAGGCTAGAATGAAGATCAAAATAATCCCACTCAATATTATAAAAGGTCTATTTGTCAGAAACAAATTCTTCATCTATCTCGGCACCTCAACGGTTCTGATGATTTCTTCAATCACATTTTCTGGCTCCAGTCCTTCCATTTCAGCCTCCGGACTTAAAATGATCCGGTGATTGTATATATGATTGGCTAATTTTTGGACATCTTCCGGAATGACAAAATCTCTTCCTTTGATTGCTGCCAAAGCCTTAGCTGCTTTCATCATTGAAAGAGATGCCCTTGGTGAAGCTCCTAAGTAAATTTGACCGTGATTTCTCGTTTTATTCGTGATCTCTGCAATGTATTTCAAAATCTGGTCCTCAACTTTTACTTCTTTAATGATGTCTTGAACTTCCTTCAATTCATTCGCAGTAAATACTTTCTGTATGGCTTCCAATGACGTTGCCCCTAAATCTCCCTGATACCTTTTCAAAATCTGAGTTTCACTGTCCAGACTCGGGTATTTCAGCTTTACCTTAAAAAGAAAACGATCCAATTGCGCTTCAGGCAGATTGTAAGTTCCTTCCTGCTCCACAGGGTTTTGGGTTGCCATCACTAAAAAGGGAAATTCCATGTTGTATTGATGACCATCATAGGTAATTTGTCTTTCCTCCATTACCTCAAATAAAGCCGCTTGCGTTTTTGCTGGAGCTCTGTTGATCTCATCAATCAAAACAATATTGGAGAAAATTGGTCCTTTCTTGAATTCAAATTCCGAAGTTTTAAGACTGTAAATATTGGTTCCAATAACGTCCGAAGGCATTAGATCTGGAGTAAATTGAATACGCGCAAAATCAACCGAAAGCGACTTTGCTAATACTTTTGCGGTTAGTGTTTTCGCAATTCCTGGGACTCCTTCCAGTAGAATGTGACCATTGGTGAAAATTCCAACCAACATCAATTCTAAAAGATCATCCTGACCAATTACATAGTTTCCGAATTCCAGTTGGGCTTTGAATACCTTCTCCTTAACCTGAGCAATTTTTGGATTAATCCCCAAAACTGAAGCTGTAGAAGTTACCAGTGGTGTTTCTGGGATTTCTTGCTTCCCTTCCTCCGGATTTGGAGTCGGGTTATTGTTTGCCGTTTCCTCATTTATTCCTTCCTGAGGGTCTTTTTCATTTTCATTCATCATTTCATCTTTATATTTCGAATGGTTTGAATTAGTCTACTTTGATCTTTTGCTGAAAGATCTTTTAAATCAATTTTTAGCTTCAAATTGTTTGAAGTTAGCTCAAATATCTCATTTTCCTTATCGTAATGGCTGGTCAAAAGTTGGTAAAGATTGAATTGTTGCCGATCTACCCATTTTTGATAAGATAGTTCCCCTGATTTAATCACAATTAATGGAGAAGAAAATAATACGTACCCAAAAATGGAAGAAAATAATCCCACCAATAAAAGTAAAGTTCCAAGTCCCACTCCGGTTGTAAGTAGAATCACTCCCAGGAATATAACAATCAATCCAATTCCAATAATCATCAGTGGTAATCTTGAATTCCTCATGAGTTTTAATTCAATGTCTTTGGTTCCGATAACTTTTTCGTGTCTTCTTTTCGCTCCTTGACTATTTGTGTAGAAATCTTCGAGCATTTTATGCGTCTCAATCAAATACTCGTTTGAAATCGTGTCATTCTTTGCTCCAAACTCCAACTTTTTCACCAAAGCTTCAATTTTCCCTTCTGGTATGTTTGATTTTTGGGAAAGCTTGAAAACAAATTCTCCATTAAGATCTTTGGTATCCAGATAATAATAGTGACTCACATAATTTCTGAAATTTTGCAACTTGATTTTGACCAAATCTGCATTATCTCCTTGATTTCTATAAAGTCTTGAAATTGTTTCCACGAACTCCAAGGACGTGTTTTCGTTTTGTTTGACTACCGGAATTACAGCGAAATATCTTTTGGAGGCAAATAATCCGAAAATAGCCACTCCAATCAACAAAATAATAAAGGCCCATCTCAAACTTTCATTGTTCAGAATAAACTCGATAACTGATCTTTTTCCATAATAATCCCGACTATGAAATTGAGTGGAATAGACATCCCAATAGACATCTCCCTTGGGAAGTTGAGAGAAGATCTCCTCATTTAGAATCAAGCCCTCCTCTTCCAAGATGTTCACATTAGTAAACACATAGGGGTTGAGATGCAAATAGAAATACCCTTTCCCATATTTGATTCTGATGAAATCTGTTTTTCCATCCACATTTCCCAATTTGTCATAGGTTTCAAAAAAGTCGTTTTCTTCGAAATGATTCCAAAAGAAATTAACCGTGTCGTTTTCTTTTATGAAAGGAATCTGATGCGCTTGGTTTTCTTTGACTCTGACATAAGTTGTTTTTTCTCCAGAGTAAAATCCATTGGTATAAATGTATTCGTCAAATAGAGCTTCTTCCAAATAATCCGGTATTCCTGTAGTGGATAAAAGAGCCGTATTTCCTTCCGCAATAAATTCCAAAAGTTTATCAACATTGGCATTGCTCATATAGCTCTCATTGCCGATAAATAAATAGATTGCGTTTTCTTTGTGTCGAAGCTCATCCAAATCCATGTGAGTCTGGATCATTTTGAGTTTGACATTCGCAATACCCGAATCCATCAATTCCTTCAGCACATAGGTTCCGTAAGGATTGCGATCTGTTGGATCAAAAGCATTGGAATAATCCCAATCCGTATTGTCTCCATCAAACTTCCCTTCACCCGCTCCGTAACCAAGTCCAAACCAAAGTAAAGCTGCAATGATCAACCCACCCACGATAATCCATATGATATTCATATTGCTTTTCATGTGTGACTAATCTCCTTTAAATAATTTTTTAAATCTGGTTCAATTTGTCGGTAAATTTCCTCTCCGATATTCCTTTTTCCGTACCAAATGATTTCAAAAAGTTCCACTGCATTTCTAAATCCGTGAAACTCTTTCAAATCCTTTAATTCTCTTAAATAATCGTAATTGGTTTTTTCTTTCTCCCAGTGGATCATTCCGTTGGATGAAAGTTCTTTCAGTATAAAAGTGAAATAGATTCGAATGCACTTACGGTAGTCTTTTTCATTTAAAGCCTTTTCCAAAGCCAATTCCAGGTCAGATTTTTGAATCGTATGGATATCCAATTCTTCTAATTCATCCTCAATAGGAATATTCTTGATTGCCTCATTCGATTTGTTTTTGAAGAGAAAAAAATAGATCAGAAACGCCACAAGGACAACGGCAATAATGATCAAAAGTGCATTTGCAAATCCACTCATTCCACTTACCTCGGAACTGCTGGAAGATGAATTTTTTCGTCTTTGCGAAGATCTCCCGGATCTGGATGAATTTCTGCCTTCTCCGTACTGATCTGAATCACTTCCATAGCTTCCACCTCCTTTTGAATCCCTCATTTCAGTGTCTGGAGATGGTGTTTTTTTATACTTTATATTTCCTTTGAGTTCTTCCCATCTTTCACGGTCAAACTTCTTCGTTTCCTGTGAAAATCCAGAAAGTAAAGTAATTGCGAATACTATGGAAAACAGGATTCTCATTCGTCAAAGTCATATTTTTTCTCGTACATACGACTTCGTGTCCCAAATTTTTCAAAGTCTTCTTCCAGTCCGATCGCTTCCTCTTTTTCTACCGATGAAAAATATTGATAAGAAAAACTGACGAAAAATATGGGTAAAATGAACCCAATGGCAAGGATCATGAAAAATCCTAATAAAGAAGTGTAAATCAGTTGTGGTTCATCGAACATATAGTCAACAATGGGCTCTAAAATCATATTGATCATATCCCCCAAACCAGGTAAAATCTCGTATGCACTTTCAAAACTGAATCCTACAATTCCCATCAAAGCTAAAATGGAAATTCCAACACACATTCCTAAAAGTCCAAGAGAACTTCCCCATAAAGAAGAACCTATCTGAACGCCTTTACTCAGCTTATTGAAATAACTTTTTTGATTGGAAAACAAAATGGCGGATGGGATATACATGGCAAAAGGGACAATCGGAATCACTAATAAAAGTGCCCCAACCGGAAAAGTGTGAACGACAGAAATAAAAACGAAAAAAAGCAGACCTATTGGAAAGATTAGCTTCATGGATAATCCGAAAAACTCCTTTAAGGAAACAGGTTCTTCCGTATTAATGGAAAGCAAAGAAGCAGAAGCAATGGTGGTAATTCCTAGAACCCATAAAAGGAAAACAACAGGATTAAAATAGGGCCCCACTCCAAAAATGACCATTAAATTTTCATACCAAATCAAATCCATATTTAAGGAAGAACTGAAATTGTAGATTTGAAAACAATAAGAAATGATAAACAAAGGAACCGCTATCCTCAAAATATATACAGAAATATATTTGAAGTTCATGATTACTTTATTGATTCCCTGAGTAAAACTTTCAGAACTTGTTCGAATCTTATGAAGTGGATCCAATTTGTTATCTGTAAACCTAGGCGATGGTTCATTTTTTAATTTATCCGGATTGTTTCTCGCTACCAGAATTGGATAAATGATATAGTAGAAAATAATCAGACCAAATGAAATTAGAATAATTCCCCATTTGGCTATGTCGGGAAACATCTTATAATTTCGGGTTACAAATCCTTCTAAAAATCCTGCCATGATAAAAACAGGAATTAAGCTTGCCATGATCTTGGCCCCTCTTTTTCCAGCCAACTGAAAAGCTTGCATTCTTGAAAAAGTACCTGGAAACAATAATCCTTTTCCCATTGTAATCCCAGCTGCTGCTGCAATGACGATGGCTGAAATCTCAAAAGCACCGTGAATCCAAACTGCTAAAAATGAGGTAAGTAAAAGTCCTTTTTGGTAAAACCAATATTGAAAAGCACCCAACATGGTTCCATTCACAAGTAAAAAATAATGTGTTCCGATGGTAGCCAAAAACCCCATGACAAAAGTGAAAAAAGCCACCCGAATATTGTTGAGTGTAATCGCCAAAAACATGCTCATTTGTTCTTGAGTCCCATACACTCCCATTGGATCTCCATTCTCGATTCTTTCCAAAGTTTGATCCACATAATAATCTCCTAAAATAAATCGCACAAAATCCGGATCGAAATGCTGGGAAATGGCTCCAATGAAAATCCATAGTGAAAATGAAAGAAAAGCCACCAAAAGATTGACTCTTGATTTATATAATTCAATAGGTAAATCTGTTTTCCAGAAATCCAGAAATTTTTTCCAGGTATTCCCTCTTTTCTTGTAAAGATTTTTGAAAACGGATTGTGAAAGTTGATTCAAATAAACTCGAACAGATCTTCTTTTGTAAAAAGTTCTGGCATAGGAGAGGTCCTCTGTAATTTCAGTGAAAAGTTCGGCAGATTCGTTAGGGTTTACCTTTTTATCGCCTTTGGACATGCGTTCAAACTTTGCCCACTTCTCCTTGTTTTGCTCGATAAATTTGGTTTCTTTCATTGGTCAGGCTAAGATAGGTATTTCATCCAAATTTTGACATGACCCCAAATTTTTTCCCATTGAACAAGATGAAAACAATTTTAAGGTATTTCATACTATTTAAGAAAGTAATCTACTATTAGAGAAGTTTATCGATATGCGCAAAAAAAAGAATTAAGTAGTGGATAGGTAAAATTGGGCTAAACTACTTGACTCTTGTATAGTTCTGATAGAATAAATATAAAGGTCAATCCGAGCGAGACGCTCGAACCAGCTGGGGCATACCTTTCTCGAATCATGAAAATCAAAAGGAAAAGTAGTTGTAAGCTGGTAGAGGGGGATACAAATATTATTTATCCTTAACTTACTCTTTAATATTCCTTAGATTATCCAACCTTTTGAAATCCTTAGTAATTGATTTCATAAAGAATACTATCTCCTTGATTTAGATAGATTGTGTCATAATGGATTGTTGTAATATTGTTTTTGGTCACTTCCCAACTTAGATAATAATGACCCATTGCATATTTTTCATATAACCCTGGATCAAAAGAATTACATCCATTATGAGAAAATGAAATATTAGAGGCTAAATAACCAGCTTCATTTTCCCTATAGACAATAATTTCATCACTATTATCAAAGCAATTTAGATTTACAAGTTTAAACCTAATGTAACCGTATGGATATAAAGCGTAATCTCTAACCGTGGTTTCTTTTTTAGGGATTTGAAAATTTGAAAGGTTTTCACCCCAATATTTTTCAGCTATTTCAGTATTAGTTAAAGGATAAAAGATATAGTTATGTCCAGTCCAGGTAAATGTATAGCAATATTCACCATTTTCATTAGGCTGCCCGGATCGAATTATTTTATTACTTTGATTTGCTCCTGTGTTGACCTTTTCAATAGATTGGGTTACGTCAGAAATAGGTTCTCCAGTAATTCCATTGTAAAACCGTCCTTTTACTGTTGTATTTCCTGTTTTTTCACACGAGAAAAGAAACAGCAAAGAAATGATTATCAAGTTCTTCATGATCCAA
>JAGQYP010000077.1 GCA_020436025.1 Crocinitomicaceae bacterium
TTTGATTTCTTCTTTTGCAATGATTTTGGAGTCAAATGCGTGGTCTTTCTTCTTTACTGTCACCATCACGTCAGAATCGTCTTTCAAATTGACGATGGCTGCGTATTTCCCATCGTTTCCATTGACTTTTATTTCTTGCACTTCATCATTTTTTGAATAGGCAATCTCAATGGTCGCGTTTTCTACGGGTTTGCCATTGTCGTCTTTCAATTCTCCTTTGATTAAGGCTACTTTTTGCGGACGTGCTTCTGGATACAATTCGAATCTGTAAATATCGTGTTGACCCATTTGATCTGTTGAAGAGAAATAGGCGTGGTACCCATCAGTAGACACAAACAAACCTACTTCATCTTGCTCTGAATTGATCGGATAACCAATATTTACTGGCGTGGACCAAGTTCCATCATCTTGTAATCTGGAATAAAAAATATCTAATCCTCCCACTCCCAATCGGCATTCTTCACATTCCGGGCCTGTGTCAGAAGCAAAATATAATGTCTGAGAATCCTGATGCAAGAAAGGTGCTTTGTCTCTTCCTTTGGTGTTGAGTTCCGTCATTGGTTTGGCCATTCCCCAAGTACCGTCGGGTTGTCTTTCACTGTAATAAATGTCTTCTTTAAATGTGTATTGCCCCAACTTCGCGAAATACAAGGTGTTTCCATCTGCGGAAAGAGATGGCTGTGCCTCCCAGCTGTTTTTCCCGTTGATTCCTGGTCCTAGATTCTTCAATTCGGTCCACACATAATCGTTTCCTCCTTGCCCTGTTCGCATGTAGGTTGTGGAGAACAAATCACAGTTCAAATACTCTTCCCCTCCAGAAAAATTGTCCATTCCTCCTGTCTTTTTACAAGCACAAATGATCATCTCTTTGTTGTCTACTGAAAGTGTTACTCCCCCATAATTGTCAAAGTCTCCAGTATTAAACGGAGCGGTTAATCCATTCCCATTATCGAAAAGGGAATTCCAATCGGGTCTTTGAGAAACTGTAAACTGTTCTGTGATATTCGATCGAACCGCTGCGGCCGTATTTTTATTGACTTTTCTGGTGTAAAAAATCAATTCATTATCCGGAGACAACATAGGCAAATATTCTGATGTGGGTGTCGATACGTTCACTACTTTCTTTGGATTGAAAGGCTTTTTGTCCGACAACAACATTTCTTTGGATTGCAAACTCGGCAAGATCTCTTCTACCGTAGATTTCAATTTCTTGTAGTTGGGCGGATATTTGTCTCGATCCTCCTTCGGAAAGCGCTTTTCGTAATTCAGGAATTTGTCAAACCAAACCTGCGCTTCTTTCTTTTTATCTTGAATATAGTACACATATCCAACGCTGTAATACGCCATTGGACTATAAGACGGACACATTTCTGTTACCTGAATGAAGATTTCGGCAGCCTTTCCGTATTTCGCCAAGGCTTTGTTGGTATTTCCGGGTTGATCGTACATTTGATCCGCATGATCCATCACCATTCTTGCCATTTCGTACATCAAAGCTCCGTTGTCTGGTAAGATCTTTTTTGCGTCTGCCATCAAGGTGTATCGATCCATTAAATGTTCCGGACCGGCCATCTTTTCAGACTTGATCTTCTCTAGTATTTTCTGAACTTTCTTATCGTTGATCGTACAATCTTCGTCTTCTTCTTGAGCGAATAATGCGGTATGAAACACAATCCCTGAAAGGAATAGGATAAAAGCTTTACGGATCATTTATCGGGTTTTAAATGTACACTTTTGTATAAGGTTGATTTTTTGATTTGGTTACAATATTAATCAAAAAAATTGCGCCTAGATCAGCGCAATTTTCAAAACTTCTTCCATTTTGTTCACATAGTGAAATTTCAATCCTTTTAAATATTCTGGCTTGATGTCTTTCACGTCTTTTTCATTTTTCTCACAAAGGATGATTTCCTTAATTCCAGCTCTCTTAGCTGCCAAGATCTTCTCTTTGATTCCACCCACCGGTAATACTTTCCCTCTTAAAGTGATCTCCCCTGTCATGGCGATGTATTTCTTCACTTTTCTGTTGGTTAAGATGGATGCCAAGGCTGTTAAAATGGTGATTCCTGCACTCGGACCATCTTTTGGAGTGGCTCCCTCGGGTACGTGAATGTGGACGTTTTTGGAATCCAAATCTTCTTGTTGCATGCCCAAAACTTGTGGGTGTGATTTCAAGTATTCCAAGGCAATGGTCGCGGATTCTTTCATGACGTCTCCGAGGTTCCCGGTCAGACTCAATCGTCCTTTTCCATTGGTCAAACTCGTTTCAATAAACAGAATGTCACCCCCATTTTGCGTCCAGGCTAAACCAGTTACAATCCCCGGAACGTCGTTGCCGGCATACATTTCTCTTTCTGAAGATGGACCTAAAATCTTGTTCAAATCTTCTCTGCTGATCTCCACTTTGTATTTTTCTTCCATGGCGATCTGCTTGGCTCGGTATCGAACTACTTTGGCAATCAGTTTATCTAAACCACGCACCCCAGATTCAAATGTATAATCGTTGATGATGGCTTCGAAAACCTTGGTTCCCATTTTCACCTGATCCTTTTTCAATCCGTGTTCTTTCAATTGTTTTGGGAACAAATGTCTTTTGGCGATTTCAATCTTTTCCTCCAAAGTATACCCTGTCACTTCGATGATCTCCATACGATCTCTCAAAGCTGGCTGAATGGTTCCAAGGCTGTTGGCTGTGGCAATAAACATCACCTTTGACAAATCGTAATCGACTTCTACATAATTGTCGTAGAAGGTATCGTTTTGTTCTGGGTCCAAGACTTCCAACAAAGCAGAAGATGGATCTCCCTGGTGATCACGACCAATTTTATCGACCTCATCCAAAATGAAAACCGGATTGGAAGAACCTGCTTTTTTGATGTTTTGAATCACTCTCCCCGGCATGGCACCGATGTAAGTTTTTCTATGTCCACGAATCTCCGACTCGTCTCGAACACCTCCCAAAGACATTCTCACGTATTTTCTCCCAACGGCTTCTGCAATGGATTTTCCTAAGGAGGTTTTCCCTACACCTGGAGGTCCGTACAGACACAAAATTGGTGATTTCATGTCGCCTTTCAGCTTTAAAACAGCTAAATATTCTAAGATTCTTTCTTTTACTTTTTCTAGCCCGTAATGGTCTCTGTCCAAGATTTTCTTCGCTCTTTTTAGGTCGAATTTGTCTTTGGTGTACTCGTCCCAAGGCAATTCTACGAACAAGTCGAGGTAATTTAGTTGGACCGAATATTCTCCTGAATGCGGACTAATTCTTTGCAGTTTGTCCAATTCCTTTCTGAAGTGTTTTTCGGCATGTTTGCTCCACTTCTTTTTAGCGGCTTTTTTCTGCAATTCTTCGATTTCCTGCTCCAGTGGGTTCTCCCCTAACTCATCCTGTATGGTTCTGATTTGCTGGTGCAAGAAGAATTCTCTTTGTTGCTGATCCAGGTCTTTTTTCACTTTGTCCTGAATCTCGTTTTTCATCTCCAACATCTGCAATTCTTGGTACAAATGCTCCATCACTCTTTCGGCTCTGGTAATCAGACTCACTTCTTCCAAAAGCGATTGTTTCAACTCCGGAGTGGCGTTCATGTTCGAGCAAATGAAGTTCACCAAAAAGGCGGGCGACTCAATATTTCGAATGGCCATGGAGGCTTCTGTTGGGATATTTGGCGATTCGGTAATGATCTTTAAAGACAACTCTTTCAGCGACTCAAACAAGGCTTTTTGCTTGTCTGATTTCTTCATGGGTTTCACTTCCTCCATTAAAGAAACTTTGGCTCTGAAATAAGGTTTATCTTGTGAAATTTCGTTGATCTCGAATCTTTGTTTCCCTTGAATAATAGCTGTTGTCGAACCATCAGGCATTTTCAAAACTTTCAGTAAGATACCAAGTGTACCAATCTTGTGAATGTCTTCTTTTCCCGGATCTTCCGCTTCTTGGTTGGATTGTGCAACTACTCCCACAATCTTTGATGAATCGTAAGCTTCCTGGATTAATTTGATGGATTTGTCTCTGGAAACCGTAATCGGAATCACTACTCCCGGAAACAAAACATTATTTCTGATTGGTAAAATGGGTAATTCTTCCGGAATTTTGGTGAGATCGATGACATCATCCTCATCACTTGTAATGAGTGGAATAAATTCCGTGTCTTCGTTGACCATATCCTGAAATGAAAAACCTTTATCGTCGTATATATCGTTCATGTTTGTACGTCAATTTGTCAGTTTGTACCTGCGCTTTGTTTGTGTTCTAAATTGTGAAACGATTGAAAAGCAGAAACATTGCAGTTTTTCCTTCGTTTCTTATCCAATTAATCCAACTTATGTGCCAAGTGAGAAAGTCGGTTATTTTGTCCGATTGTCAAATATATGACGCAGAATAGCGATGTCAGTTGGGGTCAATTCCTGATTTCTTCTTTCGTAGACTCTTTCGGCCACTTCCATGGCTTTGTCGAAATCAAAAACGGCCTCTGCACCCCAGGCAAAAGACTCGATGAATTTCGGTGGAAAACCTCCGTCAAAAACGTTAGCGCTTACTCCGACCGTGGTAGCGGTATTGAACATGGTGTTGATCCCACATTTGGAATGATCTCCCATGGCGAGTCCCATGAAAGTAACATTCGTTTGCTCGAGTTTGCCCGTTTCGTAAGAGTAGGTTTTGACCGCCCCGTAATTGTTTTTCAGGTTGGACGTATTGGTATCGGCTCCGAGATTGCACCATTCTCCGATCAGACTATTTCCCAAAAAGCCGTCGTGCCCTTTATTGGAAAAAGACTGAAAAATGCAATTGTTCACTTCTCCCCCCACCTTGGAATAATCTCCGATGGTCGTAGGTCCGTATATTTTCGTTCCTAATTTTAAGGCCGCATGTTTTCCCAAAGCCAAACCACCACGCACCACAGAACCTTCCATGATTTCCGAATCTTCATCCAAATAAATGGGTCCAGAAAGGGAATTTAAAATGGAACATTCCACTTTGGCTCCTTGCTCCAGAAATACACGATCGCCCAAAATTTGATTGGTTCCCGAGATCTTCTGAGACAAACGTCCGTGTGTGAGGAAATTGTAATCTTCATTTAAAGCATGATCATTTTGCTGGTACAAATCCCAACGTTCTTTGATCACGATCGGTATGGACTGACTCTCTTTCTGCAAACCGTCTTTTCTGGAATGGTAAGCGATCAATAAGCCGTCTTTCATTAATTGTTCCCCTTCGATCATCTCCAGAATTTCCTGAATCAGAATTTTATCTGGCAATACCTGTGCATTGATCCAAATAAAACTACTGGCAGTACATTTAGGGAATTTGGTTTGAAGGTAATCTTCCGTCTCAAAATAAATCTGAGCTTCGATGCCTTCTTTAAACAATCTTTTTTGGTATTTCTCTGAGATTTTCAGAATCCCCATGCGCAACTCCCCCACTGGCTTGGTTAAAGTAAGTGGGCAAAACTTGGCGTGATTTCCGTTATCCGAGAGAACAATATTCATCTTTCTTATTTTTCAGCAATATAAAACAGATCGAAGCATTTCTCATTGGCTTCAGCTACAAAATAGTCTTCCATTTTAATATCCGATACCAAGGAGTTATTATTCTTCAATAATTTTCTACGATTCATTCTGTTTAGCATATCGTAAGGCATTTGCAGACACCATCTTGGCAAATTGTACTGCAAATTGAAGATATCAAAACGCGTAATTTTCTTTACGGAAGCTTTGTTCTTCTCGTAGTAGTCCATGATTTTTTCGTTTCCAAAAACCCCATTGGCTGTTACGGATTTGAAGGATTTCCCTAATAAAGTTTTCAATTCTTCTACCGTGTATTCTCTAATATGCCAAGGATTTCTTGTGATGGAAGTTTTGATATTTGGAGTGGTCACAATCATCTTCCCTCCTGGCTTCAACACACGGTGAATTTCTTTCACAAAAAGCTCATCGTTTTTGATGTGTTCGATTACCTGGAAAGTCACTACGAAGTCGAAAGTATTGTCTGCAAAACCAGTTAAAGGCGGCACACTCATTTGCTTGAACTCGAAATTAGGTACATCCTTTACATGAGACAAATCCACTTCAAATTTATCGATGGAAAAAAACTTTTCGCATTTTGGAGCGATGGTATCGATTCCGTAGCCCATTCCGGTTCCGATCTCTAAAACCTGACCAGAAACCAATTTGGCAGCCTCCACATAGGCCAGAATACTTCTTTGGTAAACGTAATTATCGGATAAATCTTTGTGCGAAACTCTCTCGGCTGTATGCATAGTAAAAAATTAAAGGGCAAATATAAGAATACGTACCTAAAATGAGTATTTTCATCTTATGGAACTTAAGAAATCAAACGTATTCATGGTCTTAGGGGTTGTTTGCGGACTCCTTTTTACAGCTTCTTGTTCGTCGGGAGAGGCTAAAAAAGAAGAAAAAACCTCCGAGCAAAAACCAGAAATTAAGCTGAACAATTTGCTCGCGGGTACTTTTGAAATCCGCACGGAATTCAAAGAAGTAAAAGACCTGGGAGCGAATACGATTTCGAGTCCGATCGGGAATATTTTAAGACAAGAAGCATTGGTTTACGACGAGCAGGACACCGTAAAAATCTATGCTACCCGTTACGACACCTTACCTGCAACCAAAATACATGATCTCTTTTTCGGAGAAATTTACCGCCAGTTTGGAGAAGAAAAAATGGTAGCTTTTGACACCCTCCACGATCAATTTGCCCGAGTGAAATTTGGGGATACTTTGGTTTGGGAGTACCGTGTGGGAATGAATTGGACTGTTTTGTTGGAGTCGAAGAAGGTGGTGGAGAAGGTTTTGGAAGTTGGGGTTTTGGAGGTTGTTGAGGATTCTGCGGTGGAGAATTAGGGGAATGAATTGATACAGTCTATCCATCTAAAAAAGATCGAAAAATATCAGAAATAGTAATTTTCACATTCAATGTTATTTAACAGGAAGAGGGTATTTATTATGAATGAAAATTTTACGATAAGCTGTAATTAACCTCCATGTCTGATATGCCACTCCTGAATACATTAAAACCTGAAACACTAATGAATTTGTTTGTGGATCTGAAAATCCTAATATTGATAAGAACAAGAAAAAAGAAATAAACAGCAATCTTTCAATCTCACCTTTTCTAAATTTAAACCAGAAATATCTATTTAATTCTTTATGTCTATTATAGTATTTCAATGTTTTTTGAATACGTTTATCTAGAAAGAACTCTAATGCACCTAAATTTTCTGGGTACAAATAGACACATGGAATGTTATTTTTATCATAAATCTCTTTTTTATCCATGTCTTTATCCTTATCTAAATGCCAGTAGCCATCATACTCAATGTATAAACTCAAACTTGGAATTTTGAAATCAGCAACTCTAAATTGCTTCTCATCATATTTCAAATTATGAATTTCTACTTGTTTATTATATTGAAGTCCAATTAAATCCAGATATTGAGCTATATATTCTTCTCCCTCTGATTCTTTATGCTTAAAGTTATTTTTCCCAATGCTCTTTTGATGACAAGAAAAACATCTTTTAAAGTTGGAACTTATTTCAGTCCCACAATCTTCGCAAAATCCTAAATCAATGTCATCGACGATGGTATCTTTTCTATGCATCTAGTTTCTTTATTGTTAATAGTTATAAGGTATAGATTATTATGTAGGATAGTTATTTTTTTTCGTCATCCGTCATTTCATCCCAATAATCACTATCTAATTTTTTAAGTTCAATTACTTTCTCAGTTTGCATTCCGATACTATAGTCGTAGATATATTTTGCGAGCTCAATGCCGTTAATTAAAACAATCTTTGTTGAAGAATTTAAACTTTCTGTATACTGATATGCACCTTTAGTAAAATCTGATGTGGTAATGAACACACCTTTATCGCTTTGGGCTACTGCTAATGCACCAACAAATTTTTGAATATCTTCACGTGGCACATTATTGTCTAAACTGTAACGTTTTGCTTGAATATGAATTCTTCCAAATCCTAAAACATCTTCCTTTATAATACCATCAATTCCTCCATCATTTGAATACTGTGTTACTTGACCGGAGTTTTTAACTTCTCCTCCATAACCCATTTTTTGAAGAACATGCACAACTAATTTCTCAAATTCTCTAGGGCTTTTGGATAATATTGTGTCAAGTATTTCACGATATATTGTTTTACGTATTCCTTCATATGAATTGTATAAATTTTCTTCAGGTGTCAAATCATTTTCGGAAGAAGAAATAGTGGTAGTCGCATTTTTCTCTTTCTTTTTCTTTGAGTCTCTTTCAGCCAATCTTGATTCCATTACCTGGTTTAGAGATTTGGGATTAGCTAAAACCTTTAGACCATCTTCACTTATTTCATAAATCCCTCTTTTGGGTTTTTGAACAAGTCCGGCCATGTTTAAATAACTTAATGCCCATTGAACTCTGTCTGTGAAAACTGGACCATTACCAGAGTCGTACATTTGACTGGTTTCTTCATCCGTTAATTGGAAATAGTCTACAAGAGGTTTTTCAACTTCTATTCTTTTTCTCGGCTTTTTATCTTTTAATACTTCCAATGCTGGAAGTTGTATTTCGTCATATCTTGGTATTCCCATTTGTTTTATTTAATTAGTCATAACGGTTTTCAAACAGGCGCAGGCGGCTAACACGTGTGAACGTTGGCTGCTTGCGCTTGTTTGCTGTTATAGGAAGTGACCTAGATGTTTAAATCAACTGCGTCATCATTGATTTCGTCATCTTTTTCTTTATCATCATTGTTCAATCCATGTTTAACGATAAACTCATCAGTTTTTGAGTCAATAATGTCGAAGATATTTGAATCTTCCAGATTTATTGATTCTATTGTTTCTTGTTTAAATCGTTCAATCTCCAGTTTAAGTTCATAATTTTGAATATTTGTTGAAGTTAAATTTATCAATCGATCCATAATTCTTGCTCCTAAGGAAAGCGTTCTGTCACTAAAAGTTGCAACAGAGTGTACTAAAGAAACTAATTTTGACTCAGACATTGGTTTAGAAAGCTCTGTAATTTGGAGAAACTTGTAAGGATTCGCTATCCATCCCTTAAAATATTCGATTTTCGAGAAGTTTACAAGAGATCGGTCATTTGTCAATATCACCCATATTTCACCGTTTTTTACTATTCGTTCATTAGTTGCTTTTAAAGTATATATATCATTATTGAACAAATGTATTTTCTTTTTTATTCGGGCTTCCTCTAAAATATCGTTGTAGTGATATTTGATTTCCTGCAAATCTTCCTCTTCAAAATGTGGAGTATCAATAAATTCAATTCCATTCGAAGTAAATATTGATTGTAAATCTGTCATTATACTTCTAACCCAACTTTTCACATCGCTTCTTTCAGTTTTGACAGCTGTACTAAACGTTGAAAGGTATTCCGAAACAGTATTGGGTACTTTCTCTCCCTTATTTTTTAAATGAAAATAATTTGAAATAAAGGCATTATTCGAGAATTCGAGTTCCTTATTTTGATCTTCGAAACCGATGTATTTCCTTGCAGTAAGTAAATGCCCTGCACACTCATTAAAATAATAATACGGCATATATAATAAGCTATCCAGTTCTTTTGCTTGGTTAACACTTTTAACAGTTGTTTTAAAGAATCGATTGTTATTTCCTGCATACAAAAGCGAACATAAATAAGGTAGAGCAACACTTGGTTCAAGTATTATGTTAACATCAGACCATCTACTAGCACCAAGTGATTTTGCAGATGCAATTGGGTTATTACCATCTAACGCCACATATACAGAAGCCCTTGAAATTTTTGTGATAAGCGGGTGTGTTGAAGCCAAGTCCAATAAATCATTAACAATGTTCTCAGTAGTAGGTAAATCTTGTTTTTTTTCTTTATTAAAAAACTGTTTTAATTTGTTAATTCCGTTTTCTGAGATATTGTAAAAGTTGTTATTTACTATAGAAGCGTTAATATCCTTAAGATTTTCAAGCTGTTCAAT
>JAGQYP010000078.1 GCA_020436025.1 Crocinitomicaceae bacterium
AATTTCCACGAAAACGCAGAAGATCTAGGGAAAATCATCCGAGATATTGATGCGGAGATTAATGGACTTTTTTGAGTGTAGAGTTATTCGAGTGTAGAATTATTCGAATGTCGAGTTTTTCGAGTGTTTTTTTTGTTCAAATTATTTTTAGATTTCTTTGATTTGACTATGTTTGATGGAATTAACCATTTAAATCATAATCATGAGTTTTGATCACTTAAAGAAGCGTACCATTGCGTTTTCTGCTTCGATTGCCTTATTAACAGAGAAGTTACCAGAAAGAAAGGTGTTTTACCCTTGTTACAATCAATTAGTAAGAGCTTCAGGTTCGGTTGGGGCTAATTATAGAGCGGCGTGTAGAGCGAAATCGCCAAGAGACTTTGTCAACAAATTAAAAATAGTTGAAGAAGAATGCGATGAGTGTATGTTTTTCCTTGAATTAATCTGTGAAATTGATTCTGAATTAACCGAAATGACTCAACCCTATTGGAAGGAAGCAAATGAAATTCTCTCCATCATGGTAGCCTCAATTAATACATCAAGAAAAAAATCGTCCTAGAGAAACATAAAATCAAACATTACTTATTCGAATAACTCTACACTCGAAAAACTCTACACTAAAGAGACGTATTTATCGCCGTAACTATCGACAGCATGTCTTGTAGGATGGCATTTTTCTGGCTGTCTTCTTGGTTGGCGGAGAAGTATTCTTTGAGGATGATGTTGGCGTCGTTGATGTCGGTTTCCAGGAAGTCGCCGTCGTTGATATTGTCTAGGATGGTGAAGCATTCGAAGGTGACCATGAAGTCTCCGTCAATGGCTATTTCGCAGAGGTCTGTGATGTTTTGGGAGTAGTCGAGACCGGAATTCCACATGGTATTGAGGATCAGGGCTTGTGCATCTTTGAATTTATTTTTTTTGAGTAGCGGCATGATGACAGCAGGAGCTTTGGTCGATTTCAATTCGGAAAAGAAGATCAGAATTTCATTTTTTAATTCGTCGCTTTTGGTGGCCATGAATTTGTCAAGAAGAGGTTCTAAAACAGATTCATCCCCATGAACTTTTAGCCTGGAAACTGCATGGATGCTTTCTTTTTCATCCTTGGAATTAAGCATGGTAAGTAATTCGATGATCTTTTTTTGTTTACCTGAAAGTTCTTGTGCCATTTTGCTGAAAATTTTTGCAAAGTTGCGAAATTAAAAGAGGGAAACAAAGGAAAAAATCAGGAGGCGTTTCTTTTTACAGAACTATTTTTTTGAAGGTAATGCAAATCTCTTTTTCCCTTGAGCCATTCTAATGCCTCCAATTTACTTTTGAAAGCCTTGGTAGGTGAAACAGGTTTGTTGATTCTCAAGTAAATATCTGTAAGAATCTTCATGGCGAGATTATTCGAGATAATTGCCAAGGCAATCCTTCCGGTGGAATGTTCATTGGACGCACTTGCTTCTTTTGCTTTTTTGGAAAAGTCTGTAAAGGAGCCAGCTTCAAGAAGCACACAATAATCTTCTCCTCGAGCCAAAGCATGGTTCCCTTCCCGGATTTCGATCATTTGATCTAAGTCAAATTCAGCATTATCCTCGACAAAACAATGGATTATTTTATCGTCCAATAGGGTTAATTCTGCTATAGAGGTCTTAATTGTTTCGATAAAGCACAGCTTTTGGTCGACCAATATACGGAAAGAATGAAAGATATGCAAGAAATAGGATTAGAAGGGCAAGTGCGTCAAGATCTTAGCTTTTGATGTTGGTTGGATGTATTGTGTTGATCTCTGCATTTTCGAAGCCATTGTAAGGCATCATTTTCATTTCTAAACATTCTTGTGGGGTCCTTTTTTTTAGTGATGTTCCAGAAAAGATCTACAATTAGTTTGATAGCCAAATTGGATTGGTACACCGCCACTGCAATACGATCTTTACTATGCTCATGTTTGGCCATTACATCCTTAATTTCGCTCGAGTAGGTAACAAATTCACCGGGAACAATAAAAGTACAATAGCCTCGACCTTGGGTCCAGTCCAAGGCAATTTGTCTTAACATAAGCGTGTGTTCCGGCGTAAGATCAACTCGGTTTTTGAAAGTGATTTTAACAATTTGGCCTTCAATGAGTTGGATGGTCGCGACTTCAGTTTCTTTAGTTTTGATCACAAGTTAGTAGTATGATGATTCGATTCTAAATATAGAAAAAAACTATTCAATACCTAGTAAATTGATAGGATAAATCAAATCAATAAACCAGACATGAAAAATGTCAATTGTTATCTAAATAACTCTAAAAATGGGCTATGAAAGACTTATTTATCTGTACAAGTAGTTGTGACCGTTTGTGTTACTCCGCCCCCCACATTATTAACATAAGTACCTTCTGCAGGAGCATTATCGTAATCGTCGCCACAATATTCATTGGTTGTATTGGTAGTTTGATTAACTCCTTGATAAGATTGAACCGTAGATATTGTACATTCTCTGCATTTTCCTTTACATGAAAGTGTTATAAGAGCCAGAGAAAATACAGATAAAATGAGAATTGACTTTTTCATAAGTAATAGTTTTTCAGGAAATTAAATAAAAAAAATGAAATGCTGTTCAGGAAACTTTAGGAATTTCAAAAAATGAATTATATTTGTCGCCCCGAAAAGGGGAAGTTCTTTAAGATATTAGAGTGAAAGCGTTTTAAAATAAATGGATCTCGCTTATAATAAATGTGGGAACAAAAAGCGGGCGTAGCTCAGGGGTAGAGCATAACCTTGCCAAGGTTAGGGTCGTGAGTTCGAATCTCATCGCCCGCTCAGAAAAGAAGCCAAACCACGAAGACTATAGCGATATAGTTTTTGTACGCTCAACAATTCGGTTGAGTAGCTGGGAGGTTGCGACTAACCAGCAAATGCTCGAGTGGTGGAATTGGTAGACACGCCGGACTTAAAATCCTGTGGGCATTATGCCCGTGCGGGTTCAAGTCCCGCCTCGAGTACGAAGACAGAGTGAGTGTGGAGTGTGAGTGAACACAAAACATCTCATCTCTGTCTTTTTTTTACACTGTTCACTCAAACTTCAAACTCAAACTCGAAAGTGAGTGTGAGTGGATAGAGTGAGTGAACAGTGATTGATTACAAACCACCAAAATCATAACCAAAATGTTCGACTTTGAAAAGTTAATCGTCTATACTAAGGCGAAGGAATTCAATTCCAAAATCAGAAAGTTTATAAAAGAAGGTTCTTTAGATAGGACAACGAATTACCAGCTAAGAAGAGCTTCATTTAGCATCGTTTTGAATATTGCAGAAAGTACGGGTCGGTTTACCAATCCAGACAAGCGCAATTTCTTTGTTGTTTCCAGAAGTTCTTTGATTGAATGTGTTTCAATTCTGGATGTGCTACATGATGAAAAAGAGATTTCTGAAGTAGAGTTTAGGAAGTTTTATAATGAAGCAGACGAACTTTCCAGAATTCTATTTGCAATGATTAAGAATTTGAGCAAGAAGTAGAGTGTAGATTACAGTTTGAGTGGATAGAGTGAGTGAACAGTAAGTGACACTGTTCACTCAAACTCCAAACTCAAACTACAATTTGATTAGCAGTTTTATTTCTTTAGTCTTTCTGCTTCAAGGTTTACCATATAACCTTCGTATAGTCTGTCCCAGTTAAAATGTGTCATTCCTTGGGTGTAGATTTTACCAGTCTTTGTGTCTGTAATGGAGTAGATATAGTAGTCCAAATCATATTGCTTTCCGTTTGCATCGGGTCCTACATAATCTTTGGTGTATCGTTTAATTTCAAACGATAGAACGTAACGATGTTCATCAGTTAATTTTTTAAGTTCAGCAGGTGCTGCATAAACAACCTTCCCACCGAAGTTCTTTTCTGTGATTTTCTTAATGGACTTGTCATAAAAGTTAAAACCTCTTAGAGCAACTACAAGTGTTTCATTAAAGTCAAAATCTGCAGGGATTGAATTCGATGCGACAGTAGTTTTTTCCAGGATGTCTTTTTTGTTTTGCCCGAAAGAATTGGTAGTAGTTAGAGTGAAAGCTCCAAATACAAATAGGTAAAAAAGGGTTTTTCTTGTCATTTTTAATTGTTTTAAATTATTGATTTGAATTTATATAAAGGTTTATTGGCAGAAATATGCAGGTTTGGCTAAGTGTTTCATTATATCAAATATAACGAATTCTAATTTCAGAGTTTTCTGAACCCCTATTTTTGTTTTTCCTATCTTTATTTCATGACAGAACCAAATTCATATGCCTATTTCAAATTTTCTGGAGACTTCAATCCAGATTTAATAACTGAAACTCTGGGAATCCAACCCTCCGAAATTGGACAAAAAGGAGAACAGGGAAAATACATCAAGGAATTAAAACAGAGCTATTGGAAGCTTAAATCATCAGATTCAAAAGAAAAGATATTTATTGAAAAAATGGTGGAAGAAGTTGTGTCCAAGCTTAAAAGTAAGGCTAAAATTATCTCAGAATTAAAAAGTAAATATCAACTAAATTCTGTACTTGAGATTGTCCTCTATGTTGATACAAATGAAGAAGAATCAACTCCCGCTTTAGGGCACAGTAGTGAAGTGATTGCTTTTTTATATGAAACAGGAACTGTTACTGATGTCGATATTTACAGGTATAATTCAAAGGAATACTAAATCAGAGTTTTCTGGAACCCTTTTTTGTTTTACTGATGCCAATCTGGCCAGCAGTTTGTATCCCAGGACTTACCTTTAAAATAGTTTTTAAGACTCGTAGAAATTAATTCTTCCAACCTTTTAAAATAGAAATCAGTTGACTTTTCGAATCCGTGTGGGACTTCATTTATTTGGTCTTTTAGCTCCAGATTCATTTTCTCTAAAAGAATATTTAAGCCGATGAAATCCTTTTGGTCCGAATAAGGAAGCCTTATCAATGATAATGAAACTAAATTCTTAACATTGCCATGAATGTCTTTTTCACCAAATGACAAATTAAATTCTCTGTTATTGCTTGTCCATTTTACTTTAAGATGTTCTTGTTGTAGAGGGTCAAAATATTCGGTTGAAATATCTGGTTGATAAAATCCATATTTTGAGAGGATTTCAGAAGTCGATTTAAGCCTTGCTTGAATTATTTTTTGTTTTTCTTGGATAGTCATCGACATTAAAGTTGATTATGGTTTGAAGTTAGGGATTATTAAGGCAAGTCTAATTCAAGGTCTGGGTTAAGCAGATTCTCATTTTCATCAAAGTAACATTGCTCCATCATTCTTCGACCATCTAAATTGTATTTTATCAATACAACATACTCTGTTTTATCCCCATATTTCCCAATTTCTAATTTAATCTCTTTTAAAGGACCTGGCTCACTCATCCATTTTATTTCTGGAATGGTGCTTTCTTTAAACTTATTGTGAAAAGCTACTTTGCATTGCTCCTGCATACTCTGTTTGCATGAAGTAAAAAGAATTGATATAAATCCAAATATGATTAGGTTTTTCATTTTAATACTTTGACATTTTTTGGAATATCGACTCCACAATCTTTTAAATATTGGGCAAAATCTCTGTTGAATATAATCTGGTATTTCTCCAGTCTTAATAAATACCGTAAGAGATAATCTATGTCCTCATCTTTCATCCAAGATTTTATTCCAATATTCTTGTTTATTTTCTTGTTTCGTTTTATTAAAACCAACTCTATTCCTAAATTTCGAATCCCAACAGGCTTGTGAAAATAGATGTCTACATCATTGAATGTAAAAGTTTGTTTTGTGAAAAGCCGTCTAACTAATATTCCTTTTGAGTTAATCGTAGTTACTTTCCAAAGTGAAAAAATAAATGGAAGAAAAACAATTAAATTACTGCAGAGAATAAATATCCATGATAATCCAGTAAAATAGAGTACAATGTCAACTAAGGGGAAAAAAATGAGGAAAAATAAAAGGGATGGGATATTCCATATTACAAGTTCATCATTGTTTTTTTTGAAGGTCATAGATTGGGTTTTTTACAAAGATATGGAAATTCGCACTACCAAATTGGAATTCCAGGATGTGAACCACCGAATAAAAAATCTAATTGCAATACAAAATAAAGAAGTGTAAGAAGTATTCCAACAAACATCCCAATTCTATATTTTCTGGCCTGGATTTCTTTGTATGGATTCTTTACCAAAACTAAAATCCCCCAAAATACAATTGTGATAAGTAACATAAAAAGCATTCCTAAATCACCCAATCCTGTCCCAAATGAAAGTTGTCCATTGAGAACAAAATAGCCTTCTAAAATTAGGGTGAAGGCTACAATGAGATAGGAAAATTTTAACTTTTTTGCCGTCATTTTATGTTATTTACGGAATCCTTGTATTCATAATGGTTCCTATAAATAGAAACTTTTAAGTCATAGCCGTTTGATTTTCGATTGTACAATTTATCTTCAAAAGTAGACTCTACAATATCACAACCATAGCCTGCTTCAAACATTGTGTATTGGGGGACTAAATCAAGTTTGAAATTACCCAGTATTATACTGTCTTTTCCATAAACTACCATATATTTTTTTTGAAAATCTATGTTCTTGTATAGCTCCACTCTAATCCATTCCTTAGCCTCATTATCAGAATATTCAAGCTTATATTTTTGTTTCTGCAGTTTTATTTTGGAATCTGATAATGTGTCCACTTTAAAAATGTAGAATAAAGATTCATCAAATTCCTGGCGGATTGAAAAACTAAAAGTGTTCCTTTCTAAAATAAAGCAACTTTCACGAATTTTAACTCCTCCACAACCTCCAATGCAGCCACAAAGTCCAGAAAGTATTATTGATATGATGATTAGGTTTTTCATTATATCTCCCAATATTTAGAGGTTGGCTCACTTACAATAGGATTATCTTTTGAATACTTGATTTCAATTTCCATGTCAACAAAGTTGTCTTGACATGAATCTGGAATACTTTCAAGATAATTTGTTCGATATTTCTTTCCATCTATGATGTATTCATAAAATATATAGTGGTATTTCCCTTTGTATTGACTCGTAATCACAGCAGTAGTGGTGTCACTTTCTACCAGATATTTTTCTCTATCCGCCTCTTGTTTCAGGCGCAGTATGATGGCTCTTCTAAAAAACAAAGGAAAAATAATCATTGGAGACATGATTAGACTTAGTTTATAATCTATTCTTTTCCAATCTGTTTCGTAGGTAGCAAGCAATAAAATTGCAATTGGAATCATGGCGAAGACAAATATCGCTACTTTGTTGTCTCTAATTGATTTTTTATCGTAACCAATTATTGCTACTCTTCCTTCTTTTACAATTAGTTTATCTATGAATTCTAATAATTTTTTCATCCAAGTTGGTTAGGGTTTAGATAAATTTCATTTTTCATTTCTCCTTCAATACTTCTAAAATCATACTGTCTCTTTCCTTTAAATTGGAATTGACCTCTTTCACTAAATCAATGTCTTTTTTTAGCTCAACTTTCTTGTTATTTGGTATGTCCATTGAATCAATTGAAACTTCCATACAGTCAAGAGTTAAACCCAAGGAATCTGATTCTTCTATAGTTGCCTGGTTTTCCTTCTCCTCAGAACCTTCCTTTCCAGATTCAGAAGTATTGCAACTGAACAGCAACAGCAAGAGGATTGAGCAAGAGGTGATGATGTAGATTGGGGTTTTCATTTCTTGTATTTTAATTTAAATGATTCCAGTATTGAAATTTCCCGAACTCGGTTTCAAGTTGATTCTTTTTGTATGGTCCTCCAATGCCCCTACTTTCTATTTGATTTGGGTCTTCAGAGTACTTTGATTTATTAATGAAATAATAATCAATAGAATTAGAATCCGTTAATTCAACCAATGCAATAATATATTCATCATTCCAGTAAACTTCGATTACTCTCCCATGAAAAATACCTTGTTCCGAGAAGTAAATGTTTTTGCTTCGGCTATCATTAATATATCCATATTTGAAATCTAATTCATCATCAATTTTCGATAATTCATAATCACAACCAAATAAGAGGATTGAGAGGGTTAGTATGACGTAGATTGGGTTTTTCATTTCTTATTAATTTTATATTCAAACTCGACTAATCTCAATCCCCATATGGTTAACTTTTGAGTGGCCAAAATTCCGTCATTGACTTCTTTCAAAATCAAAGTGTCCTTAAAAGATTTTATGAACTTAGCCCATAATTGGTCATTTGAATCACTGAGTAAAAAATAAAATCCACTATCTCCAATTTCCTTTCCAGAGGATTCTAATATTAAATGCCCTTTATCAGTCACTTTTGGAGTTAATATGACCGTTGCACTTCCATTTGGTAGAGGAAAAATAGCTTTAACGCAAGCTTGGCCAGATGGGAGAATACAAGTTTCATATACTCCAGAGTAAACCACTTGCGCTGTCGATTTTATCTTTCTTAACCAAATTGTTCTTTTAACTTCATCTGTTTTTTTGTCTTTAAGGTGGATAATCTGATTTGTTAATTCATCAGAATCCTTACTGTTTTGAAGTGGGACATTGAGTTGTTGTATCCTTTTGCTGAAAATCAGTCTAAGTAGTACTCCGAAAATTTTGAAAAAGGGATTCCATTTAACTCTTAATTCAAGATGATAGTTTGATGTGTTTTCATAAAAATCTACGATGCTTAGAGGTAAAATAGACAGTTCTTCTTTTCTGAGGTTCAACTGATTTATTGATTGAATTAATCCTTTGTTTATCTCTACAGTATCAATTCTCAGCCCTTCTTTTTTAGCCAAATCTTGTATAAATCTATCCCCAATTCCATCTGTTTCTCCAAACGGACCCAATAGCCAAGAAAAGTCTTCTGTATTTATTTTTTTCCCAGTTAGGATAACCCATTGTTGAGTTACTCTATCTTGAAGACTTTGTTTTCCTTTAGCAATGCCCATGCTATCGTATTAATTAGATTTCGGAATATAGTCTGTTCGTCCTTTCCAACTTCCAAATTCTCCGATTGGTTTAAATCTTAATGTGGTGAATTCATAATGAAAGTTCTTTCTCTCTCTTTCTTTCATTGCATCTGCGTGTCTTTTTGGTCTTTCAACTTTACTATGGCCTCGGACCATATCGGTCATTTCTTTTTCTGATTTCCAAATTGAAAAAGTGGAAACCGTATTTGGGAATTTAATTGAGGCTAAGGATAGAGTAGTTCCTGGATGGTCTCTCACCAACTTCTCAACAGGTCGACCCCAGTGTATAAATCTTGGAACCGCAAGGGGTTTCATTCTGGCTATAGTTACAGCTACAACTGGAGAATTAGGAGATTCTAATTCAGCCTTTTCTGTTGGAATTTTGAAACCACTGAATTCTCCCCATTCACGAATGAAGGAAAGGCGTAAATGCCAACCTTTTTCTAATTCTCGCCCAAACTTATCATTCAGCAAGTATTCATCAAGAGCTGCTTCGTTCTCCCACTGCATGAAAACGGCAACTTGTCCAATTAAAATCCTTGAAGGTGAGAAGATGGGAGAACCTAAGGTCATAGCAGTCATAAATTCAGCATGAATCAGTCCTTTGGTTTCATTTGAAATAGGATTGGAGATTAATCTTTTTAGTGCATCATAAAAAGAAATTTTGACTAAATGGTAAGTGAATATGCTCATTAAAAGGTTTGTTTATAGACTAATTGACAGGTTTCATTACTTTAAAGATATTAAATAATCGGTAGATATGATTTTAGTTTATGTAGCACCTGTATAAAGTCAACATAATGTTTACCAGTTAAGGGATAAAGTTAAGTAATAGTTTATTACCTTGAAAGCTAGCTTTC
>JAGQYP010000079.1 GCA_020436025.1 Crocinitomicaceae bacterium
AAAAATCGATGATATGGACTCCGCCAGGACTTTTAATAGTTAGTTTGTTTTTCTCACCATTATTTTTAGAAGAATCTCCGAATTTATTTCCAGACTGTTCCTCTTCCAACTTCTTGAAAAGAGCTATGAACTCTTTATAGTCTAAAGGTTTTAAAATATAGTCATAGGCTCCTTTTTTCAAGGCTTTTATGGCATATTGATCATACCCAGTGCAAAAAACAACTTTAGTATTTCCTGGCTCCCATAGTTCTAATAGGTCAAATCCTGACTCATTTTTCATCTCAATATCTAGAAATAACAAATCTGGCTGATGTTTTTTCAAGAGAGAAACACCTTCTTCCAGCGTTTGTGCACTTCCAATAATTTCAGCGGGAAAGTCGAACTGTTTGATAATATTTTTAATTGCCTGAATACCGTTGGCATCATCGTCAATGATCAAGGCTTTGAAACTCATATTCTTCATGTTTTGTTAGGTAAACTTCAACTTTAGTTCCTGTTGTGTTCGGGTCAATTTCAGTTCGGTCGGTTAAGATAATATTTTTTGATATTGAGGGATTATCTGAATTAAATATTTTCAATCTATTTTCTACAATTGAAACTCCTTTGGATTGATGAAATTTTGTCTTATTTTTTGTGTTTAAGATACCGACCCCATTATCAGTAATTTCAATTTTTAGGGTAAAGTCATCCAATTCTGATACAAAAATCTTGATTTTTGGATGTTGAATTTCTTTCGTAAACGCATGCCACAAGGCATTTTCAACAAAAGGCTGTAATACCATACTTGGGATTAGGAAGTCCCCTAATTCATTTTTATCATATTGTATGACTAATTCAACTTTTTTATGTTGTCTAACAGATTCAATTTCAGAAAAAATTTCGTTCAATTGTATTTCACGATGAATTGGAATGAACATTTCGGAAGAGTTATTTAGCATTAATCGGAAGAATCTTGCTAGGTCACTCACGTAAATAAAAACTTGTTTAGTGTCACCCGTTAGCAAACCCTGGATGGTATTTAATGCGTTGTAAAGAAAATGTGGATTCATCTGCGATGTTAGGGCATTCATTCTAAGGGTTTCTATAAGCTTTTCTGTTTCTAGTCTTTTGGTTTTAATCTGGTTTCTTCTTTTAATGATTAAAATAATGATGAGGGCAATAAATGCAACAATTGAGGCTGAAAACCACCATCTTGAGTAAAATGGAGAAGGAATTTCAAAATGGATTGGATTAAGTTCAACCCAATCACCATTTGAAATCCGAAATCGAATATTCATCTCGTAAGAGCCAGCTTTTAAATTACTAAATTGAAATGATTTCTCGGCAAAATCTACGTAATCCTTATTATTTATTCGGTACTGCTTTCTATAAGTGATATATGGACTTAATTCAGAAAGGTTTAATGTAAAATTGAGTTGGTCACTTGATTGATTCCAAACCAGTTTTTCGTTGTAATCAACAGGAGGTACATTCAATTTTTTTAGTATAAATGATATAGGTATTACACTAACTCCCTTTTCTTGATTACAGATCATCAAAGAATCGTTCGAAATAATCCTAGAAATATTAGCACTTGCGAGACCATCTGCATAATTTAAGCTGATGGTTTTTGTTGATTTTAGGTCCAAAATTTTAAGAAAGCTTTTGGTGCCGATAAATAACAAATTATTGCGATAGTGAGAAGATTTGATTTGAGAATGAGGTTCTAAATAAACTGTTCTTTCTATTTTCCATTTTGAATAATCAAAATTCAAAATTTCGTCCGGTGTAGTTAAGAAGAGAAACTTATTGTCTACCTTTTCTAGCTTTATAATTTTTTTGTCTAGATCAATTTTTCTTTTGATTACCCATTTTCCGTTTAATATTTCCAATTCAATCAGACCATATCCACCTGCTACCAAAATCGTCTTGTTATCAATATATAACGCATCATAAGTATTCTTCAAATAAATTGTATCCGCATTTTGGTTATTCTGGGAATAAAATGAAGTAGCATAGGGTGAAATGGTAATTAAATTTCCGTTTTTTCTGAAGGCTTTCAGGAAAGGGGTTGCAAATAGCTCATTGGGTATATTTGACTCAACTAAACCAGCCATTAAACAGATATTGTTGTTTATTTTATGGCCGTTTACTTTGGGATTATTAAAACCAAACTTAATTCTTTCCGGAGTAAGAATAAAAGTGTCAAGCTCCACTAGTTGATTATTCTTTGTAATTATATGGACAGGATTATTTTTTATTAAAACTTGTTCTACAATGAATGGGGTCTTTCCAAAAAATCCGGTTTGGTGAATTGTCTTGTCGAAAGAATAATTTCGAATATGAAAATTGGGAACAAATGCTAAGCCTTTTCTCACTAAAGGGACCCACAATCCAGATTTTCCGGCATTTACAATTCCAGTAGTATTTCCATCAAATAGTGTTTCTTGGAATTCCCACTTTCCATTTTTAAGCATAAATATTTGAATTCCGGTTTCAATAGTTGAAACAAAAAGTCTTTCTTCTACTAGTTGAATAGAAGTAATCATGTTCAATGCATCATCTTCTAATTTTAATTTGTATTCAACGCCTTTGCTAATTTGACTTTCGCTTACAAATGAATAAAAAGTTAGACCATTCCAGTAAATATTGTTTCCATTGTACTCGGCACCAAAATATGAGTATGCAGATTGAAAACAGTTTATATTAGTAATTTCATTGTTGATTTGTAATTTAACAGAATCCGAGTTGTTTATATTTCTACTTATATTCCTGATGTTTGTATCGATCTTGACAATAGCAGGTTTTATATTTTGTTCTTCAAATTTGCCCTGAGAACTTATTTTGTAGGCCTTTTTATCAGTGGACAACAAAAGATCATCATGATCGAAGGTGAATTGGAATACAATCCCAATTTCTTTTGATTTTAGAAGTTCATTGTATTTATATGGAAAAAATTCACCATCCTTCAAATAGAAAAGTTGATCTGAAAATTTAAACCAAAGAACATTATTAATCATGTAAATACCGAAACAGCTATTTCCTTCTTTTATTCCTGGTATAATGGCCGGTTTAAATTCTTTTCCATCATAAACTGATACTCCTAAATCATGAGCAATATAGAGTAAACCATTTTCTGTTTCATAGCAAGAATAAACTTCATTCGTGGGTAAACCATTATCCACATTAAATAAAAAATATTTAGGTTCTTGTCCAAAAAGAAAAGTGACGGAAAAATAGATGCAAATAGGTAAGAATAAAAAATATGTTAGATTGATTTTTGGCATAGTCAAATATAAAAAAAGCCCACATCTTTCAACGCGGGCTTTTAAAAATCAATTTTTATTTGAGTTAGGCAACAACACCCATATCATCTAAAACTTTCATGACACCTCTTACAGCAACAGCTGATTCTTCAAGAAGAGTTTTTTCAGCATCGTTCAAATCCAATTCAATGATTTTCTCGATTCCGTTTTTACCTAAAATTACCGGAACTCCTAAGTAAATATCTTTCATATTGTATTCACCTTGAAGCCATGCACAAACCGGGAAAACTCTTTTCTGGTCTTTCACAATTGCTTCCACCATTTGAGCAGCCGCAGCACCTGGAGCATACCAAGCAGAAGTACCAAGAAGCTTAACGATTTCTCCACCACCAAATTTTGTTCTTTCGATGATCTCGTTCAATTTATCTTCAGAAATTAACTCAGTTACAGGAATACCACCCACTGTAGTATATCTTGGAAGTGGTACCATGGTATCTCCATGACCTCCCATAAGAACAGCTTGAATATCTTTTGGAGACACATTCAATTCCAAAGCTAAGAAAGATCTGTATCTAGCAGTATCTAACACACCAGCCATTCCAAATACTCTTGAAGGATCTACTTTTGCTGTTAGATAAGCGCAATAAGTCATTACATCCAAAGGATTAGAAACGATTACGATTTTTGCATTCGGAGAATGTTTAATCACATTTTCAGTAACCGATTTAACGATGTTTGCATTCGTAGCGATTAAGTCATCTCTGGACATACCAGGTTTTCTTGGCAACCCAGAAGTGATTACAACTACTTCAGAATTTGCAGTTTTTGCGTAATCGTTTGTAGATCCAACAATTCTTGAATCATAAAGATTGATAGGAGACGTCTCCCACATATCCAAAGCTTTTCCTTCTGCAACACCTTCTTTGATGTCCAAAAGAACAATCTCGTTAGCTACTTCATTGTGAGCCAACACATTTGCACAAGTAGAACCAACATTACCTGCACCAACAACTGTAACTTTCATTTTGTTTATTTGTTTTAGTAAATAAATATCAGAATTTCATCCCGTTAGAGATGCCCACGAAAATAGTGTAAACTTTAGGAATTTTCAAGGGTTATTAACAAAAATCTTTTGATTATTTCTAGGATTTCGATTTTTTTTAATCATAAATTTGGCAACCCTCCTAAAAAGGTGTCGTCTTATAACAGAAAACTGCGTGGAAAAAGGCAAAGATGAATTAGAACGTATTGTCCGTGGCTGTATCCAAAAAGACAGTAAATGTCAGGAGGAGCTATTCAGGATGCTTTACGGGAAGATGATGTCGGTATGCATGCGCTATTCCAAAGATGAGGACACAGCGCAAGAGATTCTCCAGGTTAGTTTCATAAAGGTCTTTGATAAATTGGATAAGTACGACTTCAATGGTTCTTTCGAGGGCTGGGTAAGGCGAATTGTGGTAAATACTGCTATCGACAACATTCGAAAAAGCAACCGTGATCCATTTTCTTCGTCAGAGGATTACCTCTATGTGGATGAAGATGAAATAGAGGTGGATGATGCTAGTGAACAGGATGTTGAAGTAAAGGCAGCAGAAGCCATGAAAGCATTGCAGCAGTTGTCTCCTGCGTATCAAGCGGTTTTTAACTTGTATGTGATTGAAAATTACTCACACAAAGAAGTAGCCGAAATACTTGGGATCAGTGAAGGAACGTCAAAATCCAATTTAGCTAAAGCAAAAAAAAGGTTGCAGGAAATACTGCAGAATAAAATAGTAGGAATATAGATACTATGAAGAACTTAGAATCGAAATTTAAAGAAGCACTCTCAAACCACGAGATGGATTACAATCCACAAGCGTGGGATGCCTTCAAGCAAAGACTTGACGGGCAGCAGGCTGTGCAACCAAATGGAGGTTCGAAAACACTCGCCAAACTCGGAATTGCAGCTACGGTTGTAGGAATTATGTCAGTAGGAGCTTACTTCATGTTTAAGGGAGATGGCTCTCATGTCGAAAAATCGAAAGATCAGAAGAGTACCGCTGAGGTGATCGAAAATCCAAAACAGGAAAATCACGACTTCAACAATGGTCAGGTTAGTGATCAGAAGATTCACAATGGTCAGTCTGCACATCAGGTTGATGAAATGGAGAATCATGTTGAACACGAAGCCAATCTGATTGACGTGAATCATGTTGATTTGAACAAAGAAATCAAAAAAGAAGAGGATAAGGATCCTTTTGATTTTGATGCTGATCCAATTGTGAAAAATGGAAATCATGTAGTGGATAATAAGGTAGATGACAAAAATCTCCAGCCAGAAGAAAAACTGACTTTGAATGCTAGTTTTTCAGTGAATAAACTCTCAGGTTGTGAAGGATTGGTTTGTCAGTTTACGCCAAAACAAAATGATAAATACCAAGGAGATTTTGTTTGGGATTTTGGTGATGGCACCTTCTCGAGAGAAAAGAACCCTACTCATAAATATTTGAAAGAAGGGAACTATATCGTGAAGCTATCTTTGAGGTCAGAAATCAATAATGAAGTGATTTCAGATCAGGCTCAAGAATACGTTACGATTTATTCAAATCCAAAAGCGAGCTTTGTGATTCAGGAGAACGAAAATAACAATGCAATTCCTGAGTTTGATTTCATCAACACCACAAATAGTGGAACGGAATGGATTTGGGATTTTGGAGACAATTCTACAAGCACTAAAAAAGATCCTTCTCATACCTACAGAAAAAAGGGTGTGTACAAAGTATCATTAGTTGCCAAAAACGAGTATGGATGTCAGTCGAAAGTAACCAAAAACATTACAGTTGAAAATGACTACAACTTATTGGCTCCGACTGGATTTACTCCGAATGGAGATGGTTTAAATGACAACTTTATTCCGAAAGCTTTGGAAATCATGAACGTTGAGTTTACCATGAACATTTATCACAAAAATGGTCAAATGTATTACAAGACGAATCAAGTTTCCAGACCATGGGATGGAAGATATATGATGGATAACCAGAATGCTCCGGAAGGTGCTTATGTTTGGGTTGTGCAGTTGAAAAATAAAAATGGAGAAACAGAAGTGTATAGAGGTTCTGTTACTCTGTTAAGAGACTAATAATGCTTAATCGGTAAGGCATTGCCTTGCTACTATTAACTTGACAGAAAACCCAAGACGTTTGTTTTGGGTTTTTTATTTTTTAATTGAAATTTGAATCGAATCAGACTATTATAATTTAGATCGATAAAAAATGTTTATAAATCGCCTAAATTATAGATAATTAGTAGGGATTTAATTTTAAAAATTCCTTATATTATAATAGTTTTGCTTATGAATTAGGTAAATGTCACATTTTCAGTGCTGTGTGTCGTTTGATCGTTTACTTACTACAAACAGATTCTATGAAGAATTTATACTACTTGCTACTCAGTGGCTTACTATTTACATTTTTTTCAGTAAAGGTTTATGCATGTGATGGTTTTCAGGTAAATGCCATTTCTACCACTTACATTGGTGGAGGTGTATATGAAGTAACCATCGAATATTGTGAAGAGGTTTCCAATGGTGCTGGTGCTTCCGTACATGGAGTTCTAGCAATAATTAACGGGGCGAATATTATCAGTACCTCAACACCTTCGATTACTAGTGCAACCACAGGGGTGTCAATGAATTTTAATCAGCTGACTGCGAATTCAGCCGAATGGGGAGATTGGGATAACGATGCAGCACCTATTTTCATGGATGATGGTGATCCTCAGGAATGTTTTACTTTAGTACTTCAAGTGGATGCTCAACCGACTTCGGTTACCTTTGCAGGTTCATCCAATGCTACTTCCGTGGGGTCTGGATTTACTCAGTTAAACGGTAGATGGTCATGTAACGAAACCGTTGCTTTTCCACCAGCTACATGTAGTGCAAGTTGGACCCCACCTATAGTATGTCTAGGTTCGACAGGAACAATTGACTTAAATACAACTACAACTGGTACAGGTACGTTTTCTGGACCAGGGGTTAATTCAGGTACGGGAATTTTTGACCCAACTGGATTGTCTGGAACCGTATCGGTGACTTTTACTGTTGGAGATGCTTTGTTCAACTGTTCTCAAACGGAAGACATTCAAATTGTTGATTTAAATCCAAATCTTGCAGGTAGTTCAGTTTGTCAAGGAGATTGTGTGGATTTAGATGCGACTGTTACAGGTGCTACAGTGATCCCTTCTTGCGAATACACTTTGCTTTTACATGATTCCTGGGGAGACGGATGGAATGGAGGGGCCAATGTAGATATTTACATCAATGGGGTGCTTTATTTGTTAAATCAAACCGTTGCTGGGTCTAACAACACGATAACCATCCCTGTTCAAGATGGAGATCTTATTACTTTGGATTATTTAGCAGGAACAAGCTTTAATAGTGAGAATTCCATGACCATGTACGATGCCAATGGAGCTCAGGTTGGATATGTTTCTAACCCTTCTACCGGTTTTCAAGGAAGTGGTATTACTGTTAGTTGTCCTGGCCTATCTTCAGGATGTAATAACTACACATTAAATATGTTTGATTCCTTTGGAGATGGTTGGAATGGAGCTTCTGTAGACATATTAATTAACGGAGTTTTTTATACAAACGCTTCACTTGGTTCTGGATCTTCAGGATCACAAGGAATTCCTGTATCTGATGGAGATGTCATTACATTGTTTTACTATGGTGGATCATGGGATTCAGAGGTTTCCATGACCATGTTGGATGGAAATGGAAGTCAGACAGGATCGACAATTTCAAACCCACCTGATGGGACTCAAGGGCAGTCATGGACGATTTCATGTCCGTCGTACGATATCACTTATACTTGGACTCCAACAACTGGGTTAAGTGATCCAAATATTGCAGATCCACAGGCTTGTCCAACATCCAATACTTCTTACAATGTTGATATTTACGACCCAGTTTCGGGTTGCTCTTATACGGATCACGTAACGATTACTGTTGTAAACCCACCAAACCCAAATTTCACTGTTTCTGGAAATCAGTGTCAAGGTGGAAGTTTGACTTTTACAAATACAGGAACAGCTGGGATCTCTTATACTTGGACATTCGAAAATGGAACCCCTGCAACGGCAACAGGTTCGTCTGTTTCTGGAGTTACGTTTAGTAACGTTGGATCAAATGATGTAGAACTACTCACAAGTGGTGGTTCTTGTGCTGATTCCATCACTATTCCGATTACCATTTATGCCAATCCAATAGTTAATGCTACAGTAACCAATCCAGCATGTAATGGAGGAAGCGCGACGGTTTCGGCCTCAGCTACCAATACTTCAGGATATAACTATAACTGGCCTCCAGGCTTAGGGGCGGGATCTTCACATACAGTAACTTCTTCAGGTACCTATCTGGTGACGGTTACAGATTTGAATGGTTGTCAGGATACCATGAGTGTGCAAGTCGTGATTCCTACAGATATTACTGCATCGATCACAGGAACAAATTTAAATTGTAATGGCGATGCCAATGCCACCGCCACCGTAACCGCAACAGGAGGTACAGGAGGTTTGTCATATAACTGGTCACCTGCTCCGGGTTCTGGACAAGGTACGGCATCGGTTGGAGGGTTAACGGCTCAAACTTATACAGTTACTATTACCGATGGGAACAGTTGTACAGAGACAGCTAACTGGACTCCTACTCAACCCACACCAATATCATTGAGTATTAGTGGGACAAATGTTTCGTGTCAAGGTGGTGCGAATGCAACAGCAACTGTTTCGGCAACTGGAGGAGCAGGTTCTTACTCTTACAACTGGTCTCCAGCACCAGGTGGTGGTCAAGGGACGGCTTCGGTAACAGGTCTGACGGCTCAAACCTATACGGTTACTGTAACAGATGGAAGCGGTTGTCAGCAATCCATATCATATACTCCTACCCAACCAGTAGCATTAACAGGAGGAATTGTTTCCCAATCCAATGTAACCTGTAATGGAGGAAATAATGGAACCGTAACGGTTTCTGGGTCAAATGGAACTCCAACTTATTCGTACAACATTGGATCAGGGAACCAGGCAAGTGGAACATTCAATGGATTATCCGCAGGTAACTATACGGTAACCATTACAGACAATAACAACTGTACAACTACGGTACCTGTAACAATTACTCAACCAACAGCTTTATCAGCAAGTATTCCAGCGGTAACGATCGATTGTAATGGAGATTGTGATGGACAAGCAACAGTGAATGCTTCAGGAGGATCAGGAGCCTATACCTATCAGTGGGATAATGGAACCAATGACATTACAGCCACAACGGCAGCAAACCTTTGTGCGGGAACTTATAATGTAACAGTAGCCGATGCAGCGGATGCAACATGTACCACAACAGCATCGGTAACGATCGCTGCACCAACAGCCATCACAAGTTCGATCACAGGAACGAATATTACTTGTGCAGGGTTGACCAATGGAACAGCAACAGTAACAG
>JAGQYP010000007.1 GCA_020436025.1 Crocinitomicaceae bacterium
TTTCACGCATATTTGCTACTCAACACATTCTTCTTGGCGGAATATTTATTCTTTTGCTCTATCCATTAATGGTAATAGAATACTTCATACAGAAACACTTGAAATAATGAATTGAAAAAGTCGAAAGGCTTATTTCTAAAAAATCCGCTTTTTCTTGGAACTGACCTTTCTTTCACCCCCAACCCCCTGAAGGGGGCTAATTTTTTATGGTATAAATATATAGACTACCAGCGGAAAAGTCCCCTTTAGGGGATTTAGGGGTGATTATTTACTTCTTGGAACTAATCCCTACTTTTTCTTAAACGCATTGATCGCATTTACTGTGAAATCAGACAACACCAATTTTCCTGACATGGCTGCTCTTTCAGCTAGTAAATCGTCCCAGTTTTCGGTGCCTTGCCAGAATACTTTTTTAAGTAGTTCCATCGCTTCTGGATTGGATTTGGATAGTTTTCCTGCTAGAGTTGAGATCGCCTCATCCATTTCTTCGGTTGTATCGAAGATTTCGGCGTAGAGTCCTTTTTCTTTGGCCCATTGAGCGGTTTGCCATTCTGTGGCATCGATAGCTAACTGAGACATTCCAGATAATCCGATTTTTCTCTCTACTGCTGGTCCAACCACGAAAGGTCCGATTCCAACGGCTAATTCAGAAAGTTTTACTGAAGCATGTTTGGTTGCAAAACAATAGTCTACAGCAGAAGCTACTCCAACACCTCCACCAACAGCTTTTCCGTGTACACGACCGATGATTAATTTCGGGCATTTTCTGCATGCATTGATCACGTTGGCAAATCCAGAGAAGAATACTTTTCCGGTAGCTAAATCTTTAATGGAAATCAATTCATCAAAACTCGCACCTCCGCAGAAGGCTTTTTCACCTGCAGACTTCAACACAATTACCTTAACGTCCTTGTTTTGACCTAATTCCGAAATGGTAGTGGCCAATTTTGCCAAAATTTTTCCTGGAAGAGAATTTGAAAGTGGATGACCAAATTCAACTGTGGCAATTCCGTTGTCGATAGCGAATTCTACATGTCCTTGATCTACTGCGTTTGCTGTGCTCATAATTCTGAATTTTGTTGGGCAAATATAGCTATTTTTTGATGGTTCATTAAGCAATCATAGGTAGAGCGATCAATTTTCATTATTTTCGAAGCATGAGATTTTTCATCTTATTCATATTATCACTTTTTCTCTTCTCCTGCGGAAATCAACAATTCGCAAAAAGACGCTATACCAAAGGGGTGTATGTGGAGAAGCGCACGAATGTGGCAAGGGGAAAGGGGAAAGTGGTAAGTGATAAGTATGGGGTTGCTAAGCGAGAAAATGGATCTAAAAATAATAATGAAGTCTCTGAAAATGAGAAGAAAATCAAACCAACTTCTTCGAAAAAAGAACTAGTTGTAAAAGTTGAAGAAAAGAAGAATGAAGAATATTCTCCAATCAAACCGCAAGAAATTCCATTAGATGATCTTATTTCCAATGATGGAAATCCAGAATTAGATGCAAACCCAAAAGAAGTGGGACCGCCTGAAACTGAAGATGGGGAAGTACTGAGAAAGTCGAGAAAGGCCGATAGTTTGGGCTTAGCATCTGGAATCATGGGATATACGGCTCTTGGATTACTTTTGATTACAGGCTTGCTTATTTTCATTCTTTGGATTGTCTTTTACGTTGGCCTAATAAGCTGGGCACTGGTTTCGATTATTGCACAATTCCTTTATTACGGAAGTATGGCGCTTGGTATTGCGGCGCTTGTGACCGGTGCTATTTCCTACGCAAGAGGAGAAAACGGAATGGCGCTTGCCGGAATCATTATTGGGGCTATTCTTCTTTTACTGTTGATCATTACCTTAATTGCCGTTCTGGTTTAGCAATTTTCATTTCTTGCGATTTTCGCAAATTTTCTAGCAAACTCATCCCTTAATTTTGGTTCAAACTAAAATTTGAATCATGGGAAAAGTAATCTACTATACACGACTGATCTTATTATTGTGGCTGCTTTTTAGTTGCGGAACCAATAATTTTGCAAAGCGTCGATACATGAAAGGTGTTTATGTGGAGAAGCGATCTGTGGCTTCGAGTAGAAAAATGAAAGCCGAACATCAAACAAAAAATTCTGAGGTAGCTAAAAAATTTACTGATGAAAAAGAGGAGAATAAATCAAATTTGAATCTTACAATCATTGAAATCGAGCAAGATCCTGAAGAAATCCAAAGGCAATATGAAAGATTCGAAAAAAATGATAATCTCCAAAAAGATCAGGAAAGCAACAAATCTCATGTTCCAATAAACAAAACAACATTTCAAGCCTATTCAGTTCCAGTATCTTCTCCTGCACCTTCATACTATCCTGCCCCACTATTCATTTGGAGTACGATCTTATCTCTATTTGGATGGGCGATGGTTTTAGTGGACATTTTTGTTTCCCTTGAAGGGCTTTTGGCATTGTTTTTAGGATTGCCCATTGGAGTGGCTGCTTTGGTCATGTCCATAATTTCTGTTGTACGAGCTTTTGCCTGGGATTATGGTACTTTCGGTAAAGTAATGGCCATTATTAGTCTGGTACTTGCCGTTTCACTTACCATCATTTCGATCATCGTCTTTATTGGATTAATCTAAACTATCTTTTTATGAAACAACTATCCTATTTATTCAAAATCTTTATTCTGATTTTTCTAATCCACAGTTGTGCAAATAGCAATTTCACGAAGCGTCGATACATGAAAGGTGTTTATGTGGAGAAACATAGTGGTGCCAGGAGTCAAAAGCGGAAAGCGGAAAGTAAGAAGTTCATTACTCAAAATGATAAAAATGGACAGGGTGAAAAAAAGGATGAGAATAAAATCGTTCCAACTAAAGATTTTTCGGAAGAAATACTAGATAAAAATGAATTACAACCACAAGAAAAGTTCAATCATGTCTCTGATGATCCCCTAACAAAAGAAGTTACGGAAACAAAACTTCCTATTGATGAATCTTCATTACCAAAAGTATCCGAAGAAGATGAAGAGGAGTTATCAAAAGACCCTATTGTAAAAAAGCAAATTACCGTTGGAATCATTCTACTCATTTTAGGAGTCATTTTAGCAATAATTGGTTTCTCAAGTTTATTTTGGTTTTTAGTTCCTGTTTTTTATTTCCTATTTGTTTCCGCTGGGATAGTCATGGGGATTGTAGGAGCTGTTTTTCTTGGGGTAGGCTTAAGAAACAAGCGATTAGGCAAAGACTACAAAAAAATAGTTCAGGACATCAGAGTCAAGAAAGGGACCAATTGGAAAGGGAAATTACGAAAAGGATTTACTCTTTATTTATTGGGAATTCTAATGATTTTAATAGCGTTTATAGCGGCGATAGTAGCAGTATTTACTTATTTTCTCTTCGCTTTATTCGCAGCCATCTATTTAATCTATCCTGGGATCATTATGTTGAGTATTGGTCTTGCTCGTGTATTTCTATACCTTAACGTAAAAGGTATTAAAACTGAAAAAAATAAAAGTCTTGTAATTGGCACTTTTGTCTTACTACTTTCCTTAATCCCCATTGGATTGCTAGTACCCATATTTGGATTCATTTTTGGGACGCTAGGTGTTTGGATTTTGCTTGGTTTGGCCATTGCTATATTTATAGCAGCTCTTGTAATGGCAATTTTGACCTTGATCGAACTTAAAAAATCTTATAAAAAGATTTAACACACAATTTTAAAGCTTCCACTCTTTCCCAGTACGATAAACCATGCCTTTAAAAAGTGCTACTAATTCTCCATCCTGGTTTTTTACTTTCACTTCGTAAAGACCTGTTTTGTTCGTCACGTTGAGTTCTTTGGCATCTGCAATAAGTGTATCGCCTTCTCTTGTAGGTTTGATATGGTTGATGGAAGTCTCAATCGAAACCGATTGTACTCCTCTTCCATTGGAGGCAAACGCCAAAGCCGAATCAGCAAGGGAATAAGTGATGCCTCCGTGAGCAATTCCGAAACCATTTAGCATGTCTTTGGTAACTTTCATCTTTAGAATTACATGCCCTTTGTCGACCATTACTTTTTCAATACCCAACCACTGTGAGAAGTAGTCGAATTCATACATGCGGTCAACGATCTTCTTACTTTTAGCCATTTGCCACTTTATTTAAGAGTCCGATAATATTCATGGTTACCAGGTAAAGCTGAATTTGAGTTTCATCTCCCAATAAATTACCTTCTGAATCTTCTGCACCAATTTCATCTACCATCCAATTTTCCAAAACCGGTTGATTAATCAAAGAAGAAATTTCCGAATAGTCTTCGGTGGTATGAATCAGATCCAAGGCCTCATGAAAAGGTTCTTGGAACGCATCAATAAGATCATCTTCAACAATTCCCATTTTGTATCCTGCATTTTTAAAGGATTGATAAATGATGGCAAAATAGTACATGATCAAATCGTTCAGTTCTTCATTCTGAAATTCGATAGCTGCCTGTAATGAATAGCCTGCAAGTGAATTTTGCTCTAAAACAAATGTTTCAATCAGATGACTTAAAGCATCATCATCCATCCCCTCTATCTTATTGATCGCATTATTGATGTGCTCTGCTGTAATGTATTCCATTCTTCTTCGTTTATTTAGTCTGGAAAAATACTTATTTTCAAACTGATTTATTCACTTTTCATTTAAATTCTCAAATTATGGCCCATTTTGATCCCGATTATTTAGAGTTCTTCAAAGAATTAGCACCCAACAATCACAAAGACTGGTTCGACGAAAACCGAAAACGTTATCAAAAGAATGTCAAAGATCCGTTCTATGCCTTTGTGGATGAAATCATTCCTGAAATAGCTAAAATTGACGAGATCAAATATGAAATCACGGCCAAAGATTGTGTCTTTAGAATCAATCGAGATGTCCGTTTTTCTAATGATAAATCGCCTTACAAATTGAGAATGTCTGCCATAATATCTCCCGCTGGCAAAAAAGACAAAACTTATCCGGGATTGTACTTCGAAATGGGGCCAGAAAACTTCACCATATATGGGGGAGTTTACATGCTTAGCAAAGACCAGCTTTACGACTGCCGAGAAGCTATAGCGAAAAATGCCAAGGAATTTGACAAAATAGTGAACGACCCAAAATTTAAAAAGACTTATGGTGAAATTCACGGAGAAAAAAATAAAGTGATCCCAAAAGAATTCAAAGAAGCAGGAGAAAAACAGGAGCTGATCTACAATAAAAATTGGTATTACTACTGCAAATTAGATCCAGAAACTATCTTGAAAGATGATGTTAAAAAGATTCTCCTTGAAAACTACAAAGCAGGAAAACCAGTAAAAGATTTTTTCGAGAAAGCTTTGAAAGATGGCTAGACTGTTAGACTGTTAGACTGTTAGACTGTTAGACTGTTAGACTGTTAGACTGTTAGACAAAAATATTCATTTTGCACTTTGAATTTTGAATTTTGCATTTTATTCCGCTCTTCTTTTCAGAATTAGATACATGATAAGAGCAATCGGAATGACCCCTAGGAGCAACCAAAGGGTCATTTTATTCGAGTCCAGTTTCCCGTTTTCCTTTTGATGTTCTTTTTTCGTTTGTTTTGTGGAATCGACGTCAGCTTTGGCACTTGTACCCGAATCAGAAGTATGATCCTGAAAAGTTTGTATCAAGTTTGAATTAGGGGTGCTAAGAGAAATAGCCTTATCCGTATCATGCGACCAAATATGGGCACAAACGGATAAGGCCATTATCACCGGTAATAATTTTTTCACTTTCCTAGATATTTCACAAATCTAAATAAAGCATCCGAATTGACTGATTTACTGTAGAAAAATAAATTCACATTTAGACGAATCCGACTTTTCTCTCCATGAATCCAAAATAAAAAAATGAACTTTTAAGAACTTTTAATAGTTTTATTTGTATTAATGATAGTATTACTATTATTTTTGCGATTCTAAACACTAAATATGGAAGTACATTTATCCAATTTTACGATTCAAGTCAATGACAATATTTATCTAAAAAACCCTGATTCTAGCGATTTAGGTAAGAAAATCATTAGTCACTCCATCATGATGATCGAGCAAGATGGACTTGAAAATTTTACTTTTCGAAAACTGGCGAAAAGGATCAAATCCACCGAAGCATCCATTTACCGCTATTTTGAAAGTAAGCACAAATTGCTTCTTTACTTGATTTCCTGGTATTGGGGTTGGATGGAATACAAGCTGGTGTTTGGAACCGCAAATATTGAAGATCCTCAAATCAGACTAGAAAAGGCCATTAAAATTTTGACGGAAACGATAGAAGAAGACCGCACTTTTTCTCATGTCAACGAAGTCAAATTGAGTCAGATCGTCATTTCTGAGTCTTCTAAAGTGTACTTAACCAAAGATGTAGATGAGGAAAATCGAAAAGGGATTTTTACGCCTTACAAGCAAATAGTTGAACGAGTGGGTCAGATAATTTTAGAGATCAATCCAAATTACAAATACCCGCACATGTTAGTTTCTACAGTGGTTGAAGGGGCTCATTTGCAAAGATATTTTGCCGATCATCTTCCCCGACTCACCAACAATATTGATGGGGAAGATTCAGTCGTGAATTTTTATATGGATATGGTCATTAAAAACATTCAGAAATAATGGAAAAAATAACTCCCGTAAATAGATTGTTTCGTCTGCTGAAACCAGACAGCAAAGAGATCAGAAATGTCTACGTATATGCTATTTTCAACGGACTTGTCGCATTAACACTACCTCTTGGGATTCAAGCCATTGTGAATTTGATCCAAGGTGGAAGCGTGAGTACATCCTGGATTGTATTGGTTTGTATTGTGGTTTTTGGTGTGGCTGCCTCAGGATTATTGAGGATTGCACAACTTCGAATTACTGAAAACTTGCAACAGAAAATCTTTACCAGAGCAGCTTTTGAATTTGCTTATCGAATTCCAAAGATCAAATTGGAGGAACTCTATAACAAATATGCTCCGGAATTAATGAACCGGTTTTTTGATGTGATTTCCATTCAAAAAGGGCTTTCCAAAATATTGATTGATTTCTCTGCGGCAGGATTGCAAGTGATTTTTGGTCTATTGCTCCTATCCTTTTACCATCCTTTTTTCATCATTTTCTCTCTGATTTTGATCGCTTTAGTCTTTGCTATTTTCAGATTTACCTCCAAAAGAGGATTACTAACAAGCTTAAGAGAATCCAAATACAAATATGAAGTGGTTTACTGGTTGGAAGAAATCGCGCGAACCTCGAATGCATTCAAATTGGCTGGTAAAACAAGCCTACACCTGGAAAAAACAGACAAAAATGTAGGGAATTATCTAAGAGAAAGAGAAGCGCACTTTAAAGTTTTGGTGAGACAATACTACTTGTTAATCATTTTTAATGTGGTAGTTGCTTCCGGATTGTTGGCATTAGGTGGAATTTTGGTGATGGAGCAATTGATGAATATTGGTCAGTTCATCGCAGCAGAGATCATCGTGCTTTTGATCATGAACTCCGTTGAAAAGCTGATTGTGAGTTTGGAAACCATTTACGATGTATTGACTTCAGTAGAAAAAATAGCGCAAGTAACTGACTTGGAAATTGAAAATGAAGACGGGATCGACTTGCAAAAGGAATGTGATCATTGTGGCTTAAGCGTAAAACTTGAAAGACTTTCATTTGCTTATCCGGAGCAAGAAGTCAATACCCTGAAAAGCGTTGATTTGGAAATTGAGTCTGGTGAAAAAATTGTGATTGCAGGTGAAAATGGTTCCGGAAAAAGTACCCTTCTTCAAATCATTGGATCTCTTTACGTTCCAACGGAAGGAATGATTTTTTACAATAATGTGAGTCAGTCAAGTCTGGATCTCTGTTCCGTGCATACCACAATTGGAGACGCCATCAGCCAGGAAGATTTATTTGAAGGAACGATCGTAGAGAATATCACCATGGGTCGTCCGGCGGCTTCAATAGAGAACGTGAAATGGGCCATTGAGAAGCTCGGATTGGGCGATTATGTTTCCCATTTACCCAAAGGTTATGATACCATTTTAGATCCAACTGGAAGAAAAATTCCAAGATCGATTAGTCAGAAATTACTCCTGGCAAGAAGCATTGTCATCAAACCAAAATTACTGCTACTGGAAGATGCCTTCGAGCATTTTGAGGTGGAAGAAAGACAAAGAATTGTCGATTTTCTGACAGACAAAGAAAATGAATGGACCATGGTCGCGGTATCCTCGGATCCTTATTTATCAAGTAAAGTAGATCGGGTATTGATCATGAAAGAAGGTAAAATACTGAATCCAAAATAATTGAGTTATGTTAAACATTTCAAAACATTCAGTAAAGCAAGAGATTGACAAGGAAAACTTGAAATCTCTAAGAGAAGTAGAAAGCAAAGTTTCCAAAAAGGTATTGCGCAGGATGTTGTATTCTTTCAGCGCCGTTCTCTTAATAATTTTGTTTCTCCCGTGGACGCAAACCATACAATCGGATGGGAATGTTACCACTTTGAAGCCAGATCAAAGACCACAAACCATTCATTCCATTATTGCAGGAAGAATAGAAAAATGGTTTGTCATGGAAGGTGATTTTGTGAAGAAAGGGGATACTATTCTGTTCATTTCAGAGATCAAGGATGAATACTTTGATCCCAATTTGCTTTCACGAACGGAAGAGCAATTACAATCAAAAGAATTGTCGGTAAAATCCTATTTCGAAAAAGTACAAGCATTGGATAGCCAGATTGATGCTTTGGAAAGGAATTCATTACTCAAATTGGAACAGCTCAAAAACAAACTGATTCAGGCCAAACTAAAAGTGAAGTCGGATAGTATTGATTTGGTTGCAGCAGCAACAAATGAAAAAATTGCAGAACAGCAATACGATCGTTTGAAAGAGCTATATGATCAGGGATTAAAATCTAAAACCGATCTTGAAAACAGAAATCTCAAACTGCAAGAAGCACAAGCTAAAAAGATTTCCGCTGAAAACAAGTTCCTGACTAGTCAGAATGAGGTCATCAATGCGCAAGTGGATTTGAATTCGATTCAGGCAGAATTCCAGAATAAAATCTCAAAGGCGGAATCAGATAAATTCACAGCCCTTTCAAGCATGTACGATGCAGAAGCAGTAGTAACCAAACTCCAAAATCAGTACATGAATTATTCGGTACGAACAGGCATGTACTACATTACAGCCCCTCAGGATGGGTATGTTACCAAAGCCATTCAGCAAGGTATTGGAGAAACGGTAAAAGAAGGGGCTTCCATCGTGAGCATCATGCCTGCAGATTATGAATTAGCAGTTGAAATGTACATACGACCTATTGATCTTCCGCTAATGGAAAAAGGACAGCATGTTCGAATTCAATTTGACGGTTGGCCTGCAATTGTCTTCTCAGGATGGCCCAATACCAGTTATGGAACCTACGGAGGAACGGTCTATGCGATAGATAATTTTATCAGTGAAAATGGGAAATACAGAGTTTTGGTGGCTCCAGATCCAAATGATCCACCTTGGCCAAAAGCATTAAGAGTAGGTTCCGGGACAAGAGCCATGGTCATGCTGAAAGATGTACCTGTTTGGTATGAACTCTGGAGGAAAATCAATGGATTCCCGCCGGAGTACTATCATACTGAATCCAATTCGGACCATACAAAAAAGGAGAAAAAATGAAGACATTAATGTTTTTTCTATTTCTAATTCCAGTTAGCCTTTTAGGTCAGAACGTACTGACTTACGAAGAGTTTAACTCCATTGTCAAAGAAAATCATCCCTTGGCTAAGAGCGCAGAATTAAGAGCCTTGAGCGGTCAGTATCAGCTGAAATATGCCAAAGGAAATTTTGACGCCAAGATCTTTTCAGACATCGATCAAAAGTACTTTGACGAAAAGAAATATTATAGTCTGATGAATTCAGGTTTGTCCGTGCCCGCTTGGTTTGGAGTCGAAGTAAAAGCTGGATATGAGCACAATGTTGGAACCAATGTCAGTCGCCAGAACATAACACCAGCAGCTGGATTGTGGTACGCAGGCATCTCTGTTCCACTTGGTCAAGGTTTATTGATTGATGAAAGAAGAGTAGAGCTCAGAAAAGCTCGGTTGACACAAGAAATCTCAAAACAAGAACAGGTATTGTTAATGAACGACCTACTCTACGAAGCAGGAATCGCGTATTGGAATTGGTTTGAGGCCTACAACGATTTGCAAGTTTATCAAGAAGCTGTGCAGTTGACTCAAGATCGCTTTAACGCTGTATTCAACGAGGCTAAAAGTGGAAACAGACCCTATATTGATACTTTGGAAGCTGGAATTCAACTCCAAAATCGAAAATTAGCCCTTCAAGAGGCTGAATTAAAATTTAAAAATACTGGGCTGAAATTGACAGTCTATCTTTGGGCGGAAGGATTTATTCCACTTGAATTACAAACCGGTACGGTACCCCCTAAAAGGAATGATCTTTCGATTAATGAAGTGGCGGAAGCATTTTTACTAAGTGCAGATACAGTCAGTTTAAGTCACCCAGAAATTTTCAGAACCAATTTCAAAATCGATCAACTTGAGCTGGATAAAAGATGGAAAATTGAGCAATTCATTCCGAAAGTTCGCATCAATTATAATTTCCTTACTGAGCCTTTTGGGGGACAAATGTTTCCGGACTATTCCATTAATAATTATAAATGGGGATTAAATTTCTCAATGCCTATAAGTTTTGCGAAAGAACGACAAGCCTACAATTTGGCTAAAGTGAAGCTTCAAACTGCCGAACTGGAGCTGGAAACCAAAAGAAAATTGATTGAAACCAAAGCTTTAAGCGCCATCAATAAATGGCAAACTACAAAGAGTCAGGTGGAATTGTATCGAAGAACAGTTTCCGATTATTTGAAGTTATTGGAAGGAGAAAGAACCATGTTTCAAACAGGAGAAAGTTCTTTATTTATGGTCAATTCCAGAGAATTGGGTTATATCAATGCTCAAATAAAATTAATTGAGTTGATCACTAAAAACCATATGGCGGAACTGGAAACGAATTATGTTTTTGGGGTTTTAGGAAAATAAAAATTTTGTGCTATGATTTTATTAAGAATATCATCTTCGGAACGCAGTAAAATAGAGGAAATAGCTGCTTTATTGCTCGAAAAACATTTAATAATAGATGTTAATGTCAAGCAAAACATTGAGAGATGGAATTTGGTGATGAACAAGATTCAAAAATCTTCCATTTATTTACTTACTGGTAAAACACGCGCCAATCTTTTCAGCAAAATTGATGAAATGTTGAAAGAAAAATATGGTGAAAACATGCCTGAACTGTATTCACTCCCTATCGTTAACATGGATTGGCAGCAAGCGGATGAACTGCAAAAATTCATTCCGCCCAATAGTTGAAATTAAGATCAAACTATTCTGATTATCACTCCATTTATCTGCCCTGAAATAAAAAAACCCAACCAAACGGGCGTTTAGTTGGGTAAGGTCAAAAATTAATTCATTCTCCTTACCAGTGACAGTTGCTTGTTGCTTTGAGATCGAGTTGCAGGTAAGACGAATCTTGAAAGTTTACTCATGCAAAGATGTCTTAATTTTTTGAGGCTTGAATTAAGAGAGAATAAAAGATGGGTTATGCTTTTGTTAATTCTCAGTAGGGGCTGCCTCCGATTTGGTCCCAAAAGCGATGAATACAGCCACCAATGGAAAAGCAGCATAGATCCAGTAGGCATAAGATCCAATCCAACCATAAAGTGCTGCTGAAACTAAAGGGAAAGAAGCCATTGCGAAAGAATGAATGGAATCTGAAACACCCATGGTTTCTCCTTGTTTTTGAGGATTCGCATGCTGAGCTATCACAGAATTGAAAGTTGGAAAGGAAAGCGACAAGCCTAGATTCATGATGTAATAAAAACTAATGAAAACCCATAGATTGCTGGTCAAGGTGATACAAAACAATCCAATGAATACACCAGACAATCCAATTTTCAAAGTATTGTACTCGCCAAACCATCTTACAAACATTCTAGAAACAACCGCCTGATTAAAAGAAAGAAACAACCCGACAACCAACATGAAGAAGCCTAATTCTTGTTTGTTGAAATCAAATAAATCAATAAGATATAATGCGATTGAACCAATATAACAAGCCACTGTAGTTGAAAAAAGCAACTTCAATAAAAAGATTCTCTTCAGAAATGGCGAAATGTTTAATTCTCGAATCCTTTTGATCAGAAAGAGATTTTTGACAATTCTTTGTTTGCCCGCAGGACTCCTTTTTTCTTCAGGATGCGATTCTTTCAACCAAAAAAAGATGGCAATTAAAGTCACCGTTGAAATAGCTATTGCAGTGACCATGGTTCCCAGATAGCCCCAAGAGGAAGAGGCAGTTAACCCACCTAAACCTGGCCCGACGATCAACCCAATACCAGCAATTCCTCCTAAATAACCAAAAACGGAAGCTTTTTCTTTGGAAGTGGTAATATCTGCCACGTAGGCGTTGGTTACAGAAGCATTTCCACCTGTAATTCCGTCCAAAATTCTTGAAAATGCAATTACCCAAAGTGCAATTGAAAAACCAAATAGCTGCTGATCCTTTGGAAGATAAAGGGCAAATACAAAAACAAACCAACTTAAAAGAGTTCCTGCTTGACTCACCAGCAAAACTGGCTTTCTTCCCATGTGATCTGACAATGCACCTAAAAAAGGTGCGCCAAAAAACTGAAATGCGGAATAGAAGGTTAGCAAAAGTCCGTAAAACCATTCCGGAGCCCCATAATCTTTTACAACAAATGGAAGAATAGGCATCAGAATACTGAAGCCTAATACATTCACAAAAGTGAGTAAAAATGCTGGGACGAGTTTTTGAAACATGGCGGCAAAGGTAGGGGATAATTGATGAAATGATGTTATGATGCTATGATATTATGAGCTTGTACTTTTATATGTTAATTGAGTAATGGGAATTTCGCACTTTGTAAATCGTACTTTTCTGGTTTGCTGGTATATGGATTTTGTAAATAGAATAGTCCAGTTTCCAGAAATCTAGATATCCAGCAATCCAATTTGAACAAATCCAGACTTTTTCTATTTTTAGGTAAGCATAATGAATTCTGTCAGCAAAACATATAAGTGGGAGTATTTGCTCATTTTGTCATTACCCATTAGCGTGGTCGTAAATTTGCTTTACGATGGGTGGTTTTCCTTTCTATCGCTTGCAATCTTCTTTGTTTTGGTTCCCTTGCTGGAGTTGATTCTTCCTTCCAATCATGATAATGTATCCAAGGATTTGGAGGAGAAAGTAGCCAATGACAAGTTTTACGATGTTATGTTACTCATTAGTTTGCCTATTCAATATGGGGTTTTGGTTTTTTACCTATTTCAATGTTCTAAAAATCCAACTTTCAACGCGGATTGGGCAGGCAACACCGTGGCTGCTGGACTCATGTGCGGTGTGGTTGGGATAAATATTGGACATGAGCTGGGTCATCGGGAAAACAAATGGCAAAGACTGGTTGGAGAACTCTTACTTCTTTCTTCATTGAACACACATTTCCTGCCCTACCACAATTATGTCCACCACAAAGAAGTAGCGACACCTAAAGATGCAGCAACAGCTCGACTGAATGAACCTCTTTACATTTTTTGGATTCGCTCTCACTTCTCCGGATATTTCTATGCCTGGCAAGTTGAAAATCGACTCTCAGCTGACGCTCGAGGAACTAAATATAGCCTCAAAAATAGGATGGTCGTGTATACGATTTGGAATGTTATGCTTTTAGTTGGAATCTATTTAAGTTTGGGGTGGTTTGCCTTTGTTTCATTTTTAATTGCAGCTGTAATCGGTATTTTACTTCTGCAAACCGTCAATTACATCGAGCACTATGGTTTGCTCAGAAAACAAAATGATCAAGGTCGCTATGAACGGGTACGCTATTGGCATTCTTGGAATAGTGATCATATTATTGGTCGACTATTATTGTTCAATTTGTCTCGGCATTCAGACCATCACTACAAAGCTTCCAAACCTTATCAAATATTGGATTCCATTGAAAACGCCCCTCAAATGCCAACCGGATATCCTGGGATGATGTTACTGTCTTTTCTGCCTCCCATTTTCTTTGCGATAGTGAATAAGAAAATAAAGCAATTTGATTACCGTTAGATTCTAACTCCGAAGACAACAACGTCATCGACTTGTTCATTGTCTCCTCGCCATGCCTCAAATGCTTGGTTGATTTTTGTTTTTTGCTCTTCCATGGGTAAATCTTTCACAGATAGGAATAGCTTCTTAAGATTGGATACTTTGAACTTCTTCCCTCCAGGGTGATTCGTAGTGCCACCAAATTGATCCGCATATCCATCAGAAAAAATATAAATCTGATCTCCATTAAAAACATTCAATTCATGAGTCGTAAATGGATGTTCAGCCCGATAATTACCCACGGGTTGTTTATCCGCTTTAATTTCTTCAATCACATCTGAGTCCTTTCTGATAATCCAAAGAGGGTTATTTGCTCCCGCATATTTAAGTTTGAAGCAAGAACTCTGTTTAGCAGAAACTCCATCCTCTTGCTCTTGCTCTTGCTCAATACTCACAAGCGCGATATCCATCCCGTCCTTAACCTCTCGATTCGATTTATCGAATTCTCCAATAACTAATTCTCTAGTTTTATCTAAGATTTGCCCTGGATCTTTCAAACCAAATTCGCGAACAGACCTGTTCAAACCATTATTACACATAACAGAAACCATGGCCCCTGGAACCCCATGCCCCGTACAATCAGCAGCAGCAAATAGAATAGTTCCATATTTAGACTGACTACTGTCTACTTGGTCCTTGGAACTACCAACTGTCTCCATCCAATAAAAATCTCCCGCTACAATGTCTTTCGGTTTGTACAAAATAAAGCTATCTGGAAGCGCATTTTTAATCATCTCACTTGGAGGGAAAATGGCTTTTTGAATTTGACTAGCATATTTGATGGAATCTGTAATTTCTTTGCTTTTCTCTTCAATCATGAGCTTTTGTTCCACTAAAACAAGATTCATTTTACGCTTGCGCCTATTTGCTAGAGCCACAAAACCTAGGAAAAGAACCAAAATTAACATGGATGCAATGATCATTCTTCTTGTTCCTTTTATGGATTCTAAAAAATCTTTTTCCGGGGCAACAATCCCAATATAAAAAACTTGATTTCCAATGTAATAGGGCTGGAAAACACACCACCAGTCTTCGCCATTGTGTTCGAATGGAAAATAATATTCCCTTTGTTCCAACTGTTTCCATGCCTCATAAGCTGAATGCATTGGAGTTCCAGAAAATTCAGAAACAGGTTTTAATACCTCAGCCTTTAGATCCCTATCTTTCATTTCCGCGGGAAGTCCCAATACCTTCATTTCCTTATTCAGAATAAAAGAAGAACCATTTTTACTTACATTCGACTCAATCGTCTTTTTGGAAATATCCAAAAGCATTAAATCAAACCCTATCACATGTTGTAAACCCTTACGATCTACCCATCTTTTTGAAACAGTTATTCCAGGATCTTTAGTAGTAAAAAAAGTATAAACATTGGTCCAATAAGCCTTATCTCTGGCTCTAACAGCTCCCAGAAACCAGGGTCTCCATCATGGATTATAGGAGCTCCCTTCTTCTAATTTTTCGATCAGTTTTAATTTTCTTTCTCGAATTTCCCATTTGTATTTTGTCGATCTTAAATCAGTACCTGAACCTGTAGGCAAAGTTTCTCTATTGATCAAAATTGAATCTAAATCTAAAATCATGAATTCTTTTCCTTGTTCTGTAGCCATCATGATAGAAGAAACCGGTCTGGATTCTTTTAAAATAGGCAAAAAGTGTTGATTGAATTCCTCTAAATTCATTTGATCAAATTCACCTCTTTTTGCCTGTTCAACAGCAATTTCTAAAATCAGAAATTACCGGATTAAAAAAGTTATCTAACTCAACTTGTGTTTGGTCTTTCTTTTCATGAAGGATGGATTCCGCAATGTCTTCGACCGTTTGAGACAGATTAAAAAATGTAAAGGTGAGAACTACTGCTCCAATGGATAACAATCCATAAATGATATATTTTTCAGGAATCTTTTTCATATTCTCACGCCAATAAAACAAACATCATCAAGTTGTTCATTTTCACCTTTCCATTCTTCGAAAACCTGGTCTAATTGCTCCTTTTGGGTAGACATTTCCAAATTTTGAATATCCAGCAAAAGGGTTTTTAAATTTGAAGCTTTGAATTTTTTACCCTTGTCGCCGCCGAACTGATCCACATAACCATCCGAGAAAATATAAAAAGTATCTCCACTATTTAATGTCAGCTCATGAGTAACAAAAGGTTTTGAGTGACTAAATTTACCGATAGGCTGTTTGTCTGCTTTGAATTCCTCTATTTCATTTGAATCTTTTCTGATCACCCAAAGAGGGTTGTTTGCACCCGCATATTTGAGTTTCGAGCAAGAAATTGATTTCGAAGAAGCTCCTTCCCCTTGCTGTTGCTCAATACTCACAACTGCAATATCCATCCCATCCTTGACTTCTTCCTGAGATTTCTCAAATTCTTTAACTACCAGTTCTCTAGTTTTATCCAAAATTTTACCCGGATCTGTTAATCCAAATTCCCTTACCGATCGGTTCAAACTATTATTACAAACCACGGAAACCATCGCTCCAGGCACCCCATGCCCCGTACAATCCGCAGCTGCAATTAATACGTTCTCTTGCTCTTGCGCAATACTCTTGCCCATCTCCATCCAATAAAAATCACCTGCAACAATATCTTTCGGTTTGTACAAAACAAAGGAGTTCGGTAAAGATCTCTTGATTAGATTATCAGAGGGTAATATGGCAGATTGAATTCTTTTGGCATAAGTTATTGAATCCGTAATCTCCTTATTTTTTTCCTCAACAATTTCTTTTTGAATCGTAATTTCTTTGTTTTTGGAACGTAATATTTCATTGTTCCTTTTTCTTAATTGAATGCTTCGAATTGCAAATCCTACTCCCAATAGCAGTAATAAAACTAAGGCCAACGCACCATAAATCAACGTATTCTTTCGTTCCGAATCAGCTTCTGCTTTATAAGCTCTAAGTTTATTAAGTTCATTCGCTCTATTGGCTGATTGAAGTTGTTCGTCCTTTTCCTTGGTTTCATATTTTGTTTGCATTTCTGCTAACGCCTGAGAACTTTTTACCTTCGAAATAGAATCTTGAAGGGAGGAAAACATAAAAAGTTTTTCATAGGCTTCCTTATAATTACCAATTTTATAGAGTGCATTAGAAAGATGTTTATTTCCGAACATTATTGCTTCTACAGATGCGCTCTCCTCGGCCTTTTCGAGTCCCATTCTTAGATTGGGAATCGACTCTATAAATTTTCCTCTCTTGATTTGAATTTCACCTAATCTGATTAGTGCCATACCAATAGTTTCCTGGCTTATTCCTTCAACTTGAAGTTTTAATTCCAAGGCTTTTTTCAGATACTTTTCAGCGAGATCGATTTGATTCATCAATACATAAAGCTCTGCCATATCAGAATAGGTATAAGAAGCGCCATAAATATCTCCGGCATCCTCTTTCATCTTTAAGGATATTTGAAAATAGTATTCAGCTGAGTCTAATTGCCCGATATTTTGCATCGAAGTAGCCATATTGTTAATTGGCCAAGAGGCATACGGATCATTAATTTTTTGGAGAAATTTGGCAGATTTTCTATATCTATCCAAAGCCTGATCCCAACGTTCTGTGGCGTGATAAATATTGCCTATCCCTAAATTCGCCATTCCCACACCCCGATCATTATTAGCCTGTAAAAAATATTCTTCACCTTTTAAATAGGCGTCTAAAGCCCTGGTGTAATCGCTTTTAATATCATAGATATTCCCTTTGGAAATGTAAAGATTAGCCACGCGCTGCTTGTTTTCGATTTGATCTTCTTGTTGCAAAATGGTATTTAAAATCTGCAAGGCTGTATCCAATCTGCCTTGTTCAGTAAATTTTCTTGAAAAGAATTCCAACACATCAATTTCTCCCTCCTTATAGCCAATTTTTTTTGATAGGTTTAAAGCCTCTAAAGCATAGTTTGTAGAAATAATTGTATCGGAACGCATTAATTTAGTGGCTAAAGTATACAAGAGAAAGATACGTTTCTCATCCTGTACTTCCTTTTTAAGAAGTCCTTTTAAGCTATCAACTTCCCTATTCAGTTGTCCCTGGGAAAAAGTTAGAACTGTAGTAAAGAATAATATAACGAAGAAGATTTTTTTCAAAACTATTTTATCCTGTAATCCATCATAATGTTTTCAATTCTTGCAGTTGGTGTTTGCTTCCCACCTGATAGTTGAGTTACCTTATCATATACATATTGCCTCAATTCAGATATAAGAACCTTCCCATCCCCATTTTTATCTGCCCGGCCATTTTTTAATCCTTCTAAAAAGCAATAAGTAAATAATCCATTCTTCCACTCTGAACTTTCCATGGCATATTCGGCACCCCCTGCAGATGAAATGACCGTAGCTCCAGAACCTTTTCTTAGATCTGAAAACAAGTCTTGCATTAGTTCAACAGAATTTTCCACTCCAATACCTTCTTTTTGTCTGATACCAGCTCCAGCCGATCTAAATTCCACATCTCCTTCCACCTTATCCACATCTGGGCCACCTTCTTCAACTTCTTCTTCATCTACTTCTCCGGAGTGACAAGTATCCATGATCAATAGCTTTCGAAGCGATTTTATGTTGTCAAGAATACGATCTAATCTTTCGTAAGACATTCCTTTTTCTATAGGATTATTAAAATCCATGTCATAGGTTCCGAAATAATAGTTAAAATCGGCATCCAAAACTCCGTGGCCTGCGACGAAAATAATAACTACATCTTCCGGTTTAGCATCCTTTACAAAATCCGAAATATCTTCCATATTTTCTATAATCACCTCTTCATCTACAAGTTTTTTTACATGGATTTCATTGAACAATTCGATAGAGCCTTCTAGAGAATTAATGATGTCTGCAGCATCCTTTGAAGGATAGGTCAAATTGAATCGTTCATCTTTATATTTGGAAACGCCGATAGCAACTATATACAAATCAGATTTCTTTTCGTCCCCTTTTCGCATAATCGAAACGGTTTTAGATAAGGATTCAGCTCCTTTATCATTCAAAACTGAAAATGAAATTTTATTCGGTCCTGGAATCAAGGGCACCTTAATATCCTTGAGAATAGAACCCAAGTTTTGATCTCGAAGTAGTATTCCATTTGTTCCGTAAATTGGTACATCATTGACATACACATTGATTCGGTCGAGTTTAAATTTCTCATCCCATGCTTTTAATTTGATCAACATTTCTGCTTCTTCGGTTGCAATTGGAAGATCGGATTCATTTTCAATCCTCACCTTAGGAAGGTGAAACTCTTTTCCTAATTGTTCTTCCGTGAATCCCATTTTTCTCAATCTCTTTTTGTATACATATTTGTAAGCATTAAGCAAACGAGGAGAGGTAAATCCAATTCGTTCCCCAACAATATCTGGTCGGTTTAATCTCAAGTCAAACTGATCAAATGGATACAATTCCCCATCTACTCGAAAGCTAATTCCTTTTAATGCTTCTTTGGATGCCATGTAGTAGTTATCTGGCGTAATCAGGGCAAAATCAGAATAGCCATAAGAGATTAAAGTTGCTACATTTTTGCATTCATCTGCATCTGAAATTTTAATTGTCCCATCATTAGAAGCAGATATAAATCGATTCTTATCCTTTTGAAAAACAACTTTGGAAACCTGATCGCTATGATCTAGAAAATGACATTTCTTTTCTCCAGAAGGGATACTCCAAACGATCATGGAGTTATCTGCTTCAGAAACTGCATTATTCCCCGCAGCCGATACAAGTAGACTTCCATCACTATTAAAATCAATAGAAGTAATCATATTGACATGCCCCTGCAGGGTTTTTACTAAGGTATAGTTTTGTGTCTCATATAAATTGATTGTTTTGTCCCAAGATGCAGAGGCAAGATATTTGCCATCCGGAGAATATTTGACAGCCGAGATGGAAATTGTCTGATCCTTTTTTTGATGTAACTCTTTTCCCGTTTTAAGATCCCAGACCCTTAAAGTTTGATCATATCCTGCTGAAGCGATATGACTGTTGTCCGGACTAAAAGCTAAACCATAGATTCCTCCTGCATGACCAGTCATCTTTTTAATGAGTTTTTTGGTTTCCAAATCCCAAATCTTAATGATTCCCATAAAACCTGCTCCTGCCAAATACTTCCCATCATCAGAAATTGCCAACGTTTGAATGAGCTCCATTTCGCAATCCAATTGACCTACTCTTTTGTTTTTATGTACATCAAAAATCCCAATGCGCATATCCGCAGCCATCGCATACAGTAACTCTCCTCCGGTATCAAATTTTACTGGAAAAAAGGCGATCAATTCAGATTCTACCTTGTTGTTTTTCATATTCCAGATTTTGATTCTCGCTTGATCTGAGGCAACAGCTATGTATTTTCCATTTTGCGCATAATCCATCGAAACAATCTTATTAATTTTTTGGGTGTATTCACTTTCGTAGTCTCCCGTTTCTACATTTCGATATCGAATCCTTCCATAGATTGAAGATGCCTCAATCAGTACATCTTGAATGGGATGGGAAACAAAGCTTTGAACCCCGGACATGTCTTTGATTTTCCACTCCTGATGCAATTTTTTAGTTTCGTAATTCCAAACTCTAAGAATCCAGTTGTGATTGTAGGTATACAAATACTTTCCCTTTTTGTCAAAATGAATTCTTTGGATCTTGCCTTCTTCTTTCTTGCTTTCCAAATCAACCTTGAATGTTTCTAAATTAATCAGGCGTGTGATATCATCATTAAAACCAGCTGAAATGTATTTCCCATCCGGAGAAATTACTGGTCCAGAGAACGGAACATTAAAAAAATCAAAAATTTTGTGCTCCCCTTTCAGGGTCATGGTGGTAAGATCAAAAACTAATAAATTTCCTTTTACATCAAAAGAATAAGCCTCCATTCTAGGCTCGTAAACATCTACTGTATAGCCAAAATCCAAAGCGACTTTTTTCGATGCTTCTGTTCCAAAAACGTCCGCTATTTCTAATTCTGAATTCGCATTTTTAAATACAATTTTTTGTCCATTGTTAATCCAACACACATTCCCGTTATAATCTGCTGGAAGTTCCTTAACCACCTCACCAGTTTGCACATTCCATACTTTAACTGAACCGTGATTGATAACAGCCGCAAGATGCTTGTTGTCTGGCGAAAAAGTCATTTTATTAATTCGACCATCATTTCCGGAAATTGTACGAAATTCTCTGCCTGTGGGGACATCCCAAACCTTGATTACCTTATTGTTTGCCGCCGTAGCCATGTATTTTCCATTATTGGAGATCTCCATGACTTGAATAACATCTGTATGGCCTGTGGTAAGGACAACTTCAGGTTCGGATTGAGCCTGAATTTGCGAGAAATAAGACACAAAAAAAATAAGAGCGAATATCTTTAAATACATAAGAGTAAAACTTTGATACTCAAATATAAGGTATTCGCTCTTATAATCCTTTTTTAGCTTTTTATTATCTAATCAAAGTAACATGTCCTTGAAATACTTTCTTCTCATCCGTGAATGAATCTTTCAATGAAATTTTCCATACATAAACCCCATCCTGAACTATGTTTCCTTGAAAAGTTCCATTCCAACCCACATCCGAATTGTGACTTTCAAAAATAAGTTCCCCCCATCTATTGAAGATCAATAATTCATAAGAATAAGGATTAAATCCTGAAGTCATAATGGGTTTAAATGTTTCATTGAAATCATCATTGTCCGGTGTAAATGCATTTGGGACATACATGATGAACTCATCTCGAATAATCACTTTTGAATAGGCTGTATCTGTACATCCATATTCATTTATTGCAATCAGATAAATAGGATATTCACCTGCTTCTTCATCTGGGAATACATGAACCGGATTTTCCTCGTTGCTGCCCTGACCGTCACCAAAATCCCATATGTAGGTTGTAGCATCCTCACTAAGATTTTCGAATGAAACATGCGTATAAGCTGTTGTTGGAACTTGAGGTTCATGTAAGAAAGAAGCCGTAGGATAAGGGTAGCCGCACAAGTAATCCACTATTGTGGTATCTGAAACACATCCTTCAGGAGTTGTAACCGTAAGTGTTGCGCTATAACAACCAGGACTATTAATGGTAACCTGAGGATTGCAGTTCGTAGAGCTCGTTCCATTTCCAAACTGCCAGAAACAACTTCCTTGAACCAATGTTTGATTTACTAAATTAAATGTAGATGGAATACATGTTGCGGAATCTGGAGTACTAAATGTAACCACAGGGGTTGGATTAACCGTGATTGTCACTGCTGCATAAGAAGGTGGCGTTCCACATCCATCTGTAACTCCAAGAGTATATGTGGTGGTTTGTACAGGAGTTAATCCATTTTGCGTTGTCCCATTCAAAGTATCAGAAAAATTAGTCGTCCACGTATACACCAAGTTTCCGTCTCCTCCGTTCGCGGTTCCCCAAATATTTACAGATTCACCTTGACAAATAGTCTGACTTGTAAACGCTTGTGCATTTAGAGGAGGGTTAACATTTACTGTAATAGTAGCCGTAGGAGACGTGCAACCATTTGGAATATCGGTTGCAAAAACCTCGTATGTAGTTGTAACTGTAGGATTTACATTTATCGCATTTGATGTAGTTGCAATAGGGCCGGATCCAATTTCAGTCCAGGTATAATCAAATACTCCTGTACCCCCTTGAGCAAGTGCAGAAAGATCAGCCGCTCCTGTGATACAGATTGTAGTATCGGATACCGTTTGTATGTTAATTGGGTTAATGCTCCCAACAGTGACATTTGTATCATGTTGACAACCGTCTGCATCTAGGACATAAATATCGTAATTCCCTGGACACATATTATTGAATACATTTCCAGCCTGATAATTTTGCCCTCCATCGGTAGAGAATTGTGTTGCTGTTGCCGCATTTACAGTTATTGATCCATCACAAGATCCTGAACATACCTCATCGGCAATAACTACGTTTTGAATTTGCATTGGCGGGTTTTCACTAATAGCAAATCCAAGAGTATCTATTGTACATCCGTTATTATCTGTAACTGTCAAATCATAAGTCCCTGCACAAACATCAATGATTGTGGAATCATTTTGAATATTCAATCCAGCTGTCCAAACATAAGAGTAAGGAGCAATTCCTCCGGAAATATTAGCTTCCGCATAGCCATCGCAATCACCATTACATACTGCATCCGCAGTATGAAATACTAAATTGAGGGCAATCGGCTCAACAACGTTAATGATTCCGTTACTGGTACATCCATTTCCATCCTGAACAGTTAAACTGTAGTTTCCGGCACACAAACCTACAAACAAGGAATCTGCTTGAGGTCCTACCGCAGTGCCATTACTAATAGTAAAGCTGTAAGTCCCATCACCTCCCAATACATTATGAATTTGAATTTCTCCATCGCACACACCGTTGCAAGAAGCATCCGTTGAATCAGCCATAAATGAAATTGGTGCTGGTTCATCTATTGTTACCTGTGTTGTGGCTACACAACCAGTTTGATCTTCTGTCCAAATATCATACACTCCAGCACACAATCCAGAAAAGGTGCTATCGGTTTGTGTTGTTGTACCGTTATCAATACTAAAATTAATCGGAGTAACTCCACCTGACATGTGAACAGTAAATGAACCATCGCAAAGCCCATTACAGCTAGTTGCTGAACTGTCAACACTAACTATTGTCTGGGAAGACACATTGGTAACGTTAATAGCTTGTGAATATTCACAACCACTGGCTACATCAATTACATATCCAGAATATGCTCCTGCACTCAAATTATTAAAAATGGAATCGGTTTGAGTCGGTGCCCCTCCAGTGATACTAAATTCGTAACCAGATCCTCCGGTAGCATTTATCTCAATAGAACCATTGGAAGCCCCACATGTTGCCTGAACGGTTGAAAAAGTAAAATTGATATTCGGTCCAGCCTTAACGATTGCTTGTGAAGTAACTACACAACCGCCATCATCAACTTCAATATCGTAAGTTCCAGGTGCTAAATTTGGAAAAATCCCAGTCCCATTTTGAGCAATTTGCGCAGCTCCTTGTAAGAGTGTAACAGTTGGTGAACCAGTTCCACCACTGATATGCACTTCAATAGACCCATCATTTAAACCAAAACAGGATTCATCAACTATAGTTACTGAATCAATAGCAGGGACATTTAATGCCGAACCAACTGTAAAAGTATCGACAGAAACACAACCTGTTCCATTTTGATCTGTAACAGTGATTTCATAATCTCCTGTGGATAAACCAGTTAAATCTTGCGTACTTCCCATATTTGTCCCTGAAGGAACAGCTACCCACTGATAAATATAAGGTGGCGTACCACCTGCTGGAGTCAAGTCGATCTCTCCATCCATTCCCGCACAAGAAACATCTGTAATTGCAGCGTTCAAAGCAAATGAAGTACTTACATTTACGGTTACATCATCTGTTTCGGTACATCCATTTGCATCTGTCCCAGTGATCGTATAAACAATTGCACCTGTAGATGAGGGACAGACATTTGGAACTTGTAGTGAAGGATCATTCATGTCACCTCCAGGCGACCATGAAGTGGTTAAAAAGTTAGTATCCGGTTCATCATTAAATGTAATCGACCAGTCTAAAACAGTTCCATCATCATTGTCACAAAAGAATAGAAAACAGTTGTAATCTCCTGTGTCATCTGTTACATGTAGTGTCCAATTTCCATTAGCAGAGCATCCAACAAATGCATTTCCAAGTGGTCCACCTTCAGGGATAAAATTTCCACTAAAAGGTGCAGAACCTCCTGTAATTGGATTTACAGCGGATACGGTAAAACAAGTTCCAACATAATTGTTGTTGGTTCCTCCGTTATCCGTAGTCAATTCAAAAATAGTTCCATCCGGACATTCCAGAAAGATATCTAATTCTCCAGCAGCTCCATGGTTGATATTCAAACATACGGACTCAATAGATCCGGCGGAAATATTCGTCATGGTTAACCCAGAAACATTGATTGTAGAGTTTACAGGTGTGTTATCATCTATATAGGCATTTGGATTGGCTGAAAATGTCACTGGTCCTGCAGGAGGTGTTACCTGAACTGCAGTACCTTGGAGATCCACGCACTGACCAGCGCAAATATTTTGATCCGGTCCAGCATCTACTGTTAAATCACCCAAATTCGGTAAAACCTCAACGGTTACGGTATCTTTGTTTCCACAAACACCAGCGCCGGTAAGATCACTTGTGACAATATAAGTTGTGGTTACACTTGGAGTAGCTACAGGGTTCTGACATGGGTTACATGAAAAATTCGAAGGCACATTAATTGGATCTCCATTCAAAACGGACCACGTAAATGTCGTTCCATTATTCACAGATAAATTGGCTTGTAAGTTTCCACAAACTTGAATGGTATCAGAAGTACCCAATACAGTTCCTCCATTTATAGTTATACAATAAGAATTTGTTGTGGAACCTACATAGGGACACTGATCATCCTGAACCATAACAGTAAAACACTGAGTTGTTCCAATATCACCAGGACCTGGAGTCCAGTTAAAAGAAGCTGTTCCATCCCCATTATCGACAAAACTTGCGCCAGGAATAGATGAATTCCATGTCATGGTTAGTACATTTCCTGGATCATTGGGATCTGTCGCATTGATCACTTGACTAACTGATGTACCCGGACAAATTTCCAAACTGACATTGGAACCATCCGGTGCAATTGGACTTCCATCGAAACCGAGTAATTCAGGGTTTTCATTGGTACAATTGCTTACATTCACTTGTATATCTCGAATTACGGATCCCACCCATACACCACTCGAATTGTATTGATCCACTCTAACGGCCATAACCGATACAATTGGTCCAGAAGCTGTAAAACAAATATCTCCTGTTTGAGTATTCAAAGTAAATGGTCCTCCGGCTGTTGTAGGTAAGGGGTTGTTAGGGCCATAAGGAGCGATATAAGTTACCGTTCCTCCAGAAGCATTGTTCAATGGAGTAATCATCGTATATACAAGTGAATCACCGTCTGGATCTAATGCCCCAGGATTCATACAATAAGGGGTGTTTGCACACAAGAATGAAACAGGTGCATTGGTAAAATCAGGGGAACTGTTACATGGAGCATCCAAATTGTTTAGATAAGCCTCCACACATAAATCTTGTAAGTCTGGACTGTTAATAACATCAATAATTCCATTTCGTGCATTTTCACAAAAAGTAAAATGCCAATTTGTGCAGTTGGCAGGTAAAGTCACCGTGGCTTCAAAAGTATATTCTTCATAACCAGTAACCGACCCTCCATCACATACTGATGATGCGGTTGGACAAAGGGGAGTCACCTCAGTTAAATTTACTTGGGTAAGAGAAATAGACCCAGATCCACCACATCCATCATAATTAACAGTTGGTGACGCAGTCACACTAACCCCGCTGCAATCCCTGTAAAATTTTAGCCGAATTAGGTATTGATTTCCCCCAAGACATTCATAGGTTAACTGAGCCCCTGAGGCGTGAGAAGCGTGTAAGTTTGTTGTAATTGTGAGTAGTACGAGGCAAGATACAATCGTGTAAATCCATTTCATGGCAATCAAATTTGTAGTTAAAACTCCGTTCTTTTCATAGTTACCAGTACACGGGAGTTTGGGTGAGTTTCAATTTGAAGACGGCTAATTTTACTATTGGTTGCCAATATTTCGAAGAAAAGGAAATCTTTATTTTTATACCTCAAAATTCCAAACTACCCGAACGCTAAAAAAAACTATTAAACCCTATTAAATTAGTAGAATACAAAAAAAATTGAGAGGTGAGTTCTTCATAATTCAAGAAAAAATATAATTTGTTGAAATGGAACTGAAAGAAAAGAAAGAATTCGAGAAAATCATTCAGAAAAAGATTGTACAATTGATAAAAGACATTGCCGATTTAAAGGAAAGCACGCAAACCTTAGAACCGGATTGTTCCATAGGAAGAGTTTCCAGGATGGATGCCATTAACAATAATAGTATCAATCAAGCCGCTTTAAGAAAAAGAGAAGAGAAATTAAAGGGGTTGGAATATGCACTAGCCCATTTGTATGAAGAAGAATTTGGCAAATGTTCTAGATGCGGGAATGAAATACAGAAGGAGCGAATTCTATTGATGCCTGAAAGTAGATTTTGTGTTCCCTGTGCTAAAAGAGGTTAATTTCTCACCTTCCCTTGAAATTATTTCAGTTCTTTATCGTTTATTCCAATATTTGCAAAAAATTAAGTAACAAGTGGAATTATTCAAATTCATATTTCATCTGGGAATCGTTTTCGCGATCTTCAGTTTTGTCTGGTTCTTTTTAATGCTGGGTATTAATTTATTGATGGCCGGGCGTAGAACTAAATTTCTAAACTACCTCTACAAACTGATCAAATATATGTTCTTATCCTCTGTAACCGCTCGATTTATTCTTGAGTTTTCGGGAGAAGACATTCAATCATCCAATGGAATTGCTTATTTCTCCATTGGAGGTCTGATTTTATTAATGTATTGGGTGGGAAAGCTACAAAAGAGAGAAAACATGCTTCAAATGCAAGCCATGATGAGCAAAATGATGCCTGGAATATCGCAACCCATCTATGATCGCACACTTGAAATCGCCACTATCGGAGTAGGAATTGTCAACTTCATTGCTTGTGTATTTTACCCTGCCATCTTAAATAATGCCTTCATCACTTGGTTTTCAAGCACCATCCATGGGATTTATGAGGCTCCAATCATTGGATTTATCTTCAAAGTGATTGGTTTCTTCTTCTTGATCAGCATTTTGTTCAAAGGAATTACTTCTATTGGAAGAGCATTGGGAATTTTACCTGCACCACCAGAAGTCAACAGCAGCTTCAATTTCGAAATGTTCCAGAACTTTCAGAACCAAAACCCATGGGAAGAAAAGAAAGATGAGGATGATTTTGATGATTTTGAAGAAGTTGAAGAGGAAGAGAAATAAAAGTAATTTGAAAATTGTTTGATTTGAAAATTTGAAGATTATTTTCAAATTGACTCATTTTCAAATCTTCAAATTAATCTTCGACTTCGTAAATAAGATAATTCAGACTGTTTGGATCAAACACTTCATTGGCAATTTCCAACATTTGTTCAGGCGTAATGTCGTCAATTGCTTGAAATACGGTTTCCAAACTTTCAATGTCCAGGTTAAATAAAACACTTTTTCCAAGTGCCAGCATCTGATTCAGGTTGTTTTCTTCGGATAAGGTGATGTTCCCTTTCAACTGAATTTTTGCCCTTTCCAACTGATGGGGAGTCAACTTTTTCTCTCTGAATATTTTTAATTCTTTCTCAATCAGTTTGATGGTTTTGTTCATGTATTTCTTATCCGTCCCTGCATAGATGTTCATCATGCCCAAATCTGAATACGGGGTATAATTTGATTCAATATTATAGGTAAATCCAAATTTTTCTCGAATATTCAATACGAGTCTGGAGTTTAAGGAAGGTCCACCCAACATATTGTTAAGTAAGATCAACCCTCTCCTTTTTGAATCGTGAATATTGTAGGCTTGGGTTCCGATCATGATATGACTCTGATAATTCGCTCGATTTGTCTTCTTAATAAAAGATTCTCGCTGAAAGGAATCATCAAAATTTAAATCTGATTTCGAATGAAATTTAGGAACGATATACTTCTCACATTTTCGGATCAGGTCATTCCATTTATAGTCACCAACAATGGAAACGACCATGTTTTCAGGAATAAATCTATTTTCTACAAAATGCAATAAATCCGACCTTTTTATATTCGTAACGGATTCCGATGTACCTAAAATGTTTTTGCCAAGTGGATGCCCTTCAAATAAGGTATCTTCAAACTCATCAAATATATACTCAGAAGGAGAATCCAGATAGGAGTTGATCTCGTCAATCACAATATCCTTCTCTTTTTCTATTTCTTTTTCAGGATAAATCGAATTGAAACTGATGTCATTCAACAACTCAAGTGAACGATTGATAAACTCTTTTGGAAAAGAAGCATATAAAACGATCTCTTCTTTGGTTGTATAGGCATTCAACTCTCCCCCAATCGAATCTACACGATTCAATATGTGAAAGGGCTTCCTTCTTTCGGTGCCTTTAAAAATGGAATGTTCTAAAAAGTGAGCCAAACCAGCTTTGTCATCAGGATCAAATCGAGTACCGGCAAGCGACATAACCCCTACATGAGCCACCTGCGACTTGATTGGGTAGAAAACCAATCGAATCCCACTACTTAATGTATGTAAATGATAATCCATTTGAAGCTTGCAAAAGTAAAGCTTAATTTCTTCATATAAAACATGTAACCACCTATAATTAAACTAAAAAAGGCCTTACAAAATTGCAAGACCTTCTTCCCTAAATATATATTTTCCTACTCTACCACAAACTTCTCCCGTCTGCCTCTAGCATCTGTGGCTATATAAAGACCAGGACTTACATTCAATTGAACTTCTGTTTTTCCATAAGCTTCAAAAACTTGAATAATCTTTCCTGAAAGGTCTGTAATTGTAATTTCAGTTTTCTCTTCTGCTTGAAAAAATACTTTTCCATTGGATGGATTCGGATACAATGTCCAATTCGATCCTGCTTCATATTCTATAGTGTTTAAAGTTGAATCGATCACTAAAAACTGGCCCATCATTCCCATGTCTTCATGTGTTAACATATGGCAATGGTACATGTAAGGAATACTGTCGTTAGTATGATTTTCAAATTTTGCAATGAAACGAACCGTTGACATTCCGGCTGGAACTAAAACCACATCATTGTAACCGGCCATTTCTGCTGGCGGCGCATTTCCATTGATATCTAGAATGAAAAATTGTACATCGTGAATATGGAATGGATGGGCAATAGGTGTCCCATTTGTCAGCTCCCAAATTTCAATATTATTCAACTGAACCGTATAATTCATCACGTTCATATCGAATGTGCTATTATTGATTACAAATGGCCCATTCAAATCTCCCATTGGTCCATCTGAAGAAAACAACAAAGTTCTCGTTGTTACTGCTGATGCTTCTTGCCAAGGAGTGAAAGTGGCTAATGAAGATGGAATAGATGTGATTGGCGAACCCGTAGCTGCTACCACATTGATATCTAAAAAGGAGTAATCTGCACCGTTTAATGGGTTACTTGTATAGTCTGGCAATGAACTTGTTGCGCCTGGTCCCATTCCTGGTTGTGCTGCCCCATAGTACGCACTAGGAATTTCAGAACCAAAACTCATCAATTGGAAATTCTGACCTAAACTTGATGAAAGATCAACTAAAATATCTGCTCTTTGTCCAGGACCCATGGTATATCTAGTCAAACTTACTGGAGCAGCCAATAAACCACCATCTGTTCCAATCAAACTAAAAGAACGATTATCAGAAAAACCTAATTTCATAACCCTCATGGAAGATCCATTCAAAATTCTAAGTCTCACAACTTGCGCTGGAAAATCCGTTACGGCATCCACCACCCCATTTGCCATAACTGAAGTGTCTAAATCAGTATGAACCAGTATTTGCCCTTGCGCATCAAACCCTTTAGTTTGAAGAACCAATGGGATTTCATCTACTCCATAAGTCATAGGCAAACCAAGACTGGCTTCCTCTGAATCTCTTACTAAGATCATCCCAGCAATTCCTTTCGAAACATGCTTGTCCGTTTGCATATGCAAATGTGGATGATACCAATAAGTCCCCGCTTTATCTAATACTGTGAATTGTGGATTCCACGAGTTTCCAGGTAAAATAATCGAGTGTGGTCCTCCATCATCCTCGGGAGCCACATGCAATCCATGCCAGTGAATGGTTGTTGTGTCCGCAAGCTGATTATCCACGGTGATATTCACATTGTCCCCTTGATTCAAGATTAAAGTAGGCCCTAACAAAGGTCCGTTGGCGCCAAGCGTATTCGTTGTTACTCCAGGATAGAACATGGTTGTTCCTTCATCTAGAGTTAAATTAATTGTTGTATTTGTGATCGCGGTAGGAATATTTAAAGCATTCTGAGAATAAGTCAGAAATGAGGCTCCGATAAGAAGCATTGTCAATTGAGTCTTCATAGTTATTTAGTTGCGATGAGTCCGAAAGATACAAAAATTTGATTCTCAATAAATGTGACATAGGTTACAGAATAGAATTGATCTAAAAATTCATTAAATTGGTTTGATCAATTCCACAACGACGAAAGTTTCTCATGAAAAACACTTTTACAATTGTTTCACTTTTATTTCTCTTGAATTCTTTCGGACAAAACTTAAATTTTGAAATCCTTTTTGGAAATTACGCAAACGATCATTTTGAAAAGAAATTTCATGTTCAGGAACGAAAATGGGTTTTGGATAACGATCAATTGAGTTATTCTATAGATGAGCATGATACAAGATATGCTGATACACTCACTTTAACAAAGGAAGAGCAAAAAAGGATTTCGGATTATGTTTTGAAAGAAGGACTCAATCAAAACATAGAAGAAGAAATTGAAAAAGACTATTTGAAAGGAGAAGGAACCAAAGGAGTCATCAAAGGTTTTATTCAAATAAATTCTACAAAAAATACGATTTCGCTCATTGGGGAAGCGCTGTTTTTAGTTGTCGATACCCCCAATGGTAAAAAGTTAAAGGAACTGGAAAACATATTGCACAATATTGTAGACAACTATGGAATCAAAGAATAATCAAATTGCCTTACAAATTGCCAAACACATGCATGATGTGCATTTCGGAGGAAACTGGACGGTTTCCAATGTGAAAGAAACTCTTTCCAATATTCAGTGGAATGAAGCTTTGGTGCAAAAAGAAAACGTGAACTCAATTGCTACTTTGACATATCATATTAGCTATTTTGTAGGTGTTGCTTTAAACTATCTTCAATCTGGGAAATTGGAAGGTGATGATAAATTGAGCTTCAATCACCCACCCATTCATTCTGAGGAAGATTGGCATATGATGACCGCCCACTATTTGATCCAAGTAGAAGAATTGGTCGAGGAAATCAAAAAATTAGATGATGCTACTTTATTCCTGGATTTTGGAGATTCGAAATATGGGAATTATTTTCGGAATTTAATCGGTATTGTAGAACATACACATTATCATTTAGGTCAGATCAATCTTTTAAGAAAATTAAATCGAGCAGAGAAATGAAAGAATTTTGGGATGAAAGATATGGAGCCGAAGAATGGGCCTACGGAAAAGAAGCAAATGAATTTTTAAAGGAAAGTATTTCAAGTTTGACTCCCGGAACAGCCTTATTCCCAGCTGAAGGTGAAGGAAGAAACGCTGTTTATGCAGCCAGTTTGGGTTGGGAAGTTTCAGCTTTTGACCAAAGTGTGAGCGGACGAAAAAAAGCACTTGAACTCGCCATCGAAAAAAAAGTTAGACTCGACTACCAGGTTGCCAACTTTGATGAAATAGATTATCCAGACAATTATTTCGACCTCATCGTGTTGATTTTTGTCCATTTTCCTCCCGCTGTCAGACCCAAATACCACGAAAATCTATTGCATTATCTTAAACCTGGGGGTAAGATCATTTTAGAGGGATTTAGTAAAAAACACTTAGAATACAGCAAGGCCAATCCAAAAGCGGGTGGTCCACCCAATATAGATTTCCTTTTTTCCATTGAGGAAATGAAATCGGATTTTCAGGATTTGGACATTCAAGTATTAGAAGAAATAGAAGTGGAAATGAATGAAGGCTTATACCATGTAGGGAAAAGTTCAGTAATTCGACTAATAGGCACAAAAAAGAAATAAGATGAAACCAAAGGTACTTCTAGGAATTTTGATTGCTACCATCTGGATTAGCCTCTCTGAGTTTATTCGAAATGAATTTATTCTGAAACAGTATTGGACGGATCATTACGAGGGAATGGGACTTTCCTTTCCTGCCGACCCAATCAATGGAGCTGTTTGGGGAATTTGGTCGCTTTGTTTTGCGATCGGAATTGCAGTATTAATCCAAAAATTCAGCTTAATTCAAACTTCAATCATTGCTTGGTTTTTTGGATTTGTGCTGATGTGGCTTGTTGTTGGAAACATGGGCGTTCTTCCTTTTTCCATTCTCATTTTCGCCATTCCATTGAGCATGCTTGAAGCTTTTTTGGCTAGTTGGATCTGTTTTAAGATGAAGTAAAAACTAATGCTTTATAAACTTTCTCTGCTCTACAAATCCATCTCTGACCACCCTCAAAATATACACTCCACTTTCTAAAAGATTGGTTTGAATTTGTTGTGTGTCTACTTGAAGATTTAGAATCATTTTTCCATTCAAATCATATACCTCCAGCTTTTTCACTTTCCCTTCTAAACCACCAATATTCAATAGATCGTTTGTTGGGTTGGGATAAATCGTCCAAGCCGGTTCAAATTGATATTCTTCATATCCGGTAGTGGCTAAAGCTAATTGCACGGCTGCATAAGCATTCAATTTGCCCCATCCCCAAATAGTTGAGTGTGGTGGAATGGCTCCCGTATATTGATCTTTTCTGGCAGATTGCATGATAACTTCTCTTACTTGTTCTCCACTTAAATATGGATTGGCTTGCAAGACTAAAGCTGCAATTCCAACTGTTGCCGGTCCGGCCATGGATGTTCCACTGTAGCCTTCAAAATAATAATCTGTCCCCTGAAAATTGACTGTATCTACCGGAGTAACTGTTTCTGTGGTGAATGAGGAAATGGAAGAAACAATATTTACTCCGGGTGCACAAACATCCGGCTTTAAAGTTCCATCAATCAAAGGTCCGTGACTTGTGAAGTTGGCAATTTGCCCTCCATATTCATTCCCGTTGAAGGCGGCAATATATTCTGGTTGATAGGCTCCGACTGCCAAAGACAAACTAGCGCAGGCAGGCTGACCCATCGAATATTCATTATCTCCGCCAACAGAAGGAAAACCAAGCCCTGAAAATGGAATACCCCAGTTACCTCCTCCGTGATTAAAAGAGATTAAATTCAAAAAATGCACGGTATCATCTACGGCCGTTGCACTTAAGCCTGCCCTGTATCCGGTCGGTAAATTCAACATTTGTAAATGCATGTAGGAATACCCATTCGAGGGATAAGCATCATCAATACTTAAATTGAAAAAAACGGTATCTGTTCCAGCAGCAACAATAAAGGAATCTAAGAATGCTTGAGAAGTGGCTGTGTGATACCAAGGGGAAACATTAAGCTCATTATTCAAATTATCAGCAACAATTAATTGTACTGAAAAATCTTTTCCAGGTCTTCCCCACATGTGAACATCCTGACCCTCATCTACGGGTAATCCAGAATCGTAAAATTCAATCCTTGTTCTGATGGTATCAGATGCAAAGGCCTTTTTGATATGGAAAAAAGAATCTCCATTATTTCCTGCAGAAGTAACAATTACAACATCGTTCTGTACATATCCGTCCAATGCCTGACTTAACAAATCACTACCGTCCAATGCCCCAATTTGATATACTCCCCAGCTACAATTAATGACCAATCTTTTGCCTTCTGCCTGAGCATAATTGTACATCCAATCCCAACCATCAATGGCAAAACTCTCATCAATAATCAAAGTCGAAAAAATAAAATCGCACTCAAAAGCCATACCTCTATGAATGGTTCCGGCTCCACTTCCTCCTGCAATTCCTGCGCAGTGGGAACCATGGGTTGCATAATCGTACATTCCAGATGTGTCTGACCCCATGCTTTGTAAATCATTGAATCCAATTACTTCTGTTCCATATCCATAAGCTGAGGGTGCAGGTCCGGAAGTTTTGTATTGATCCCAGCATGCTAAAATTCTACTTGTTGTAAGTGTGGTATCATAGAACATAGGATGAGTAAAGTCAAATCCCCAGTCTTGAACTCCAACTATAACGTTTTTCCCTGTATAGGATTGCGGTAAATTGATTCCTTGCCAAACGCTGTCCACATGAGTTGCATACTTCACCTTATCCAGCATGGGTTTAATCATTCCAGCCATTTTGAAATAACTAAAAGAAGATTCTGAAAGCACGTTTTCCAGATCATTTAAAGGATAACGAACCGTTACAATATCCTTAATTCGACTCCCAATTTTGATGCCTCGATTTTCCAAATCCACTTGATTATAGGTGGAGTTTACCTTAGCTAAAAATGAAACATATTCCACTCCATTGAAATTGTGAATGGGATATTTACTTCTGATTTCAGGAGTCACTTCTCCACCCGATTGATTTAAATATTTTTTGATAAGCTGAATTTTACCAATAGTTAGGGCACTGGTTTCCTGTGCATGGGATTCCATTGATAAAAGGAGAAGGAGTAAGGCTACGAAAATACGTTTCATAGTAAATAGTTAATTGATTCGACCCAAAAATACTGAAATTGAATGAAAAAGTGAAGTTAGATGAATTTACCTAAAGCAGCCGGACGATAAAGCAACCACCCTGTTAAACTATATCTACTTTTATTAGCTTCTAAAACCGCATGAGGAACCTCTGCACTTTGAAATAAGACACATCTCTTTTTATGAGGCTCAACCAGATAGGCAGCATCATCAAGGTAAATTTCCAATTCCCCGCCGTCTCCCTTTTGCCATCCTTCATTGAGGTAAATAACCATGGAAATCAGGCGATTATCTCGGTTGGAAAACTGATCCAAATGTTTTTCGTAATGTCCTCCGGGCGGATAATGAGCTAAGTGAAATTCAAACCCTGAAATTGAAAGGAAACATGTTCTGTTTAAGGTTTCAATTGTTTCATTGACCAGGGACCACCAATCCTGCAAATTTTCATCCCTTTTTGAATCCAGCCAGTAGGTTTGATCTCCTCGAATATTTTTCTGTATAAGATTTTGATCCAAAGCTCCAATTCCGGCTTGTTCAAATTCATCCAATTTGCTGATAAATAGGTTGCGGATGGTCTGATAGAGATCATCACTTAAAAAATCATCGATTACTACGAATCGGCTATCGGAGAGCTCGTCGATCCAGTTGAGCCACTTCCCTTCTTCATGAAATGTTTTCAAGCAGTACTTTCAAAAAGCGAATGGCCAATATTAGCTAATTAATGACTCGCTTGTATTTTTTGGAAAGAAATTATTTTTTTAAGAAAAAACGAATGATGTCAGCAGTAGAAACAATTCCTACGACTTCTTCACCTTTTAGAACAGGTAATGCATGAAATTCCCCTTTTGCTAGAATCTCTGCGCCCTGGCTCACTGTATCTTCAGTATAGAGGAAATATGGGTTGCCAGACATGATTTCTTTAACTGTCGTGTTTTGATAAACATCAGCATCGTCAAAAAGCCCGCCTTTATCTGCCTTTCTCATGAAATCGATCAGACTAACCATTCCTACTAATTTACCATTCTCAACCACAGGAATATGATGGTGAAAATTTTCTTTTTCGTAGATATGTTTTACATCTACTAATTTTTGATCAGGTGTTACCGTATCAATTTTAGTAGTCATGATTTCAGAAATGGGTGTCGATTTCATATTTCAAATTTTGTTCAACAAAGATAGAACTAAACTTCTATTCCAAAAAGTATCTTTTGCTAATAAAATACGTATGAACAAGTGATATAAATCATTTTAATTGGCTGAATACAGTTGTATATTTGCCTGAATGCATTAATTCTATCCACATGAAAGCAAAAACATTACTCGAACTAGTTACTCTTTCTGCAAGTCTCTATCAGTTATCTAAAGACGAAGAACTGATGCATCGACTTAAAACGATGGCTGAAAAGGGTAAAGACAGAATCAATAAGGCCGTTTCTGATCCTGTTGTAGATGAAAATGGAAACGAGATGGAATTTGTGGACAAACTCATTCACAAAGCAGGGCAAGCCAAAGAAGAATTGGAACAAAAGATAGAAGAAGTAGTAGCTGATTTCTATAAGAAAGTCAATATCGCTCATATTGATGAAATCAAAGGACTTAAATCCCAATTAGAAGAGCAGGATAAAGTAATCGCCCTTTTGGAGGCAAGACTAAATAAGTTGGAAGCAAAGTAAATGGGTCTGTTTTCAAATATTCGAAGTAGATACCGATCTCTTGTAAGATACAATCAGATCATCAAAGTCTTAGTAAAATATGGCTTTGAAGATTGGGTGCATCATTTACAAAAAGAGAAAAAATTTGGTTTTTTCCGCCGCTTGATTCCTCGTGCTATACGCAGACATGCGTCCGAACACACGAAGTGGGAAATGATCCGATTAGCTTGTGAAGAATTGGGGCCAACATTTATCAAATTCGGTCAGGTTCTTAGTAATCGGCCTGATTTGGTTCCGATAGAACTCATTCAAGAATTTGAAAAACTGCAAGATAATGTACCCCCAATGGATGAGGACACCGCAAGAAATATGGTGGAAACCGAACTCAATGGTAAAGTAGATGAACTATTTGCCTGGTACGAACCTCAATGCTTTGCTTCTGCATCCATGTCTCAAGTTCATAATGTAACTCTGAAGACAGGAGAAAGAGTCGCTTTAAAAATACAGAGGCCTGGGATTAAAAAGATCATCCGAGAGGACATTAAGGTGATGTACCACGTAGCGGCCATTTTGGAAAAAAGAATGCCCGAATTAAAGAGTTTCTCCCCAATTGAGATGGTGCAGCATTTTGAAAAATCGATTAATAGAGAATTGGACTTTTTGAATGAATCCATTAATATTCAGCGATTTAGAAACTATTTGAAAAGAGATGAATCTACCAAGCAATTTGCATATGCACCAAAGGTATATTTAGATTTCACTACGGATAAAATCTTGGCCATGGAGTTTATCCAAGGGATTAAGATTAGCCATTTTAATGAATTAGAAAACAAAGGTCATCAAAGAGAGCAGATTGCTTTCAGACTCTCCAATACTTTCTTTAAACAAATTTTTGAATACGGTTTTTTCCATGCGGATCCACACCCGGGAAATTTATATGTTTTGCCTGATGGGAAAATTTGCTATCTCGATTTTGGAATGATGGGAAGTATTCTACCCAGAGACATTGAAATCTTTGGGAGACTCTTCATTTCGCTTCGAGAACAAAATGTAAGAAACATTGTAAAAGCTATTCAAGACCTGACAAACAATGCGCCGATCATGAACATGCGAGAGTTTGAATTTGACGTCAATGAGTTTGTCGAAAGATATTATGTAAGGGAAGTGAATGAAAGTGAGATGAGTACAATCCTCATGGAAGTAAAAGATATCATTGTCAAACACCATTTAAGGGTTCCAGGTCACTTTTTCCTTTTTATTAAAGCGATTGTTACTATAGAAGGAGTAACCTACAGTTTAGACCCTAAGCTTTATCAGTTTGAAGTAGTGCGTCCGTATCTGCTTAGAACCGTAGCTAAAAAACTGAATCCTATCAAAATGGGTAAAAAAATCCTGAATTCATTGTACGAACTAGGGTCCTACATGGAAGAATTTCCAGGAGATTTGAAAAATGCCATTAAAAAAATTAATGATGGACAGATTCGGGTAGATTTGACGCATAAAGGTGTGGATCCATTAGTACACACCACTCAAAGAATTGCCAAGCAAATCATTTCTGCCTTCCTAATTAGTGCTTTGATTATCTCTTCCTCTTTATTTATCATCTTTGATATCCAGCCAACTGTAGGTGGATACTCAGATTTTGGAATTATTGGATTAATCTTGGCTGCCATCCTTTCCTATGGCATGATTCGAAACTTGAGAAAAGGCGACCACGACGATTGGAAAGGTTGGGGGAGATAGGCGATAAGGATTAAGTGGTAAGATTTGAAAATCCAGCTTCCAGATATCTAAACATCCAGACATCCAAAACAAAAAAAACGGATCAACAACTGACCCGTTCTTTTATTTAAGTATTCTAATTGTAGCTTAATTCGGTTTAGCAAAAGCCTTTTTAAAGTGACCGAAAGCTTCTTTGATTTCATCTTTAAAGTGATCAAATCTTCCTTCATCTTTGGCCTCTTGATATCTTTTTTTCATCTCGTCTACAAACTTATCAAATTCCACTTTTCCTTTTTCGTAAGCTTCCTTGGCGGCTTCTTTCCCTGCTTCGTAATTGCTCATAAGGAAATGTAATTGAGTTTTGAATTTTTCCAGCTCGATGAGCAACATGGCATAATAGGTCTTGAGTTTTTCATCGCTCTTAATCTTGGCAATGATCTCATCTATTTTTGCTTCTATTTTTTCTTTTTGAGCTTTAAACTCTTCCATGGTTTTTGCCTTGCCTTTTTCCAGATAAACTCTAAGTGGATCTAAAAGCATATTCATTTCAGCTAACTTTTCTTTACCCGCGTCAATCTCACTATCGTGATCTTGTAAAAACTGATTTAGCTTTTTCTTTAATTCCTCGTATTTATCAGCTGCATCTGCCTTTCCAAGGGAGAGTTTCACCTGAAGTTCTTCCAATTCTGTTGCAGCCTTTCTTAACGCTTCAGCTACTTTATCAATAAAATGTGTGTTCGAAGTTGATTCCATTGTTACTTATTTTACTAGTTCTTTATTCCAAATTTCCAGTAATTTAAGCATTCTTTTACTGATGAATGTCAAGATATTCAATGACTTTACTTTAATCTGTAAAAATATTCTGTGCTATCTTTTTCATTTTGTACTACTTCTATGAGATTCTTTAGTACAATTTGAGGTTCAAGTAAGGCATCACCAAAATAATCTGAAATCGCTGTATTACAAACAATTACATTGTTTTTTTGCACCGCGGCAAATTCGGAATAAAGATAGTTCTCACTTTTAAGCTCTTCCATTGAAAATCCAGTATTACGCTGAGCAATAATAATCCAGTATTCCGTATCTAAACATCTGTCTAGCATTTCTTCAACCGTCTTTGCGAGATTTTCATCTTGCTTTGCTTCCTGGAATTCATAGCCCAATCCTGCATCTCTCATCAAACTAACGGAGTAGGAATTTGCTGGTGGACAATCCCAAATTCCATTAAAGGGTAAATTCATAAAATATTCATGATTTGTGTCTTGTAATTTGATAGCATCGTATTCATTTACAATTTGATTAAAAACTTCCGTGGCATAGCCTTCTTCATTAAAAAATAAAGCGAAAAATTTAATCCATTCTGCTTTTGCTAATGGGTTCTCTTCCAGATATTCTGTTGTCAATATTGTTTTAACATGCTCTTTTATTTGTTCTATCGATTGCTGATCAAAAGGGTACATGAAAAACAAATCTGGCTGTATATCAATGAGTAACTCCTTATTCATTTGACTACCAGTAGTTAGATTTTTGATTTTATTTTCATCTATTAATTTTTTCGCATTTTCATTTCTTACGAAGTCGGCAAAACCCACGGCATATAATTTATCCAGCACATGAATCCGATCAAAATAGGAAACATGAGTGGTTGACTGACTTGCTACTTTCTGTAAACTGATTTTCACCGATTTTTTGCTTTTCAATGAATCTGGAAGGACAGCTTTTTCACTTGAAATCAACACAATTTGATCCAAAACTTCTCCGGATTTAGGGTGCAAAACTTCCAAAAATTTTCCACCTTCAAAATAGGAAACTCGGAATCCTTTGGCGTGAAGAATTTCAATCTTATCAAATTCCTCTTCTGTCGCCTGACTCTCTTTCTGTTTAAGACCATCTTTATTGATGCATCCGAACTGGACCCACATCACAATAAGACCAAAAAGGAACAAGTGTAGTCTATTCATTTAAACTAATATTATAGTTTAATACATCCTGCCAACCTTGCCAGCTTTCGTAATTTCCAACCGTTTCATTATGCCACAAACAAATGAAATTACCCCCAAATTTTTTAGTTTCATGATGTAATTGTTCGACCACATTTTTCGCTTGGTCAATGGAAAGATTCATGTACTCATTCAAAGTGCCATCCATGTATTGGAACTGATGGACAAGTAATGCTGTTTTTCGATTGGATGCCAAATCAAAGAAATAAAATGGCCTGGACGTTCCGGCTCTCCATCCAAAATGGTCAGCATACCCCATGGAATAGTCTTCCTTGATTCCAATTTTCTCCAAATTCTGATAGGTTTCTGGAATATTTAATCTTAAAAAGTGTTGACGCGAACGAATAATTTCATGTCCAACAATTTCTTCTAACCTTGCTTTCTCTATTTTTACTTTTTCAGGCTTATCAAAAGAATCAAAACTAGGGTGTATGCCTACCTCAGCAAACTGATCTATTTTTCTAATAAGATTCTGAAATTCTTTGTTTTTCCAGCTTATATTTCGATCGTATTTTCCATAATCGCCTAGAAGAAAAAAGACTTTTGGATTCCAACTTTTGAGAGACTCAATAAAGTCATAAGTATCATATGGATCCTTCATTCTACCAGACAAAACCGCCTTCCTTTCTTGAATTCGCTTTTTATTTTTTTGAATCAGATCTCTGGATCGAGAAGCTGCTGTGCGCAAAGCCCCTTTATTCTTATATGCCCAAGCATTATCAATATCGAAAGTAGGTATAAATTGATACGGAAAATCTGTTCTCAGCCCGAACTTTGATCGAAGTTCTCCTACCCATTCATCCACAACGGGTTCTTCCAGTTTTTTACTCTCAAATAACTCGGATTGTTTCGCTGTAAACCTTTCAAAATGATCCCTTTCAGAGGACAAATATTCTTCATAGCGACACAAAACATAAAATATACTGGATAAAATATCCTGATGTTGAAAATCATGTTGATAGTCTTCATCAAAGGAATGATGGTTCAATAATCCTGAAGGAAGGATCCAGATTTGCTCTTTTCTGTTCAGTTGCTGTTTGGAGTAATTCAAGATTTTTCCTTCTCCGAGCTTTGCAATGTCACTAGTTACTTGAAATTGATCTTCAAATACAAACTCGAGTACGTAAAGCAATCTTTCCGATATGTCTTCCGCATAAACCTGTATCACTTATTCATAAATTCAAAAAGCGTTTCGCAAATATTTTCTGAAGCTCTTCCATCCCCATAATAATTAGGATAGGTAAAATTTCCATCTAGTAATTTCTCGAAGGCATCAGCTATCTTTAACTCATCGGGCCCTGTCAATATCGCATTGCCATTTTCTACAAGCTCTACCCACTCGGTCTCTTCTCTAAGAACAATACAAGGTTTATGAAGAAAAAAGGCTTCCTTTTGAACTCCACCGGAATCCGTTACGATCATCTTGCAGTGATTTTCCAGTAAGATCATTTCTAAAAAAGAAACAGGAGGAATGATAATAAACTTCACGGAGGATTCAATAGCCCTTTTCAGTTCCGCTGATAAATGCTGATCCATGCATTTTTGGGTTCGCGGATGAATCGGCAAAACTACTTTCAATTCACTCTCCTCGGCTATTTTCAAAAGGGAATTAAAAATTGCATTGATGTTTGTTGGATCATCGGTGTTGGATGGTCGGTGACAGGTACTCAAAATAAACTGACCCGATTTTAATCCATGACGCTCCAATAATTCACTTTTTGCTTCGGCAAGTTGAGTAAAATAGAGCGTGTTGTCTAACATGACATCTCCAGATTTGTAAACTCCAGGATGGTCAATGGAAGCATTCTTAATTGGCCTATTCAACTCAAAACCTTCCTTCTCTAAATTCACAAGTGCCGAATCAGTCGGGCAAAACAATAAAGAAGAAACGTGATCCGAAAGCACTCTGTTGATTTCTTCTGGCATAGATTTGTTGTAGGATCGAAGTCCTGCCTCAATATGGGCCACAGGGATATGTATCTTCGACGCCGCCAACGAACCAGCAATCGTAGAATTGGTGTCCCCATAAATCAATAAAAGATCCGCTGCCTCCTTAACTAAAATTTCTTCAATCCCCTGAAGCATTCCTGCCGTTTGTCCTCCATGTTGACCAGAACCAATATTTAAATTGTAATTGGGTTTAGGAATGCCTAACTCACCAAAAAACACATCCGACATATTGGCATCATAATGCTGACCTGTATGCACAATCACTTCCTGAATTTTTCCTTCAAACTCATTTTTAAGTGCTCTACTAATCGCAGCAGCTTTAATAATTTGAGGTCTGGCTCCAATAATGGTGACAATTTTCTTCATATCCTCAAAAGTAGGAAATATCAATTACGAATTATGAATTATGAATTATGAATTATGAACCGAGCGATAGCGAGCTCATTGACCGATAGGGAAATTAGTATCATACGAACGATAGTCCACTTACAACCTAGAACTAAAAAACCACCCCCTCATCCACAAAACTATAATAGCCTTTGTCTGTAAAAATGATGTGATCAAGTACCTGAAGATCTATCAATTTCGCAAAGCTGTTTATCTTTTTGGTTAAGTCGATGTCGGACTGGCTTGGCTGGACATTTCCACTTGGATGATTGTGACACATGATGAAGGCTGAAGCGTTATTCTCTAACACATCTTTGAAAATGATTTTACCGTCCACAATGGTGCTTGAAAGTCCTCCTTTTGAAATCAAAACCGGTTTGATTACTGTATTGGATCGATTCAGCAAAATGATGTAAAATTCTTCATGTACTTTATCCTCAAACAGATGCTTGAAAGAATCGTATAAGGATTTCGAGCTGGTAATCTTCACTTTTTGAGAAGTAAAAGCATTTTTTCTCCTTCCCAATTCCAACGCAGCTGCAATGGTAATGGCTTTTGCCGGGCCAATCCCCTTGCATTTTGTTAGTTCCTTTATTGAAGCTCTTGCTAGTAAATTGAGGTCATTTTGATAATTATTAAGAATTTGTTTTGCCAATTCGATGGCAGAATTTTCTTTCGTTCCTGTATTGATTAAAATGGCCAATAACTCAGCATCTGATAGTGATTGCTTTCCTTTCAGGCTCATTTTTTCGCGCGGGCGATCATCTTCCGCAAGGGATTTAATGGTGAATTTGGTGGTATTCATTTAAGTGGTTTTTGATTATTGAACAATAATAGTGAATTTTACAAAGAATTAGAAAGCAATATTTGAGATCAATTGTTACATATATTTTAGCCGCTTTATTTGGGCTTTTACTTTGGATGCCTGTAAACCTCCAGGCTCAAGAATATGTGAAAGACAAAAAGGTTCAGGATCTAATCCAAAAAGTAGATTATTATACAGGTCGAGACAATCATAAGGCGCTCAACCTTACCATGAAATTAATTACCTGGGGAGAAGACCGAAATGATCGATTACTTCTGGGAATTGCCAATATCAGACGAGCAATTATCTACGATATTTCAGGCGACACGAAATATGCATCTATTTATTTTCAGAAAGGAATTGAGTTTTTAAAGAAAGAAAATGAACCCAATGAATTGGCCTTTGCCTACAATAATTTTGGGATTCATTTTTACAATCAAAGAGATTGGAACGAAGCCATGAAGTATTACAATCTGGCAATCAAAAAATTTGAGGAAGCCAAAGACCCCGAGTCTGTGGTTACAACCAATATCAATAAAGCAGTTATTTACAAAAATCTTGAGAATTATTCCAAGGCTTTAGGGATTTATAAAAGTGCGCTCCAATATTATACAGAACATTTTGATTCCACCATGCAACTGGCTTTAAACCAGAATATCGCTTCCCTATTTTATGATCAAGAAGCTATTGATTCGGCATTTCAATATGCACAGCTTGCCTTTAGTTTCAAAACCCATGATCTCGATTATCCAACAGAGGCGGGGATTCATATTTTGCTTGCCAATTGCCATATCAAAAAAGGAGATTATAATCGAGGATTGTATCATGCTAAGATTGCTTTCAAAATTGCTGATGATCATCACATTCCAGAAAGTAAAATGAGCGCCAGTGAGGCTTTGTCCTATGCGTATGAAGGAATAGGAGATTCCAAGCAATCCATGAAATATTTCAAGATGTTTTTTGAACTCAACGACTCTCTTTTCTATAAAAATAAGAGTGATGAAATCTCTGAAATACGAGCGAGGTATCAAGAGAAATTGTCTCGAGATAAAGCCATCATGGAATCTCGACTAGAAATAGAAAAATTAGAACAAGAATATATTGTACTACAACAGGAAAATTACTCCAGAAAGCAAAGAGAATTTTATATTGTTACCGTTTTGGTATTGGTGGGAATCATGATTATTACCATGATTGTATTTTCCTGGAACAAATCCAAAACCAATAAAGAGCTCCGAAATAAAAATGAAATCATTGAATCTGCTCTTTCTGAAAAGGATATTTTGATCAAAGAAGTGCACCATCGTGTAAAAAATAATTTGCAATTAATTGTAAGTATGATGGAGCTGGATTCCTTGAATATTCAAAACCCTGAAGCTAGGAGAAAAATCCGCGACACCATTGGGAGAATTCAGTCCATTGGAATCATTCACCAGAGACTTTACGAACAAGAAAATGTAACTGAGATCGACTCCAATATCTATTTTGACAAGCTTTTTGAGGAGATTTTGAGGACGTCAAAAGAGAATGTTGTTTTTAATGCCCACATCGAAAACTTTTATCTGGATATAGATGAAGGGATCTCATTCGGGCTCATTTTAAACGAGATGATCACGAATTCGATCAAGTATGTGGATGAAAAAGAAATTCAGATAAATATTGATTTCTCTAGAAAAAATGATAATTTAATTATGTCCTATTCGGATAACGGAAAGGTTCAGAAAGAGGATGAAGTCAAAGGAACTGGTTTTGGGATGAAATTAATTCGAATCATGGCCAGAAAACTGAAAGGGGAATTGACGGTAGACAAAAACAAAGGAATAGCCTACAAATTAGTGATAGAAAAGTATTTTAAATGAAAGCAGGATATAGCAAAGTATTAATCGTAGAAGATGAACCCTTAATTCAAGAGCATTTAAGTGCCTGTCTGAATGAAATAGGATACAAGGTTGTAGGAATGATCGATTCGGTCAATGAGGCCATCGATTTCCTGAAAAAAAATCACAACGATGTAGATATTGTTTTGCTGGATATCAATCTGAACGATGAATTAGATGGCATTGATTTAGCGAATATCATTAAGAATGAATATGGGATGCCTTTTATGTTCGTTACATCCTACACAGACGATAAAACCATAGAACGAGCCAAACACACGGGTCCGATCGGATACATTGTAAAACCTTTTACCACGGAAGATCTTAAATCCAATTTGGAAATTGCCCTATTCAATTATAGAAAAGAAATTCAAGAGTCTATTACCAGCGATTTTATCTATGTAAAAAAAGACCACGAATTAAAGAAATTGTCTTTTTCAGAGATTACTTATTTAGAGGCGAATGACAATTACTGCATGGTTTACACCGAAGACGGGAGATATTTGTTAAGTAAAACATTGAAAAAAACCATCGTCAAATTTCCTCCTTCCAAATTTATTCGTGTACACAGGTCTTATGTTATCAATGTTGATCAAATCGATTCCATTGGGCCGAATTACATCAAAATCAAAGGGAAAGAAATTCCGTTGAGTGAATCCTCAAGAAAGGAACTTATGCAACAGATTGAAACCCTATAATAAAGGGTTGATTTTTTAACGTATTCCTGACCTACATCATTTTTAGCTCTTGTCTAAAATCACTATATTGCGTTCCCTTTTTCAAGCTAGGGATATTAAAAACTGATTTATGGCAGAAGTGCAAGAGGAGAACTTAGTATCAGAAAATCTTACCAAAGAGGAATTATTAGAGGCTTTTAAGTTGATGTGTACAGCTAAAACACTAGCCGAGAAGTATGAAGCAAACGCCAAATTAACTTCGAAATACGTCCACGCTACTTCCAGGGGTCATGAAGCCATTCAGCTTGCTACGGCTTTACAACTTAAACCTCAGGACTGGGTAGCCCCATATTACAGAGATGACAGCATTCTCTTGGGGATTGGAATAACTCCATATGAATTGTTATTGCACATTTTTGCAAAGAAAGACGAACCATTTTCGGGAGGGAGAACCTATTATTCGCACCCTTCTTTGAATCGTGATGACATGCCAAAAATCCCCCATCAATCCTCAGCAACTGGGATGCAAGCCATTCCAACAACTGGTGTGGCCATGGGAATTCAATTTAAAGAATTGCAAGGTTTGGCCGAAGACTTTAACGGGGAAAATCCTGTTGTAGTTTGTTCGCTTGGAGATGCTTCCTGCACAGAAGGTGAAGTTTCAGAAGCTTTCCAAATGGCGGCCTTAAAGCAGTTTCCGATTATTTATTTGGTTCAGGATAATGAGTGGGACATTTCAGCAAATGCTAAAGAAACTCGTGCACAAGATATTACCCATTATGCGAAAGGCTTTAATGGAATAGAAACAAGAACCATTGATGGAACAGATTTCATTCAGTCTTATGAAACTATGAATGAGGTCATTAACATTGTACGAAAAGAAAGAAGACCTTTTATTGTTCATGCAAAAGTTCCACTATTAGGACATCACACTTCCGGCGTAAGAAAAGAATGGTACCGTGATGATCTGGAAGAAGCTGCAAAAAAAGATCCTTATCCGAAATTAAGAGATCTTGCAGTAAACCTATTTAGCAAAAAAGAGGTTGAAAACATTGAAAAAGAAATCAGCCAGCTGGTTGATGCAGAATATGAAAGAGCAAAAGAAGCTGAAGAACCTACACCAGAAAGCGTAAAGGATTTCATTTTTGCTCCAACCCCGATCACAGAAGAAAAAGGGGAAAGAGAACCTGCTGGTAAAGAACCAACTGTAATGGTAGATTCTGCCCTATTTGCGATTCGTGAATTAATGCAGAAACATCCCGAAGCCTTACTTTATGGACAAGATGTAGGAGGAAGATTAGGTGGCGTTTTCAGAGAAGCTGCTACACTTGCTCAACAATTTGGAGACAATAGAGTATTCAATACTCCGATACAGGAAGCTTTTATTATTGGTTCTACGGTTGGAATGTCTTGTGTAGGATTAAAGCCAATTGTAGAAGTACAATTTGCTGATTATATCTGGCCAGGTCTGAACCAGTTGTTTACAGAACTTTCAAGATCTTATTATTTATCTAATGGAAAATGGCCCATAAGTTCTATTGTTCGAGTTCCAATTGGTGCCTATGGTTCAGGTGGACCATACCATTCCTCTTCAGTTGAATCTGTGGTTACGAACATTAGAGGTGTGAAAGTAGCTTATCCTTCAACGGGTGCAGATTTAAAAGGATTAATGAAAGCTGCTTTTTATGATCCAAACCCCGTCGTGATGTTAGAGCACAAGGGATTGTACTGGTCCAAAATAAAAGGAACCGAAGCTGCTGCTACCATTGAACCAGATGAGGATTATGTGATTCCATTTGGAAAAGCAAGAGTGGTCAAAGAAGCCGACCAAGAAAAAATTGATAAAGGGCAATCCATTGCTGTTATTACTTATGGTAGAGGTGTATATTGGACATTGGAAGCGGAAAAAGACTTTCCAGGTCAGGTAGAAATCATTGACTTAAGAACTTTGAATCCATTGGATGAGGAGGCCATGTACGAAGCTACAAGAAAACACAATAAAGTCATGTTGGTTACAGAAGAATCTGTTGAGTGTAGCTTTACATTGGGATTGGCAGCTAGAATTCAAAAGAATTGTTTCCGTTCATTAGATGCTCCTGTAGCCATTTGCGGTTCAGAGGATACGCCAGCAATTCCATTGAATTCCATTTTGGAACACGCTTTGTTACCTAATGGTGAAAAAGTAAGTACCATGATTGGTGAGTTACTTGCTTATTAAACCCTAATTATGAAAGCACTTTTTCTGATTTCTATTTTTCTATTGAACTTTAATGGGGAAAAAGATCCCGTTTGTAAAACATACAGCTGTCTTGAAAAACATAAAAATCAGAAAGGCATTGTTGAGGGTAAATTGCAAGTGTATACTCCAAATAAATCTGGAAAAGGAGCGGGACATATGTTTTGGGATTATGAAATCGTCTTGAATGATTCAATTGCCATTCCTGTGATAGAAAAACCAAGGCATCATTTAGACTTTAAATCTTTTTTAGGCAAACGTGTGCAAATGAAATGCACGTTTTATTATGGAGTTGTTATCGGCGGAGGACATCCAGAGGCACAAGCGGCTACGGGATGGAGAATTGATGCAGAAAATATTGTTGAGATAAAATAGAAAAAGGGTTGCTGATGCAACCCTTCTCCTTTACTCTACTCGCTACTACTCACTTGACTTGTAAATAATAACCCAAATATGAAAAGAATATTGTATAATCCCTAAAATTTTTTCACTTTTTAACGAATTTTTACAATTATGAAAACAAACTTAAATAGAAGAATATCAAGTAAGAAGGTGCAAAACAGCCTATTAACAATGCTTTTCATTATTATATGCTTGCCTAGTTTTAGTCAGAACATCATCTTTGCTGACAGTGTTATTATTCCCCCAAAAATGAAAATTGATAAGATGGGGTGGATCGAAGGAAGCTGGAAATCCAGTGGAGAAAAAATTACAATTCAGGAAACATGGACAAGAAACGGCGCACATTCAATGATGGCCGTAGCGAGTATCTATGAACAAGACAAAATCATTCTTTTTGAAGTGTGCACAATTACGGAAGAAAAGGGGACATTAATTCTCAGAATTCGTCATTTTGATAATCAGTTAAATGCCTGGGAAGAGAAAAACAGTCCGAAATTATTACCTCTCATAAAAGCTGAAAAAAATAGAATTTACTTTCACGGATATACATTTGAGAAAAACGGAAAAGACCAAATGACCCTGTACATTCAATCAACTCCTAAAGATCAGATTTTGACCATTCCTTATGTCAGAATTTAAACAATGGTCTGTTTTTTGATATTTATCTGAGAAATAAAATTCGTAAATTCGAAATCAAACTATTTAGATATGAAAAATACATTAATTGCATTCCTGCTATTTACCTTAACTACACCCTTATTTGCTCAAGAAGATCACAAAGGATTGAATTATGAAACTATTGAGGAGGCTCAAAAAGCAAGTAAAAAAGATGGAAAACCCATTTTAATTGATGCCAATACACTTTGGTGTGGGCCATGTAAAATGCTTGCAAAATCTTTTGAAGACAAAGAAGTGGCAGCTTATTTAACCGAGAATTTCCATATTGTTAACTTCAATGCAGAAGGAAATGAAGTAATCAAATTTAATGGGGTAACCTATGAAAACCCGGATTACAAACCTGAAAACAAATTCAAGAGAAATAGCCAGCATCAACTTGCGAGAAAATTAAACGTGACGGCTTATCCAACCATCATGTTTGTGGACAGTAAGGGTGAATTATTTAAAACCGAATTAGGGTATAGAACTCCTGCTCAACTTATGGATTTATTGAAAGCCATAGTTGCCGATCAATCCAAGTAAAGGACTTGAAGATGAAGCGGATCCATTTATTTGAATTTGAAGACCTCCCTTGGTTTCCGGATTTTGTCCGCGTATGCATGACCCGTTATTTATTATTGGTTCATAAATTGTTTGGATCCAGACCTGTTATCGCTGAGCTCTTAGCAAAAACACTCAAAGAAACGGGTAAAAATAAAATCATCGACTTATGCTCTGGGGCAGGTGGTCCAATGATCGAAGCTTATGAAGATTTGAAAAATGGAAACTTCAAAGACCTGGAAGTCAGTTTAAGTGACTTGTATCCCAATCAGTCGGCAGCAGAGGAGATCAATTCAAATGGAGATGCCAATTTGAGTTATATAACCCAGCCAGTAGATGCGACACATCCTCAAAAAGAATTAGATGGTTTACGTACCATGGTGTGCTCCTTTCATCACATGACTGAGCAAAATGCCAAAGCCATATTGAAAGATGCCAAAGACCAGAAACAACCTATTTTAATATTTGAAATTTCTGATAATAGTTCGCCTAAATTCCTTTGGTGGATTGCCTTTCCGATCAATATTTTTGTGGTGCTATTGCTTACCCCAATGATTAAACCTTTTACAAAGGAACAATTGATCTTCACCTACTTAATTCCTATACTTCCCATCGCCATCGCATGGGACGGAGCGGTATCCAACGCAAGAACCTATAGTCAGCATGATTTAGACCTATTGACCAAAGACTTGCAATCAGATGATTACATCTGGGAGAAAGGAATTGTCAAAGGCAAGGGAAATAAACTTTGGTTGGTTGGGAAACCGGTTTAAAGCAAGAGGATGGCCCTTCGATATGCTCAGGAACCGAATGAGCAAGAGCAAGAGTATTGTACTGGTGTTTTAAGTAAACAAAATCTGAGACTTGAGAATCTACCAAACTTTAATAGTTCAAATTCCTTTGTGTTTTGAAAAACAGTCCTAGAATAGAATTCACAACACTTCGACTACTTCTCGACTTCACTTCGTTGCGCTCGAAGTTGCTCAGTGACCCTAAGTTAAAAACTTGAGAAAGGCCGCAATCACCCTAAATTAAATTACCTCTATACGTCAATGCGGCCTCTAATACCATCCATACCACGGTCGCTGAGCCGGACCGAGTGGAAAGAAGCTAAAGCGCAATGGAATCGAGGTTCAGTCGAAGCGTTTTGAGATTATTTCTAGATTATGGTGAAGTACCAACCTTAAAATCAAAGAAAATATTCACTACATTAGAATAATATGGGACATCAATGAAATATTGTACATATGAATCAGAAATGCTATAAATATATTTTGACTATTATAATTGTTATTCTAGCCTCTTGTAAATATAATATTGATGAAGAATTAACTCAAACACATACAAATATTGAAGGAGAAAAGCACATTAAAGATGATTCTTCAATGATTGTAAATGACTCAGAAAATAATAATATCGTCAAGACAATATTTAAAAGAGAACATTATGACTCAGTAATTTATTTATTTGATAATGGCAGCAAAAAAGTTGAAATACACATTAAGGATTATGAAGGATTAAGTTTAATTAGGTGGTATGATTTTAATGGAAATAAAAGGAGTTACGCAAAAATACAAGGAAGTCATATAATTGAAAAGGATTCTTTTAATGGCGAAGGTACTTTAGTTCTATCAATTATTGATGATGATACAACTTTAAAAGATGATTAAAATAGAAGATAAATGCTTCCCGCCTAGTGTGGTAGAAAACAAAATCTACTTTCCACTTACGACTCACCACTCACACCAGTACTACATAAACCTTCTTTCCACCATTTCAACGAATTGAGAAACGGTTTCTGATTCTAGATCCCAGCTGTTTTTACCGGATAATTCGCCTAAGAGTTCCCTGGCCTCATCCGCATTATTCATTAGGTCTATGGCTTCAACTGATTGATTGAAATCATCCGCATTACCACTGAACAAATCATTAATGAATGCAAACTTCACATTGATTCCTATTGCAGATTTTAAGTTTTGAATAGGTGTGTTTTTTAATTTGTTGGCTAATGAATTGTCTTCCTGACCAAAATAATTATCGTTCAAAGATCCGCTGGCTTTTCGTTCTTCGATGGCTGCACTTAAATTGGAAGAAGATGGTGTGGCTGTTTTCTTTTCTTCTGCTTTCGGTTCTTCTTTAACTTCTTCTTTCGGCTCTGGTTCTGCAGTTTCCTCTTCTTTTGCCGGTTCAGCATCAAATAAGTTGAACGAAAATGCGGGGGGCGTTTCTTCAGTTATTTCAGGTTCCACTTCAGGCTCTTCTTTTTCGACGATTACGTTGACTGGTTGAGTCTTTGTTTCGTTAGGGATGTCTGCTTTTGTCTCTTTAAGCTCAGTAGGTAGAAAATCGTTTTTAGCCGTGAGGTATTTCAATACGGCCACTTTCTCATTCATGGAATTTAGCAATTCTGTGAATTCATGAAGATCTTGTAAAGAATAGTCCTTTTCCTGGATCTTTTTTGCGAGTTCTTTTACTCTTTTCCCCTGTTTTTCAATCGATTTCGAATCTGCCATCTGTTGATAATTTTTCAAAACTATACCCCTGAGTCCCCAAATTTATCGCCTTTTAATTCTTAATTATGTAGTGCGGTCAAAAGTTTACTCACATTTTTAATTTAATAACGAAACAGGAGCATGTTTATTGAGCAAATGCCTTATGATTCAAGGAAGCACGGATGGATTGAAGTCATTTGTGGATCCATGTTTTCGGGGAAAACGGAAGAACTCATCCGAAGGCTTAAGCGCATTCAATTTACAGATCAAAAAATTGAAGTTTACAAACCCAAAGTAGACGATCGCTACCACCACACCAAAGTTGTCTCACACGACGAAACAGATTTTGAAGCTATTACAGTTGAAAATGCCGCTGAAATCAAAGAAAAATTCAAAAGATCGGATGTTGTTGCCATTGATGAAGCTCAGTTTTTTGATGAAGGACTCTTTGAAATCTGCAACTGGTTAGCTTCTCAAAAAGTGCGTGTAATTGTGGCTGGATTGGACATGGATTATTCTGGAAAACCGTTCGGACCAATGCCTGCCATCATGGCCACCGCGGAATATGTGACCAAGGTTCATGCGATTTGCGTTAAATGCGGAAGTCTGGCGAATTTCTCCTACCGTATCACGAATAATAAAGATGTCATTGATGTTGGCGAAAAAGATAAGTATATTCCGCTTTGCAGATCTTGCTTCAACAAAATTGAACAGTGAAACTTGAACTTCGCATACAAGAAATTTTAGACGTTTGTTCCGCCGAACTGCTTTCGGGAAATAAGAATGCTATTGTCAATCGAGTAGATATTGATTCCCGTGATGTTTACTTACCTGACCAAACCGCATTTATCTGCTTAAAAGGCAACAAAACAGATGGACATCAATTTATTGCCAGCCTATACGAACAAGGTTGCCGGACTTTCATTGTTTCAGAAAGAACATCGGAATTGGAAGATGCAAACCTAATTCTTGTTAAGAACGCCCTTCAAGCCCTGCAGGAAATTGCTGCTTATCATCGTTCCAAATTTGACCTCCCAGTCATTGGCATTACAGGTAGTAATGGAAAGACCATTGTGAAAGAGTGGATCTATGAACTTCTGAAAGATGAATATTCCATAGTGCGAAGTCCTAAAAGTTATAACTCACAAATTGGGGTAGCGCTTTCTGTTTTGCAAATTAGAAAGGAACACGATCTAGCTCTTTTCGAAGCAGGTATAAGTTTGCACGGTGAAATGGATCGTTTGGAAAAAATGATTCAACCTACAATTGGAGTTTTTACAGGAATTGGAAAGGCGCATCATACTGGATTTGAATCGATGGAGCAGAAGATTACAGAGAAATTCAAATTATTTCAAAACTGTTCTAAGGTAGTCTGCAACGAAGAGTTTGAAACATATGCTACATCTCCTGTTTTGTCTTGGAGTAATGAGGATATTGAAATCCGAGGACATCAATCCTTTTTAAAATTACAAGACAAAGACTTGGTGGTGGATTTTTCAACTCAATTTCCTACAAACTTGATGAATTCCATCTTATGCGCTTCTTTATTTTCTGACCATTTTGAGCAGCATATATCAGACTTATCCTCACTTTCTCTAAGGCTGGAAACTGAAAATGGAAATCATGGCAACATCATTATCAACGATGCCTATAGTTTTGATTTAGATTCCTTGAAAATAGCTTTGAATTATCAGTACCAACAATATCCAAAAGGAAAAAAATTATTGATTGCTTCAGTGCCAGAGAAAGACATAGAAGACAATTTTTATAAGATCATAAACAATTACGATCTTGATGAAGTTTGGTTGATTGGGGATTCTAAGTCACATTCTAAGACCAAAATATTTGAAAGTAAAGAGGCCTTAATCGAAAGCGGAAGACTAGATGAGATTCAGGATACAGTGATTTTAATTAAAGGCTACCGCAAAGATCATTTGGAAGAGCTTACACTTAAATTAGAGGAAATTACCCATAAAACCTGGCTGGAAATCGATTTGTCTTCCATGCGAAACAATATTCGAGTATTTCGAAAGCGACTTGCTCCTGGTACAAATTTATTGGCCATGGTTAAAGCATCTGCCTATGGAGGCGGTATGGATCGAATAGGGAAAGTTCTGGAAAATGAAGGAATAGATTATCTGGGCGTGGCCTATACAGAAGAGGGAGTTAAACTTAGAAAGGCTGGAATCCATACCCCTACTCTTGTTATGAATTGTGAAAAACATTCCTTTGAGAAGCTGATTAAAAACAAACTTGAACCTTCAATTTATAATGATCAGATTTTAGAAGAATTTATCCGATTTCTGATCAAAAAGGGGATTAAAAATTATCCTATTCACCTGAAGATTGAAACAGGAATGAACCGACTTGGATTTCGTCAGTTTGATTTAAAAAAGGTTGCTGAGAAAATTGTGAGTCAGCCCGAAGTAAGAGTAAAATCGGTATTTTCCCACCTTTCTGCCTCAGATGATCCCAACGAAGAAGAATGGACCAATAAGCAGAGAAACATATTTGATCAGGCAGTTGGCGCATTAGAAAATGCTTTAGGGTATGGATTTCTTCGTCACTTGTATAATTCAAATGCCATTTTACATTTCAAACAAAACCCTTACGAAATGGCTCGCATGGGAATTGGCTTGTATGGGATAAGCGATCCACAACATTCAGAATTGGAGCCTGTTTTAAAATTAAAAACAAAAATCACCCAAATTCGAACTATTGAAAAAGGGGAATCGGTAGGGTATTCAAGGGCTTTCATTGCAAAAGATCCCATGCGAATAGGAGTATTGGCAATTGGATATGCTGATGGTCTTATGAGAAGTTACTCCCAACCGGGTTCAGTCTTTCTTAAAGGGCAAAGAGCTCCAATCATAGGAAATATCTGTATGGACATGACCATGATCGACTTGTCTCAAATAGATGCCAAAGAAGGCGATGACGTGGAAATTTTTGGAGACCACATCTCCGTTCAGGAAGTAGCCGATAAAACCGGAACCATTCCTTATGAAATCTTCACTAGGATATCTGATCGCGTGAAGCGGGTGTATTTGGATTAATTTACCTCCTCTTCCTGTTCACTCAATTTATTATTGATCATTTCCTCTATTTCATTATCGGGCAAAACATCTATTTCGATCAGTTTTTCTTCCATTGTAATCAGCGCCTCTTTGTAGAATTCGATACCACCAGTTTTTTCCCCTTTAAAGTAGGAGGACGTGATTAGAATAAAAGATAAAAGAACAGATCCTAAAATAGAATATGCCGATACAAAAATTACAGAAAGCTTAGTTTTTTCAAAGGTTGACAAAAAGATCAAAGACATCATGAAAATAAAAAGCAACAAATAAAAGACCGGAGAAATATTAGCTTCTTTTCTATACAATCTAACCCCTCTTTTTTCATCCATTTGATCGAGTAAATTAAATGAGTACGAAACTGTTTCTCAATAAAATTGGCAGGTTGCATTTTTAAAACCGCTGTTCTGAAATCGTCGTATTTCTCATTGGATTCACGAATGGTTTCTCTTTCAATTTCGAATCCAAATTCATTTTTTAAAACAAAATCTAGATAATCATGAAACACCGGCAACAGCTTTTTTTGATTCTTGACATTCAGATTTAAAATTGATCGGGTTACATCATTGATTTGAGATACTTCTGCTCCTGAACTATTTCGGATATGAGTGAATTCTGATCGTACCTGAAAAAGGGTAATGGAAAACAATAATGTAAGAATGCTAGCATTGACACTAAACAACATGGCAGCCAATTTAGAGTCATCTCCTGTAATGAATCCTTTGACTACCCTTCTTGCTTTAATATGAATGAGTAAAGCAATTCCAATAATAAAAACGGACGTGATGCCAACTAAAACAAAAGGATTCACTCCAATAATCAATTCAAATAACATAAGCGTCTTCTCTTTTTCTCTGAAAATACTCTTTTTGTAGTAGAATTAGTGCGTAAAACTATTCAATTATAATTTATTCTGACATCAAAATCATCTTGCTTAAATTAAATTTCTCCACATAATTTAATATTCCTACTGAATACCAGCTGTTTTTCATATTTTTGGTTCAAACTGAATTGAAAATGAAAAAGATAGTATTGATCCTATTACTTTCCTTATTCGCTAATGCTGGAATTTCTGCAGCTGTGAAGCTTAAGGGAAAAATCGGCGGAAAATATGGAATTGAAATGGAGTTGGAGGCAAGCAAGGATGCAAAAAATCCAATTCAGGGTAAATACCATTATGATGGGAAAACGACTGATCTCACATTGAAAGGAGTGATGTATGGCGATTATGTTGTGTATCTAGAAGAATACAACTCCGAAGGAAAAAACACCGGATCTTTTTACCTTTCTTATGAAGAGAAAAAGTGGTCAGGAAAATGGACAGGAACCGAAAAATACTTTGATGTCGAATTGACCGTACAATCTGGAGATATGAGTCAGTTTAAGGAATTTGACATGGCTGAATTACAAAAAAAATGTAGTTCCTCATTAACTGGAAGCTATGCTTACGATTATTATTTTCTAAATGATATGTGGCTTCAAGAAACCGGTAATATGGAAGTTGGTTTCAACGGAGGAGTTGTATCTGTAAAAGAAGTTCATAAAGACACTCTAGAAATTCGTTTTGAATTGCTTTGTGGACCGACTTATCACATCGCCTACTTTGATGGGGACGCCGTAAAAACAGGAAAGAATCAATACGAATTCAACACCGCTCTTTACGAAGGAGAGGAAGCTTGTCATTTGGTTTTCACTTTCACAGAGAAAAAAGTAACGATCTCTCAAAAGTCTTCAAGCATGGATTGTGAATTTGGAGCCAGGGCCTATGCCGATGGAGATTTCACTAAAATCAGTGATAAAATATCGACCAAAGAAACCGTGGGAATTGAGGATGTTTTGAAGTTGAAGTGATTTGTTGACTTATTGATTTAGGATTGTATGACTTAGTGACCTTTTGTTTTTTGACTAGATTGATTTTATAAATTTAGATATTCAACCGATGAATAACCCCAAATCACCCCCTTTTGAAATCGGCTTGTGTATGGCCGGTGCTGTTTCTGCTGGTGCCTATACAGCAGGAGTTATGGACTATTTACTGGAAGCTCTTGAGGAATGGGAAAAACGTAAAATACTGGACCCCAAAAACACACCAATGCATGAAGTTGTGATTCCTGTCATGGGTGGTGCTTCTGCTGGCGGGATGACTTGCATTATTACTGCTAATGCGATTCAGAATGAAATAGTCCCAATCAGAAACGTAGAAGATATTCCAACGAATAGCCCGAAAAACAAGCTCTTTAACGCTTGGGTGAATTTGACGAATGAGGATATGTTTCCGGAGCTTTTAAAAAACGATGATTTAAAAGATGGAGTTGTTGAATCTCTTTTTAATGCCCATTTTATTGATGAAATTGCCCAGAAAACATTGCAACCTAATTCAAATCTGTCGCCAGCAAATAGAAAATACTTCGCTGAAGATTTGAAAGTTTTTACCACCTTAACCAACCTCAACGGTATCCAGTTCAAACAGGAATTCATGTCTGATTCCGACCAATCCAGTTACCATATTTCCAAACATTCTGATTTTGCTTGTTTTCAAATCAATGCTCAGCAGTATGAAGGTAAAGGCTGGATTCCTCTTAATTTCAGTAATCCAGATGAGCGTCAACTGGCAATGGATGCGGCAATGGCGACTGGAGCATTTCCTATTGGTTTAAAAGCTCGTAAAGTAATACGACCTACTCAATATGTCAAAGACTGCATTTTTCATGATGATGTAGACATGAAGGTGGAAGATGAATATTTTGAAACGCTGAATATTGATGGAGGAACTATAAATAATGAGCCCTATGAAAAGGTTCAAAAAGTGCTTGCTCAGAACAAACCACTTGAAAAATCCTATTCCAAGGCTACTTCCACGGTGTTGATGATTGATCCATTTCCAAGTGAAGAACCCATCGAAAAGAAATTCGGAGATCAAATAGGCAATGTAATCTCAGGAACCATAGGTGCCATGCTGAATCACTTAAGATTTGAGCCCAAAAGTATCAGTGACAGTAATGATCCTGATGATGCCAGCGTCTACTTAGTTGCCCCAGTTCGTTATGAGAAAAAAGCCGATGGCAGCACAAAAAAAATAGAAGGGAAAGAAGCCATTGCCTGTGGCTTTTTAAGTGGATTTGGCGGCTTCATTCATCGTGATTTCAGATTGCACGATTACTTTCTGGGAAGAGCTAATTGTGAGCGGTTTTTGAGACAATACTTTACGATTCCTATTGAGGCAGAGAACCCGATCATCAATAAGGGTTATGAGCATTTGCCTACGGATGCCTTCGTGGTTACGAACAACAGCAGTGGAAGAAAAGAATACCCTATTATTCCTTTGTTTGATGAGCAAGACGATCTTTATTTGCCCGATTTCGATGGTCAGAACTGGCCCCAAAAAGAATTGAGTGAAATCCATCGATTTAGACAACCTTTAAAAAAGCGATTTGGGAAGATTATTATGAATATTATGAAGTTAAAATGGTATGTCAAGGGATTGCTTTGGATAGGCAATCATTTGGTATTGAAAAAGATGGCTTCAAAAAAATTCATCGAAATCATGGAAAAAGAAATGAAAGACTGGGACTTGATTCGAAAGTAATTTTTGGCATAAATTCTGCTCTTTTACCCATATGAAACTATGGGTGATACTATTTCTTTTTATTAGTGGCTTGAGTTGGTCTCAGGATCAACCCACAATTTACCTTTACGCCAATGGTGATACATCTGTGATCGTTTATCCCTGGAAAGAACATCGTCGTGCAATAGTCCTCTATGATCTAAAGGGCAAGCAAACATTTGAATTGGAAGATGTTCGATTGAGTTATACGGTCTGGAATAAATTAAGCTTTCATCCCAACGGCGCAGTTAAAAAAATAGAGCAGCACAGCAATCCTGGTGCTAGTTTGTACAGTTATAAATCCACCATGACTTTCGATACCCTCAACAATCCATTGACAAAAAGAGACGAAAAATTTCCATCTGATCTTCAGGATCTGGAAAAGTCGAATACCTGGTTTTGGAATTCGAAACAGAAGAACTGGGTGCCACAAGAAACGATGGAATGTCAGCCTGTAAAACCCTAATTATTTCAGTTTAAACAGATTTTCCTTTTTATCGAAATTGATTTCTCTTGTGAATAATGCTTTTTCAATTCTTTCATATAGATCAGAGGAAATGATCTCATCTTCAACCACATAATCACAGAACAAAACTTTGGCAATGGAAACGGTCCCATGTTGAGGAATTTGAACTTGGATTTCCGCGTAATTATTGACATCCCCATAATTCTTCAAAAGTATATCTTGAGTAATAAAATCTTTCAGTTCCATTTTGGGAAAGTGAGTCGATGTTACATTTTTCCACTTTCCATTCTCAACAAGGTAAACAAAGGTTTTAGGCTCTTCGCAACAACAATGTTCACAGGCCTGGTTTCGAATTAGAATGAAAGACTGACCTTCACTTCCTCTATAGACAGCCGCTTGAAAAAAATCATGTTCTTCTTCATTCCGCTTGAATCCAATAAACCCGTTTTTAATATCTAGAGTTTTGATGGAGTGATTTGCAATCCCATTTTCAGAGGTGTCGCGCCAGTTACAAAGCTGAAAAACTGAATCTGGAATTTGCTGAAAATAGTCTTCAATGGATTGACCAAAAGTAAACTGAGCTCCCAAAAAAAGTACAAGAATCCACTTCATCATTTAAATATTTTAATCCCTAATTGCAATTCGAGATGTAAAGTGAGCATATCACCCATGTTATCAAATAATTTGAACTGATCAATTTGATGGTATTTTGCAAGTTCACTTCCTAATTGAGCAATATTTTCAGGAGTAGAAATTTTATCCTTTCGCATGGTTTTAAGCAGACTCCTAGTTCTTCTTCTAGCAGAAACATACCGCTTTCTCATGGCCACTCTTTCTTCTTTCATGTATTGCTGTGCGATTTCAGGTGAAAGCAATTCCGTGGCCAAATCTACAAGAGATTTATTGTCTTTAAAATATTGTGGTAGATAAATGGTTCTTTTGCCTTCAAAGGACTGTTGATCAAAATCGATGGCTCGAAGCCGGTATTGCACATTGTCAAAATCCTGAGTAATTTCAACCACAAAATTATAGGCCCTCATGTCGCCAAGCAATCGGCTATAGCATCTTTCATTGAACTTAACAAATTCTTTAGCAAACCGTAATCGATTCGCAATTTTTACATTTTCATTCTTCAGGATAAATTCATCGCATGGAATCCCGACAATGTGTTCTTCCACCAAAGTATCCGCACTTGTAAGAAAAGAAATTTTATCTGGAGAAAAAATCTCTTCCAATTCTAAACCATATATTCTGGATGCATCTATACGTTTGATATAAAAATAATCGTGATTGTCGTTGATGTCATTCTTTACTTTAATTCTGAAGGGCTTGGAATTCCCAAAAGAACAAAACTCAATCGCCACAATGGTCAAATAGGGAATTCGCGTTCCATCTGCCACTAATAACTCATAGATTTTAGTGAGTTCTTCCTGTAGCATTTCCAAATCTGTTGGACGGTAAATCGCTGAATACCAAAGTGTAGGATTTCCAGCTTGATCCAAAACAGGAGCAAGGTCTTGATAGTGCGTAAGATCTTGATAACTAATAGGTAAATCACTCCATCTAGAGTAATTCTCCAAATGACTTTTTAGTCCGGATTTTACTTTAAAAAAGGGTTTTTTGTATTCTATGTGGTTGTATTCCATTCCATCTAGTTCCACGCATAAATATACGCATTTAAACTAGTTGCAATGGTGAGCCAAATTACGTAGGGATAGACTAAAGCCGTGGCCCATTTCATTTTTTGCTGGTAATTCAAGATAAAGTAAATCATGAGCGCCCATAGACATACAATTTCCACTAAACCAAACAACACCCAATGCTGATCAAAGAATATTGGATTCCAGGCTACATTCAAAATCCAGTGAATAATATAGAGTAGAAGCAAATTTTTTCTCGATGTTACATTATGCCATGCAATTCCCATAAAGACACCAAAACAGACCATGATGAAAGTCCAGGCTGCTCCAAACACCCATCCAGGTGGAGTCCAAGGCGCCTTATTCAAGCTTTGATACCATTCAGCCGGTACACCATCGCCCATCAAATAGGCTCCGATAGCCAAAGCGATGAAATTAGAAAGGATAAAAATGATGCTTGTCCAGAGTTTCATGGATTGATTCGTTTATTGGAAAAACCATCAGAATACCGAAATGTTCAAATCAACCTAATTAAGAATGATATTATTTGAATTTATAAAACGATCGTAATTGCCTTTTTTATTTATTCCAAAACCTAAAATACCAAACCCGGAAACGATAGGTCCATATAATAAAACCCATCCACCCGTAGTTCCAAACAAGTCAAAATAAGTTCCAAGAGAAAATAACACCCCAATTCCAATCAATCCCAATCCAGCAATTATAGAAGCGTAGCCAATTTGTTTATCCGATTTCAATGCATCGAACCTAGATTTTTTCTCATCTACATAGTTGATGATCAATGCTAACTCTTCTTCATCTAATCTTTTAAGATCTTCTCTGATGGTATTACGCATTTTGGAAAAGTCCCAATCATTATTTATTGCAAGATTCGTGTATTTGTTGATGGCTTCGTTACGGTTGTACATAGCTACAAATATATTTTATTCTGGAATTTTTGAGCCTATCTCTTTTATTTCTCCATTTTCATGGTACTTGATATAATTTCCAACTGGCTTTCCTATTTCAAAAGTAGCTTCCATTTTTAAATTCCCGTTTGGATAGTAGAATTTCCATAGACCTGTTTTGCGACTATTTTTATATCTTCCTTCTTCAATTTTATTACATGGAAGGTATTTTTTTTTCGGGTACTGATAACCAAAAATGATCCAATAGCCCTGTTTTTTTAAGTGATGGCATGATTCAACTGCTGAGGGTTTATCATCTACACCTGAACTGTAGCAACGTGGTTGATTTAATGTATCACATTCCTTAAAAACGTTTTTTATTGAATCCAGACAAGAAGTAGAATATTCAGGTGAATGTGAGTCATCTGGAACGTATTTATCATATTCTACTGTATTGCAGTCAATAATACTGCTTCCCATCTTGACATATTTCCCAGTTGCTTTTCCATTAACAAACTTTGAGGATATTCTTAGTCTGCCATCGGAGAAATAAAAATACCAATCTCCTGTCCTCTTATCATTCTTATAATTTCCTTGAGCCATAATAGAAGAATCTGGCCATTTTTTTTCAGGACTCATAAAACCATATTCAATCCAATAACCTTGTTTTAAACCCTTTTCATCCACCTGATTAATAGTGTCGTTTTGGGAAAACAATAAAGAATTAAGAAGAAGAAATACTATGGAAAGGTTGGTCTTCATTGACTTAAGATACAAAAAAAGGAGGGAAAATCAATGAGTAGAAGACACATTCAAAAAGAACTAATCAACTAAATAACAAAAAAACGAAACAACTAATCAAGGTTCCCTTTTCACCTCAACACCTAACCAGGTTTCAAGTGTTTCAATGATTTCTTTTTTCACTTTTCGGTCAAAGTGGCGAATTCTTGTGGCGTGATGCCCTTTCTCATTTACGTATAATTTGAGTCCTCTGGCTTTTGCTTTATCCGTAAGTTTTACACCTGTTGCTCCCCAAGTATCCAGTCCGCCATTAATAAACATGATCTTGGTTGCCTTCTCCTGAATAAACTGATTGAGTTTTCTCATCGGCTCTGGGTCAAATGCCTTTTCGTGGCCTTGAGGAAAGGCAAAATCGAAAGTGTAGGTTGTTTTTTGAGAAAGGTAATCTTTGAAGGCGTCAACTTCGTAACCGTAAATGCCTTCCTGAGTGAGGGCAGCCCAGAAATAAGGTCGGAGTTCTTCTACTCCATGCTTTTCAAAAAAGGATACACCCGTAACATCTAAAACATGCGAAAGCAGCTCCGCAGCACTTGCTTTTTCATCCGGGATTTCAGAAAATTTGGTAAATCCCCACTGCCAAAAAGCAAAGGAATATTCTAATACATAATATTCAAACGCCATTTCCAATGAAAAATCCCATTCCAATTTATTTTCTCTTGCCCAAAGCTTCATGATGGGAAGAATTTCTTTTTTTGCTTTCAGGCATCTCAACTGAAAATCTTTAATCTGATCTCTCTGTTTTTTTGTGCCTACTGATTTCAGAAACTTATAAATTCTGGGATCTTCTCTTGAAAAATTTAAAGGAGCAACATAACAAACTGAAACATCCACATCATTCGGATAAAAAGAACGATGAATCATGGTGGTTTGACCTCCTTTGGATATCCCGGTGGCAATGAATTTACATTTTGGGTAAACTTTTTCTTTAATCGATTGAATGATTTGATGATGATCGAAAGCCGCGTTTTCTATCGTTAGCTTTTCCCAGGGGATCTCTCCATTTTCAGGCAAAGCATTTTCGAAAAAACGGTGTTCGATTGCTATTTGATTGCATTGGAACATGGTAGGCAATTCTCCGGATTCGGCAGAATGGATGGAGTATCCTTCTAACTCAAAAACTACCGGGGAATCAAAATCAATATGTCCGATAACAACTCTTTGAAGAAATTTACTTGATTCTGGGTCGTTTGGATCTATTGCTTGTTCAAAATAGAATTCGTAGGCTTCAGTAAAATGGTCTGTCACATCTATTTTTTTGACCTTGCTAATTTGAGGAATTTGCTTTAACCTTTCCAAAAGTTCAGAAGAATCTTCTTTAGAAAAGGCTCCGAAAGCTATTCCAAAAACAAAGATCAAACTAAGAAATACTCTACTCATTTTACTGTACGCTTTTTTAGAAAAACTCTCTCCTATCTTTTTATATTGCCTTCTACTTTGTTTCCTTCTTCATCCCAAAATTCACTTTCTTCCTTCACCGGCTTTCCATTCACCACTGGAACTCGCAATTTCATTTGTCCATTTTCGTGGTAGGTAATATATTCTCCATTCAATTCACCATTAACGAATTTGGCTTTACTTTGAAGTTCTCCGTTTTCATAAAAAACAATTTGTTCTCCATGCTTTAAATTGTCTTTGTAGGTCAAGGTCGACTGCACCTTTCCATTATCGTAATACGCGGTGGTAAGACCATTCAATTTGCCCTCCTTCCACAATGCATCTACTTTTAGATTGCCGCTTTCATAATAAGACCGCGCCGCTCCTTCTTGCTGACTTTTCTCAAAATAACCAATTCGATGCAACATGCCACTTGGATAACATTGTTTGATAAAGCCGGTATAATTTTCTGGAAATTCTTCCCCTTCGGCTAATTGACGTCCTTCAATCTTGTCGCAATTTTGTGCTTTTTCTAATTTGGAAATCTCAAATTTATCTTCATTCTTATTTTCCTTTTCTCCCCCTTGTTCATTACTTCCACCACAACTCATAAGGAAAAAAGTCAATACAATAACAGTTGCTTTCATCTTGAAATTTTACTAATCTATTAAACCACTGGAATGGAGTAGCTTATTTTTTGTTAAAACAAATATATTGTTTTATTAGTCAACTAATTATAATCAGTCTAAATTAATCCTAATGTGATATACCTCACTTTTCTTGCCCTTTCTTCCCTGTAAATTGCATGTGTTAACTACTACAAAAACACATACTATGAAGAAAATTTATGTATCATTACTTACACTTTCCGTTTCACTAGGACTTTATGCACAGACACCAGAAGATTTCGGAATAGAAATTGAACCCTTAACGATTTCAGGAGCACCAGGTGTTCATTCGTATTCTTATGGGTTAACCAACGACGACAAATGGGTAATCATTGGGGGTCGAGTAGATGGATTGCACCAAAGACAACCTTTTGCCTCATTTTTGGCTCAGGATAACAACAAAATGGTTTATGTCGTTGATCCGATTGCAGAACAAGTTTGGTCAAGTGATTTAAGCGTTTTGTCTACTCCATTATTCGAACAGTTGCAATCTACCAATCAAAATTTTCAGCAAAGAGACAGCATGCTTTACATTATTGGAGGGTATGGATTTAGTCCGACAGTAAACGACCACATGACCTATCCAAACTTAACTGCGGTATCTCTAAATGAATTAGCCGATGCTGTGATCAATCAGACCTCGATTGTTCCTTATTTCAGACAAATTGTAGACACCAATTTAAAAGTAACAGGAGGACAATTAAGTTTGCTTGACGGCACTTTTTATTTAGTGGGAGGTCAGCTATTTGATGGAGCATACAATCCGATGGGACCAGATCACGGACCTGGATTTGTTCAGAAATATGCCAATGCGATTCGAACTTTTCAGATTAACGATGATGGAACGAACTTGTCGGTTACAAATTACCAGACACAAGTAGACACGATCAATCTGCACCGTCGAGATTACAATATGACCATGCAAGTTTTTCCTGATGGTACAAGAGGTTACACAGCTTGGTCAGGAGTATTTGACTACAATGATGCGCCTTATTTGAACTGTGTTGACATTACTCCTACGGGATATACTGTAAATAATAATTTTAATCAGTATTTGAGTCAATACCACAGTGCGAAAATGCCAGTTTGGGATGTCAATGCAAACGCCATGCATACTTTCTTTTTTGGGGGAATGAGTCAGTTTAAAATTGACAGTACAGGTGCTTTGGTAGAAGACACAGATGTTCCTTTCGTGAATACGATCTCCAAAATTACACGCTTTTCGGACGGTAGCATGACGGAGAATTATTTGGGATATGTTCAAATGCCCGCACTGGTAGGGGCAGGTTCTGAATTTGTTCCAGTTAGAAGTTATTACGACGAAGAAATGCTTTTGATCAATAATGTTCCAACAACTAAAACATTAGTTGGATATGTGTTTGGAGGTATTCATTCTTCTGATGAGAACATCTTTTTCGTGAATGATGGGAGTCAGAGCTGGGCAAGTAATGTCATCTTCAAAGTGTACATCAACAAAGGCATGGCAGATGTTACAGAGAATGAACTAAGTGATCACAGCATTCTCAATATGAAGATTTATCCAAACCCTGTAGATAATCAATTGAATTTGAAATTTCACGGAACCAAGCAAGGAGATTATGAAATCGGCATAGTAGACATGAATGGCAAAGTTGTAAAAACAAAAACCTTTTCGGTGAGTGCGCCTGGAACAAATGAAGCCAAGATGAATGTGTCTAAATTAAGTAAAGGAACTTATACGATCACCATAACCAATGGTGTTCATACAGATCATACAACATTTATCAAACAATAGATCTAGTTGCCAATGAGATTCATTTTCATTTTAGGTTGTTTGATTAGTGCTTTCCATGGCTTCTCTCAAAATCAGCTTCGGGACGACTTGGGTTATTTGGCCCAGGATGAGCTGGAGGGTAGGTCCATGGGAAGTAAAGGTGAAATCCTTGCCGCCAATTACATTGTCAAAAGATTTCGGGAAATTGGGCTGACAAAAGGCGGCACGGGTGACACCACCTATTTTGAATTTTTCACTAAAAAGACCAGACTTCACCCACACGACAATGCATTTCAAGGGCCCGTTTTATCAGGAAGAAACATCATTGGAATTTTAGATAAGGGCTTCGAAGAAACCATTATTATCGGTGCACATTATGATCATCTAGGATGGGGAGATGAAGGTAGTTTGCATACAGGTGAAAAAGCCATTCACAATGGTGCGGATGACAATGCAAGTGGTGTTGCCGCTCTTCTATTTATAGCAGAAAGTCTGAAAGAAATTCCACTTCAAACAAATGTGATTTTTATAGCATTTACTGGGGAAGAAAAGGGATTATTAGGATCTGCACATTATGTTAAAAATCATGGTTTTGATTTGAAAACTGCGAGATATATGTTAAACATGGACATGGTGGGACGATTAAATGAAAAAAATCAATTAGCTGTGAATGGGGTGGGTACTTCACCCTCTTTTGTTCCTGTATTAAAGAAAATGAATCAGAATATATTCCATTTAATATTGGATTCTACAGGTATGGGACCTAGTGATCATACTTCGTTTTATCTAGACAGCATTCCCGTTTTACATTTTTTCACTGGCCAACATGAGCAATACCACAAACCAGAAGATGATGTAGCACTGATCAATTTTGAAGGGCTTGAACTGGTAAGCAAGTACATTGTTTCGATTATTCAAGAACTTGATAAAGAAAGAGAAATAGCCTATGTTAAAACTAGAGATCCAGAGCAAAAACGCTTTTCATTCAAGGTAACTTTAGGCGTAATTCCAGATTATTTATTTGAAGGAGAAGGAATGAAAATAGCCGGAGTAAAAGCGGACAAACCTGCTGAAAAAGCCGGCCTTCAGAAAGACGATATTATACTGAAAATGGGAGACACAAAAATTCATTCCATCCGAGAATATATGGAAGTATTGAAGACCCTTGATAAAGGTGATGAAGTAGAAATTGAAGTGCTCCGAGGTAAGAATACATCCTCTTTTTTGATCGTCTTTTAATACTTTATATGCGAATTCCGATCACGCCCTGAGGTCAAAATTTCTTTTTCTTTGGTTCTCACTTATATCCATTTGACTCAGGATAAACTTTGCGTATCACCTTTGATCCAACTAAACTCTAACTCCTATGACGCAAACATCATCGATCTGTTCATTATCTGCTCTCCAATTTTCAAAAAATTCATCTAACCTTTTTCCTTGTTCTTCCATTGAAAGATAGCTGATGGACAATAATAAATCTTTAAAGTTTTTAGACTTCAATTTTTTCCCCTTATTACCTCCAAACTGATCTGCATATCCATCTGTAAACAGATAAAATGTATCCCCTGTATGCAATTCTATTTCATGAGTTTGAAAGGAAACGGGATTGTCAAATTTTCCAATAGGTTGTTTATTTGCCTTTATTTCCTCGAGTTCAGAAGCATCTTTTCTTATGATCCAAAGGGGGTTGTGAGCACCTGAATATTTGAGTTTGGAATAAGAGTCAGGAGCAAGAGTTCTTTTTCCCTCTTGCTTTGGTTCAATACTCACAACTGCCACATCCATCCCATCTTTTACATCTTCTTGAGATTTTTCAAATTCTTTTACAACTAATTCTCTAGTTTTATCTAGAATTTTCCCTGGTTCTTTTAACCCAAATTCTCTAACTGACCGATTTAACTCACTATTGCAAACAACTGAAACCATAGCTCCCGGCACTCCATGTCCTGTGCAATCACAAACCGCAATTAAAACTAAATCTTGCTCTTGCTCCATACTCTTGCTCAAAACCTCCATCCAGTAAAAATCTCCTGCCACAATACTCTTCGGTTTATAAAGAACAAATGAATTTGGAAACTTCTCCTTAAATACCTCATCAGAAGGAAGAATAGCCGATTGAATTCTTTGCGCATAATTGATAGAATCCATGATCTCGTTATTTTTTTCTTCTAGTTCGTCAAATGCCTCATCAACTTTAAGTTTTTGCTCTTGAATAATCCCTTTTTGCTTCTTGGTAATTCTGAATCTATTAAAAATGAATAAACCAAATATCAGGGCTAAAACTATGACACCGTAGAGAAAATAAGATCTTTGCTTTTGCTGTTCATTTTCAGCCTTTTCCAAAGCGAGTTCTGCATCTTTCACTTTTTGTGCTTCAGCGTTTTTGATAGAATCTGCGGATGCTTGTTTTTCATATTTATGCTTGTATTCTTGACGAAACAATTCTCTTTGATTTTCCTCAGATTCTAAAGTATCTCTTGTCTGCCTGTATTTTTCATGCATCAATAAAGCCTTCATATAATTTCCTTGGGCCTTATAGGCAATCCACAAAGATTTAGACACGTCCATCACTTCTTGTCTCGCTCCAATTTGCTCCGAAATGATCATCGCTCTTTCTCCTGCTTTGATAGCTTTATCATAAGCGCCCATGGCTGTGTAAATACTAGATAGATTAGCAAGAGAGCTGGCAACTCCTTTTTGATATTTTATTTCTTCTCTTAGCGCTAGACCTTCTAAACAGTATTTCAATGCCTCCGGTAAACGCCCCATTTGAAGATAGGCATCTCCAATATTGTTAAGTCCACTTGAAATCGCTTTTTTATTCCCTGACTCTCTTTTCAGTGCTAAGCTTTCTTCAAAAAACTGAATGGCTTTTTCTATCTCTCCTTTGTCCACGTGAATGATTCCTATATTATTCAAAGAGCTTGCTATTCCTTTTTTGTAGTTGATTTCTCTTTTGATTTTTAAACTTCTTTCATAGAAATCCAATGCAATATCCAGTTCTCCTTGATTTCTATATAAGGTTCCAATATTATTTAGGGTGTTTCCTATCCCTTTTTTGTCTCCGAGTTCTTCTTTTATAGCCAGACTTTCAGTTAAATACTTCACAGCAAGTTGATAATCCCCCTGATACTTATAAAGATTCCCTATGTTGTTGAGTCCACCAGCCACTCCAACTTTGTCTCCTAATTTCTCTTTGATGTTCATGGATAGTGTGTGGTAATAGAGCGCTTTTTCAAAATTTCCTAAATCACTGTAAATGAATCCAAGATTGTTTGTGGCGATTCCCTGATGCTCTAAATATACATTCCGTTCTATTGCAGATGTTTGTGAAGACAAGTTCGACCGACATAGGCTATCAATTTTAAGATTGAGCTGATGATCAGTGGCGGGATCCGAACCTGAAATTAATATACTCCAACTGAGTAAAGCTTTAATTTTACTAGTATCATGGGCTGCATTATGAAAAACTTGATTTAAAGAATCAATTTTAAATTGATCCTGACCTGAAAGGAATAAAGGTAACAAAGCTATGAAAAGGAATAAATGTCTCATAGTCTTATTCCAATAACACAGACATCATCAATCTGCTCATTATCCGCTCGCCATTGCTCGAAAAACTCATCCAAACGCTGACCTTGTTCATCCATAGATAAATAACTCAATGAAGTAATCAGGTCTTTGAAATTTTTCGTCTTTAATTTCTTTCCTTTTTCACCGCCAAATTGGTCTGCAAAACCATCGGAAAAAAGATAAAAAGTATCTCCTTTTTGAAGTTCTATCTCATGCAATTCAAAAGGTTTGGCTTCTTTGAATTTTCCAATAGGTTGTTTGGTCGCTTTGATTTCTTCCAATTCTTCAGAATCTTTTCTAATAATCCAAAGTGGATTATGAGCACCCGAATATTTGAGTTTGGAGCTATTATTTATAGCTTGTGCACTTTTCCCCTCTTGTTGTTGCTCAATACTCACTACCGCCACATCCATTCCGTCTTGAACATCATCATCCGATTTTTCAAATTCTTCAACGACTAGCTCTCTCGATTTATCTAAAATTTCATTTGGTTTAATCAGACCATACTCTCTTACGGAGTGAGTCAAACCATAATTACATATAACTGAAACCATTGCCCCAGGCACACCATGACCTGTACAATCCGCCACAGCCACAAGAATTTTTCCATCTTTTTCATACATCCAGTAGAAATCTCCTGCAACGATGTCTTTGGGTTTATACAAGATGAAAGACTCTGGAAATTTAGCTTTGAATTGTGCCGTGGAGGGTAAAATGGCAGACTGAATTCTCTTAGCATAAGTAATAGAATCCATTATTTCAGTATTCTTCATCTCCAGTTCATCGAAAGCCATATCAACCTTCTCCTTTTGCTCTTCAATGATGAGTTTTTGATTTCTGGTTACCCTAAATCGATTAAAAATAAAGCCTGAAAAGACAATCATGAGGCTTAACCCTCCAAATAAGAAGTAAGACTTCATCGTTTGCTTTTCTTTTTCGGCTCTTTCTTTATCAATTTGAGCATCCTTTATTTTTTGTGCTTCAGAATTGCTAATGGAATCTGCCATCAATTGCTTCTCGTACTGAAATTTAAACTCCTGTCGGTACAACTCTTTTTTGTTGATTTCGGAATCCATGCTATCCCGAAAAAGCAAATACTTTTCGTGCATTCTCAAGGCATCTTCATAACGCCCTTTCATCTTATAAATCTTCCAAAGCGTTTTGGCTCCATTTCTAAGCTGCTCAATCATTCCCGCCTCTTCGGAAATTTCCATTGACTTCTTGGCATTTTCATAGGCTAATTCGGTCTGACCTAACTCCAAATAAATATTTGCTTTGTTGTTCATGACAATCGCCTCTCCCTCTTTGTCTTCATTTTCTTCAAATATTGGCAAACATCTATCATAATAGGACAAAGCTTTGTCATACTCTTTCAATCCTTGATAGACAAGGGCTATATTGTTGTAAGCGTTTGCGATTCCTTGCCTGTTATTTATGGACTCATTGATTTTCAGCGATTGTTCAAACAGATCCAAGGCTTTCGAAGAATTTTCCATGTCGAGATAAGTCAGTCCCATATTTCCCAGTGCATTTGCTTCACTGAAGTTATCTTTTGCTTCCCGACTAAGCTTGAGGCATTTTTCATAAAACTTTAATGCTTCATCAAATTGAGCTTGTCCTTTATAAAGATTTCCAATATTATTCAAGCAATTGGCTACGCCTTGTGGTTCATTCAATTTCTCATGAATTTTCAGACTCTTCATGTAATAGTCGATCGCTTTGGGGTTATTCCCTTGATTCTCGTAGATCAAACCCATGTTGTTATAGGCACTTGCAATTCCTTCTTCTTTGCCCATTTCGCGGTATATGATCATGCTTTTTTCTGCGTATTCCAAAGCTTTTCCGTACTCCCCTTGTTCTTGGTAGATTAACCCAATATTATTCATCGTACTAGCTGCTCCACCTTTCATCCCAATTTCTAAAAAGAGCTTATTGCTTTTTTCATAAGTCTCAATGGCTTTAGAATAATCCCCTCTGAAATAATAAGCCACACCCTGAGTATTCAAAGCTTTAGCCATGAACTTTTTGTGACCCGTTTTATTAGCCATATCATATTCTAATTGAGCCAGGATGAATGCACTATCAGGATTTGTAAAAAGGTAATGATCCCAAGCTATGCGGCCCATAGCAATGATTCGAGTGGTATCGTTTTCTTTTGGATTATTCCATATTGCCCATAACGAATCTTCCTCGTTATTGCCCAACAAGAATAGAGGGCAAATTAGAAGTATGAACAACACTCGTCTCAAGTAACAGTTATTAGCTAGTAGAATCTAAATATATGAATATTTGCAGAAAAGTTAAGAAGAATAGGGCCTGGATATGGATTGACAGTCCCCAATCAGAAAAACATCAATAATTAATTCAATAAAACAAACGCTGCCCAAAAGTAAGGTTCATATTTCAATCGCATTTTATTTTGAGCAATTTCAAATGCTTTTTCAACAGATTGATTTTGTGTTAATTGAGAATAGAAAATCGACATAAATTCTTGTGTTTCCTTATCCGGAACTTTCCATAAACTCATGACAATCTTACCAGCTCCGGCCATTTTAAATGCCCTTTGCAAACCATACACTCCTTCAGTTCCAACGATATCCCCTAAACCGGTTTCACAGGCTGAAAGAACCACAAGTTTACTTCTGGACAAATCCATAGCGGCCACTTCTTTAGCGGTTAAAACGCCATCATCACCTTTATTGAAATCCGTACTATTCCATACTTGATTTGCCCCTGCAAAAACTAAACCTGAGCGCATTAATGGATTTTTATTTTTCAAGAAAACACTGCTTCCGATGCTTCTTTGGGTTGGAATCTTGGTTCCTCTAAAATCGATTTCAGCAATTTGTTCGACATGAAAGTTGGCTCTGATTTCTTCCGGATCGGGGAAAAAGAAACCATGCGTGGATAAATGAATCAGCAGATTTCTTAAATCCTTCTTCCAAGGCTTCTACTCCCTCAAACGAATATAATTGTACTGATTTTGCCAGTAGTAAGTCACTCACTACTTGAATTTCTTTCTGAGTGCCTGGCAGATAAGTCCAAACTTTGTAATCCTCTGGTTTTTTATCATAGTCTACACCTCCAATAATTAAAGCATTTTCAATATTCATTTTTTCTTGTCCTAACAGAATTTGTCTCGAAGAACTGATCAATCTGAGCTCATGATTTGCGCACAACAAAGTTGAGTGTTCATCGGATAAACAGTGAAAAGCAATTCTATGCAAGAGTCCGGAGGGAGAAATATAGAGTCTTTGGTACTTTTTGATTTGTTTTTCCAAGGGCTTCAAGATCATTTGATAAAGTGCTCCGTTATTTTTATAGAACTCTCTTACTTTCACCAAATCGCTACCGCTCACGCTGTTTAATATCTGTTTCAGTTCTTCTTCATTAAAAAGTTGAATCAACTTTGGATACTTCATTTTCGCATCGAGTAGCAAAACATAATATACTATTTGCCCATCTAAATCCTTAAAGTGAAAAAACTCTAAAACCACTTCATTTTTAACTAAGCCTTTTTGAATTTCCCTCCAACTGACGTCTATACCATTTTTAAATGCCTCAAAAGCACCTGAACTTCTTACCAAATCCCTTTCGAGATTATTGGCTACATTTTCGAGAGAATCAGTAGTTTGAAGATTTCTTTCTGGATTGTTCAATAGATCTAATAATTCCTTTTTAACTTGAAGCCAGGTTTCGTATTTCTTCTGCAGAACTGTATCTCCTGAGTTCAAAATTTTTGTCCGCACCGATGAAGAGGATCTTAACAAAAGTCCTTTTTCCATAGTAACTTGGTCAAAAAGGTCTCCAGTGGCTTCGGGATTTTCATTTACTAGTCGGACGGTCACTTGGTAATAGGCTTCCATGATTTCACTTAAAGTTTCTCTATACTTTGATTGTTCTTTTTCAGATAAAAAACCAAAGTTTTGCCAAATCATTTTTCGAATCCGATCTATGGTGGGTTGACTCAATATACGGGCAGATTCTAAATCATCTTGCTCTAGGAAAAAAATCGACGCTTTCATACTCTGATTGATGTATTTGGGATGTTCTACACCTAAAGCCATTTCAATATTCTCCAAAGCTTCTCTTAATTTGATCTTGGCTTGTGGTATGGAATCCAGAGCCCCATAAGCGAGTCCAACTTCCATCGCGGTCACACCCACTTCAGGATGTTCAATTCCAAATATTTCCACTCGCATATTATAGGCCTTTTGATGCATCTCCAAAGCCTTTGCGTATTTTCCTTGACGGTAATATATAGCGCCCAAATAATAAATTCCAGCTGCATATCTTGGATGATCCTTTCCCAGTATTTTTTCAACGATTTCGATGGCCTGTTCAGAATAACTAGCAGCTTCTTCCAACATGTTTCTTTGCATATACATATAGGATCTGTTCAAAAGAACACTAGCATAAACTGGATTCTCCTTACCATATAAGCCTGTAATGATTTCAACAGCAAAATCATAATACTTTTCAGCATTCTCATAATCACCTAAATCTCGGTATAAACCACCCAAATTATTACAAAGGACCACATATTCATAGCGATTGGTATCTTGGTATTTCATCCAAAGATTTTCAACTTCCAAATAGGTTTTCAAACAATTCTCATAGTCTCCTAAAGTAGAATAGATGTCTCCTATATTAATTAAAGTTAGTGGAACCCCAATATGCGACTCCCCAATTGTTTTTCGGTTGATTTCATCGGTTTTATAAAACAGATCCAATGCCAATTTGTACTCTGCCAGTTCTTCATAAACCAATGCCAAATTATTTAAGGCAATGGGGTATTCAGAATGATCCGTTCCCAATTCCTTTTCCCATAGATTTTTTACATCTTCAAGAATATCTCTGGATTTTTTATAGTTCCCCAGTCTGAAAAAACCGGCCCCATAAGATTGCAAACTGGAAGCATAATAAGTACTCTTTTTTCCTTCTGTAATTGCATATACTTCTTTAGCAATTTCATGAAACTTCATCATGGAATCGTATTCTCCACCATATTCATAAAGTCGGCCAATCCGACTTGCGCTTAATCCATAATTTCGATGATTTGTTCCAAAAATTGTTTTTGCAGCTTCTAGACTTTGAATACCATAATCCAAAGCTTTGGGTTGGTCATTTTTATCCTGGTAAATTCCAGAAAGTAAATAAAGTAGATTGTAATAGTTGGAGTCTAATACTTCTTTTTCTCCAATATCTTCAAGCGCACTTTCTGCAATTACAGCAGCCGTATCGTACTCATATTTATTATAGAAATCATTTGCCGATTCGTATTTTTGAAGCCATTTCTGACTCATAGTTTGAGAAGAGAAAAGAAGAAATAAAAAGACAATGATGTAGTTGTAAAGTTTCATATTGTACAGTTATTGTTTTAATTCATCAGGCAATAAGGTATTGGGAAAATTTTGGAAAGAAATGGGTCGGATCCATCTTCGGATTCCATGTAATCCAACCGCTGTAAATCTGGAATCAGATGATGCGGGATAGGGTCCTCCGTGTTGCATAGCCGGGCACACCTCAACACCTGTAGGTACCCCATTGAAAATGATCCTTCCTACTCGATAAGACAATCTTTCAACTATTTTTTTAGTTTTTTCTAATTCCTCCTTCTCACTAATAATAGTACCAGTTAGCTGACCTTCCAAACCATTAATAATTTGATATCTTTCTTCTTCTGAAGTACAACGAACAATCATTGAAAATGGACCAAAAACTTCTTGATGTAATCTTGAGTTTTTAAGAAATTCTTGTCCTGAAACCATTACGATCGTCTGATCAGCTATATTACTATCAACTTCAATCTTTGCCGAAATCTGCTTGACGCCTTCTTGCATTAAAATACCCTCTTTCAAATTGGTATAAGCAGACTTAATAGAGCTTCCCAACATTACTGTTGGTTTTATTTCAGTGATTTTTTTTGACAATAAATTGGCAAATTGATCCAATTCGGGCGATTCTATTCCGAGAATTAAACCCGGATTGGTACAGAATTGTCCCGTACCCTGAGTTATGGAACTGGCATACAATTCCGCCCATTTTTCAGCATTCCTTTGAAGAGCTAAAGTGGTGATGACAACTGGATTAATCGATCCCATTTCTGCAAAAACAGGAATCGGTTCGTGTCTGGCAGCAGCCAAATCCATGATGGCACGACCACCAGCAATAGATCCTGTAAACCCAACCGCTTTGACTCTCCCATCTTCTACCAATGCCTTGCCCACCTTGTAGCTTTGTGCATTAAGGTTAGAAAAAACACCATTAGGCATCCCCGTCTTTTCCGCTGCTCGGATAATTGCTGAAGACACCAAGTCCCCTGTTCCTGCATGCATTGGGTGAGATTTTACAATCACCGGACATCCCACTGCCAAGGCCGAAGCCGTATCTCCACCTGCCGTTGAATAAGCCAAAGGAAAATTTGAAGAGCCAAAGACAACTACTGGACCCAATGGAATATACGTTTTCCTTAAATCATTTGTCCCTTTGTGAAATGTAGTTTCTTTCCAGGTCCCTGCATCCAGCGTATCCGCCAAAGAAGTAATTTGGTAACATGTTCTAGATCTCTCAATTAAAGCACGAGATGCTTCCAGACCGGATTCCAAGCAATAGGTTTGAATCAATTCATCCCCCAAGTCTTCAATTTGATTGGCAATTTCTCTTAAAAATTGTGCTCTGTTTTTGTCCGAAATATTTCTAAACTCAACGAATGCAGAATTTGCTAGTTCGCAAGCTTGATCTACTTCATTAGGAGACGCCTCAAAAAAGACCCACTCATTTTCTTCTCCACTTTTAGGATTGTAAGTTTTGAAAGTATCCTTACCAGCATTGACAAGCAGCTTTCCAATTTGATTTTTGCCTGAGATCATTTTGAAATGGGTTTTGTTAAATGTAAGAAAAAGACAGTAGAAGAGGAAAGATTTTGGATTCAAGACTCAAGATGCAAGAAAATAGATACAATACAATAGACACAAGATTAATGTCAAATGAGTAAACTCTTTTTCTTCTCAACGAGTGGATTGGACAGAGCGGATTTTGTGTGAGAGTGAAATAGACAAACTTGATTCGTTGCAAATTACTTTCATCCTTCTCAAAGTAAAATGAAGAACTACCCACAATCTGATGTCTTGCATCTAGAATCTAGAATCTGGTCTCCTTCTCAATAAATACCCAACACTAATACTTTTTTAACCTTTATTTTCATTTATTACCATTTTAAAAGGTAATTTAGGATATTTGCTTCATGAAGGCACTTCCATTTAAAATACCAAAGCCGCAAAACACTGCCCTTGTTTATCAAATAGATGAGGGAAAATCTTTCTACAATCAATTGCATCAGCATGAGGAAATTCAAATCTCTTATATTGAATCTGGTGAAGGAAAACTGATTGTGGGAGACACAATTGGTCAGTTCAAAGCTAGTGATTTATTGGTTATTGGGTCCAATTTACCTCATCTTTTTCAGGCGGACGACAAAGAACAGAATTGCAAGATGTTTACTCTTTTCTTCTCTAAAACTTCATTTGGAAATTTGTTTGAATTGGAAGAAACAAGATCTGTGAGTGCTTTCTTTAGAAAAAGTATGAAAGGTATTCGACTCATCCATCCAAACAAAGAAATTATAGGGCTTTTAAAGGAAGCTGAAAAAACAGATGCCTTTGAAAAAATGATTGCCCTCTTTCGAATTATACTGCTTATCGAGAAAAATGAGAGTGAACCTTTGTCAACGTATATCTACGACAAACATTACACAGAAGATGAGGGAAATAGAATGAATCAAGTCATGAATTTCACCATGGAAAATTTTGGAAGAGAAATCTCTTTGGATGAAATAGCCGAGATCGCGCACATGACTCCCAATGCATTTTGCAGATATTTCAAGAAAAGAACCAATAAAACCTACTTTCAATTTTTGATAGAAGTGCGCTTGGAAAATGCTTGTAAATTGCTCCAACAACAGAAAGATTTATCTGTAGCAGAAATATCAGACCAATCAGGATTCCGAAATATTGCTTTCTTTAATAGAAAGTTTAAATCTTACAAATGCACTACACCCACAAAGTTTCGAGAAGTAGTAAAATTATGAAACGCATAGTTTTTACAAGTTAAGAATCCAATAACTATCTCAATTTTAAATGGCTATTTTGCTTTGAAAAAAATTCGATTGCTCTAACTTTGTAGCTCTTCTCGAGAGAGTAGAAAGTAGATGATTGATTCGATGTTTAAAAGGAGCCGCCGGGCTCCTTTTGCTTTTTATTGAATTTCTAATTTCAAATCAATTATCTTTGATCTGTGACTAAAAAATCCATTTTCGCCGCACTTTTGCTAACTGTTCTTCTGTATTTTATGCAGGGAATCGTTCGTCCCAATCCAGATTATAACTGGGATGCGATTTCATATATGAATCTCGTTTTGAAGTACGATGGAATGGAAAATGATTCTGTAAGACATGCTGAAACTTACCGATTATTGAAAGAACAAGTGCCTCAAGAACACTGGAAAAAACTAGCGGAAACGGATCATTGGTATCGCTTACAAAACTATCAATCTTCAAAAGTAGGGACAGAGACGCTCCCGTTTTACAGCATCAAACCCTTGTATATTCTGAACTGTTGGGTTTTTTATAAACTTGGATTTAATTTGTTTGATTCCACTTGGATCCCGAATTTCTTTGCTTACTTTTTCATAGCATTAGCTTTCTTCGTTTATATCGATTCGAAAAAGAATTACCTCATTGCTTTCTTTGCGACTCTTTTCATCATGCTTACCCCCTTTTTTCTTGAATTGTCCATTTTGAGTACTCCAGATGCCTTAGGAACCCTCATTTTTATGGTCATCACCATCCTCTATCTTGAAAAAAGATCAATTTGGTTAATTCTTGCTGCAAGTGTGGCCGCCATCCTCATTCGTCCAGATCATTTGGTAATATGTGGACTCATTTTCCTAGTAAAAGCTTTGGAAGAAGAAGAGGTGAAAGCCAAACTAAAAACCTTGTTGATTCCTTCGGTTGCCTTGTTGTTGGTTCATTTTCTAAACTATAAACTCAATGGAAATCCTGGTTGGAAAGTTTTGTTCATGCACTCTTTCCAAGGAAACATCCACTATCCGATAAGCGGGATAGAAAACCGCGTTTGGGAATGGTCGGAATATTGGAAAACGATGAAAAGTCATATCCACTCCATTTCCTTTTTAATGTGGATTTTATTGATTCCTACATTACTTTTACTACCGAAAAAAATTAGACTAAAAGACTTATTTCAAAGAAGAGATTTCTTGCTTTTGCTTGCCATTGTGGTAGCCACTTTGATCAAGTTTGTCTTATTTCCTTATACTATTGATCGCTATTTTGCCCCATTCTACGCCGGAGCAATTTTGATGTTGATTTATGGGGTGGCGGAGAAACAGAAACAAAACTCCAACTAATCCATATTTATCTGATTTATTTTTATTCAGCTGATAGTGTTATATTTAGCATAGATCAAATTCAATTTACACATGCATAAAATCATCAAAATTGTTGTTTCCATTTCCTTATTTGTTTGGCATTCCTCTAATGTAAATGCAACAACCTACTACGTTTCCAATTCCGGAAATGATGCCAATACCGGAACCGCTACCAATCAATCTTGGAGCTCATTAGGACAGGTAAATGGATTTGCCTTTCAACCAGGAGATTCCATTCTTTTTAACCGAGGTGATGAGTGGAATGGACAACTTTTACCTAAGAGTGGCAATTCCACTTCTCGAATTTATTACGGGGCCTATGGTGCTGGAACCCTTCCTGCCATAATGGGATCCGTGCAAAGAAATAACGCTGCCAATTGGATTGATCAAGGAGGAAATGTATGGCTTTGCGATACGAATTTCTCTACCGACATTGGGAATATTATTTTAGATGATGGAGTAGCTGTAGGATTGAAAAAGTGGGGACTTGCAGATCTAAACGCACAGAACGATTTCTGGTATAATATCAATACGGGAAGTTTGTTTATTTACAGTGTCGGAAACCCAGCAACCATTTATTCTGCAATTGATTTAGCGGTTCGACAACATGTGGTGGATTTCTCTGCAACCCAATACGTAACTTTTGAAAATTTGGCCATCAAATACGGCGCAGCACATGGTTTTGGAGGATCACCTACTTCCAACCTCATCATTCGTTCATGTGAAATTTCTTATATCGGTGGTGGAGACTTGAATATGGATGCCACTGTCCGTTTTGGAAATGCAGTTGAATTCTGGGGAAATGCTACTGACAATTTAGTTGAAAAATGTCTGATTTGGGAGATTTATGATACGGGACTCACCAATCAAAACCATACACAAACAGTCACTCAATCCAACATTTCCTATCGCAACAACATCATTTGGAATTGCGGTTTGGCTTCTTTTGAATTTTGGGTGAAACCTGCTAGTTCGACCGTTTCCAACATTCGCTTTGAAAACAATACTTGCTACAATGCCGGTGGAGGATGGGGAGTACAAAGACCTGACATTTCTGGATTGCACGTGGTGGTGAGTGATAATCTAGCTCAAACAGACACTGTTTTCATTCAAAACAATATTTTTCATACTGCGCAAAGATCAATCTACGTTGAAGTAGATGTGGCGACGGGTCAATACGTGTATAACCACAATGTAGTTTTCCAACCCAATGCCGGGGATACCCTATTTGCCTATTATCCTTCTTTGAATGTTTTCCATTTTTCAGAGTTCAATAATTATGTTTCTACCACAGGATACGGTCAAAATTCGATTGCTGCTGATCCTAATTTGGTCGACATTGCCAATCAAAACTTCATGTTAGCCTGGAATTCACCTGCCATTGATGCAGGAGCCAACTTGAATATAACCGAGGATTTTGCTGGAAACAATCGACCACAAAATGCAGGAATTGACATTGGAGCCTATGAATATTTGGGCGGTTTGAATGTATTGGAAAATCAAATGGATCAAAAATTACTCCTCTTTCCAAACCCTTGTCGCGATCATTTTTACATTGAAATGGCAAATGAGAAATTGGATAAAATGGATGTGCTTATTCTAAATCAAATGGGGCAAGTTGTGATGAGAAAGCATGATTTTGATTTGAATAATCCTGTGAATATTTCAGAATTGAAACCTGGGGTTTATTGGGTGAACATTTCGAACCAAAAGTCATACAGCCTTGTTAAAAAGCTTGTTGTACAATAATGAAACTTCGATATGCTAGACATACCAACAACCTTGTAAGTCTGGTTCAATTTTACACGAAAATAATTGGCCTTGAAGTAATAGGAGAATTTAAAGATCACGATGGATATGATGGCGTGTTTTTAGGGATTATTGGTAAAGACTGGCATTTGGAATTTACTTCTTCAAACGAAAAAGTGCTACACCAATCTGATCCTGATGATTTAATTGTATTCTACTTAAAAAATGAAGAGGAATTAAAAGAAAAGAAAGAAAAAGCAATAGAAAATGGACTTCTACCTCAACATTCTAAAAATCCCTATTGGAATAAACGAGGAGTTGAATTAAAAGATCCAGATGGATTTGGCGTGATATTGACTTTAAGCAATTGATCTCAAAAGGACTTTATTTTCTCAATGCAAACTCTATGCATATTTTTAGGCCATTCTCCTGCTCGATTTTCAACTTTCCGTCGATCTGATGCACTAAACTCGTCACAATATTCATCCCGAGAGATTTTGAGTTTTCTAGAGAGAAGTCGCTGGGCAATCCATCTCCATTATCAGCAACCTCGAAAGTGACATTTTTCCCTTTTTTCTTCATTGAAACTCTGACCCAACAGTCATTTTTCTCTGAACTATTTTCACCAGTACAAGCATATTTCAAGGAGTTCGTAATCAATTCTGAAGCGATCATCCCACAACTCGTAGCGATGTCTATAGGAAGAATTGTTTTGTCGCATTCATTTATGAATTGGGTTCTTCCCTCTCCGTAGATGACCATTAAATGCTTAATTAGTGAATCGATATAGGCTTTGAATGGCACCTTGCTAAAATCACTGGTTTTGTAAAGCGTTTCATGAATTAATGCCATAGAATAAATCCGATCAGATGTTTCGCTGCATACCGCTTTTGCCTCTGGACTTATTACACCTTCCTTTTTTATTCTTAAAATGCTGGAAACCACTTGCAAATTATTTTTAACTCGATGTGTGATTTCATTTAGTAGCAATTGCTTTATTTCCAGGGATTCTTGTAGTTGTTTTTCAATGATCTCTCTTCTTTCAATTTCTGCATTCAGCTCATTAATGGTTTTGTCTAGTTTTGCGGTTCGATCCTCCACCTCGTGTTCCAAAACTTTATTTAAATTTTTTAATTTTTCCTCCCATTTCACCTTATCAGTAATCTCACGCATCATGCCTAAAACGTGAAGTTCTCCATCAACAATGAGATTATCTCCTAAGATTTCAACAAAATACTTACTCCCATTTTTATGATTTAAGGATACTTTAATTGGTGTTCCAAAATACTTCTCCCTTTCAATAAAAAACCCATGCTGGTCCTCATCCATTAATTCGAAAACATGTAATTGAAGTAATTCCTCTTCTGTATATCCAGACATTTGGCAAAAAGCTTTATTCACAAAAAGAAATTTGCCCCTCATGTTGGCTACAATCAATCCTTCAGTGGTTTGCTTGGCAATCGCATTGAATACAGCTTCATTTTCCTTGAATTTGGGATTGGTTTCAGTTGCCAATTTTTCAGAACTAGGCTTTTTCATTTTCAAAGGATTAACAAATTTGAATTGATTCAACAATTTAATCTTTTTTTTTAATATGCCCTAAACCAACAACTTAACTCTAATTGAAATGCCATAAACAATACTGAATTAGTCAAATTTTTCGTTGAAATACTTCGAATTGGACTGAACAATTTCATGACTTCTCGGAACTTTCCTTCCAAACCTTTATCTTTGCGCATTCTTTAAAATTTAAGCGCAGAAAAATGAGCACTAGAGAACTTTCCGAACAGGAGATTCAGAGACGTGAATCCCTTCAAAAACTGAGAGATTTGGGTATTGATCCTTATCCGGCAGCCTTGTATCCGGTAGATCATTTGTCTAAGGATGTCAAGGAGAAATTTGAAGAAGGGAAAAAAGTGACTATCGCTGGTCGGTTAATGTCGAGAAGAATCCAGGGAAAAGCTTCATTTGCTGAATTGCAAGATTCGGAAGGGCGCATTCAAGTGTATTTCAACCGAGATGAAATGTGTCCGGGTGAAGACAAAACACTTTACAATGAAGTGTATAAAAAACTACTTCATATTGGGGATTTCATTGGAATTGAAGGAGAACTTTTTCTGACTCAAGTAGGGGAAAAAACAGTAATGGTGAAAAATGTTACTGTACTTTCGAAATCCTTGAAACCGCTTCCATTACCAAAAACGGATGCCGATGGAAATGTGCACGATGCTTTTACAGATCCTGAGCAAAGATACCGTCAGCGTTATGCGGATTTGGTAGTAAACCCGCAGGTAAAAGATGTTTTTGTAAAGAGAACAAAATTGTTCAATGCCATGCGTCAGTATTTCAACGATGCAGGTTATTTTGAAGTAGAAACTCCAATTTTACAACCAATTCCAGGTGGCGCAGCGGCCAGACCATTTATTACTCATCATAATGCTTTGGATATTCCATTGTATATGAGAATTGCAAATGAGTTGTATTTGAAAAGATTGATTGTTGGAGGATTTGATGGTGTTTACGAATTCTCTAAAAATTTTCGAAACGAAGGGATGGATAGAACCCACAACCCAGAGTTTACAGCCATGGAAATTTATGTTTCCTACAAAGATTATAACTGGATGATGGATTTTACCGAAAAGCTCCTCGAGCATTGTGCGTTGGCTGTTAACGGAACCACAAAAGCCACTTTCCAAGGACAGGAAGTTGATTTCAAAGCCCCATACAAGAGAATTTCCATGAGAGATTCGATCCTTGAATTTACAGGATTTGATATCTATGGAAAATCAGAAAAAGAACTTTACGATGCCGCTAAAGGTATGGGTATCGAAGTAGACGACACCATGGGTAAAGGAAAGCTGATTGATGAAATTTTTGGTGAGAAATGTGAAGGAAATTACGTTCAGCCAACTTTCATCACGGATTACCCTATCGAAATGTCTCCTCTTTGCAAAAAACATAGAGAAAATCCAGAATTAACAGAAAGATTTGAGCTGATGGTCTGCGGAAAAGAAATCGCAAACGCCTATTCTGAGCTGAACGATCCAATCGATCAAAGAGAAAGATTCGAAGCTCAAATAGCACTTGCAGATAGAGGAGATGACGAAGCCATGTATATCGATCAAGATTTCCTAAGAGCTTTGGAATACGGAATGCCGCCTACATCAGGGCTAGGAATCGGAATTGATAGATTAATTATGTTCTTAACTGATAACCCATCCATACAAGAAGTTTTGTTCTTCCCGCAAATGAAACCAGAGAAGTGGGATGCACCGAAAGGACCTGAATTAAATGACAATGAAAAGTTGGTTTTCAATGCTTTAGAGCAGAATAATCCTGTTGAACTAAATTCCTTGAAAGAGGCTTCAGGCTTATCTAACAAGCAATGGGACAAGACAGTTAAATCATTAAGAGACAAGGCATTAATTAATGTGGAAAAAAACGATAAAGGGCTTTTTGTTAGTATTTTAAGTTGATAAATTTGTACTTTTCAATCACAAACCCCTATTTGTTTTAATACCAATAAGTTGTGGGAAATATTTTGACTTTACAGATTGATTTAGGAAAAATTAATATTCCATGATTTTACTTTAAACATAATATTTTGGAAACTACAATCAACTTCAACATAAATCTTGAATGTTTTATTCAAAGAATTAACTTCGAATACTAATAACTTTTCAAAGTCAATAGTTGTAATATCCCATCTTTTTGGATCACCAGCTTTACTATTTTTGAAACATTTGTTTTCAAGTTGTGAAATCACATAAATTTTATTCCATGTACCTTCAAATTCAAGATAAGATTGAAATTATTTTCAAATTCGATCTATAAAAAAGAAAGCCACAGATTCCGGGGAGGAACCCATGACTTTCACTCTTTCTTGTTGCTTAGAAGAGTATTTCAATCCTCTCAAGGATTTGAAAATTTCAATTTATCTTCAATATCCTTGGTTTTAGAGACATAAATAATTTCAACAAATTCTAGAATATCACCGTTTTTCATTTTAATTACTTCACCTTCTTTACGCCCGTATAATTGACTACCTAAACTCGACAAAACAGAAAGTCGATTGAACTCCATATTTGCATTTTCAGGTTCAACTAGTCGAATACCACTTTTTATACCAAATGATGTTTTAATCGAAAAGATTCGTCCCATATATATTCGATCAAATTGTTCATAATTATCATCGCATGCATCACCAACTTCTATTCGCTCTCTCAAATTACGACATAACTCATCAAGTTCTCCTGTATAAAGCATCGTCCTATTAAGAATATCCAACAAATATTTTTTCTCTTCTTTATATATTTTCATAAACAACATTAGTTTTTTCCTATCTGCCTATTTAATTTCTCTATTCGATCTACATAGTTCATTTTATAAATTTTGAACTTACTATTTGCGTTTAAGGGTAAAATTTGAATAATCTGATCATATTTTGAATTATTACTAAAAATCTCAATCTTAGAATCTTTATCATCCGAAATCTCTGGCAAATGAGTTTCTTCCCTTGTATCCGATTTTTCTAACGATAGCTTAATTTATAAGCTTTTCGTGATCAGAGAATACTTTCAAAATGAAATAAAAACTAACAATAAAAATGAATATTACATTAACTCTAAACTGGTTTCTTTGATCCTTCTTGTTCAAGGAACACCCCAAATAAAAAAAGCCAAAAGCAATCAGTATGGTTAAAAATATTTCGATAGCAAATTCCATTATTTTTTAACAGGTTTTGTCTATACTCTTTATTATATTTTTATTTATAATTTTCCCGTTGTACATTATTCTATACTGATCTGTAATATTTGTATTCACACCTTTTATTATCCAACCCGTAATTTTTTCTTTTAAAAAGTTCAAAGTTTCTAGGTCATTATCTAATGAATAAGGTTCCTTTTGCTTCGACATGTACAAATGGTTATAAAGACTATCAGCAAATTCGATAAGAAAGGTACTACTTAGACTATATATATCAACTTTTGAACCTATGAACTTCATTAAATCCTGAAATTCCTTTGTGAAATCAATATCACAAATAATTGCAAGAGGTTTTGTACCATCTTCGATTTCAAACAGAGAACTTGTGTTCGTAATAACTATATCCGTTTTACAAATAAAATCCTTGGAAATCATTTCCGATTTTCCGTATTTAAGGTTTTCAGAATCTATTTTCGCTGGATAGAATATTATTTTATTGTTTTTAGAAAAGGAACCTTCCTTTCCCAGTTTTAACCAAGAAAAGTCGGTTCCATCCTTCTCACGTATTAAACCAATCGTTTTCATTTTCTATGGAAAAACACCTCTTTCTTTATATGTAATTTCTAACCTCTGGATAGCTGCGATGTATGCTGCCGTTCTAAAATCAGTGTCATAAGCTTGGGCAAGTTTGTAAACATTCCTAAAAGCCTCACTTAACTTGTCTTCGATTCTTTCTAAAACCTCTTCCATCTTCCAATTTTCACTCCTTTTATTTTGGAGCCACTCAAGATAACTGCCCGTTACGCCTCCGGCATTGCAAAGAATATCTGGTATTATAGTAATTCCATTTTCTAAAAGATGCTTTTCAGCTATCGTACTAATTGGCCCATTTGCACCTTCTGCAATAAGTTTAGCTTTTATCATTCCATGGTTAATTGATGTAATCTGATTACCTAAAGCTGCAGGAATCATTATATCTGATTCTATAGAAAAAAAGTCCTCATCCAATATTGTCGCAGCTGCGGGATAGTTTTTAAGGTTTCTATTATTTGATTGTGAATAAGACAACAGTTCCTCCGGGTCCATGCCATCCATGGACACAATGGTTGTTGAGGCATCTTGAACTCCGATAAGTATAGCCCCCTTATCGACTAGAAACTTTGAAGCCCAATACCCAACATTTCCAAAACCTTGTACAGTAAAGGTTTTTCCAGAAACACTTTCGTTTTTTAACTTTAACCAGTTCTCAATAGATACTACAACACCAAATCCAGTCGCTCTATCTCTACCACTTAAACCACCTGACCCGACAGGTTTTCCAGTTACTACATGTAAGTTTTTTTGTCGCACAGAAGGTGATTTGATACCAGCAAATGTATCGGCAATCCACGCCATTATTTGAGGATTAGTATTTACATCTGGCGCAGGTATATCCAAATCAGGTCCAATATTATCTCCAAGAGCGTATGTAAACCTTCTAGTAATTCGCTCCAATTCTGATTCACTATATTTTTGGGGGTCCAATTGAATTCCTCCTTTTCCTCCTCCATAAGGCAATCCAACTAAAGATGTTTTCCAAGTCATCCATATAGCCAATGCCCTAGCAGCATCAATATCAACAGTTGGGTGATACCTAAGACCTCCCTTGTAAGGTCCTAAAGCATTATTATGCTGAACTCTATAGCCGGTAAAAACCTCAATACTACCATCATCCATTTTTACAGGAAAGTGAACAACAATTTCATTGTTCGTATTTACTAATATTTTTCTAATTCCAGGATCCAAATCCATAAGATCAGCAGCCTTTTCAAATTGTTCAAGGACATTTTCGTACATCCCTCTTTCTTTACCCTTTTTTACTATTGTTTCCATAATTTTAATTTTGAAATTCTTCGCATGTATCTATAGTTTCTTTATTTTCAGTCAATGCACATGAATCTTCGAAGTTGCAACTAATGCATAAGGAATTACCTTGACTGATTTCAAATTCTCTTTTGGTGAAACCAATATCCCTTTTAAGAAATTCGAATTCCTTCCCATATAACTGATGCAATTCGCAATAATTAATTTGCATTCCATTTCGAAAGCAACAATCTTGTTGATAAAAACAGTTTGAGCATATTTCATTTTACATTTTAATCTTTTTAAAATCTCCAAGTCAATTGGCGTGCCAAAAAGAAATTATAAATTCTATTTGATTGATATACAGTCGTTAAGAGCGTATATACGCAACAGTATCTTTTAAATTCGAGTGATATATTTGGGTAATTTTCACCCAGTTGGGGAAAATTGAATCAGCTATTTTAGCCTCTCCCGAAGAGTTTTACGATCGATACCCAATATTTTTGCTGCTTCTGATTTATTGTTATTGGTATAGGTCAGAATCTTTTGAATATGAATTTTTTCCACTTCTCTCAGAGAAAGTAATTCTAATTCACTTTTGTTGGAAATTTTTTCTTTCATGTAGTCTGGAATCTGTCTAATTTGGATTTTTCCGTCCGTCATAATTATTAATCTTTGGATGAAATTTTCTAACTCTCTTACATTTCCCGGCCACGTGTATTTTTCTAATATCTGAAGAACGCCACGTGCGAATGAAAGACGTTTTTTTCCATATTCTTTAGAATATTTTCCAACGAAATATTCGATCAATCGATTCAGATCATTATTTCTATCCCTCAAAGGGGGAATATCGATTGAAATCACATTTAAACGGTAAAAAAGATCTTCTCGAAATTTTCCCTGATCAACCATTTTCTTGACATCTATATTAGTTGCTGCAATTATTCTAACGTCAATCTTGACATTCTTTATAGAGCCAACTGGAGTAATTTCCTTTTCTTGTATGGCTCTAAGCAGTTTTGCTTGTAACTCTAATGTTGTGTTGCTAATTTCGTCTAAAAACAATGTTCCACCGTTCGCAGCTTCAAAAAAACCAACCTTATTTGAAATTGCTCCAGTAAAACTTCCTTTAACATGACCGAATAATTCACTTTCTATAAGTTGATCTGGAATTGCTCCACAGTTTACAGAAACAAAGGGCTTTGAAGAGGTTTTACCTGAATAGTGAACAGCTCTAGCTACTAATTCTTTCCCAGTTCCGCTTTCACCTGAAATCAAAATAGTAGCAGATGTATCTTTTGCACGGTCAATTATGGCAAATAAATGCCGCATCTTTGTCGAAGATCCGATAATTCCATAATAGTCTTCATAACCCTCAGTATTTATCTCTTGAAAAACATTTTCTCCCTTTATGACGATGATCTTCTCTATTGAATCTAGTAAATCATCTTCTGAAAAAGGTTTAATCAGGTATTCAAAGGCTCCAAATTTCATTACATTAACTGCTGTATCAACTTCTGGATATCCCGTAATAACTAAAACGGGAAGTTCTGGAAAGTGTTCTGCAGAATAGCGAACTAATTGTTCACCATGAATCTCAGGCATATTCAAATCTGTTATTAAAACATCAATATTTCCTTCTTCCAGAAATGAAATGGCTTCTACCACGGAACATACAGAAAGCACATAATAACCTTTAGCTTCCAATTGCCTCTTTATCAACTCTTGCATATCGGAAGAGTCATCAACAACTAGTATGGTCAATTTATCCCTCATTTATCTTTTCAATATTATACTAAATGTTGTTCCTTTTCCACTATCAGATTCAACCTCTATCTCTCCCCCATGAGCTTTTACAATTCCATGAGATACAGCTAATCCTAAACCGGTTCCCTTTGATCTGCTTTTTGTGGTGTAAAACGGTTTAAACAAACTTTTTTGCTCCTTCTTTGAGATTCCAGTACCTGTATCTTTTATTTTAATCAAAACAAAGGATTCCGTCATCTCTGTAATGACCTCAATATTACCCTGTTTGCTCTCTTTCATTGCATCTACACTATTCAAAATAATATTAAATAATACTTGATTCATTTGAATAGGATCTACACGCATTATTGGTTCATTATCGTCTAACAGATAGACTACTTTAATATTATTCTTTCTTAATTGAAGTTGCAGCAAACCTACACTTTCTTTTACAAGATCATTTAAATTTATTTGCTTGTAATTCGAAGGCATTTCACAACTAAAAAACATTAGTTTCTTAACTATTTCGGTAGCGTGTTTTGCTGAAGTTATTACCTTGGTAAGGTCACTTTTTCTTTGAGAATCGAACTCAGAACTTTGTAACAATTGGCTGTACCCTAAAATATTTCCCAAGGGAGTATTCAGCTCATGTGCAATACCTGCGGTTATTTCTCCAAGCAATTTCAGTCTATCTGTTTGCCTTAGTTTTTCTTGCAATTCCCTTTCTTCATTTTTTCTTTTATCGTAATCCAACAATCTAGATATTTCTGTTGCTATTTGATCTAAGAGAGCTTGTTCTTCCTTTAAAAATTTTCTATCTGCTTCCGGCAAATCATTTTTATTAAAGAAAATGCTTAACACACCAACCGCAATACCATTAAGCATTATGCTGGACTCCTGAACTATATTTCCAATAATCGGATTTCCATAATCAGTTTTATTAAGTTTAAGATTTACTTCAACATTTAATGGAAATTGCCATCCTGACGGTATTTCAGAAATAATTCTCTGCAATGCTTGAGATAAATTGTCTCTGTCTTCAAAAGAAATTTTTGAAATTCTATAGAGACATTCAATCTCTTTAACTCTTTCATTCAAATCCTTTGATAATTGCTCCGTATTAAAAGCACTATTTTTCATTATGGCAAATATAAGTATTCGAAAAGTCTCTAATTACCTTTAATTGTTTTTGTAAAAAATTTAGTAATTTGATATACAAATAATCAAAATGAAAATTCAAAATAAGTTAAAATATGTATTCGGGAGCATCTTTGTGATTTTAATTGTATTAGCTACAAATCAAATTGACCAGAATAATTACACGAAAATAAATGAGACCTCTTCCTCTATTTACAAAGATAGATTAATTGCCTCTGACATTTTAATCCAACTTTCGGAATGTTTCAGAAATTTGGAAGTAAGTGTTATAATTGGTGATTCTTCTCGACAGGTTATTGATTTTTCTCAATTCGACAAAATTTCTACTCTTTTTTCAAAATTTGAAGAAACCAAATTAGTTGAAGAAGAAGCTCGTACATTCGAACAATTAAAACAAAAGTCAAGTGATCTTGAAATGATGCTTAAAGATAGCAGCATTCAACACGAAATAACACTACTTTCCATAAACAGAATAAGACAAGACATTTTATTGCTCGCTGAAATTCAAATGGTAGAAGGAAATCGGAATTACAGAATAAATAATCAAGCTGTTGAAGATATTGAATTATTCTCCAAAATAGAATTTTATTTGCTAATCATATTAGCAATGATTATTCAAATTATCATTCTTTACAAACCTAAGAATAGTGACAAGGTAGAATAAAAATATAGATCTAGCAATTGTTTTGTTTTCGCCCTTACTAAAAAACGTTTAGGTTTAACTACCAATTAGCAAGTGTTAAATGATTAACCTTAATGTCGTGTAACTCTCTAGGAACCAAAGGCACTAACTGAAAGGGGTATAGCAAGGCTTGTTTTCTAGTGTCTGGATATTTCTTTAGAAAACGATCATAATAGCCTCCACCATAACCTAGTCGGTTCAATTCTTTGTCAAATGCTAAACCAGGAACTAAAATTAAATCTATTCTACCACTATAAACGATATTTGTTCCAGGGTGGATGGTTCTAAATAGTCCAACTTCTATATCCTTCAAGTCCAGGAGCTCTATATTCTCTAATACCCCTTTACCTACAACCTTTGGACAAATTACTTTTTTCTTCTTTTTTAAAACCCAGTCTAAAAAAGGTGTAATATCTATCTCTCCTTTTATTGGTAGATAAGAATGAATAACGTTTATATCTTCTTCTGATTCAACTAAGTCCTTTAATAATTCGCATATTTTATGATCATATTCTCTCTTTCTAACTATATCCAAAGTCTTTCGATCATCCAACATTTGTTCTCGTAAAAATTCCTTTTCTCTCATTTATTCTTTTATTTCGGACAAATTTATCCTTTTTAATTTTATTTTTCATATCTTTGACTAAAGAAATTATGTTTTCGAAGTCATGTGAATATGGTATCCGAGCAACTCTTTATGTTGCTGAGCAATCTCAAAAAGGAGAGCGTGTAAGCTTAAAGTCTATATCCAAAGCAACTGACACACCTGAAGCGTTTACTGCAAAAATCCTACAACAATTGGTTAAAAAAGGAATAATAAATTCTATGAAAGGACCAACAGGAGGATTTCAAATAAATTGCGATAATCTTGAAAGTATTATGCTTTCACAAATAGTAGATGCAATTGACGGGGATGATGTATACAGGGGATGTGGTCTTGGACTTAAAAAATGTGATGCTTTGAACCCATGTCCGGCACATGATCACTTTGTGAAAATAAGAGAAAAATTAAGAAACATGCTAGAAACAACCTCAATTAAAATTTTAACAGCAGGATTAAATGAAGGGAAATATGTTCTAAAAAGATAAAAAAATTTTAATGATTAAAAGATAAAAAGGTCTTAAAATACACTATTATGAAATCCATATTCAAAAAGCAATTAACATATTACGAAGCTAACCGCTACGGTGCCATGACATTAATGATGACAGCGCAAAGTTGTCTTGGTTCTATTGCGGCAATGTTTGCACTTAAACTAGAGCTTACAATTCCCCTTGTAATTTGTGCCATAGTTACAATGGCTTCAAATGCCACATTTATTGCCCAATCCCCAGCAAAATGGTGTCTATCTATGTTCTATGTCAGCGCAGCAGCAAATACTACTTTACTAATTTCATACTTATTCCTATGAAAGACATTGAAGACATGAAAGACATTCAACTTTTAGTAAACTCTTTCTATACGGAAGTTAGAAAAGACAAAGATCTTGGTCCAATCTTCGAAGCGTTTATTAAAAACTGGGAAGATCATCTAAAAAAAATGTATCGCTTTTGGCAAACTATATTATTAAATGAAAAAACCTACAATGGCAGCCCTTTTCCCCCTCATGTAAAGCTTCCTATTAAAAGACAAGATTTCGATATCTGGATTCAACTATTTGAGAAAACCATCAATCAACATTTTAAAGGCGAAAAAGCCGAAGAAGCAAAAAACAAAGCGAGACAAATTGCTCAAGTATTCTCTATCAAATTACAATACATAAAAGAGCAATAATGTCTTTTGAAATTAAATATCCTGTTCTTATTGTGACACAAACACTGTGGCTAGGGTTTCTCTTAGCTATCAGTTTTCTAGAAGCATGGTTAAAATTTCGAGCTCCTGGAGTAACGATACCAATTGGGTTGGGAATAGGAAAACTTGTATTCGGCGCATTAAATAGAATAGAGTGGTTTTTTCTTTTCGTATTATTTTTTCATTTATTCACTTATTTTAAGGAACTAAACAATAGTTACTTCATCTTTGCCATAATACTATTCATCACTCTGATAACTCAAACCTTTTATTTGCTTCCGGCCCTTGATCAAAGAGCAGACATCTATATCTCTGGTGAAACGCCACCATCTTCTTCGTTACATTTATACTATGTATTTGGAGAAGTATTTAAAACGATAACTCTTATTCTTTTTATTCTAAACCTGTTTAAACGAATATCATGAAAAACAAACAAAATTCACTTATTTAAAACCCTGTATTCGAAAATGAATGAATTACTGCAAAATTTTAAGCTATAGGAATTGACTATTCCTGAAGGGGTCATGGTACCGGTGAAAATGCGTACACATCATTAGTAGAACCATCCTCCTCTTTTAAAAGAGTTTGATCAAAAGCTATTTATGTGCACCCAGAAAGCTACAACCTACGCCTCAAGTCAGATAGATCCTCTTTAAAAGGATTGTAAGAATAAAATGTAATACTTTCTAAGTAATTCCATGCTTATTGAAAAAGCCATATAAACCACTTAAAATACTTTGAATAGCGTAGGAGGCTAATAACATTCCCATTATTTTACTAATAACAGTAATTCCATATTCTCCAATTAGCTTTTGGACTTTTGAGGCTAGTAATAAAAACAACATTGTAATAAAAACAACAAACAATACTAAAACAGTTGTAATCGCTTGTTCCCTGATTGTATAGATATGATTATCTGTTAAGAGAACTACTGCCATAATAGCTCCTGGAGAAGCAATTGAGGGGATCGCAACCGGAAAGATTGTTACATGACGATAGTCTTTGTAAGTCTTCAAACTAAAGTTTACCAAGGGAGCTTAAATTTAAGTTATAAATTCAGTCTTTGCAACTGATGATTTCTTCTTCTGATTTTCATCGTTTTCATTTTTATCTTTTTTCGTTTATTCAAGATTTCAATATCTCTTCCAAAATACACATCCGCTGGAGTTAGATTTTGAAGTGATTCGTGATACCTTTCATTGTTGTAATATTCAACGAACTCTTCAAGTTTCAGCTCCAGTTCTCCAGGCAGATAGTAATTTTCCAGTTTAACGACATTTTTCATTGACCTATGATAGCGCTCTATCTTTCCTTGTGTCTGTGGATGATTTGGTTTTCCTCTAACGTGCTTCATATTTTTGTCCTCCATATACTCAGACAGCTCGGAACTGATGTAGCAAGAACCGTTATCGCTCAATAATTTTGGTCTTTGCTCTTTA
>JAGQYP010000080.1 GCA_020436025.1 Crocinitomicaceae bacterium
TGTACTGCTGGGTATTGTGTAGCAAATGCAAAAGCCGATGGACTAATGGCCAAAATTGAAAAGCATTTGATTTTATGCGATAACGAAGCCACAGCACTTCAATTGGAATTATTGGCTAAACAGATGCCTTCCATGTTGCAAAGAATTGAGGATGCCTATGTGAACACCAGACATTTTGTCAACTTTATTCAGAAGAATCTTCCTGAGGCCAAAATCAACTTTGTTTCAGAAGAATTAGCTCGATTTGGTTTTACACCTTCTGTATTCTCTTTGGATTTACCTACAAAAGGTGACTCAGAAACTGAAAAAGAAAGCTACAAAAGAGCCTTAAACAATAAGCTAATCAATATGATGATTGGTGAAATCCCAAATGAAAGCAAGTACTGCGTAAGTTATGGTCAGCTAAAAGGTTGTTATTGGACCATCCCTGCTACTTCTACTCAGGGAACAACCAAAGAGGGAGATAAAGATTACATTGTTCGTGTGGCACTTTCAGGCAACATGGATTTAGAAAAGCATAAAGAAGTATTTATGGAATTTGTGGCTTCGATCTAAACATTTTTATAGTGGCCGATAACTATATCGATATCAACCAAAAACTCTGGGATCAAAAAACAGCCATTCACTTTGATTCTGAATTTTACGATGTAAAAGGTTTTCTTGCAGGAAAAGATTCTCTCAACCCCATTGATCTAGAATTATTAGGAGATCTAAAAGGTAAAAAAGTACTCCACTTGCAATGTCATTTTGGTCAAGATACGATTTCTCTGGCCCGACACGGAGCACAAGCTACCGGCGTTGACTTTTCTGCAAAAGCACTGGAAAAAGCAGATGAACTCAATCAAAAAATCGGTACAAATGCTCAATTCATTCAGTCTGACATTTATGAACTACCGAATGTTCTAGATGAAAAATTCGATATTGTATTTACTTCTTATGGAACCATAGGTTGGCTTCCAGACATGCAAAAATGGGCTGAAGTTGTTCATCATTTCCTTAAACCAGGTGGTAAATTTGTCATGATTGAATTTCATCCTGTTGTTTGGATGATGAGCGATGATTTTCAAAAAATCGAATACAGTTACTTGAACAAAGGTGAAATTATTGAGGAAACGGAAGGTACTTACACCGACAGGAATGCCGATATCAAAGAACAATCGATAAGCTGGAATCATGGTTTAAGTGAAGTAATTAACGCCTTAATCAAATCCGGATTAACGCTTAAAGATTTCCAAGAATACGACTACTCCCCTTACAACTGCTTCAGAAATACTGTAAAAATTGAAGAAGGAAAATTTCAAATAGAAGGTTTAGAAGGGAAGCTTCCGATGATGTATTCTTTGGTTTTGAAGAAAATCGAATGTTAAATCCAAGAGTGCCTTTGTTATACTGTATAATTTAGTTACATTAGTTAGCATAACTGAACACTATACACATGAAAATTCTTCTTGTATTTCTATTGCCTTTATTTCCATTATTTTCTAATTCATTCTTAGCAATTTCCCAATCCAGTATTAACGGTTCCTTTGATTTTGACGGTCTAACAAGAACTTATAGCTTTTATGTCCCGGCTTCATACAACCCAAATACTCCAACTCCATTAGTCATTGGTCTACATGGGACAGGTTCTAGTGGAGCTGAATTTGAACAATACAGAGATTTTCGTCCCATAGCGGATACAGCTAATTTTATTATGGTTAATCCTGATGGAAGCACCATGTTTGGATTAAAATTTTGGAATTATGAGAATATTTTAGGTTCAACTGTAGACGATATAGGTTTTCTGGAGGCCTTAATTGATACAATTTCGAACCATTATAACATCAATCAAAATAGAGTTTATGCAACTGGAATGTCAAATGGTAGTTTCATGTGCTATGCTTTAGCTTGTCAAACAAACAGATTCGCTGCTATCGGAACAGTCACAGGCTCCATGTCGGTAAACATGTATAATAACTGCAATCCAAGTCATTTTACCCCGAGATTACACATTCACGGAACGGATGACACAACCAATCCCTATGCAGGTACAACAACAATGGCAGGAATAGATGATGCCAACTTGTTTTGGGTAAATCATAATCAATGTGACACAACTCCTACCATTTTCAATATTTCAGACATTAATTCTTCGGACGGAGCAACAGCCACGCGCTATTTGTACACAGGAGGCATCAATGGAAATACAGTGGAATTATTTAAAATTAATGGTGGAGGTCATACATGGCCTGGAGGACCTATTCCAGGTGCCACAGCAATAACTTGTATGGATTTCAATGCTAGTTCAGAAATCTGGAGATTTTTTAGTCAATATGAATTGAATCCTACAGCCAGTCTTGAAGAAAATAAGGATTATGAGTTTTCGATTTGGCCTAATCCTTCGCATTCCATCTTCTATTTAAAATCTAAAACCAATCAAAAGATTACTCAAGTTCAACTCTATAGTTTGAGCGGAAAATTAGTTTTGGAAAAGCACGCATCAGACATTTCTAATTTTAGCTGCTCCACAATAGAATCAGGCAGCTACATTTTGAAGGTGAAGATTGACCAAGAATATTTAGTTAAAAGAGTTATTATTGATTAGTTTTTATGATATAGATTTATTCCATTCTATTTTGAACTTCAACAAAAGAAAAATTACCGATTCGATGCGCAAAATGATCAAAAGGCGCACAAACACCGGATTTCGGAGTCCTTGGTTGATTTTTGTGCTTTCCATGGTTTTGGTCGGACCAACAATCGTGTTTTTTGTGTTCAGAAACATTCCAGAGATGAAAACTGCTTCTGATATTGTGGGGTATTGCATTGCCGGTTATTTGGTTTTGGCTGTTTTTCTGATCTTTCTTCAAAATAGATCCAGAAGAAAAAAGAGGCTCCAATATGAATTGGTTCTTGGTTCTGGAAACTATGAATTGATTGAGGTTTTAGAAAAAGGTTTTAATCTGAATATTCGAGTTAACAATATCCCACAGCAAATTATTAAACTAAAACACAAACAAGAGATCATTGAACTCAAAACATTTGATTTGAATTACTCCGAGCTCTTTTCACCGGGTCAAATGAAAGTACTCACCCACCCAAAATCTCCTGGTATTTTTATTCCAGAAAATGCTTGGTTGGTTTATGAAAGAAAAAATAAGACAGTGGATCGGAAGTATTCGGTGTGACAGTTCCAAGTAGGCAGTTCCAAGTAGGTAGTTCCAAGTAGACAGTTCTAAGTAGACAGTTCTAAGTAGGCAGTTCCAAGTAGATAGTTCCAAGTAGGTAGTTCCAAGTAGACAGTTCCAAGTAGACAGTTCCAAGTAGACAGTTCTAAGTAGACAGTTCCAAGTAGACAGTTCCAAGTAGACAGTTCCAAGTAATTTGTTTTAATTACTAAAATAATCCATTCTAAATTCTACATTCTACACTCTACACTCTAAACTCTACACTCTACATTCCCTTAGCCTTTTCCCTTCAAAACCTCATGAAGCGCAAACATCTCATCCCGAAACTTAGCAGCTTCCACAAAATCTAAAGCTTTAGCCGCTTTCTCCATTTCTTTTTTGGTTCGTTCAATGGCTTTCATGAGTTGTTCTTTGTTCATGTATTGCACTACTGGGTCGGCCGCTACCGACTGATTCTCATCCGGAATATAAGGTTTTGCCGTTCCGTCTCCGTCTGCCACCTTGGTTTGTTCCAGAATGGCTTCGACAGACTTTTTCAATGGCTGAGGGGTCATTCCATGTTCGGTATTGTAGTTTTCTTGTTTTATTCTTCTTCGCTCGGTTTCATCAATGGTTTTCCGCATGGAATCGGTGATTTTATCGGCATACATGATTACTTTTCCGTTCACATTTCTTGCTGCTCTTCCAGCAGTTTGAACTAAGGAACGCTCGGATCTTAAAAATCCTTCTTTATCTGCATCGATAATAGCGACTAAGGATACTTCCGGTAAGTCCAACCCTTCTCTTAACAAGTTGACCCCAATCAATACATCAAATTCGCCCAAACGCAGACCACGTAGTATTTCCACACGTTCGATCGTGTCAATATCTGAGTGAATATAACGACAAGGAATCTCTAGTTTATCCAAGTATTTCTGTAATTCTTCAGCCATTCTCTTGGTTAGCGTAGTCACCAAAACTCGCTCTTCCTTTTCTCTTCGAATCTGAATTTCTTCTATCAAATCATCAATCTGATTCAAACTTGGACGTACTTCAATGATTGGATCCAATAAACCAGTTGGTCGAATCACTTGTTCCACCACTACCCCTTCAGATTTCTCTAATTCGTATTCTGCGGGAGTTGCGGAGATGTAGATGGTCTGACCCAAAAGCGATTCAAATTCTTCAAATTTTAGTGGTCGGTTATCCATTGCTGCTGGTAAACGAAATCCATAATCCACCAAATTCACCTTTCTGGAACGATCCCCTCCATACATCGCTCGAATCTGCGGAACTGTCACATGTGACTCATCAATCACCATTAAAAAATCCTTTGGGAAATAGTCGATCAAACAGAAAGGACGTGTTCCAGGAGCTCTCCCATCAAAATATCGCGAGTAGTTCTCAATTCCTGAACAATAGCCTAATTCTCGCATCATTTCCAGATCGTAATTGGTTCTTTCTTCAAGCCTGTCCGCCTCTTCCCTTTTTCCTTCTTCTCTGTATTTCCCTAAAGTCGCTACCAAATCATCCTGAATCTGATGAATGGCATTTCTTGTGTTTTCGGGCGAACTAATGAAAATATTGGCTGGATAAATATTGATCTCTTGGTATTCATCTAATTTCTGGTTGCTTTCTGGATCAATCGTGTAGATTTCCTCAACTTCATCTCCCCAAAATACAATACGCAGACCATAATCAGCATAAGCGAGATAAATGTCAATAGTATCTCCTTTTACCCTAAAAGTGCCTCTACGGAAGTCTAAATCGCTTCTGGAGTACAAATTCTCCACCAATCGAAGTAAAAATTTGTTTCTGGAAATGTGATCACCTACTTGAACATGAATAATCGACTTATTGAACTCATTTGGATTTCCAATACCATAAATGCAGGAAACTGATGAAACAACAATCACATCTCGCCTTCCACTCAACAAAGCAGAAGTAGCTGAAAGTCTCAGTTTTTCAATCTCATCATTAATAGAAAGATCTTTTTCAATAAAAGTATTGGTAACCGGAATATAGGCTTCTGGTTGATAGTAATCGTAATAAGACACAAAATACTCTACCTTATTCTCAGGAAAAAACTGCTTAAACTCTCCGTACAGCTGAGCAGCAAGCGTTTTATTATGAGACAAAACCAATGTCGGACGGTTCAGTTCTGATATCACATTGGCTACGGTAAATGTCTTCCCAGAACCAGTCACCCCGAGTAAAACCTGATCTTTATCTCCCCGACTTACACCTTCAACTAATTGCTTGATGGCTTCGGGTTGGTCGCCTGTTGGTCGGTATTCTGATGTGAGTTTGAAATCCATGAAACGAATTTACGAATTTAGAGTGTAGAATGTAGAGTGAATTTTAGGGAAGATTAAACATGTTTGAATTATCAGTCAAAAAAGTAGTTCTACTCTAGTTTTCATAGCTGTTACACGGCGATTCACGGAGGAACACGGAGCTACACGGAGATGCTATTCTTGCTGCTCACTCACCGTGAATCGCCGTGATTCACCGTGCAACACCGTGTAACAACAAATCCAATCAACTAAATAACCCTAAGCGCATACCCAGAAGAATGCACGTTCTCAATAATTACTTGTTCATCTTCACTTAAGTATTTTCTAAGCTTGGTGATATACACATCCATCGATCTTGTAGTGAAATAATTATCTTCTCCCCAAATCTCTGTAAGTGCCTTTTCGCGAGGCATGACGTCGTTGAGATACTGACAAAGTAATTGAAGTAAATTCCCTTCTTTTGGTGACAATTTCTTTTGATTTCCTTCTCTTTCTAAAACTCTCGTTTTCCAATGAAACTCGTAACTTCCAATCTCATAAATGCTTGTTGCTGGTTCATGATCTCCATTGGATTCGAGTCGGAAAATGGCTTCTAGTTTGGCTAGCAATACTTCAATATCAAAGGGTTTGCTGAGATAATCCACAGCCCCAAGTTTGTAGCCTTTTAGAATATCTTCTTTCATGTTCTTGGCGGTCAAATAGATGATCGGCGTTGTATGCCCTTTCTTTCTTAGCTTTTCCGCCAATGAAAAACCATCTAAATTCGGCATCATCACATCGAAAATACAAAGATCATATTGCCCCTTCATGAATGCTGAATAGCCCAAATTCCCGTCTTTTGCCCAATCTACCTCATACTTTGACAATTTCAAGTAATTCTGAAGCAAGGAACCAAAATTCTCTTCATCCTCCACCAACAATATTTTCTTTTTATCCGCCATATTTAGGTAGAGTGATTTTAACCTTGGTTCCTTTATTTACTGTGCTTTCCAGGCTCACCTGGCCATGATGACCTTCTACAATGCTTTTCACGTAGGACAAGCCCAATCCAAAACCTTTTCGATTGTGAATATTCCCTGTTTCTTCTCGATAAAACTTATCAAATGCGAGTTTTACAGACTTCTTCGACATTCCAATTCCATTATCCTGAATTGTAAGTACGTAATTCATTCCGACCTCTTTTAATTCCAGATTTATCTCAGGATTTTTATCTGAATATTTAATAGAATTGTCCAAAACATTTGTCAGAGCATTTACTAAATGAAAGGCATCTGCTTTTATCAAGACTTGATCCAATTCACAATCCCAATCAATCTTTCCCCCTTGATTTTCAAGAGTTAACCTTACATTTCCTATTGACTTATTAATCAATTCTTTAAAGTTTTCTTTTTCAAGCTTTAATTTAAATTGATTATTCTCCATTGAGGCCATCTCCAAGACTCTTTCTATATGTGAATTCATGCGGATTCTTTCCTTTTCAATCACGTCTACAAATTCATTGATTTGTTTGGGATTGGATATGACTTCTGGATGTTTAATCGATGCGCTTGCTAATGAAATGGAAGCTAGAGGTGTTTTCAACTCATGGGTCATGTTATTGATGAAATCATTTTTAATACGACTGACCTTCTTCTGCTTAAAAATAAAGTATAAGGCAAATGAAAATGCGATGATAATAAGCAAAGTAAAAATCACAGACATCCAAATCATGGGATGAATATGAGACCAAATGATTCCGTCTTCATTTTCTAATTGTAAAAGCAAGATAAAATCTCCTGAATTTGCTTTATCCTTTGGAAATAGAGCCTTTTCATAGGCTTCCTTTTTATCATTGTATGAATCAGACTGGTAATCTTCTACGAACTCCCCTTTCTTCCGGTCTTGAACTACATATTGATAGGACTTCCCTAGTCCTTGATCCGCTAGTACTTCTTCAATCTTCTTCTCTAACGCTTCTTTTGGCAAACGATCTTTTAAGTCTCCTGCAAATAATTTCTCGTAAGTGAAGTGCTGTACAATGGACTCAATTTTATCCATTTTATCACCTATCCCTCCAACCCAATGTAGATCCTTTTCAAGATCCTCATGGATTTCTTCCATTTTCACAATTAAGTTTTCATGGATTTGATGGATTAAGGTATTATGCCCTTTCGTCTTTTGTTTGAATTCAACATCAGCACCTTTTTCCTTTACATTTTTGTGGTCATCCGTTCTAACCTCAATTTTGATTTGATTTTTGATACTATCCTTGCGATTCCCTTGAATGACAACCACATTTTCAGATATTTCCTTGCCATTATTTCCTTCTAAAACAATAACTTCATTTAGAATGGAATCCACACCGCCAAATTTCAAATTCAAATAACTTTCCGCCTCATCTTCTGAAATCTTGTCTACCAACTGATTCAAAGCCTCATTGGCATGCAATTTCAGCTCTGCCTTTTTTTGATCATAAGCATCATTAATCCAAATTCCTTGAATCACGATAATTCCGATCAGTGCGACCACCATCGTAGAAATCAATATGTATAAAAATGAATTTCGCATGTGACAACCCAAAGATAATCAGGGATTCAGCCAATCTAATAAACTTTAACCTAACTTTAACCTTCTTTGGGGATGCTTTAACTCTTTTTAGGAGATTCTGCCTGTAATTTAGCCGAAAACAATTTTGTATTCATCTTAAAACAATAAACATGAACAAGACAAAACTAGCCATGGCAGGATTAACGGTTATAACAGGTGCCGGAATCCTCATCGCAGCAGCTCCATTTCAATCAAAGGATGGAGAAAACCCTCAAAAAGGGAAATACAAGCAGTATCAGGTCATCCATATGAAAGATGGGAAAATGATAGAAGCTGATACACTTATTCCAATGGACTCTGAATATTCTGTAGAATCGTTTCTCAAAGACAAAAACATTGAATCGACAAATTTGGACATCATCAAACTCCCTGGAGACGGAACAATGGAAAACATATTCTTTGCTGATGAAATGGAATCAGACGGAAAGTACAAAAACATGGTGATCCGAACAGAAATCAAGGTCGATCACGATGAAAATGATTCTAAAGAAGGCCTTCATGAAGAAAATGTAGAAATGATTGTGAAAGTCAACGAGAGTGGAGAAATCGAAGCGAAGAAAATCGTGAATGGCAAGGAAGTAGAATTGACCAAAGAAGAATTAGAAGAGCTAAAATCTCATCATCAAAATCACGAAAAATCAAACCATGGAAACAATATGATGATCCGCATTGAAAAAGACGATCACAAGAAAGACGAGGATCTAGAAGACGTTCAAATGATCGTAAAAATCAATGAAAAAGGAGAAATCGACGCAAAGAAGGTGGTCAACGGAAAAGAAATCCAATTGACAGATGAAGAATTAAAAGAATTGAAGGAAGAACACATGAAAATGATTCATTCTGGAGATGATCATCACAAAATAATTCGAATTGAAATGGATGAAGAAATGGAAGGTCTGCACAAAGAAATCATGGAAAAAGTACATGGAGAACTTAAAGATCTGGACATCGATTTTGACATCAACGGCTTACTTAACAAAGATTCTCTAATGGACATCATTCACAGAGAATTAAAGGATCTTCACAAAGAAATTGGAGATGTAAAAGTGATCATAAAGGAACTTGAGCACGATATCGAATGGAACGAAGAAGGTAACGGAGAAAAAGTAGTGGTCGTTCAAAATGGAAAAAAATGTGAATGGCAGTCCAAAGATGGAAACACAGTAATGGTCAATATTGATTCTGAAGGAGGAAGCCAAGAAGATTTCACTATCGTCATCGTAAAAGAAGGAATCGACAAGAAAGATGCTGAGACCAGTAATTCAATTTCAGACCCAGAATTGGACTTCAAAATCTTTCCCAATCCCTCAAATGGCAAATTTACCCTTAGCTTTCTTCTAGAGAAAAAAGAGAAAACCAATATCGAAGTGGTAGATCTACAAGGAAAACAAGTATACAAGGAAGACCTAGGGAAAATCGAAGGAAGAATTCAAAAAGAAATCGACCTCACCCAATTTGGAAGTGGAGTCTACATCCTA
>JAGQYP010000081.1 GCA_020436025.1 Crocinitomicaceae bacterium
CGCATCTGCCCCAGCAGCCCCAGTAGCAGGAACAGATGCAACCTATTGTGATGGAGCAGCATTGGCCAATATGACTGCCACAGCAGGAGCAGGAGGAACATTGACTTGGTACGATGATGCAGGTTTGACTAACGTAATTGGCAGTACCGCCACTCAAGCACCCAACAATACAGTTGGAACCACAGTGTATTATGTAACAGAAACCGTAGCAGGATGTGAATCAGCAGCGAGTACGGTAACCATTACCATCAATGCCATACCATCTGCACCAGTAGCAGGAACAGATGCAACTTATTGTTTAGGTGATGTTTTAGCAAACATGACTGCCACAGCAGGAGCAGGAGGGAATTTGAATTGGTATGACGATATGGCTTTGACCAACAATATTGGAACAGGAGCAAGTCAGGCACCGAATAATACGGTAGGAACCACGATTTATTATGTAACAGAAACAGCAAACGGATGTGCTTCAACTGCAAGTACGGTGACGATTACAATTAACGATGTTCCAGCAATTACAGGTGAAGTTTCCACTGATTTGACCGATTGTGTAACTCCTAATGGAACGATCACAATTACATCTAATGGAACTTCTTATGAATTATTTGATGCTTCGAATAACTCAATTGGAACAAATACAACCGGAGTATTTACAGGATTAGATGTGGGGGACTATTATGTAGTAGTTTCAAACGGAAACTGTAGTACAACAGGAAGTACTTTGTCGATTACAGATCAGACAACGATTTCTACAAATACATTGAATAACGACGTTTGTGATGGAGATACCTATACGTTTGCGGATGGAACTACCCAAACGATCACATCGAACACTTCTTATGTTTCAACTTTGACTAACTCAGTAGGATGTGACTCATTGGTAACAGAAAACATCACGGTTGTACAGCCATCTACAACGATTATCGATACTACTATTTGTGAAGGAACGAATTATACATCGGTAGGAGATGCAGCGAACTTTGTTAATGTGTTAAATGATTTTCAGCATACATCTGTATTGACCGGAGCAAACGGATGCGATTCAACAATCATCGAAAATATTACTGTAACTCCAAGTCCAACAGTTGACTTGGGAATGGATTTTAATGCTTGTGAAGGTGAGTCGGTAACCTTAACAGCTACAACAAATACAGGTATTCCTGTTTGGAGTACGGGTGATACTTCGATGACGATAACAATTAATGCAGTAACAAGTGGATTCTATGTAGCAGCAGTTTCTGGAACATGTGGTTCAGATGTTGATACTGTTTTCATTACTGTATTACCAGCACCAGATGTTGATGCAGGACCGGATATAACCATTCCACTTGGAGCTACAACAATTTTAGGAGCTACTTCCACTTCATCACCCGTTGATTTTGTTTGGAGTCCTTCCAATGGGTTGAGCTGTACAAGTTGCGATAATCCGGAAGCAGGACCGATAGCCAATACCTCTTATATTGTAACAGTGATAGATGAATACGGTTGTACAAATAAGGATACTGTAAACATCATTATTGATGGAGAAATTGTCTTGTACATTCCAAATATCTTCTCACCAAATGGAGATGGCAATAACGACTATTTAGAAGTATTCGGACCTGCATGGCAAGATTACAGCATGAAAGTATTTAATAGATGGGGAGCACTTATTTTTGAGTCGACAGAACCCTCTGTAGTTTGGGATGGGACAACTATGAAGGGAGAACCTTGTCCGCAAGCTGTTTTTGTCTACAAATTTGAAGGAAAATCAATTGTAGGACAAATATTTAAAAGAGCTGGAAATGTGATGTTAACACGATAAATTCGTACCAAATATTGAAAAAAAAAGGCGAGAGAAATCTCGCCTTTTTTTGTTTGATTTTGATCAGAAAATAAATGGAAATGTGAGAATAATAACATTTTTTGAGGGGGCAACACTCTCGTTATTCATGGGGGATTGAGGTAATTTTACATTAGAATCAATTTACTCAAATGTGCTATGAAAAATTTGTTAATTCTATTTGTGTTAACCACCTTTCAATATTCCTTTTCACAACAAACAAAAATTTTTCAATCTGAAGGAGAAGCGGCTTTCGAGCTGAACATGGGACAGTATGACGCCAGACATTGGTTGTCGGATAAAGTAGAGTATGCCTATAACCAAAATCCATTTTATGTCTTCTTTTCGAAATCTGGTGTGACTTATCGATTTGATAAAACCATCAGAAATCCAAAACGGAACAAACAAGATCCAAATTCGCCAAAAAGAACTATTGTATCCGAGTTAATCCATGCAGAATGGGTAAATGCCAACCCAAATGTTCAAATCATCGCTGAAGATAAAACTCCATACTATTTTTCTTATGGAATCAGAGAAGGAAAATGGGACGCAAGGAATATCAGTAATGTTCCAGGATATAAAAAGATCATCTATAAAAATTTATACGACCATGTGGATTTGGTTTATGAATTCCATCCAGAAGGAGGTTTGAAATATTCTTTTATTCTTTATCCGGGTGCTAATCCTGCTCAGATCAAATTAAAATATGATTTTGATCACACGCAAAATGCTGAAGAGAAGGTTGAAATGAAATTAAATGCCTTAAAACAAATCGAGTTTACTACTTCTTTGGCAAAGTTGATTGAGCACGCCCCTTATACCTTTGATAAAGAAACTAGAGCAACTATTCCATCCGCGTATAAATTGAATGGACAAGAACTTACTTTCAATTTAGGGAATTTTGATGCATCTCATACCATCGTTATTGATCCTTGGGTAGTTTCACCAACGTTTACGACCTCAACAGCGGTTTGGGAAGTAGAAACTGATGCAAACGGAAATGTATATTCCATTGGTGGGGAAGATCCTATGGAGCTGAAAAAATATGATGCACTTGGAAATCTACAATGGACCTATACCACTCCTTGGGATACTTCTACGGTTTGGCTGGGAACCATGGCGACAGATGCTTCGGGTATTTCTTATTTAACTTCTGGTGTAAGCCCAGAAATGGAAAAAATTGATAACGCAGGTTCCATGGTTTGGCACAAAAACAATGGAGGAACCTACAACGTTGGCTTTAACAGCGAATTTTGGTCCATCACCTTTAATTGCGATCAAACCAAACTCTTAGTAGGAGGAACATACGCTCCGGGATTAATTCCAACTTGGTTTATGGCCGCAATCTATGATGTGAATACCACAACTGGTGATATTACGGATCACGTAGTATTGGATAGCACAAACATTTTCAATTTTGGAAGTACTCCGGTTGAAGTAAGATCAATATCTGCTTCAAAAGGAGCCAAATACATTTACTTAACTCACGATGATGTAGGAGCTATCACTCAAAGTTTTGCCTTGTGTCCAAATGGTTCGGCCCCTATCTATCAAGTAGATAATACCCATAATCTGAATTATAAGTGTGAAAATTATCTTCCAGAGCAACAAAATGGAGGAGGATTAAAGGCCTTAATTGCGAATGACCAATATTTTTATACCCATGTGGGTGATGAAATTCTGCAATGGGATTTAGCTACTGGAGCACTTCTTAATACGGCTTCGGTTCCTGGAGGAGTAGGAGGAACAGTTTTATTTGGAGGGGAAGTGGTTCAAAATAGCGGATTGGCCGTAGATGATTGCGGTAACGTTTATGCCGGTTCCAAAAACCAAGTCCATAAATACGATGCCAATTTGAATTTACTCGCTTCTGCAGCTTCTACTGTTAGTATTTATGATGTTAGTGTCAATGCCAATGGAGAAGTGGTTGTGTGCGGAGCTCAATCTAATAACTCCCTAAATGGAAATAGAAATGGAAGAATCGAGTCGGTTTCGTTGACAGCTTGTGCTCAGTATTCACTTATTTGTTGTGATGCTTACGTTTGTCCTCAAGACACACTTTGTGTATCGGATGCACCGATTACGCTTACTCCAAATACACCTGGAGGAACCTGGTCAGGTCCAGGAGTAAATGCCTCAACAGGAGAATTTGATCCTGCAGTTGCCGGACCTGGAGTCCATACAATCACTTATACTTTAACTTGTGGATCAGAGGATTTAAGCATAGTTGTAAGTGCCTGTGCCGCCTTAAGTGCTTGTCTTGAAACCAATGGAGATGTAACTGTATCTGGAGGAGATGGTAATTATACTTGGGAAGAATGGGGAACAGTGACAATCAATCCATCAAACAGTGCGGAATGTACTGCATGTGGAGGTACTTGGAATCCTGGTTTTCCACCTATTTTTCCAGCTTCTTGTAGTGTTCCAAGTTGTCAAAATCCAGCATGGGTTGTATTTGGCTCAGGGGCCACTCAGACTCCAACAGGAAATGCACCTTACCAAGTTTCTGATGGTTCAGGTTCTACAGTGACAATAAACGACCCTGCAACATTGCCTGCTTGTTCTTCAACATGTACTCCTCCTACGATAACGGTAACAGGTACCAATGTAACTTGTGCAGGAGGTAACGATGGAGCGGCGGATTTGACGATCACTTCAGGGACTTCAACTTATTCATATTTGTGGAACACAGGTGCGACATCTGAAGATTTGACTGGTTTGACGGCTGGAACTTATTCTGTAACAGTAACGGATGATGTAGATCCTTCTTGTACAGCAAATGCTTCTGTGATTATTGCGGATGGAACTACTCCTACAGCTCCAGTAACCAGTAACGACACAACCTACTGTGACGGAGCAACGATGATCGACATGACAGCAACTCCAGGTTCTGGAGGAACTATTAACTGGTTTTCTGATGCTGGATTGTCAAACAATATTGGAACTGGTAACACATTAACTCCATCTTCAAGTGTAGGAACGACCATTTATTATGTTACAGAAACTTTAAATGGATGTGAATCACCAGCAAGTTCGATATCAATAACCGTGGCCAGCAATCCAGTCATTTCAAATGAAGCATCCACAAATATTACGAATTGTGCTACTCCCGATGGGACAATTACGATTACTGCAAACGGAACCTCTTATGAATTGTTTACATCAGCTGGAGGAAGTGTAACCACAAATGCAACAGGAGCTTTTACAAACTTGCCTGCGGGAGATTATTATGTTGTTGTGACTCTTAATGGCTGTACGGTTCAATCTTCAACAGTGACTATTAGTAATGCCTCTGCACCAGCAGCACCTAATGCAGGGACAGATGTCTCATACTGTATTGGACAAAATATAGCTGATCTATTTGCTGTTGCAGGTTCAGGAGGAACTTTAACTTGGTACGACGATGCGGGATTATCCAATCAAATTGGCACTGGAACGAGCTTGACACCCAATAGCTCTCCGGGCACAACAATTTATTATGTTACTGAAACAGTAGCAGGATGTGAGTCCCCCGCAACAGCCATTACCATAACGATTTCAGCTAGCGCTTTAACTTTGGATTTGGTTGTTGCCGAACCTCTGTGTTATGGTCAAAATAATGGATCCGTAAGTATCAATGTAAATGGAGGCGGAATTGATCCGGGAGCTATCTTTACAATAACTGATGCCGACAGCAATGTTCTCAATCAAGGAAACTCAAATGCTGCTGAATTTTTAGGGACTGGCTGGTATTATTGTTATGTGGATAATCCATCGGGTTGTGATGGTTTTGATTCTGTCTTTTTAGATCAGCCGGATTCACTTTACTTTACATTGAATACAGAGAATCCATTGTGTTTTGGCTCTTCCGATGGTTTTGCACAGGTGAATATGTTATTTGGTGCCCAAGGACCTTATGTGGTTTCGTGGGATGGGCAAGTGAATGGCTTGGATAGTATTGGAACTCTAGCAGCAGGATCGCACACAGCCTTATTGGTTGATTCTGTCGGATGTACAGCTCAGGTAGATTTTACACTAGTGAGTCCAGCAGAAATTGTAATTGGACAATTGACAGGAGATCCATCACAATGTAGAGGGAATGGTTTCTACCCTGGAAGTGGAACCGTTAGTGCTACTGCTTCTGGTGGAACTGGAACTTTAGCTTATTTATGGTCTGATGGGGTGAATACCTCTCCAACCAATACTTGGGGTAACCGAGAGCCAGGTTGGTATTATCTATTGGTGACCGATGCCAATGGTTGTGTGGCGTTTGACTCTGTTTATGTAGATTCATTGTCTCCAATGGCTCAATTCACTGTGAGTCCGGATTTTGGATACACACCTTTATCAGTTACAGTTGCCGATCAAAGTGATTTTAGAACTACAAATACCTGGATTTTCAATGATTCTCTGCAAAACAGCTTTGTCATTGGATACAATACTCAGCAAACACCTTTTGACAGTGTTTTTATTGAAGAAGGAGTGCATGTAATTTGTTTGATCGTTTCCAATGATTATGAGTGTTATGATACTTTGTGTTTGGACGTCCAGGTAAATCCTCACGTGGATATTGAATTACCCAATGTAGTGACGCCAAATGGAGATGGGAATAACGATGTCTGGGCACCTTTCAAAGACAAAGGTTTGCAAGCAGTTACTTGTATTATTGTGAATAGATGGGGGAATGAAGTCTTCCGAATTGAAGATGTAAACGATGAATTTGTAGGACAGGACAAAAAAGGAAAAGAATTGTCAGATGGAGTTTATTCGGTTGTTTATGAAGCCACAGGAATAGATGGCGAAAAATATACAGGTACCGGTTTTGTTCACGTATTAAGAAAGTAAATACAAACTCAAGCGAGAGTTTTTTATCCAATAGCAAAAGAGGGCGGAAGTGATTCCGCCTTTTTTTGTTAAATGAAAATTATTTAACTACTCAAAAACGAAAATCAGATTCCTTGAATTATCAATATACTTCTAAAATCATGTTGTTATAATTCATAAAATCATAATATCATACATCAATAAGTCATAAATCAATATGTCAATCCAAATACTCCCTCTTCCCAAGAAAATAAGGCTTCTTAAACCAAACATACAAATCTCCCACAGCAGCGGTACGAGCAATACTTTCCCTAAAAATCATCCATCGATTGTAAGAGCCCCCAAGGTTTTTAGCATTATAACCAATCGCATCAATTCCTAATTGGTTAGCAATGAAAATGGCGCGTTCGTTATGAAATTCTTGAGAAATGACAGTAAAAGAGCATAGGCCAAATATTGCTTTGGCTCTATACATGCTATCAAATGTACGAAACCCAGCGTAGTCCAGATAAATTACGGAATCTGGAACCCCTAATTTGATTAAGGCATCTTTCATGTCTTGCGGTTCATTGTAATCTTTACGTGAATTGTCTCCAGAAGCCAAAATCTTCTTGATTTTACCAGCGTGATAAAGCTCAGCAGCAGCTTCCACTCTGTATTTGAAATAGTAATTCGGATATTTATCGCTCCCTTTCATGGTTCCGAGAATAAGCCCCACTTCTCTTGGTGGGACTTCCTCGAGCGAATCAAAACATAAATCCCGGACAGAAAAATTAACCCAAAGATTAGACATGAAAATAAAAACAGGTAGTTCAAGGCATAAAAAGGAAAGAAATATTTTAAGTAATGTCCAGATTTTCATGTTTTTATTTCAAAACTAAAGCTAGCCTAGGGAAGAAACCAGCAACTTTTATTATGCGTAGGAATTAGTTTATTTTTTGCACGAAAAAACAGCGTCAACACCTTCGCGACCTCTGCGCCTTCTTAGCGCCCTTTGCGGTAAAAAAAATGCAAAGTGCAAAATGCAAAGTGCAAAGTGCGAAATGTTTATAAATCAATAAGTCATACATCAATAAGTCATAAATCAATAAGTCATAAATCAATAAGTCATAAATCAAAGACTTTTAACTATCTTCACTTTCCTATGAAAATCTACACCATTTCAGGATTAGGCGCTGATTCAAGACTCTTTCAAAATCTTCAATTGGAAGGCGAAATAATCAATTTAGAATGGATTCAGCCTACACAATATGAATCATTAAAAAGCTATGCATTAAGGTTAGCAGAGAAAATAAATAAAGAGGAAAAATTTGTACTAATTGGTCTTAGTTTTGGAGGTATGGTGGCTACTGAAATAGCAAAGAAATATAAACCAGAAAAACTCATTTTAATTAGTTCTGTTCCAACAAGAAAAGAATTAAGACCATTATACAGATTCATCGGTCAAACACAAATCAATAAGCTGATCCCAACTATGACCATGAATCAAAATGCAAAACTCTTAGCCAAAATTTTCGGAACAAAAGAAGTTGCTGTTCTAGATGCCATTTTAAAAGGATCCAATCCAAGATTCACAAAAGAATTCATTAATATGATTCTCAATTGGAACAACTCCCAAATTCCAGAGAATATAGTTAGGATTCACGGTGAAAAGGATTTAATTCTTCCATGCCCGCAAAATCCAGATCTTAAAATTGAAAAAGGAGGTCACTTAATAATCTTAGACAATCACAAAGAGGTATCAGATTTTATAGACCAAAAATTGAATTCTAACCAAGATTAAAGATATCGTCAACTCCCCTTCGCGACCTCTGCGCCTTCTTAGCGCCCTTTGCGGTTAAAAAAATGCAAAATGCAAAATGCAAAGTTCCAAATGTTCATGAATCAATAAGTCATACATCAATATGTCCTACATCAATAAGTCATGCATCATAAATCAATAAGTCATACATCAACAAAAAAATGGAATAATTTTCGCTTTCTTTCGTTAAATTCATCAGACAAAATCATTTTATGAAACATCTTTTCATCCTATTCTCTTTCTTATTTCTAGCTCAGGTGAGCTTTTCGCAAACGATCATGTACAAAGGCGACTACGAATATGAGTCTGAAATCATCTACGTTATTACTGGTGATAAGGTCTACAAAGGTAGAACCCAAATGACCGGAGATATTCAATACACCATTCAGGATAATAAGGTCTATCGAGGAAATTCAACTTTCTTTTCAGATTGTCTCTACACCATTAAAGGAAATAAGATTTATATGGGAGATGGAAATTTTACTTCGGATGTGGTCTACACAGTTTCTGAAGACAAAATCTACAAAGGAGATTCTACCTTTAGTCAGGATGCCATTTTTACCTTCAAAGATGGAAAAATCTATCTGGGCGACTCTACTTTTTCGAATGATGTTATCTTTACGGTTACAATAGGAAGTTATACCAATCTGGCTGTGATCGCTTGCGTGATCGGCCCTTATTAAAATCGTATGCGATATCTTTTGACTCTTTGCCTGATTTGGGCCTCAATTTTTGCGTTTAATCAGGAATCTGCCAAATTTGGCGAAACTGAATTCCGTGTGATCAATACGGATGCTCCTGAAATGAATGATGT
>JAGQYP010000082.1 GCA_020436025.1 Crocinitomicaceae bacterium
ATTTTGCACTTTTCATTTTGCACTTTTCATTTTGCACTTTTCATTTTGCACTTTTCATTTTTCATTTTGCATTTTCGACTTTTAACTACATTTGTTTCATGGCAAATCAAAAAGTAGTTTGGATTACAGGTGCTTCTTCGGGAATTGGGAAGGAGTTGGCTTTACAGTATAGTCAAAAAGGATATCAAGTTGTTTTATCTTCTCGAAAAAAGGAAGCCTTGGAACTGGTTCAGAAAGAATTAGCACATCCTGAAAATACCTTAGTCTTGCCTTTAGACCTCGAAAATTCATCTGAATTTGGATCGCTTAGCCAGCAGGTGTTTGACAAATTTGGTCGCATAGATATTTTGATCAATAACGGAGGAATTAGTCAGCGTTCTGAAGTTTCGGAGACAGATATGGAAGTGTATCGAAAACTAATGGAGATTAATTTCTTTGGAAATATTGCATTGACAAAATCGGTCCTTCCTTTCATGAAGAAACAAGGTTCTGGACATATAGTGACCATCTCTAGTATTGCGGGAAAGTTTGGATTCTTCTTACGATCTGGTTATGCCTCAACCAAACATGCTTTGCAAGGATTTTATGAAAGTCTGTATTTAGAGGAAGAAAAAAATGGAATTCGCGTAACAATAGCCTATCCAGGAAAAATCAATACGCCTATTTCTCAAAGTGCGATTAAAGGAGATGGATCTGTACATGGGGAACAAGACCAAAATCAAGCTACTGGTATGCCGGCAGATCAATGTGCTAAAAAATTAATCGATGCCGTAGAGAAAAACAAATTGGAAGTTTTGATTGGAGGTAAAGAAATTAAGGCAGTAAAAGTAAAAAGATTGTTTCCAAAGTTGTTCTGGAAGGTCATCAAGAAACAGAGTGCAACTTAATCTTTTGTGGTCTGAAGTACATTAAGAATGGAATGATCAGTAGGATTCCATAAGTAAAGAACTTATAGTGATCCATGATTCCTCTCAAAAATCCCAAATAGAAATGGGTATTCAACAAGATAAAGATGAGTCCCAATCCAGCATAAATCAAATAAGCTTTGAATCCTGTAGGAAAATTACCCGCCATTCTCATTTCTTTCATTTGATAGAGAATAAAAAAGATAGCTGGGAATGCAAAAAAGAAAGCATAAGGTTGCTGGTGTGGAAAGATTAATGGCACAATGAGCAAAATATAAGACAAAGCATACAAATCTCTCAAAGGACTCTTTGCTGGTTTGAAAATATTTTTATCCAGAAAATAGAGTGTCAACCCAATAAAAAATAACCGTACAACCAAAATAATCAACTTCAGGTTTTCAATTCCCACGTCGGCAATATTTCGGGTATATTCTAATGTGAAATTGTTTCTTGCATTTTCAATAAAAAGTATGGTCATCAAAGTTGTTAAAGAATGAAAGCTCCTTTCCTCCACATCCAAAACGTGTATAGCATTTGACGGATTAATCAAGTTGATTCTTTCAGTCTGTAAAAACTCCCAGTGTTCCAATCCTATCCATAAACTGGGAAGTAAAGTGAAAACCACTAATAAACCCAGAGAAACAAGAATGGCCTTAAAATATCCGCGGTAAAACAAATAAGGAATTAGTACCAGAGGCATGATCTTAATGGATATTCCCAATCCTAACAAAGCTCCTCCTATCAAATAATTCCCCTTTCGAATTTGGTAAAACGACTCTATGCTGAGATATAAAATCAAAAGGGTAATCTGCCCGACATTCATGTTCTTTTGCCAAGTGAAGAACAGGATAAACATGGCCAAATAAGAGAGATTTCTTTTTGATCTTTCCGACCAATCGCAATTAGGAACAAAATTCCAAACTCTCCGAATCAATAGAATGGTTAAAAATCCATTAAACAATAACCAGATTAGATTTGCCAAATAGAGAGGTAAGAAGGAAAATGGATAAAGAACAGTAGCAAAGAGTATGTCATAATAATAATGAAACCACTCATGATAATGCTTCCCATAAATGTTCTCACCTTTAAAAAGATCTTGCGAGGCTTGCAAATAAATATCGAAATCACCTACATTACCTGCCTCAACAAATAGGATAAAAAGAAAAATGAAAGCCAGAATCCAGTCCAATAATCGGACATCATGCTTTTGAATCCATGGCTTTATCGAATCAAACATCTTTTATTCCTTCCGAAAAACTTTTCCTAAGACCTCGACCTGCCCTTTTTCTAGATAATCTTGAGCTCTTTTTACGTCCGCATCTTCTCTTTCCATGATGAAATAAAATTCATTTTCCGTAAAGAGGTGACGTGCTACTTCTGCCTTCAAATACATTTTGATCAATCTCTTCGAATGCTGAATTCCATAATTATCCTTTTCGACTCCAAGTTTGTTGATTGCGTATTGAATAAACTGGTTATAAACCTCTTCCGTGACTTGAAATCCTCGATCAAACTCCTCGAAGGATTTCCATTTCCCTCTATTCTTGTCCATATAATCGAAGGCCCAATGATTGAATGCACTAGCTATTCGAAGATCTGTAATGAAAACACTTCTGTTAGTACTATCAAATGGTAAGAAAATATCAGGAGTAATTCCTCCTCCTCCGTAAACGATTTTCCCGCCAGGAGTTTCAAACTTAGGTGCATTCTTATAAATGGAACTATCTGGATGGTAAAATTCTCCGTTTTCGTATCTCTTCAATGCATCCTCATGATATTTAATGGAATCCCCATAAGGTCTTTGAATACTTCTACCTGTAGGCGTATAATATCTTGCAATTGTTAATCTCATTGCAGATCCATCTTTCAATTCGATCTGATCCTGAACCAATCCTTTGCCAAAAGTTCTTCTTCCCATGATGGTTCCTCGGTCATTATCCTGACAAGCTCCCGAAACAATTTCCGAAGCTGAAGCTGAATAGGAATCAATCAAAATAACCAACTCAATGTCTTTCAATTCTCCTTTAGCCGATGAGTAATACGATTTTTTAGGACTTTTTCTTCCTTCGGTATAGACAATCATTTTGTCGGACTCCAAAAACTCATCTATAATTTCTGTTGCAACACCTAAATAACCCCCACCATTACCTCGGATGTCAAAAATGAGTTTTCTCATTCCTTTTCTTCTTAAATCTCGAATAGCTGATTTAAAATCATAATAACTAGAAGCGGAAAATTCAGACAACTTGATAAAACCAACTTGATCCGAAAGCATGATTCCACAATCAATAGAAGAAATTGGAATGGTTCCTCTCGTTACTTTTGTTTCGAATTCTTCTCCATCTCGAACTACTTTCAACTGAACATCAGTTCCTTGCAAACCTTTTAAATTTTCCAGAACATATTCATTGGTAAGTTCGATAGTGCTCAAATCCACTTCATCCACTTCAATAATTCTATCTCCAGGCTTTAAACCTGCCATTTCAGCTGGGGAATGAGGCAATACATGAGTTGCGACCAAAGTGTCATTATGAATTAAGAATCGAATTCCCACTCCTCCAAAATTTCCTCTCATGCTTTCATTGACTTCTTTAAGCCTGGATGCAGGAATGTAAGAACTGTGAGGATCTAGGTTCTGAAGAATATCGTGAATCGATCGATCAGTCAAATCTTGCACATCTACCGTATCTACATAATTCTCCTCAATAAAGTCTATGATACTAGACACTTTATCTGCTGTTTCCTTTGCCTCATTTGAAACTACCGTTTTTTCCATGGAAAAATTTCCCATCATGTAACCAAGTCCCAAGGCAGCAAACACCAAAAGAGGCGTAAATACATATATCCTGAAATTATTCATCTAAATCATCAATTTGAGCAACGTGTACTCCAGCTTGTTTTAAAAAATCAACTCCAGAAAGGTCTTTATACCCATTCACATAAACCACTCTTGTGATTCCGGATTGATGAATCAACTTACTACATTCTCTGCAAGGCGATAAACTTAAATATAAGGTAGAACCAACAGCCGAATTATTTGTTCGTGCTACCTTTAAAATGGCGTTTGCTTCAGCATGCAATACAAACCAATGCGTTTCCCCGTTGTGATCTTCGCAGCAATTATCAAATCCAGAAGGTGTACCATTGTAGCCATCCGCGATGATTATCCCATCCTTCACTATAATGGCACCAACTTGTTTTCGGTTACAATGGGATAGCTTAGACCATTCCAATGCCATTCTCAAATATGCCTTATCGTACCGCTCTTGCTTTTCCTTACTCTCGTACATATTTTAAGCTGATTAGGCCGTAAACCTTGGATCAGTTTCCATCACATGCCCACAATTGTCACATGTTCTATTTTCTTCTGAATTATAGAAATCTCTGAATCGAGTCTGGAAATCATTTTCGATATCCGTCAATTTGAACTTATATTCCTTTAACTGGTGATTGCATTCATCACAAAACCACATTAAGCCGTCCATCATGTCGGTTCCTTTACGTACTCTTTCAACTACCAATCCAACCGTATTAGCTGGACGAATAGGAGAATGAGGAATCCCACCTGGAAGTAAAAACATTTCCCCTTCTTTGATATCATAAAGTTTTGCTTCACCATTGATTTGCAATTTTACCTGCACATCTCCTTCAATTTGATAAAACAATTCTTCTGATTCATTGTAATGGTAATCCTTTCGTGCATTTGGACCTCCAACGATCATCACAATGAAATCCCCAGCTTCAGCATACAAATTTTTGTTACTTACTGGTGGTTTCAATAAATCTCTATTTTCGTCGATCCACTTTTGTAAATTAAAAGGTGCTTTCATGATTCTTATTTTTTAATTTCTTCTGCTGATTTCAAAACTTTTTCTTTCAATCCTTGCTTGAATTGGATCACTCTTTCCAAAACTTCAGGATTGGAACTTCCAATAATACTTGCGGCCAAAATTCCTGCATTTTTAGCAGCATTTAATGCTACTGTTGCAACAGGAATCCCATTAGGCATTTGTAAGATCGATAAAATAGAATCCCAACCATCAATAGAATTGGATGATTTTACTGGAACACCAACAACTGGAAGTGGAGTAATAGATGCTACCATTCCTGGTAGATGTGCAGCTCCGCCAGCTCCAGCAATAATTACTTTGATGCCTCTTTTGTGTGCATTTTGTCCGTAATCAAACATTTTTTCTGGAGTTCTGTGTGCTGATACGATATCGATCTCGTATGCAATCCCCAATTCATCTAAAATGTCAGCAGCTTCCTGCATTACAGGTAAGTCTGACTTTGATCCCATGATGATTCCTACTTCTGCCATTATTTCGCTATTACTTTTATCGTTTCTTTTACAAACCTAGCCTTTTCTTTGGCTTTTTCTAAATCTTTATCAATTATTGTGATATGCCCCATTTTACGGAAAGGTTTGGTCTCCTTTTTTCCATAAATATGAGGCTTCACTCCTGAAATTGCTGTAACCTCATCCAGTTTATCATACACCACTGGCCCTTCAAATCCTTTTTCTCCAAGCAAATTGATCATGACAGAAGGCAGAGTGATCGAAGTATCTCCCAAAGGCAAACCAATAATACTTCTTAAATGCTGTTCGTATTGAGAAGTAACATTTCCTTCGATGGTTTGATGTCCTGAATTATGAGGTCTAGGGGCTATCTCATTTACAAGTACTTTTCCTTCTTTTGTCAAAAACATTTCAACGGCTAAAATACCAACCATCTCTAATTTTTTGATCAAATCTTCGGCTATCTGACAAGCTTCTTTTTCTATTGTTTGACTTACATCCGCAGGAGAAAATAAAAATTCTACCAAATTGGCTTCTGGATTAAATTCACATTCCACAACTGGAAATGAATTCACTTGACCTTTCTCATTTCGAGCGACGATTACTGATATTTCTTTGTCAAAATCAACAAACTTCTCCAAAACAGAAGGTACATCAAAACCTCCCGCCACATCATCTTCATGTTTGATGGGTGTTACTCCTTTGCCATCATATCCCCCTTTGCGCATTTTTTGCATGAAAGGAATTTCAGAAACATAATTGGATATTTCGTTGCGGTTGTTTACTAAAAAGAAATCAGCTGTGGGAATACCGTGATCTCGGTAAAACTCCTTTTGTAACCCTTTATCCTGAATCATTTCAATAATGTGTGGTTGAGGAAATACTTTAATTCCTTCAGCCTCCAATTTCTTCAAAGCCTCCACATTTACATTCTCGATTTCGATGGAAACCACATCTTTGTTTTTACCAAAGGCATACACCTGATCAAAATCCAGAATACTTCCATTCACAAAATTAGGTGAAATGCTAGAACAAGGGGCATTTTTATCGCCATCCAAAAAATGACATTCTACATCAAAATTAATGGCTTCCTGAAAGAACATTCTTCCCAACTGACCTCCTCCTACGATTCCGATTTTCTTCATTGATTCTTGACGAAAAGATTTTGGTAGGCAAAGATAGGGAATGGAATTTGAAATTATGAATTATGAATTATGAATTATGAATTACGGACCGAGAGATAGCGAGCTCATCGACCGATAGGGAGATAATTATCAAAGAGAGATCACATCATCACTTTAAAACTTGGAACTTGGAACTACCTACTTGGAACTATTTACTAAATTTACCTATGCAAACGATCAAAGTAAAAGAGAAACGATTCGAGATTGCGATTCCAGCCAATAGAATTGCACAAAGAGTGGAAGAACTTCAGGCCGAAATCTATTTGAATTATCAGGACCGCACTCCTATTTTCATTGGAATTCTGAATGGAAGCTTCATTTTTATGGCGGATCTATTAAAAGGATACCCCGGTGATTGCGAAATGGATTTTATCAAAGCTTCAAGTTATGAAGGAATGGAATCTACAGGAGATGTAAAAGAAATTATGGGACTGAAAACAGATATTGAAGGAAGAGATATCGTTTTGGTTGAAGACATTGTTGACACTGGGCTTACCTTAGAAAAACTCCTCGAAAATCTTAAACGCTCGAAGCCTTCTTCAATAAGTATTGTATCTTTGCTGTTCAAACCAGAAAAATGTCAGGCCGATTTCAAGATCGATTTCCTTGGTTTTGAAATCCCGAATGAGTTTGTCATTGGATACGGTTTAGACTTCGACGGAAGCGTTAGAAATTTAAAACACATATACCGACTTCAAGAGTCGTAATTAAAATAAACAAACATGTTGAATATTGTATTATTTGGACCTCCAGGTGCAGGAAAAGGAACTCAATCAGAAAGACTAGAAGGAAGATATAACCTTGTTCATTTATCGACAGGTGATATTTTTCGTGCAAATATTAAGGGTCAGACTGAATTAGGAACTCTTGCTAAATCCTACATCGATAAAGGTCAATTGGTTCCAGATGATGTAACAATCAAAATGCTGGAATCAGAGGTAAACAATCATCCGGATGCAGATGGGTTTATTTTTGATGGATTTCCAAGAACAAAGCCACAGGCAGCTGCTTTAGATACTTTTTTATCTTCCAAAAACACTGAAATCAAAATGATGTTGAGCTTGGAAGTACCTGAAGAGGAATTAAGAGATCGCTTGAAGAAAAGAGCTGAAATTTCAGGAAGAACAGATGATGCGGATCCTGCAATCATTCAAAATAGAATTGATGTGTACCGCAAAGAAACTGAACCAGTAAAAGAATATTACGAAGAGCAATCCAAGCTTGAAAAAGTAGACGGATTAGGTAGCATCGACGACATTACCCAAAGGTTGTTTGCAGCTATCGATAACAACTAAAATTAGCAATGGCTAAAAACTTTGTAGATTACGTTAAGATCCATTGCCGATCCGGACGAGGAGGCTCAGGATCCGCACACTTGCGTCGTGAAAAATACAATGCCAAGGGAGGACCTGATGGTGGAGATGGAGGGCGTGGCGGACACGTAATTCTCAAGGGAAATGAAAATATGTGGACTTTGCTCCACTTCAAATACCAAAAGCACGTTAAGGCTGGACATGGGGTGAATGGCTCCAAAGATTTGTCGACCGGTAAAATGGGAGAAGACAAAGTTTTGGAAGTACCTCTCGGAACAGTTGCTAAAGATGCGGAAACAGGTGAAACACTTTTCGAAATCACCCAACATGGAGAAGAGCGCATTCTTTTGGAAGGTGGTAGAGGTGGATTGGGAAATGCCCATTTCAAATCTTCAACCAATCAAACGCCAAGGTATGCGCAACCAGGTGAAGATGAAAAAGAAGCCTGGAGAATTTTAGAATTGAAGGTTTTAGCTGATGTAGGTTTAGTAGGCTTTCCAAATGCAGGTAAATCAACTTTACTTTCGGTAGTTTCGGCTGCCAAACCCGAGATTGCCAATTACCCATTTACGACATTAGTTCCCAATTTAGGGATTGTCTCTTACCGGGATTACCGGTCATTTATCATGGCAGACATTCCTGGAATCATTGAAGGTGCTCATGAAGGAAAAGGATTGGGATTACGCTTTCTAAGACATATTGAAAGAAACTCCGTGTTGCTTTTCATGGTGCCTGCTGATACGGACGACATTAATAAGGAATACGAGATTTTGCTGAATGAATTACGGCAATACAATCCAGAACTCATGGATAAACAAAGGTTATTGGCCATCACAAAATCGGATATGTTGGATGAAGAATTGATGAATGAAATCAAAAAAGAACTTCCAGATCTCCCTCATGTTTTTATTAGTTCGGTAGCCCAAACGGGAATTGTGGAACTTAAAGACATGCTTTGGAATGCAATTAATCGAGAATGATCCAATGGCTGGAAAATATTGATCAAAAACTATTTCTTTTCCTCAATG
>JAGQYP010000083.1 GCA_020436025.1 Crocinitomicaceae bacterium
AGTGTGATTTATTCAATATTTATCATTCTCCAACATGAATCAATCAGTCATGAATCAATTAGTCATGAATCAATCAGTCACAAATCAATCAGTCATGAATCATCAAAAAATAAACATTTAAATAACAATCCAATAGGGAAAAAATAAAATTGGCTTTCAAATTAGCATATTAATAATCAGCATCTTAGCATTACCGAATTAAATTTACATTCTATTGGACAAAATGAAGAGCAATATTGAAATGGCCTTTTTGTACTTGGATAATCGCGACTCCAAGGTTTCAGAAAAGGGAGTGGATTGGCATTTAGACCATATGTTTAAGGTGATTATTGGCATTTCTCGAGTATTGAAAGAATCCAACCCTCAGGAATACAAACGTAATATCAACTTTAGTCGGGCATTCGTGTTTACCCGAAATAAAATTCCTAGAGGCAAGGGCAAATCTCCCAAATCGGTTTTACCTCCAGAGAATATTCATCCGAACGATATCAAAGACCAATATGAAAAAGCTTGGAAATGCTGGCAAGAGACCAAAACACTTCCGGCTAAATGCAATTTTATTCATCCAGTTTTTGGTCAGTTGAATTTAAGACAGGCGAGGAAATTCATTAAAATGCATACCCAACATCATTTGGATATTATTAATGAGATTATTGTGAGTTCTACTTAATTGGGAATGCGTAATTCGGAATGCGAAATGCGGAATTTTCTTATAACCTCGTAGGTCTCACAATTCTGGGCACCCGACCTGCGAGGTTTACGGGGCAGGTATGAATTTTCTTAACCGCAAAGGGCGCAAAGGAGGCGCGGAGGTCGCAAGGGTTGTGTTTTCAAATCATTTTTCAAATCCAGAAGTGAAGTCGGCTAGTCTTCCGGACTCTCTCATTTCCTGGATGACTTTGTCGATCTTTTCTTTGATCTCTGGATGCTCTTTTGAGATGGCGATTCCGTATTCTTCTTGGGTGAATTTTCTTGGAAATAATCTTGTGTTGGGGAGTTTGTTTTGGATTCTTTTGAGAGCACTGTAATCGGTTAGCAAGGCATCAATTTTTCCTTGTTCCAGAAGTTCGTAGGGAGCTACTTCCAAACCAAAATCTTTGGTGGACATCAGTTGAGATTCTTTCAAATTCTCTTCGGCCCATTTGTAAGAGGTGGAAAATCGGTAAGCGAATACTTTTTTTTCTTTTAAGTCTTCTTTTTTGAACAGTTCCGATTCCTGCATGACCATGATTCCTAATCCATCTGTGTAGTAGGAATCTGAAAACAGGACTTGCTGAGCTCTTTCTTCGTTGACAGTGATTCCTCTAATGGAAACATCGGCATGACCTTCAGCTACCGCCAAAACTCTTGGATCTCCTTCTCCTTGGTATTGGTAATCGGTTACGTATTCAAACTCCAATCCAGCTTGATGCAAAATATAGGAAATCAATCTAGGTTCAATTCCAGTGGGTTCTTTGGCTCCTTCCTTCCACGAATAAAATGGCAATGATTCGGATCCTTGACTGGCAATGTAAACTCGAACGGGCTTGGACGTATTTGTATTCGTTTCTGAATGCTCTTCTTTTTTGGTCGATTCTGAAGGTGTGCATGAAACAAACAAAAAAGAGAAGAGGGAGATGGCGATTAAATACTTGGTCATGTCAATTTTTTTCTAAAAATAAAACATCGAGCTTTGAATATAGAATGATGGACGAAAAATTATGCAAATCCTTACTTTTCCAATTCACTGGTAAAGTCTTTCAATCTACCGGATTCTTGCATTCTAGCCAATATTTCATTGATCTTCTTTAACAGGATTGGATATTTTTTACTTACGGCAATCCCATATTTTTCCACTGTGAATTTTTGAGGAAAGATTCTCATGTCAATGTTTTTCGCCTGCTCTCTTTTCAGTCCACTAAAATCACTTAAATAAGCATCAATCACACCTTCTCTCAACAATTGGATCGGATGTTTATTCAATCCCATGTCTTCCTGAGAAACGATCTGACTTTCTTTCAAATTTTCATTAGCCCATTTGAAAGTGGTTGAAAATCTATAGGCAAAGACTTTTTTTCCTTTTAAATCATCTAAATCTGAACACTCCGATATTCCTCTAACCATGATCCCGAGTCCGTCTACATAATATGGATCAGAAAAATTCACCTTTTCACTTCTTCCTTCTGTAATGGTGATATTTTGAATCGAAATGTCAGCAACATCAGTCATCACAGCCTGAATTCCCTCATCTCCGTATCCATCAATTGGGTAATTCAAAACATATTCATATTCCAAATTAAGCTGATCTAAAATATATTCAATCAATCGAGGCTCAACTCCTGTTGGTTTAGACTCACCCCTTTTCCATTCAAACAATGGAATTTGAGCCATTCCGGGCTGACCACCATAAATGCGAACTTTGGAAATTTCAATGGTATTCGAAGATTCCGTTTTCGGAGATTCTTTAGTTTCCTTAACTTCTTGTTCTGAGGAACAGGATATTAGAAAAATTCCTAAAAAGAGTAATATGAGTAATCTGTTTCTCAACGTAAAATAATTGATGTACAAAATTAATAAATTCGTTCTAACCCTCTAATTTCTAAGCAATTTAGAAGCCTAAAATTCGATAAAACCGCCTTTTTCATCTTTAAATTGCCTTTAATGAATAATTAGGCATGAATAATGATTAATTTTAAAACATGAAATGGAGTTGGTTGATAATTCTTGTTTTTTGGTCCCCAATATTGGGTCAGGAATTGACCTATCAATCCAGTTCAAAACTACCTCAACCTTTAGAAGAATCATCTGGCTTGGTGATTGCTTCAGATACTTCCTTCTACACTATAAATGATAGTGGAAATGATCCCATTCTCTTTGAAATCAATCACTCAGGGAAAATCATTCGAAAGATCCAGATTAAGGGTCAGAATAAAGATTGGGAAGAATTGGCTAAGGATGAAAAAGGAAATATTTACATAGGTGATTTTGGAAATAATTTGAATAGTCGGAAAGACTTAAAAATCTATAAACTGAATCATTCGGATCTTCACCTGAATGAGATCAAGCCTACTGTCTATTCCTTTGCTTATCCTGATCAAAAACAATTTCCTCCTGAAAAATATGAACTTCATTTCGATTGTGAAGCATTTGTGATCCATGAGGGAAAGGCCTACTTGTTTACCAAAAACAGAACCGAACCATTCGACGGGATTTCCAATGTTTATGAAGTGAATTTGGAATCCAGTAAAACTGAAATAAAGAAGATTGGAGAAATTCAGTTGTGCAAGGACGGTTGGTATCCCTGCAGTGTGACATCAGCTAGTTATGAAAATGGCCAATTGTTGTTGCTTACCTACGCCAAAATTGTACGGTTTACTTCTTTTGATTTCGAACATCCCGAGGAAAACCCATTTGACTATATTCCACTTCTTAAAATCGAACAATTTGAGGCCATCACTCAAACTAAAAATGGCACGCTATTTCTCACTTCAGAGAAGCAAAAAATTATTGGAGGAAACAATCTTTATAAAGCAGTAATCAAATGATCGAAGCAATTTTATTTGACATGGACGGACTCCTGATCGACTCAGAACCCTTATGGAAAGAAGCCGAAATAAAGGTTTTTGGTAGTGTTGGAATTGATATGAATGAACGCTCGTGTGAGCAAACAGTGGGTCTACGGATTGATCAAGTGGTAGATCTTTGGTATTCGAGTCATCCATGGGACAATAAAAGCAAACAACAAGTAATTCAAGAGATTTTGGAAGAAATGCAAATGCTGATTCGAACCAAAGGAAAAGCCAAAAAAGGAGTCGAAGAGATATTTCAGTTCTTAGAAGGAAAAAATTTGAAAAAAGCCATTGCCTCCTCTTCTTACCTTGTTTTGATCGAAGCTGTTTTGGACAAACTCAATCTAAGAGAACAAATCGATCTTCATAAATCTGCAGAACATGAAGAATTCGGAAAACCCCATCCTGCCCTGTTTTTAAATACCGCCAAAGAATTAAACGCTTACCACGAACATTGCTTAGTATTTGAAGATTCCTTCAATGGTGTTTTAGCCGCCAAAGCCGCAAGAATGAAAGTAGTGGCCGTACCAGAAGAAACCCATCTCAAAGACCCCAGAATGATCATCGCAGACCTGCAAATTGAATCTTTATTAGATTTCGATCAAGCCAAGTTGGATGCAATAAATGAAAGTTTGGTGCTGAAATGAATGTAGAATTTAGAATTAAGAATTAAGAATTAAGAATTAAGAATTAAGAACCGAGCGATAGCGAGCTCATCGACCGATAGGGAGATAATTAAGAATTAAGACAAGTTTTGTTTTTCTGAAAACATATTTTTAGACTATAAAAATACTTTCAAACAATTTGTTCAAACCTAGAATTCTGATAATCTGATAGTCTGAAATCTGACAGTCTGATGTCTGTTTGTCTAAAAATTCCTATTCAAAATCCGCTTCTGTACTCAGATTTCCTTCTTCATCGTAGAATCTCCAGTGTCCTACTTTGATGTCGTCTTTGTATTCTCCAATGTATTTGGGTCTTCCATTGGGGTGAAAAACTACGGCATGACCATTCTTTTTATCATGGAGGTAAAAAATTTCTGATTGTTGCCATCCTTGTTGGTGATAGCTTTTCCAGACTCCGTTTCTTTTTCCTCCCTGATCAAAGAAACCTTCGATTTTTACCTGACCATTTTCATAGAATTCACGGTAAGCCCCATCATTTTGAATTCCATTTTGTTTTGGAACTTCCTGTTCTACTTTGTCCTTTTCTTCGGTGGATGTTTCTTTCTTTGTTTCTTCTGAGCAAGCCATCATGCTTGTCACCGCCAATAAAATCAAATAAAACTTCATTATTTTTCTCTTTTGGTTGTGTATTCGACCAATCCTATCAACGATCTTTTCGCCTCTGAATCCGGTACATCTTTGATCAATTCCAAAGCCTGATCCTTGATCTCCATCATTCTTTCATGCGCATATTTTACTCCACCTGCTTCTATCACCATTTTCACCACTTCTTTTACCTTCTTCGGATTCTCGTTGTGGTTTTTAATGATATTGATGATCTTCTTTTTGGTTTCTTTATCCACCGTATTTAAAGTATAGATCAGTGGCAGCGTCATTTTTCTTTCTTTAATATCGATCCCTGTTGGTTTCCCAATTTTATCTCCGGTTCCGTAATCAAAAATATCATCCTTAATCTGAAATGCGACACCAATCTTCTCCCCAAATTCACGCATCCGAGCTTCATTTTCGATGCTTCCAACCGATACCGTTCCAGCTTCACAACAAGAGGAAATTAAGGAGGCTGTTTTCTTTCGAATCACTTCAAAATAAACTTCTTCATTGATGTCCAACCTTCTCGCTTTCTCAATCTGAAGTAATTCCCCTTCACTCACTTCACGTACCGCATTGGAAACGATTTGAAGCATTCGGTATTCATTGTTATCTACGGATAAAAGCAAACCCTTCGACAAGAGATAATCACCTACCAATACCGCAATTTTGTTCTTCCAAATCGCATTTACACTGAAAAAACCTCTTCTTTCATTGGCATCATCCACGACATCATCATGAACCAGTGTCGCAGTATGCAGTAATTCGATTAAGGAAGCGGCTGTATAAGTGGCTTCTTTGACTTCACCAAACATTTTGGCCGACAAAAACACAAACATGGGGCGCATTTGTTTCCCTTTTCTTTTGATGATATAATGCGTGATTTTGTCTAATAAAGGAACTTCGGACTGCATGGCGGCTTTGAATTTTTCTTCAAAAACCAGCAGCTCATCTGCAATAGGTGCTTTTATTTCCTTTACGGTCATCATTTCAGCAAATATACCTATTAAGTTCTTGTAAACAAGTGCACACAGTAATTAAGAAATACAGGCCAATCAAAAGGGTTTGAAACGCACTACATTAGCACTTCTTCCCCTCTCCCGAATGAAATAAAAATGATCATCTTCGAGTTGATCCGAATACCTTGGAACGAGTAAAAATCCATCATCTGGAATGTTCATTGGTTTTCTTAAAACTCTATTTTCCGGATCAATCTTAACGTACATTGGAATCACCCTTCTGTTATTGAAAAGGGTTTTGTAATTCGCGTTCAGATCATTCCCCAAGTCGATATTCTTTTCCGTATCATTGAAAAAGACCCAAACATCGTTTTTCACAACTCCATAAGCAATGGAAGAATAATAGCCATTGTCGTTTACGGTAGACTGATATTTGGGGATTTTTACATTCAAAATTTCTCTTTTTTCCGGATTGATTTTGGAGACCAAAACAGAATTGTAGTTGTAGATATCGGTATAGCTCGAAATATTGGTTCGAGGATCAAAATAAGTATCAATTTCCTTGTAATATTTTTCTCCGATCAGCACGATTTCTTCATTCTCCAGCACAAAGGCTTCGCGTAAGTAAAAATCTTCAAGGTGGGTGCGTTCATCTACTTGATCTGGTTTGATGAATTTTTTGACATCCTCTTCCGACAAACTTTTCACCAAGGCATTGAGCATGTTCAAATTCTCATCGAATGTGATGGCGAAAAATCCTTTCAGCAGGACACCTCTCTTTTCAGAATAATAACCGGTAACAAAAATTTTGTCATTCTTGTAAATGATGCGAATGTCGATGATCCATTTTTCTTGTAAGGAAATTTCAAACTCATTCAATTTTTTGGTGTCGTGCCGATAGACCCACAAATTGTACTTATTGTTCTCAATTTTTTTCATTTTATTGCTCACCATCCCGGTCACATCCATTCTTTTGGAGAGCACCATTACTTTTTCCAATCCATCAAAAGAAATATCCTTGAATTCAAAATTTTTAGCTTCGTAGGGAAAGTTCACTACATCTTCCCAAATCAAATTAAATCCACCGTCGTATTTGCGTAAATTGTAACCAGTGACTTTGTTCTTGAAAAATGGTCGGCGCGTGATCAAAACAAAATTCTGGTGCTCTTCTGAAACGATTATTCTGAAATCGTTTACTTTTTCTTGAGAACTAAAAATAGTGTCCAGCATGACAGGTTGATCTACTACCCCGTCGCGTGAAATAGGGTAAATGGCAATTCGCCTTAAATCTTCTTCCGGCATCACATAAATAGCCGCCAAAAACACCTTTTTGTTCAGATTGAAAATTTCGACCGGTTCAATATAGTGTTCTCCCTTTGGTAGAGGAGAAATATCTTTTGTGAAGATTAAATCCATTGAATTTCTGTCGTATTTGTTCAGATACAATCCCGATTTTTTCTTGGATACAAACTCGTAATCCAAACTATAAAATCCAGTAGAATCCATGCCGATAAAACCTTCAAAAGCGGTTCTTTTTACCGATTTATATTCTTTCCCGACACGAATAGTATCTTGAGCGAATAGCCCGACAGCTAGTCCGAAAAACACTATGTTCACTAAAATTTTCACTTCTTGAATTCAGGTTGGGCTTCCTTATTTTTATTGGCTAATTGTCCGCAAGCCGCATCAATGTCTTTTCCTCTGGAACGTCTGACATTGACAATTACACCATGCTTTTCTAAATAATTCGCAAAGCGGTCCGTTTGTTCAGGATCGGCCTTTTGAAAAATCTCGTCATCGATAGAGTTGTATTCGATAATATTGACTTTTGCAGGATTTCTTTGACAATATGCAATGAGTTCTTTGGCATCCTCAATGGAATCATTAAAATCCTTGAAAATAATGTATTCGTAGGTAGGTCTTGTTCCCGTTTTCTGATAAAAATACTGTAAGGCTTCCATCAGTGCATCCAGATTATTGGTCTCGTTGATCTCCATCATTTGACTTCGCTTAGCATCATTAGCTGCGTGCAAAGACAGCGCCAAATTGAATTTCACCTCATCATCGGCCAGTTTTTTGATCATTTTAGCAATTCCAGCGGTTGAAATGGTGATTCTTCTTGGGGACATCCCTAAACCTTTTTCTGAGGTAATCATTTCTACCGAACGCAACATGTTTTTGTAATTCAGGAGGGGTTCTCCCATTCCCATGTATACGATGTTAGTTAGTTGCTGATCGTATTCATTTTCTGCTAGTTTTTTGATGTGGTAAACCTGATCAAAAATTTCTCCGGCAGTTAAATTTCGTTTTAATTTCAGTTTACCAGTGGCACAAAAAGTACAAGCCAAACTACATCCAATTTGTGATGAAATACAGGCCGTAACTCTGTTGGTTGTAGGAATCAAAACCCCTTCCACAATACCTGATTGCGTTCTAAAAGCAGTTTTAATAGTACGATCCGAGCTTCTTTGCAATTCTGCAATGGAAACCGCATCGATATAATAGCTTTCCTTGAGTTTTTCTCGGGTTGCAAGGGAAATATTTGTCATGTCATCAAAGTTCTGAGCACCTTTTTTCCAAAGCCACTCATAGATCTGCTTCCCTCTAAATGCTTTTTCACCTAAAGAAGTTACTTCTTCAAGCAATTCCTCCAGTGAAAGTTCCCTAATATTTTTTTTTGCTTCCAATTAAGACTCCTTATTTTCAGAAATGTAGGGAGTAATTTCAAGTGAATCAAGTTTTTCCTTGATCGGCTTGATGTATTCCAGGTATTGCGGCACCATCTCTTTCTTCATCGGAATGGAAGACGGAAATTTCAGTGCTCGGTGATCCACTTGTTTTCCATTCATCCAAAAACGGTAACACACATG
>JAGQYP010000084.1 GCA_020436025.1 Crocinitomicaceae bacterium
CTAATTTGTAAATATTATATACAAACATAAAGTCAGCAAAGTCCACGTATATTTGAGAGGTTCCACCTTTAGAATTAAGTTTAACTAGTCGCACACCACATTTTAAGCCATCTTCATTTACACATAACCATTCTATAGTATCATCACCATCAGAGTCGGTGTGTTCTCCTTTATACTGTATTATGTCATAGATTTGGTCTTCCTTGCTGAAAATCTTAATTCTGTCATTATTGGCATCAATTACTATTAATATGTCTACATCTTCCCAATTTGACCATTCTGACCAATTTCCGGTGTATTCATTTTTTTCTTTAAAAGCAATTGAATAAGCTTTGCATTTTATTACTTGGCTAAATGCAGAGGAAAAAACCAAAAGCAAAATTGTTGTCAATAAAATTTTCTTCATCGCTATTTATTTTTAAATTACACACAACAATTGTATAAAACACATTATGTGGTTTATACAACTTATGTCTTTTTGTTATTTTCTATTACCTGAGAAGAAAAATTCTGGTCAGGTTCCTTCAAATTTAAAAAATCTATCGGACTTTTAATTTCTTGTATTCGATTAATTGCCACATGTGTATAGATTTCGGTGGTTTTAGAACTACCATGACCCAAAAGTGTTTGAATGTATCGAAGGTCGGTTCCATTTTCTAACAAATGAGTGGCAAAACTATGTCGTAGCATATGAGGAGTAACTGCCTTTCTAATTCCAGACTTTTGAGCTGCTCTTAGTAGAATTTTTCTGACACTTTCAGGGCTATATGGAACTCCCTCTTTCCCTTCAAATAAATAAGTTTTCGGTTTCCATTGCTTATAATACATTCTAAGATCTTCTAAAACTTGTTCCGACAAAATGGTCAATCGGTCCTTAAATCCTTTGCCACTTTTGACTAAAATAACCATTCGATTGCTATCAATATCCTCTATTTTCAAGTTGAGTAATTCTTGTCTTCTTAGACCTGCAGAATACAAAAGACTTAGAATGCATTTGTGCTTGATATTGTTGGTATTGGAAAGAATGGCTTGTACTTCCTGAATGCTGAGTACTTTGGGTAAACTCTTCTTTTTTTGTGGTCTTTCAATACTGTAAAATCGATTGGGCATGCCTTCTACAATTTCGTAATAGAATTTAATGGCATTTAAACTTTGATTTATATAGGAGTCGGAACGACCTTCATGTACTAGATTTTGCAGATATTTCCGGATCATTTCCTCATCAATATCCATGAGCTCTCTTGTTTTAAAATGATTGGAAAATTTTTCAAATAGGGCGATATAGGTTTTAGCGGTGTTGAACGCGTATCCTTTTAATTCTAGTTTTTGGATAAAAGAATCTGGAACAAAACGCCATCCGTTTTCCGAAGTACGATTGTGAAAATCCTTGAATTTTTTAGGTTCAGTGGAGGTTTTAAGGTTTTTCTTAGGGAAAAAGTGACTCCCATTGATCCAGGCTACTGGTTTTAAAAGTTCGTAAATCAAATGCAAATTGGATTTCTCATTTAAAACATAGTGCATGCGGAACTCTTTACTATATTTTACTGTCGGGAGCGTTCCTACAATGGTTTCGATGCTTTTGTTTGGATAGTATTTTAATCCAATTTGCTTTTCCCCTTTAATCAGTAGGTGTTTCAGAATAATATGTGGCTTTTTGAACGTTTCCATGATGCAATGATTTTGATTATCAGGGTTTTTTGAAAGAATAAGTGTAGATTTATACGTATAATTAACCGTTATTTCTACACTTAATACCTAAATCAAATGCATTGTATCCATTGTAATAAAAGGATTACAGGGCGATCAGATAAATTATACTGTGATGCCTATTGTAAATCCGCCTACCATCATGAGAAGAAACAGGAAAAAGAATCCCAGACTTTTTTTAAAAAGGTAGATCTCCAACTAAAAACCAATCGCAAAATTTTAAAACATTTGAATGTCGAAGGGTTTTCAACGGTCCGCAAAGAAACACTTTTGGAAAAGGGATTTAATCCAAAGTTTTTCACCCATTACTGGAAGAATAAAAAAGGAGATGTTTATCTGTTTTGTTATGATTTTGGCTTTCTATCCATCAAGCAAAATGGACTAGACAAATATTTGCTGGTTCAATGGCAATCCTATATGGAATCATAAAAAAAAGGGCCCCTCGCTTGGGTACCCTTTTCTGCTTTGTTGCTTCGCAAGAGTTACGAAGGCTGCTTTGAAAGTTTCTTAAATCCTATGTGGTTGTCAAGCCCCTCCCGATACCAATGGGCGGAAACTCGAAATACGTCTTCAAAAAAGTGGGGTGGCAGGTCTTTGGTTGAACCGGAATACACCTTTTTGCCCTGGTCCATCAATACAATCTGATCACTATATTTTAAGGCCAATTCCAGTTGATGAAATATTGCCACGACTGTCACCCCTTGCTGGGTCAGTTTTTGAATCTCGTCCATGAAATCCAACTGATGTGAAATGTCCAAATAGGTGAGGGGTTCGTCTAAAAACAAGACTTTTTCTTTTAAATCTTCTCCGTACAATTGAGTCCAAACCCGGGCAAACTGCACCCGCTGTTTTTCTCCGCCACTCAAACTCAAATAATCGCGATGGATAAAATCTTCAATTCCCCACAAGGCAACGGAGCGCTCAATGGCTTCTTTGCTTTTTTCTGGACTTTCCAATCGGGAAAAAGGTTGGCGACCCAATTCAATGATGTCGTAAACGGCAATGGGAAAACTCAAGCTGTTCTGCTGAGCCAATAAAGCTCTAGTGCGTGACAACTCGGGAATGGAATATTTTGAGAGTAGTTCATCCTTCAAATAGATATTTCCTCTTTGATAGGGAGCACCACCAGCCATCAAATGTATCAAAGTGGTTTTTCCGGCTCCGTTCGGACCAATAATGGAAGTCAACTTTCCTTTTTCAACTTCCAAACTGATATTATCCAGTATGGTTTTTCCTTTTATTTGATGATATAAATTTTCAACTCGGATCATTAGAATCGGTAATTGTTTTTTCTTAATAAAAAGATGAATATGGGTACGCCAATCAAGCTTGTGATGACAGATAATGGTATTTCTGCTGGAGCGATAAAATAGCGGCAAGCCAGATCCGATAAACAAATCAAAGTGCCACCCAACAAAAAGCTGCCAATCAGCAAATAACGGTGATCTGATTTATACAGAATTCGCAATAAATGGGGGACGATCAGCCCAACAAATCCAATAACTCCGGTAAAAGCAGTGACAAACGAAACTGTGAAAACGTTGATCAGAATAACTTGTATTCTTAACTTTTGTACCCGAACTCCCAGATAGTGGGCCTCTTGTTCGCCCAACATTAAAGTGTCTAATTTCTTGCTCAACATCAAACTGCCAAACAATCCAGAAATTCCTACGATGGCAACCCAGGTTAAATTCTGCCAGGTTGCTCCGGAAAGTGTTCCCAAACTCCAAAATGTGATGGATCTTGCTTGCGGATCTCTTGCCCAATAACTCATCAGTCCAATTAAACTCAAACAAACGGCATTGATGGCAATTCCTATTAGAAGCAAATACAAAACATTGGTCTTCTGAAATTTTTCGGTGGTAGACAATGCCAAAACCAGAAAGGTAGTTCCTAATCCGCCTAAAAAAGCCATGATGGGTAGGGCAAATTCCCCGAAGGTATTGAGCCAAAACTGACCCAAAACAAAGAAAAGTGCCGCTCCTGCTGCTGCTCCGTTCGTAGTCCCAATCATGCCGGGTTCCACAATCGGATTGCGAAATAAAGCCTGTAGCAAGGTGCCTCCCATTGCCAGAATCCCACCAACTAAAACTGCGAAAAAGACTCTCGGGACTCTGATAAAAAGCAATATCTTTTCTTCCATGGTTAATTCTTCACCTTTAAAAAGCTTGGAAAACGAAAAGTAAAGATCACTAACGCTGTATTCGGAAGCGCCAAAAGATATGGCCAACAATATGGAGAACACCATTGCTAAGGCTAAAAAACTATAGATGTAAATCAGTTTATTCACTGAAAAATAATTTCATTTAATTTCAAAACATTCTTCCCTGTTCGCGGACCAAAATAGATGAGGTCGTGCGCCTCTACTCGATAGATTTTATCGTTTTTGGCCGCATTGGTCAGGGCAATTCCAGGGATTTCCTTCACTTTCTCTACCGACCCCAATCGATCGTATCCAAATCCGGTCAGCAAAATCACATCCGGATTGGCTCTGGCAATCATTTCGGGTGAGGTAATGCGATTCATGCCTTTGCCTTTGTTCAAGCAATATTCACCGCCGGCCCATTCAATCATTTGTCCGCCCACACTCGTTTTATCCAAAGCCAAATAAATGTTCATCGCTTGTCCAAAATGAATGGCCAATACTTTTGGTCTATTCTGAATGGTGTCCTGAATAATTTGGACTTTGTTCATGTCACTTTCTAGCTTTTGGATTAATTTTTCAGCCTCCTCTTTTTTGTCGAAAAAAGCCCCCATTTCCCGCATCAGTTGAATGGTAGTGGGAATGTCCTTTGCTTTTGTATCGAAAGTATGCATGGGAATTCCCACTTTTTTGAGCTGATTGACAGCTTCGGGCGGACCAATACTAAATTTTCCTCCTCCATGCAATATCAAATCTGGATTCAAGGAAGCCATTCCTTCTACGCTTAAATGCATGTGGTAACCTACATTAGGTTTTTGGGATGTTTCGGGAGGATAGCTACTTGAAAGATCAACACCTACCAGCTTGTCATCTGCCCCTAGAGCATAAATGATCTCCGTATATTGCTTGGAGGCGGAAATGATCCGTTCTGCTTTTTTAACCTCTTTAGTTGCTTCAGTATTTAGATTGCAAGCTCCGAGCAACCCGATTAAAATCAATGTCCATATATTTTTCATTTTCTTCTTTTTTATAAAAGGGAGCAACCCGAAAGCCACCCCCTCTTAGGTTACCTGTTAGAATACATACTTAATGGAGAATCCTCCATAGGCTGTTGGATTAGGCGCTCCTGGAGAATAAATCGAAGGATTTGGACCTTTTTCCCAGTTGATAAATACCATATTGTAGTACAAGCTATTCAGTAGGTTATTTACCCCGAAAAACACATCCATGTGGAAGTGCTTCCATTTTTTCTGATAGCCTATTTTTGCATTCAACAAGGTGTATTTTGGTGCCGAATGATTGTTGTTAAAAGTAATCGACATGGCATCCACATATTGAACCGATGAGTTCAGATACAACCCGAATTTGAAACCTAGATCCACTCCGGCATTGATCATCAAAGGCGGTACACCAATTACCTGATTTCCTGAATAATCTACGGTGTTGCTGTCGTTGTTTGCATCACTTTTGAAATTCTTGTATCGGAAATAGGAATAAGTGCAATTGAAGAAAGGTCTAAGCAAGGACACTACCTTTTCTTCATCTTTGATTATAGAATAGCTGATCGCAGCTTCAAATCCTAAGTTGTTCTGACTCCCTCCATTTACAGTGTAAGTGTATAAAACTGTTCCAGCAGTATCTGTGACAGCCCTGGAGTTCAATTTATTATCGATTTGCATTAAAAATGCAGCAAATTCATAGTTCAGTTTTCCATCTAAAACATTCCCTTTTGTGCCCAATTCATATTGACGAGCCGTCTCTGGAATCAGATCGAAATTCGTTTCTCCGGTATAAGGAATAACAGCATCTGAAGAAGTGGGAGCCGTGTACCCTTGAGAATAACTAAAATACACGCTGTACTTCTTGTCCCAGGTTTTCTGAATCGAAGCTCTTGGCATGAATTGAGGTTTGTATCTCTTATAGCCTGACCCATCCAAATGTGTAGGATTGGATGAATTAGCTAGTAGATCTGTTACCCCGTATTCAATGAAATTAACACTTAATCCACCTGTAATCTGAATTTCAAATGGAAGAGTTACGGTCCACTCCGTAAATACAAAATACCTTTGGGATTGAATGGTCGTTTGACTTCTTAATCCACCCAATACTCCTCCAAACATGGAAGACCCGGAATTTTTACTGGTTGTTTTCAGGTATTCCCCTCCAACTTGTCCGTCTAACTGTACTTTCTTTTCCTTAAAAAAGGAGAAATCAAATACAGTTCTACCTCCAAAACTCAAAGCATGGTTATCATTCAAACCTACCGCATAAGTTTGATTCAAGGTATAAGCATTCACAAAACCTTTGGTCGTATTCGAGATATTTTTCGTGAATTTGAAAGTATGACTTAAACTCGCTCTCAAGTTTTCAATGCCCACATGGCCATCGTTCAATAAATAAGGCGTTTCTCCTACATTTCTTCTGTTTACAAAATCTGCACTGTCCAATTGGCCGGCAAGTTTTTCATAACTCTGACTGTAAGAAATATTCGCTTCAAACTGTTGTTTTTGATTGGGTGTGAAAGAAGCAAATGCAGAGGCATAGTTCTTTTTCGAACCCGTATGTGTGCGGTAACCATCAAAACTTTGGTGACCATAATTGACTCTGACAGCCATTTTATCTGTAGCCGTTTCAATATAGGAGTTGGTTCTCAAGAGACCATAGTATCCCCCAATCACATCTTGTCCGATGCTCGTTTGATTGGGTTCCGGACGAATCGACTTTAAGTTGACAAAACCGGCAATACCTGTTCCAAATTTGCTGGAATTCGGTCCTTTGTAGATCTCCACATCTCCTAAATTGGAAAAGTCCATGGCATCCATGATCGTTACACCTTCAGCATCTGTGATGGGTACTCCGTCGTAATAGAGTTTGTAACCCAATCCATTGAAATTAGTGTTGTGACCATACCCGCGGATCGTGATGCGCTGCCCTCCCGAATTGGTTCTTTTTTCCATTCGGACCCCAGGCTTCAAATTGATGGTTTCTTCCAGATAAATTCCACTGTATCTGTGGAGCTCTTTCTGATCTAAATGTTCGATCGCTATGGGTGTTGTGACGATTTTATCCATCTTGTTTTCGGTATCAATGATGTCGATTGGTTCCAAATTGATTTTACTTGGCTTCATTTCAATCGAAATCTGACTCCCACATGTTGCTTCTTTCTTGAGGTCTTCATACCCAATAAAAGTGATCTTGATTTCATTTTTATCTGAACATCCAACTTCAAATTTTCCGTTAGCATCGGAAGTCGTTTTAAACTTTCCGTTTTGAATATGTGCTCCTTCGAGCGGTTTATTATTTTCTCCGGTAATGGTTCCCGAAATAATTTCTTGTGACAGCACATAAGGGCAGAATAAAACCGCCATTATGAACCCTAATGATGTTTTCATTTTATGATATTTGAAATTTGACTTAAAAATTGGCTAATCACAGCGATTAGCTTTGAGTTTTTAAGCGCAAACTTCAGGGGGAGGACTACTATTGGCGAGGTCGCTTCTATAGAATTGCAGAAGCTTCGAGAAATTGTCTTTTTTCTGAATTTCGGTTACTTGAAATTCGAATTCAATTCCTTGTTGAAAAGTAAGCAAAGGCTTTTTTAAAGATCTTATCTTTTCTTCCTTTTCTTTCTTTTTTTGTCTTTCCAATTGTTCTTTCAACTCTTTCGAGTGGTCGTCCTTTTCAAGATAAAGTGTAAATCCAGTTCGATCCCGATCCATGTAAAGTACTTTAAAGTACCCTTTATCTAATTTGATTTCATCTTTAGAAGTCCAATGAACCTGATCGATATGGCGTATTTTCAAACTTTGCAGATCTTCCTTTTTAGGCTTATAATATCCAGTGCGTTGTTGTTTTTGAAACTGCAAGGTATACCACAAAACGGTTTGGTGCACCTCGATGGTCACAAACAACAGTAAAGGAATAAATGCTATGTAATGTCTTAATCTCAAATTTTAATCATAAAATAAAAACGAATCAAAGGGAAGTCGGGCTTGGATTAAGACAAAGGATCAATCTTCATGTTTTGATATAGAATGTACAAAGAACTCGCAACTATTTTTTTTGGCGAGACTTGATTCAAAATGATTTGATAGGTTTCAGAAATATCAGTTTGAGAAATAGATGATTCCAAATAGAAATTGCCATCGTTTTTGGATTCTTCAGATTCTTCTTCAACAAAAGATTCCGACTCCAATTCACAATATTTTGATACCTGATGATTTTGAGATTTTTGTTCTTTTTCGGAGCTCGACTTGAGCGAAAAAGAGGGAATGAGTACCCAAATAAAAAGCGCAAACAAGACGGCGCCAAAAAGCCTTCCTAAAACTAGGTTTGTATTTTGTTTGGTTCTCATTAGTTCCAAATTTACAGAAAAATTAGCAATCGAACTAGAGGAAGCAAAAAAGGCACCCCTCTGGA
>JAGQYP010000085.1 GCA_020436025.1 Crocinitomicaceae bacterium
GATGGAGGTTCCATTGCTTTGATTGCGGCTGGGAAATATCCCAATCGTTTTCAAGGGGTGATTACGGAAGGGGCACACATTTTCGTTGAGGAAATTACTTTGGAAGGAATTCGGGAGGCGAAAGAAATTTACCAAACAACCAATCTTCATCAGAAACTAGAAAAATACCATGGAGAGAAAACGGAGGCCATGTTTAAGGCTTGGTCGGATACCTGGTTGACTGAGGAGTTTCGTCACTGGAATATAGAAGCTTTTTTACCTGGTATTATTTGTCCAGTATTGGTGATGCAGGGGGAAGAGGATGAATACGGTTCGCTCAAACAAGTGGAAGGAATTGCCTCCCAAGTTTCTGGTGGATGCGAAGTTTTAGTGCTTCCAAATGTCAAGCATACTCCACATAAAGAAGTTCCCGATCAGATACTGGAAAAATCTGCTAACTTTATTGCTCAACTCAAGATCCCAATTCAATGATAGCATCAGAAACCCAAATTGAATCCATTTTACTTTCCGGTCCATTGCAAAACATTCGTGTTTTTCAGGTTAATGACGATGGCCATCAAAATCAGGAAGTAGGCTATTTCTTAGTAGATGGAGGTATCGAATTGCAATTTCCTGGTGGGGTTTTTTCTGCCTGCTGGAAGGGAGAAGAAGAGCTGTTCGCTATTGAGGATGATCATTTTGAAAAGGTATATGGTCAAACTAACTTTTTCGAATTGCACAACTCCAATACCGCTAAACTGGATGCATTCAAAGGTCTGAAGGTTGTTTCGCACAAAATCCAAAAAGAAGAATTTGAATTCATTGCTGATTTCACAATGAATACAGAAAGAGCTGAGAAAATTGTGGGGGTCGATCTGGAGTTTGAAAATGAGAGAAGCCTCGAATTGGCTTTTGTAGATTATCATTTGGATAAAAATGGGGTGCCGGGCGAGTTTTGGTATGATCTCACCATGGAATTACTTATTGCAGTGGATCTGAAAGTGGAGATTAGAGACTAAATGATGAATCCACAAGTAGACAATTATATCGAAAGCGTTTCTCAATGGCAAGGGGAAATTCAGGAACTCAGAAGAATTTTATTGGATTGCAAAATGGAGGAAGGATTCAAATGGAGTCAGCCTTGTTATTCAGATCAAAAGAAAAATATCGTTTCCATCAATGGCTTTAAGAACTATTGTAGCCTGATGTTTTTTAAAGGTTCTTTATTGACGGATCCAGACCAATTACTCATCCAGGCCGGAGAAAATTCCAATTCCATGCGACAGATGCGGTTTACTTCTGTCAAGGAAATTTTGAAAGTAGAAGCACAGATTAAATCCTTTGTTTTTGAGGCGATCGAAAATGAACGTTCCGGAATGAAAGTTGAATCCAAAAAGCCATCTGAAATGGAAGTGGTGGAAGAGTTTCAAGTGCAATTGGATCAAAATGAAAAACTGAAAAAAGCTTTTGAAAATTTAACCCCTGGCCGACAAAGAGCCTATTTGATGCATTTTGCACAAGCTAAACAATCCAAAACCCGAGAGACCAGAGTTGAAAAATTCATTCCTCGTATTCTAATAGGAAAAGGAATGGATGATTGCGTTTGTGGTTTATCTAAAAGAATGCCTTCTTGTGACGGTTCTCACAAATCATTAAAATAATTAGAGCTATTTTTAGTTTATAATACTGTCATGAACAAAAGATTAGCATATATCATTATCACTGTCACAGTTATTCTGTTAGTTCCAGCTATTGCCATGCAGTTTTCGGATGAGGTCAATTGGACAACTTTCGATTTTATCATGGCAGCCATTGTGCTTTATGGCTTTGGCTTTTTATTTGAAATTGCAGCTCGAAAAATTAAGGACAATAAAAAGAAAATCTTTTTTTACTCCATTTTGTTATTGCTTTTAATTCTGTTATATGCGGAAATGGCTGTTGGAATATTCGGGACTCCATTAGCTGGAAGTTAATCTGTTCAAATGCAACGAAAAGCACTTTTTCTTGGTCTAAATAGAAAGTAAAACTACTATTTATGCAATCAAATTCGCACTACTTTCTTCTTGGTCTATTTACACTATTTTTTAACGAAATCACTTCTTTTTCTCAAACACAGGTTGAGGTGGATTCTCTGTACAATCAGGAAATCACTCGTGTGTCAGTTCAGGAAAATTTGACCAATGGCGATCGCATTCTAGTCATCTCAACGGCAGATTCCATTGCAAACTCTAGATTTTGGGAGCAAAATACAGTGCGCTACATCAATGCTCAAGGTCAGATTATGTGGGACAAAACACTTTCTGGCTGGAGTCGCATTAGTGATCTTACTTTTGATAATTCAGGAAAGATTTTAATGGTGGGTCAGGCACTCACAACTACTTCTGTTGAAGCTACGAATATTGCTCCGGATCACTTTTTTAGTATAGCACTCATGCCAAATAATGCGTTGGATAATGTGGTTGAAATCCCAGGTTTGGAGGGCTACAACGCCCGACTTTCATCCAACACACCAGCGAAAATATTTTGTACAGCGAGTTCAACTGCTTGGTTGGATTATGGCTTGGTAGGCGAATTCACATCGATGGGTTTTAGTACAACCAATGTGGATACTGTATATGATGTAAACATGGTAGATGTAGAAACTTTTGAAGACCAGTCAAATGCTATTCATGTTGTGGTTGCAGCAAATGGACAAGAACAGGCTATTGTTGATGGCAATCAGATTCCGGTTCCTTCAAATCAGACCGGCTATGTGAATTATATGATTTTGTATGATGCACTTTTAGCTTACCAAAACGCACATCCTTATCCGTATGAAACTTTTGATTTTCATCATCGAGTGGCAGCTAATGATGATGGATTCTATTTCTTCAACGTCGAAAATTACGGCACATCCTTGTTGGATCTGACACACATGATCAGGCATTTTGATTTTAACGGAAATGAAGTGGATTCACTGGCCTTAGATATGGGTATTTTCAGTTTCAATTATGATAACATTGAACTAAAAGCATTTGACGATAAGGCAATTTTAATTTACAATAAAGAGCATGCTTCATTAACTGATAGTTTGCGAATCAAACTCTTCCGAGGAGGAATTACCTTGGTAGAAGAATTGGAGTTTCGAGGTGAAATTTCGAGTTACCAGTTTAGTGGAGACTGTACGAATAGTTTCGATCTTTCTTTAATCATAAACAGCACTATCAATTTGGATGACCAGATGACTATCCCAGACCCGGGACAAAAATCTTTAGTGATCACACAATTAAATATTGATTGCAATACTCTACAGATTCAGGAGCAAGAGGATTTAAATTTACTTGTTTATCCAAATCCAGTGAAAGACCAATTATTCATTCAATCCAATTCGAAAATCAAAGAATGGCAACTCATTTCTTTAATGGGGCAAATCAAATTCAAAGGTTCTGCAGATTTCGTTGATGTGTCTTCTTTAGAGTCCGGAATATACCTGCTTCAGGTAAAAGAGGAAAACGGAATATTCTCTTCTGTTAAAATTGTGAAAGATTAGTCTTGCCGACAAAATTGAACAAGAAATAAATTGTACTTTGGTCAAAGGGAGGCGGGGTGACTAATGTTACCAAAGAATCAAGATCGGGCTCCTATTTTTGTACAAAAGATCGAACTTGAACACACTAAAAAAAGAATACAAAGGCATTTCGCTTTCACTATTGATTGGGCTGTTGGCCTACGGTGCAACTCATTTCTTTCCGGATGTGTTTGTGATCAGCAGTATTATTCTGGCTTTATTTCTAGGGATGCTCTTGGGGAATTTATGGAAGATTCCTTCGGATTTCAAAACAGGCATCGGCTTCACAAGTGGCAAATTATTAGAGCTTTCGATTCTTTTTCTGGCCTTTAGCATCAGCTACACTCATATAGCCAAAATCGGAGGGGCTAGTTTTGGAATTATCGCGGTTATGGTGCTTTTGGTCTTACTGTTTACCTTTTATTTTGCACGAAAAATGAAGTGTCCTGGATCAACGGGTTGGTTGGTTGGTTTTGGAACAGCCATTTGTGGTTCCTCCGCCATTGCAGCACTTTCACCGAGTGTTACCGAAGACAAAGAAGATGTCGGAATTGCCATGGCTGTTGTCAATTTATTTGGAAGCATTGGCATGGTTGTTTTACCTTTTTTGCTTGCTGAAATGCATTTGGATGTAAATCAGATGGGCTTACTGATTGGCGGTTCTTTACATTCTGTAGGTAATGTTGCTGGAGCAGCTTATTCTATGAGCGATCAGGTTGGTGAAGCTTCGATTACGATCAAATTGGCTCGTGTCGCTTTGTTGTCGCCCGGACTCATTTTTTTCAATTTTTTAGTGAATCGGGGAAAAGTCACCCACTGGAAGCAACATTTCAAATTGCCTTGGTATTTGTGGAGTTTTATCGGAATTACCATTTTAAGCTCCATGGTAGATCTACCTGAATCATTTCTTAAAGTAATGAGTACTTCAGGAAAAATCATTTTGACTGTTGCAATGGCTGCCATTGGTTTGAAAATTAGCTTTAAAACCCTCTTTGTTTCGGGTAAGAAGGGGATTGTATTTGGTTTGGCGATTTTTGCTTTTCAAATTCTGATCTTAGTTATTGGAATGCTGTTGTTTGCACTTTAGTTCCGAGATCATTCTAAAACGCTTATCTTGAGGTTTCAAATTCCCTTTTCATGAAAATTACTAGATACTTTTTTATTGGGTTCACTTTTTTACTATTCATCAGTTGCAGTCAAAATGAAATTTCAAGTTCGAATTCAAAACCAATCGAAAAGAAAACAGATACAATTGCCCGTATTGCTCCCCATAAATCAGATTCTTTCAATAAAGTAAAAGCATACATTCGACATAAAGGGAAGCATGAAAGAGTGAGTGTTTCTTCTGTGCAAGGAGATACATCCATGATGGTGGATTACTATTCCATTCAAAATGAAAACTGGAAATTGACCATCGATCATTCCAATAGAATTTATGTCGATTTTAAAGGCATTCATCTTGGGAATTTGTTTTTGGATGAGGATTCGGTTTATGTGGAACCTTACCACATGAAAATGGATAAAGAATTGGATACCTTAACGGATATCATTGGTCCAGTTTGGGAACAATATGAACTTCTTCTAACAGCAATTTGCAAGAGTACATAAAGTGTATCTATCGATTATACGACAGGTGGTACCTGGATGGACAAATATTCTTATAGTATTGAATGTAGCCCTCATGTTGTTCTTATTCTTTTATTGACAATGAACCTCTCCGTGCATCGCCGTGCCTCACCGTGAAACTCCGTGTAACAACCCCAAAAGTTAGGCACAAAAAAAAGCGATGGACGCTTCCACCGCTTTTTTTTAACTTTAAAATTAAAATGAAGAATTCAATTCTTTCATTCTAAAACTTTTTCACCGCCTTAGCTCTGATCACCGCTGTAGGTGCTACCAAAACAGGTTGTGGGATATCGTTTGTCGAGAAATCGATGCAAACCACTTTATTTTCTTCAACATTGGATGTCCAGTAATATTCTAAACTAAAATCTACCAATCTCAATCTATGTAAATTGTTGTGCATGGCCATCAATTCAGTTTTAGAAGGCAAATACCAACCACTTTCTGTTGTGAACGTTTGAACTCCATTCAAAATAGATGAACTTTCACCACAGATAGGAGCTAATACAGCTGTATTATTTTCGCCAGCTCCAATTCCATCTTCCAATTGAAGACCTTGAGGAAGCGCAAAGTTAGCGTCTCCCCATACATTGTAATAAGTTTGGAATGAATCATTGAAGATGTCTGTTTTACTACATACTAACCCTTCACCGGTTTCAGCATTCAAATAGAAGATATAACCGTTTTGGTAAACCTTTCCCATAATGTAATCTACAGGAACACCTGAATTCAAAATCTGAATTGGAGTTTCTCCTGCATCCAACCTTGCTTGCACTTGATACTTATCTGTATCCAAGTCACTGAAATCTGCCTTTTGGCATGAAAACATAAGGCCTATCGCTATCATCATTAATCCTAAAACTCTCATAATTTCTCCTTTTTAAATGGTGTTACCTATACGTTATGAATGTTAAGGTAATGTTAATTGAACGATTTTCCAAATATTTAGTTACTTAATTTTTAAAGGGCTTGATCAACTTTTAATGTTAAGCCTATGTTAACAAAGGGCTGTGGCCAATGTTAATTTTTTCCGTTTTAGAATCGGATATTTTCGATTTAGGGCATTTTTTACCCTTTTTTGACTTTTACTCCATCAAAGTATTCGGTGGAAATATCTGATTCCAGCTCACCACACAACCGACACTTTCATGAAAATGTTTGACTTTCGCACGCCACAATATTGTTCCGTCAAAAGCGTCCAAAAAAAGATGTCTGTGCAAACTCAAACTGGAGTGCTTGGTGACCTCTAAAAGCTTTTCTTCAGTTGGCGAATGAGAAGTGAAATAGAAATAATGTAATTTCTCGCTATAAGCCAAATCAAAATACTTTCTGGTTGGATAATTTTTCATGAAGGGATCGGCATTGGCTTTTATATAAATCTGGGCCGGATCCATTAAACGGTAGTGCGGTAAATTCTTTAATTTCTCTATGATACTTGAAGTGTACATGCTCCGATGATTCAAATCGAAATACAATTTGAAAGGAAACCAAATGCTGTCTTCAAACATGAAATAACAGTCAAATTCCCATTTTATTTTCAGACATGCAGGCTGTTCTTTCTGGTATTCTACAATAATAGAGCTATCTAGATTGTAAGGATTATCTACATTATATAAATCAGCATGATAAAGAAATGTGCGATTGAATACTCTTTCTCCCAACAAAGGCAAAGCAATTTTCTTGAAAATTTGATGTATGGAATCCACTTCCAAACTATCCATATACTTAATATAGCCCGAAACACGACTCGAAGAACGCGCCTTCCAACATTCATCCGAATTCCATCTCCCATTGGGTTTGCTTGCAGAAAAAGTCATTTCAATAGAAGTGTCCTTTTGAACTACCATATAGTCATAGTATTCATGTTCTCCCTGAGAATAAATAAAGCTCAGACAGCAAACCCCAAACCAAAACAACAAATTTCGCATCACAACAATTTACATAGATAAAGCAAAGGATGTGCCGTTTGAATGAAAAATGAAAAATTAAGAATGAAAAATGATTTTTTATTTATCTAAGCAACTATCTTACTCTTGCTCTTACTCTTGCTCTTGCTCCCTACTCTTGCTCCCCACTCTTGCTCCCTACTCTTGCTCGCCCCTCTTGCTCAAAAAACTCACTCCTCTCCCTCCATTCCAATTTTTTCACTTTGATGACTTCGACATTTGGGTAACCAAAATCCAAGACTACTTTGCCCATGATATAATAACAACCTCTTCCTTGAAGCGGATATTTTGAAAGGGTGTCGGGAAAATGTACCGTGTCGAAAAACTGGCCTTCCTGATCTATGAAACAACCGAATTTCATGAGTTCGTGTTTGACCGTCTTTACTTTTTTCTGAGCCACATAATAACCGGCAATATAAATCACCTGGTCTGCATGTGTTTTCAAATCTCTGGCAAAAAGGGATCGCTTCAAAGTAGATTTTACCAACTGAAAAGGGGAGTCAATGCTGTATCCGATCAGTTCAATT
>JAGQYP010000086.1 GCA_020436025.1 Crocinitomicaceae bacterium
TCGGAATTTGGAATTCGGAATTCGGAATGATTAATGAGACAATAATTTCGCATTTCGAATTCAGCATTTTAATATTGTGTCCGTGATCTGAGTATTTCATAATTCGGAATTTGGAATTCGTAATTCGGAATGATTAATGGGACAATAATTCCGCATTTCGCATTTCGAATTCAGCATTAATATCTTGTGTCCGTGATCTGAAAACATGTTTTTAATGAATAATGAAAAATGAAAAATTAACAATGGTAATTCCGAGTACCCAATTTTGCATTTTTAATTTTTAACTTTTAATTAATAAAACGTTTTCCCTTCCTTCACCATTTGTTTCATCAAATAGCTTGGTCGGTAGCGGTCTTCTCCGAATTTATCTTGAAGATCTTCTAAGTTGGCCAATACCTTTTCCAAACCAATTTCATCTGCCCATTTTAGTAGACCTTTTGGGTAATTTACACCTTTGGTCATGGCGAGATCCACATCTTCTATGGAAGCAATATTCCAGAAAACCGCGTCCACAGCTTCATTGATCAACATGCACAGAATGCGATCCATGATTTTCTTTCCTAAAACCTCATCTTTATTGGGTTGTGGTTGAACGGCTCCTTCTGAATAATCGTAATATCCACGACAAGATTTTCTTCCCAAATACCCTGCTTCACTATGTCTTTTCTGAGTAAATGAGGGTTTGTATCTTTGATCGTAATAGAAAGAAGCAAAAACAGTTTCTGTTACCACATAATTCACATCATTTCCGATGTAATCCATCAAAGTAAAAGGTCCCATTTTGAATCCACCCAATTCGGTCATTGCCCAATCGATGGTCGCAAAATCAGCCCATCCTTCTTCATAAATTCTTAACGCTTCCCCGTAAAATGGTCTGGCTACTCTGTTTACTATAAAACCTGGAGTATCCTTAACAATTGCAGGCGCTTTACCCCAGCTTTCCATCAGTTTTTTACATTCTTCGGCCAAACCGGCTTTTGTTTGTACTGCGGGAACCACCTCAACCAAAGGCATCAATGGAGCTGGATTGAAAAAATGGAGTCCGACCATGCGCTCCGGATGTTCCAAAACCGAACCAATCGAAGCAACAGAAAGTGAAGAGGTATTGGTCGCTAAAATGCAATCTTCCGGTACCACGTCCTCCAATTCTTTGAAGATGATATGTTTGATATCGATATTTTCGACGATGGCTTCGATGACCAATCCACATTCATCAAAAGAGGCTAAATTGTCAATAAACTTTACTCTTGAAACAATAGCGTCTGCCTCCTCTTGTGTTTTTTTCCCTTTCTCAACCAGTCGATCCATGATGGATTTCAACTTTTCTCCGGCTTTGTAGGCTTGCTCCGAGTTTTTATCATATACCAAGACATGGTGTCCTGCTGTAGCTGCAACCTGAGCTATTCCTGAGCCCATGGTTCCACATCCAACTACTCCAACTTTTATCATCTTATTCTCCTTTAAATTCTGGTTTTCTCTTTTCTAAAAAGGCGTTTACACCTTCATTGTAATCATAGGATTTTCCTGCTGCAGTTTGCAATTCATCCTCCAAAGCCAACTGACTCGTTAAATCATTTGTCAGCGCCTGATTCAAAGCTCTTTTCGTTAATCCAAGACCTTTTGTAGGCATGTTTTCCAAATAAGCTGCCATTTTTTCTACTTCTGCTTCGAAGTCAGCATCGGCTACATATTTGTAAATCATACCCATTTTCTCGGCATCCTGAGCACTTACTTTCTCACCCGTCATCATCAATGCGCTAGCTTTTGCCATCCCGATTAATCTTGGTAAAGTATAAGTTCCACCTGAATCCGGAATCAAACCGATTTTAGAAAATGCTTGGATGAAACTTGCCGATTCGGTTGCAATGGTAATATCGCAAGCAAAAGCAATATTCGCTCCGGCTCCTGCAGCCACTCCATTAATTCCGGCAATGATCGGCTTTTCAATTTTTCTCAATCTTTCAATAATTGGATTGTAGTGTTGAGAAACAATCGTCGATAATTCTGGTCCGTTTGGATCAATCGCCTCCGCCAAATCCTGACCTGCACAGAAAGCTTTTCCTTCCCCTTTGATCACAATGCAACGTACATTGGCGTCCTTTTCACATTCGTCCAATCTAGATTGCAAGGCCAAAGCCATTTCTCGGTTAAAACTGTTAAACACACTCGGCCTGTTCAATGTAATCCAGGCTGTTTTTCCTTTAATTTCAAATAGTATAGAATCCATGTTTTTAAGTTCAAAATGCAAAATTCAAAGTGCAAAATGGTAACTCATTCGCATTATTGACTTTGCATCTATAATTATAGTTCGTATTTTTTTATCAACCCAATTGCTCTTGTTCAAATAGAATAGAACCCATATTTCTTAGTTCAAAATGCAAAATTCAAATTGCAAAATGGTGAGAAATACTGAGTTTTCACTTTGAATTTTGCACTTTGCATTTTGCACTTATAATTATTCTTCATAATTCTTAATCAGTTCATTTGCTCTGCGTATCATTTCTTCTCTTACTTCTTTCGGTTTGGTTACTTCGATTTGTCCGGCGTAACTTAGGAAAGTTCTGTAGAGTTCTTCTGATTCGTAGACAATAATAGAAAATGTTGCTCTATTTTTTCCTTCTTTGATCAATTTCTGTGAGGAATGTAATGGTTGGGAATTGATGTATTTCGCCGCGACTGCATCCGCTTTAAAAAGTACTTCAACAGGTTCTTGATCTCCTGAGGTAATTCCCATGGCATGTTTGAAGAATTTCTTTGCGTTAAAATTAGGTGCACCTAAATAGGTTTCATCCAATACTTCCACCTGATCCATTCGATCCAAACCATAAGTAATTACCGCTTCTTTGGAGAGGTCATACGAGATCAAATACCATCTGTTTCTGTATTCCTTGAGTAAATAACCCACAACCCTTCTTTTCTTCTTTTTTCCTCCTTTGAAATTTTGGTATTCAAATTCTACAATGTTTTTAAACTTGATCGCATTTAAAAGTGCATTGATATATTCTTGTCCCGACACCGATGGCGCACTTTCAAACTGAATAATGCTCTCTTCTTCTTCGGAAAAATTTTGACTTACACTTACTTTATTGATGATTTTGTCCAAAGTGGATCCAAACTGACGAAACATTTGAACATCCTTAAACTGGAAAAGCGTTTCTGCCGCAAACCGAATGGATTCCAAATCATCTTCATTCAAAGGCACATCATTAATGCTGAATTCTGGATCCTCGTAATAATAGCCTTTCTCTCTTTTGGAATATTTGATAGGAGCATCGTGTTCCATTTTCATGGCAAACATGTCCTTCTCAATAGTTGAATCGCAAATATGTTCGCCCACTGTACTTCCAAATAGCGCATCTTCGCAGGCTTGACGCAAATCTTGCTTGGTTGGGAAAGGCTTGTATTTGTTCTTCAGGCATCGATCTATGATACGATATCGGATCAATGCATTCTTAATATGTGGCATTTTAACTTTTTTAAGAAGTTTTAAAAATAGTAAATATTAATTTTGCAGTATGAAGAATGCGTTAAGTACATTTTTATTTCTTTTCATTTCCTCCATCGGGATGGCCAATGGTGTAGAAGATAGTTTGGTTTCAACTACCGACTCTTCTTCCTTGGATCTTGCTAAGTTAGAGCATATTGAAGGTTCTTGCTTGGGTACCCAATACAAATGGGGAGGAGAATCGATGGAAGGATTTGATTGTTCGGGATTTGTACGCTTCGTTTTCAAACAATTGGGAATTGAATTGCCTCATTCGAGTAAGGCGATTTCCAAAATGGGGAAACAAATTCCATTAAATGAGGCGAAAAAGGGAGATTTGATTATTTTCACCGGCCATAAAGACAGAGCACATGTTGGGCATTTAGGAATTGTGATGGACAACGAACCCGATTGTTTGATTTTCACTCATAGTTCCTCAGCACCAAAAAATAATGGCGTGGTTCGAACAAATTATTATGACAGCAATTATCCTAACAGATTTATCAAAATTATCAGACTAAAATGAAAAATAGTATAATACTTATTCTCATTGCTTTTGTGGCAGCTTGTCAGACCGAATCCACTCCTGAAGAGCCAAAAGACAAACAAGAACTTGGTAATTTCAAGAAGACCTCGGATCTTCCTTCTTGTAATTGTTCCGAATTGGCTTTGGATTCAGTGAAGAACATTCAGTATTTCAAGGACAAACCCTTTACTGGAATTTGTACAACCAATTATCCGGATGACAGCACAGCCAGAATGGAAGAAATTCAATATTTGGATGGAAAGATTCATGGGTATTATCGGATTTATTCCAAGGAGAATGTGATTTTGACCGAAGAACAATACATCAATGGAAATAAGAAAGAGATCAACAAAAACTTTTCTTGTGACTGTGATGAATTAGTAGTGGAACAATTGGGAACTGATAAAATCAGTACTTATCTATACAACGGAGCAAAATTTACGGGTGTGTGTGAGAAGTATACAAAAGATGGAAAGCAAAAGATCTTGGACATGCAATTCAAAGATGGTCTAAGACATGGAAATTCCATTTATTACGATCAATATGGCGAACCCATCACTTCAGATGTTTACAAGGAAGGTGTTTTCGTGAAAACGATTGTATTTACTCAAGAAGAGGAAGAAAAAGCCAATTAAGGAGTAATCACTTCCGGGCTATGGTATCCGAATAAATTGTAGAACTTAATGGCCTTGGCAACATTCTCAGGAACATCATCTTCCCAAGAGACAGCTCCTGCTCTTATTTTTCCTAATACATCGTCGGAATGAATGTTCAAATATTTCTCATTGTAACCTTCAATTCCTTCCAGTTTATTGTTGTCTATCATGTATTGCAATAAACCTTTCAGATTTGCAGGTACTTTGAATTTTGGGAAATCATACAATTCACCGGTTTCTACATCGTTGGCTGGATAGACCATCAACTTCATTTTGTGACCAAATCCGCGACCAAAAGCTTCTAACAAACCTCCAGCTAAATTATCGTAATATTTCTCTTCAAAGATGGTTTGTAACTGATAAATCCCCAATAAAACTCCGATTTTCTTTCCTCTGTTCAATCCTGAAAGATAATCCACCATTTTGTAGTGTTTCAAATAATTTGAAATCATCACAGTATACCCCATGGAAGAGATCAATTCTGCTCGATCCACAAAATCTTTATCTGATATTTTCCCGTCGTGAGTCAAATCTTTCAAAGTCAATTCAAAAACAACTTCAAGTTTGTCTTTTTTAACTTCTTTATCTTTCAAAAACTGCTGATACCCCGCTTCCACCATATCCAAATGAACGAAAGTGATGGGTCTGAATCGCCCACGAACCAAAAGAATGTTCTTCTTGTAAAGTGCCGTAGACGGCTGACGTACATCTCCTGTCAAATCAAACATGGTAGCATCCGTTAATCCCATTTTTACAAGATTCAAGGCCATGATTCGGTTGTCCACGTTTTCAAAATCCGGACCTTTTACACGAAGCATGTCCACCTCAACTCGCTCTCTTGGCAAGCGATGAGTTAAAGCTTTTAAAAAATATTTGATGTCATCGTTGTGGTAATAACAAGCATGAATCAAATTCACACCAAAAATCCCAAGAGCTTCTTGTTGTCTTTTGTGCGAATTATCGTGCATTTTGATGTGCAAGATGATATCATTCGGAGGAGTTTCAGGTCTTAACTGGAAACGAATTCCTACCCAGCCTTGACCTTGATTAGTCTTATGGTAATTCAGAGATTCAACCGTATTGGCAAAAGCAAAGAATCGAGTGTCTTTCTTTTTCTCACTCAAAGTCGTCACCGTTTTGTCGAACTCCTTATCCAACATGGTCACAAGACGCTCCTCACATACATAACGAGAACATTCTCCATAAAGAGAATCCGATACTTTCATGTCGTAAGCCGACTGCGTATAAGCAATGGTTCCAGAAGAACCCCCAGCCTTAAAAAAATTCGCAGCAACCTCTTGTCCTGCACCGATTTCAGCAAATGAACCGTAAATCCCCAGATCCAAATTGAGTTGAAGACATTTTTCTTCAGTAGTGAGTCTCTTGTGATCAAACATAAAATCTGTTTTCCTCTGAATTAAAGTGTAAAATTAGGCTATTTAAAAAGAGGGACAAAAATTTTGTGTTAATTTTTGGGTGTATGGATATCCGGATGATAAGATTTTTAGATTCAAGATTCAAGACTGTCAGATTATTGGGTTAGATATTAGATTTTCAGACTCTAGATTGCAAGATTATTGGTTTCGCATTTTTTCACCCCGGACTGAAGTCGCTGGTTAGATATTAGATTTTCAGACTCTAGACCTCAGACTTTCAGATTATAGGTTTTGCACTTTTTCCACCCCGGACTGAAGTCACGGGGTTACAAATGACTCGCACGACTTAAATCCAAGATTTTTTAATTTGAAAAAAACTCAAAGATTCTGATTCATCCTGCAGAATAGGGTTCAGAACTTCAAAAACATCTCATCCGAGGATTGAAATCCTCCCAGAAGTCCTAGAAAAAACCCAATTTTTAATTGTTAATTCTTAATTCTTAATTCTTAATTCCTAAACTAATTAGGGTCTTGAAAATCCGGATTATTAACGAAATTCATATCCGTCATGGATTTGAGGAATTCAACTACTTGATTGATTTCGGTCGTATTCAATTGTACTCCTCCTTGTTGCCAGTATTCCAATCTGTTTTTATCCAAATTTGGAGAACTTGCTTGAATGTCGTAACTGTAGTGCATCACAACATCCTCCAATGTTTGAAAACGTCCATCATGCATGTAAGGTGCACTCAATTCTATGTTGCGTAAGGTGGGGATTTTAAATTTCCCATAATCTTGTGGATCTCCTGTTACCTCGCCTAAACCTAAATCAGTTAAAACAGCGTCCAAACCGTTATTTGAATAATCCATCACTTGCATGAAAGGTCCTTGATGACAATGCACACAGTCTGCTCCAGAAAGATCTTGTACCAATCCATATCCTGCTTTTGCATCCAGAGAAATCGCTTGGAATCTTGCCATTTCAGTGGAAGTGAGTGAAAATCCATTGTAGAATTTATACATGACGTCAAAATCCGAATCAGCGGAAATCATGGTTCTTAAAAACTGTGCAATGGCTTTAGAAGCTTTAACTGAATCGATTCCTGGTTCGCCAAATGCGTCTTCAAATAAGCCCGGATATTGTGAATCGGCTTGTAATTTGGAAACAACGTTCACCCAAGTATCATTCATTTCAATTGGATTTCGAATGGGCTCGAATATTTGATCTTCCAAAGTAGCTGCGCGTCCATCCCAAAAGAAAAACTGTTGCCAACCCAGATTCATCAAAGCCATGGAATTTCTTGTTCCAACAGCTCCAGTAATTCCTGTACTAAATTGATTTGTATCTGAAAAAGCCGCTTGAGGTGCGTGACATGTCCCACAAGACATGGTATTATTTCCACTCAACATGGGTTCCCAAAATAATTTTCTTCCCAATGCCACTCCTTCCACCGTCATAGGATTG
>JAGQYP010000087.1 GCA_020436025.1 Crocinitomicaceae bacterium
TTTGGTAAATGCTTTTTGATCATCGAATCCGGAGGCAAAATGGCCGACTGAATTCTTTTCGCATAAGAAATGGAATCCTTAATCTCCTTGTGCGCTTCTTCGATCTCTGTTTTTTGCTCTAAAATCAGGTCGTTGTTCTCTTTCAAATCTGCATTGGCGGCATCCAGTTCTTTTTCGAAGGTCATCGACATTTTCACTTGATACCAAACATAAGCAGCAGTAATTCCCACTCCAACCACCATGTTCATCACATACAATCCCTGAACAATCTCCCGTTCCAATGAATATTTTGTTTCGTGGAAGAATAAATACATGGCCAAGGTAATTCCACCAAAAATCAAAACCATGATGAATTTGGCAAACATTTTCCAAGGATATGATTGGGTCACCACAACCGAAACCAATAAGTAAAAGTAAAATCCTGATTCCCAGCCAATAAAGTAAATCGCCACAATGGCATGCACCAAAATTTCAGTAAAACTGACAAAAGCTAAGGTCCAGATCCATTTTCGCTGCACGCAATAAAAGCCCGTAAGAATCATCGGCATGCTAAAAAACAGGTTCAAGTAGGCCAATTCCTGTACCCCCAAATACCAAAACAACCCAATGAAGGCGCCATGGGCCATAAACATGGAAATCACCACAAACATGGCGATTCGATACAAGCGTGTTTCTTGTAGTTCTTTGTGTGATATGTGTTTAACCTCTTTCAAGTGCAGATGAAAAATCTGAATATACTACAAATTAATGATTTGCCCCATTTCAATTGAAGGATAAAATGAAAACGTTGTGTTTCAGGTCATTTCAATAAATCTAATAGTCGATTTCCAAAACATCAGATAAAACGGATAGCACGCCATGGGCATCCATGGTCTGAACTTGAACACGATACACATGATTCACTGGAAGCTTCTGGAAACGGAAGCTTTCTTTGTTTTGGAAGAGGGTTTTGTATAATCTTATCGGACCATCATCCTTACCTAAATAAATGTATACTGCGTAGATCTCAGAGGGATTTTTCCAACTTAGATTAATGATTTGACTTTCTCGATTCAAATCAAAACTTAATTTCCGAATTCCGGTTCGAAAACCTAACTCATACGTAACATGAAATTCTTTTGAATAACCTTCATTTCCACTGTGGTCATTGGTTTTTAGTCTGTAGGTATAGATTCTTCCATTTTCAACTTCAGTATCTAAATAAAAAGTGTCTTTATCCGTTTCAAAAACGTTTCTAAATCCACTAGAGTCTCTTTTTTGAAGAATTACGGAACTCACATCGTTACTTCCTGATAGAACCCAAGTTAGACCGATTCCATCTTGATTAATTAAGCTCGGGCCAAAAATAGATGGGCTTGGTGGAATCAAATCAGGTTTTATCAATTCAATAGTTTTGGATAGAAGTGAATTGTTGTGATTGTGATCTACAGCACTTACAGCATAGAAGATTTTGTTTGTTAAATTTTGAAGCGAAATCGAGTCCACAAATGAAGTATCTTGATTAAGTCTATCCGTGATCTCAACAATCTCCTCTCCTACACTATTTTTTCTATATATCCTATACCCCAATAGTTCGTCCTTGACCTTACTCCAGCGTAATATTACTATTCCATTTGAATCAACTTCTCCTATTAAATTTTCAGGGGATTTAGGGGGAATACTATCTCTAAAAAAGAAATATTTAGGTTCTGACCAAAGAGAATCCATGCTTTCAGAAACCAAACAAATTTTCAAATAACCTCTGCTTTTAAGTTTATTTGATTTTACGAAGTGATTACCCACTTCACCTTTATAAGGAATTGAGTTTACTTGATTATACGCACCATAAATACTGTCACAAACAAATAAAAAACTCTTATGTATTCTGGATAAGTTATTTGAGTCTGAACGAAAAGTACATTCTACTTTTAATTTCTCCTCAATTAATCTGATATCTGAAATGAAAATCTGACCTAATATTGGATTAGCTGACTGTATTTTTACAACATTTGACATGCCTCTCTGATTTCCAAGATGATCAATACCCTCGATTTTATAGAAATAGGTCTTTCCTGGATCAATATCTCTATCAACAAATCTTGCTGGTTTATCTTCCTTTTCGTCTGATGTCAACATGTGAAAAAATGGAAGCTTGTTGATCTTATCATAACTCCTTCCATCAATAGATCGATAGATATTAAAGGAGGAAAATGTTTTATTGAGAGTTTGCACCTTCCATTCTAAGGTTATTTCAGATTTGTCCTTAATAGCCTTTAGTGAGTCAAACTGAATGAAAGGCAATGTTTCCATTGATACAAAACCTAAAATTTCATCAATTCCATTCATTGTAATCTTGTATCCAATATTAGGTGACTTCCATTCAACTTTTATCTCGTAATACAAACCCAAATCCTGACCTAATTTCTTATCATACCCCATGAGTACTAACGAATTCGCAAAAATCATTTGTTGGATCATCGAATCATTTGAATTCAGCATACCGTCATGAAGAATAATTGATGCTGTATCGAATTTAGAACTATCATTTTTGCTTAGTCCCAACTGAATCCCATTGGCTTCCTTTAATTCTTTAACCGGATTATTTATAAAATCCTCCTTCTTGGGTAGTTCATTTGATTTCCATGGAATTACTTCGATAGTAATTTTAGAATTGCTTATTTTTTGATACAAATCAACCGTTTTTGGCACTATACGAATTTGTAAAGTATTCTCAAAAACGCCTCCTATTGAAAGCATTTCTTGTCCATAAAGGAAATTCGAAAAAGTAAAAAAGATAATAATCAGATATCTCATTAGGTTTGAACAATTTGACAATCATCCCCTAGGCTGAAATTGAGATGAAAGTTTACAGTAAAAATTCCAATAACCGTGGCTCTTACACCAACACCTCCTTCTACATAAGTTGGTTTAGGTAATTTACCAGCTAAATACATAGCTAGATAGGCTTCTAATAACTTAATATCGTAGTTGGTCCCTCCGATTTTACCCCTAATACCTAAAGCAAAACCTATATAGGCATATACTTGGCCTTGAAGGTACCAGCCTCTCATACCTATTGGTCCGACCTCCCCTTGACAATGGGCATTTGGACCATAATTGTAAATAGTCAAATCGTACCCCGCTCCCACATCTAAAGATCCATATATCGAAAAACTCTGCCAACCCAATGAGAGTTCACCTCCCATTTGTACTCGGCTACCATGAGCAAATCCATCTCCTGTCAAAATCGCCTGAGGATCTCTGGATGTTGCGGATTGAATTCCTACTAAATCCATTACCATTTGCGGTGGCGGCATGGAGGGCTCCAAATTCTGTCCGACCATGAGATAAGTGTTAATGTAAGCAAGGCCTAAAAGATTCACATTTGCTGGGTTTGATGGAGTATTGAGTTTGACAAACCACAAATCCGGACTGAAGTACATGTGCATATTCATGTTTCCTTGAACAACATTGGAGAAATTCACTTCTGCATCTATTTGTGCATCAAGTATTTTCTCCATGTTATCGTAATGAACAACTATAGCACCTTTAACTTTATTATTTCCTGTAAACCTGGCAGATCTTGGTACAAGGCAATAAATGTTTCCCATGAAATAAAGTTCACGCAAGCCTCCGGAGGAATTGAATGTTATTGAAAAAAGTACATCCGCGTTGGCAATACTTTCGTTGGCCCAGTCCAAACCTACACCTGCACGGAGACTGAGGCCCACCTCTTCATTTGGGAGATAAGCATTTGGAGGAGCAAAACTCCCTTGATTTGCTGCTTTTACTAGTGTTTCAATACTTCTTGTATCCTCGACATGATAAGATGCTCCTCCTCGAATCTTATTGATATTTACTCCTCCAACCAAAGGAATTTTTATTGGAGCGGTGATATCCACAAACCAATACCTAAATCCATCCACCTTTCCTCCCATAAATGTAGCCGTTAGAGGCTGGTCTAATACATGCTCTATTGCTAAAAAAATGGAACCATAAAATCCATCACCATAATCTGGATCATTTCTTCTAAATGCCAATACCCCTTGCAAATGCATTGGTCCCGTCTTTAACTCCAGTCCGATTGAGCTTATTTCAAAACGATCAAACTGCCACTCCTGTTTATCGTAATACTCATATTCTGTCTTGGGAACATTTGTGATTTTTGTAAATATTTTAAACCCGGAAGAAACAGACAGACTTAATCCGGATTGGGAATTATCACTTGGTTTCTTTCCTAGATTTAGCCGTACATCTGCCCCAAAAACAGGAGCCGTTTCAGAAAAATGGATATAAAATCGATCAAGTTGAATGTTGAAATTTTCCATTTTACTTGAATCACCTGGCACTGTAAGTTCAAATACTCCGTCGGTAATAAAAGGTGCTGTTGTCAAAAATGTAATATTCTGAAAATCCATTCCTACTATTTCAGTTTTATTCCTTTTGATAGACAGTTCTCCATTAATCACCATTTTTGGTAGAAATCGATCATCAATCACATTTACTTCTAGATAAGAGGAAGGGTGTAATTGAAATTCTGCATTAGCAGGTCCCATGACCAGTGGTTCAGAAAATGAAACCAGAAAATGATAATCCAAATTTCCAGAAGCGTTCTCATGAATCTCTGCTTCATAGGCTAGATCAGATTGTTCAACTGGTGGGAGATGAATTTCACCTTCAATACCTCCACCTACTACTTTATTACATACAAAATCTACTTCCAGATGAGTAACGGAAAAAGGCCAACCAGACATACTTCCCTCTTCTCTTGTAATTAAATTATTGACAAAAATCTCTCCTGAAAATCCTGCATTATCAATGATTAAATCGTTTGCTCCGATTGAAATTCGCTCCCCTCCTTTTGACAATGATTCAGGTAGAACAATTTCAATTCCTTTAAGATAAAAACCCCTCCAAAGATTTATATTGGATGGATAAATCTCATGATACTGAGAAGGAAAAACGGCATTATTTGGATTTTTTTCATCACTTAGGTCTACAACTGCATCTTGGATATAAAATTGAAAATCCTTCTTCCCCTTCAATTGAAAAGGAGAAATTGAAGTAGTTATTAAAATATTACGGATGTCACTTGCATAAACTTCAAATGATGCTTCTACTTTCTCTTTTCCATCTATTGGCTCAAAGATACTTTCTGAAAATTCAAAAATTCCTTTGAGATTAACTGCTTTAAAACCATTGCAATCCCATTCAACGTAATTGGTTCCATCCCCGGGAACGACAAGATTGATATTCGGTCCCATTTCAATGGTATGCTCGGAAACTAACATTAACCTGGAAAGTGCACCTCCTATAACTCCTTTTGGATTAAACTGAATATTTGTTGCCCGAAATGCAAGTTTGTTTCTCATACCAGGAATCTCGAGAGCCATATAGGCATCAAAAAAGGCTCCGTTGGTGTGAAAATTGGCAGAATCAATGGCGATGGTAACTCCAAATTCCCCAAAATTTTTATGAATCCCAATAGGCAAACTTGGTACGCTATCCAAGTTCAACTCTCCAACATACCTCATATCCTGATCAATCTGTTCGCAGAAAGAAATAATTTCTTCAGACGTCTGATACCTCTGAGAATAAGCGAGTTCAACTACAAATAATTGAATAATTAATAAAATAAACTTGATTTGAACGGTGGTTTTCATATATTTGTGAAGGATTTAGGATTCCAATGCAATTATATTAATTCTAAATGAAACACCTAATATTAATCACCACATTTTTTTTAACCCTGGTTAATTATGCCCAGCAGTTAACCAATTATGCTTTCAATTTAAATTCAGGAGGTTACATCACCGATGTCGCTTATTTTGAACCGACAAACTCTTATATAGTCGTTGGGAACTTCACCAGTATTAATGGAATCCCAAGAAAGAATATTGCCTTTATCAATAGCTCTTTATCTTCCATTCAAGCCTTCAATCCAATTCTCGACATGGATGATCAATTTCAAACCATCGCAGTATTTAATGAGAGAATATTCTTAGGAGGCAACTTTGCTACTATAACTCCAAACACTTCTTCCTATCTGGGCAATCTGGGAAGCACTGAATGCCTTATAGAAATCCGATACAATCAAATTCAATCAAATCTTGAATTCGTTAACAAAAACTGGAATATCTCCAACGGATCTTCGCCATATTCAGTTGCTGGCATTAACGATCTTGAAATATTTGGAGACTCTCTTATCATTGCAGGAGCCATTTACTCTACCGCTCTTCCAATATTTTACAATCTTGCCTGCTACAATCTTACCAACAACTTATTTGATCCCAATTTTGCTTCATCTACTCAAGGAAGTGTTAATCAAGTTTTTGACATCACTAAATACCAGAACAAAATCTATCTCGCCGGTGAAACCACTCCAAACGGTACCGCATTCGGTAGAATTTCGATTAACGGAAACAATGATAATAGCTTTTCCCCCAATTTAATTAGCGCCAATAGTCCTGTTCCCTTTTACTATTACAACACTATTCATGAAGAAAGCGGCACCATAATATCGTCAGTCAGACACAATTCGTATAGTAAATTTGGATTTACCGACACCCTTGGAAACATCATTTTTACGCCAAACATTCCTATACTTTCTGGCGAAATTGCTGATCTCAACTGCTATAAAACCAAAATCTATCGAGCCCAATCATCAAACGGCAATATATATGGATACGATTATCAAAATGGCACCCTTTTAACAGAATGGAATCTATCCGTTAACGCAAGTGCATTTAATTTTCAAGACCACCCAAAGCGAATCATGAACCTATCCAATAATTATTTATTTATTTCTGCATCCGGATTAACTCAAATAAACGGTCAACCAAGACAAGGGCTAGCTATTATATGCTTAGAACCCGGATATATGACTCCATTCTCTATCTTTTCTTCAGAAGCTTGCCCCGGCAAAACACTCCAATTCAAAATTGATTCTGTAGATTATGCAAGTGGCTATTTTTGGTCTTATTCCGGACAAGGAGCAAAAATTAACAATCAAGACATTTCTAATGGAGGAGTCAATTTTATTGGTCAAGACAAAAACAATGTCTGGATTGAATTTGGACAGAATTTCTCGCCTGGCTATTTAACTGTTAAAGCCTTTTCAGAATGTGGTGTACAAACTTCTGATTCAACTACTATTTATGTAGACCTCGCACCATTACCTCAGTTCCAAAGTCTAACGGACACCTTTTTGACCTGTGTCTTCGATACAATCCAACTTGAAGGCCTGCCTATTACTTCTTTCAGTTCACTTGGTTGGTATGATTATCAATCAAATTACACTTCCGGTTCATCAATTTTAGTTCCGCATCAAGGCT
>JAGQYP010000088.1 GCA_020436025.1 Crocinitomicaceae bacterium
CCAGTGTTCCATGTCTGGAAACATTTCAAATTTACCTGCAAGATAAATCTTCATTTGTTCGTTCATGCCAGTATAATAATGTCTCAAATTGCTTAAGAGTCTGGTTTCAAACACATCATTACAATCCTGATGAATCAGATACCCCGGGTCTTTGGCTAGTTTCTTTTCCATTGTTTTTGCCGTAGCTTTTTCAATGAAGTCAAGTAGTTCTTCTTCATTTACAAGAATGGAAGTGCTGTAGATCTTTTCAGCTAATTTACTCACTTCCTCTTTTTGGAAGGACAGGGGTAAATATTCTTCTGAAATCAACCTAACAAATTCGGGAGTGAGTACTTCAAAAATTCTTCGGTCTGTCTCCAGATCATAATTTTTGAAAACAGCCTTCACTTTGGACACGGCAGTCTCTTTAGCTTTTTTAATCTTTTCCAGGTCATCAGACTCCAGGGCTTTCATCAAAGCATCCAGTGTTTTGGCATTTTTAAGAAACTCAGGACCATATCCATAAAAACAGTATTCATTCAGAAGCACATAAGCTTCATCATAGGATTGATACATTTTTTGAAGATCTGAGAAAAGGGTTAGGGCATCCGCATATTTTTTCCATTCTGATTTTGTTGCGGCCATTTTCAAGTACTTGTCTTCATAAGCTTCTTTAATGGCAATGGCATCGATATTGGTCAAACCGATCAACTGACCTTTCCACTTTTTCCAGGCATTTGCAATACGAGCTTGTTTGGCTGCATATTTCAGATTTAATTCATCACTCGATCTCATGGCTGCTTTGATTACATCCATCGTTTTATCTCTTAAGGCAATACGCATGGGTCTTTCCGTGTGCATGATGTACTTCAATCTGGCTGAAGAAATATACTCCTCTGTTTGGCCTGGAAAGCCGTAAACCATAGTGAAATCTCCTACTTTTTTAGGAGTCAGAGAAATTGGAAAATAATGAAGTGGTTTGTAAGGAACATTGTCTTTACTTGGATCTGCAGGTTTATTGTCTTTTCCCACATAGATTCTAAATACTGAAAAATCTCCTGTATGTCTTGGCCAAACCCAGTTATCTGTATCTCCTCCAAACTTACCGATCTCAGAAGGTGGCGTTCCGACCAATCGAATATCTTTAAATACCTCCTGAACAATCAAATAGTAGGAATTTCCATAATCGTAAGACTCGATTTCTGCTTCAAAATGGTTGTCTTTTTTAGCGTCCTCAATGATTTTCTTATAGTTCTCAGTTATTTTCATTCTGTAACCTGCCGACTCCATGTTGGGATCTAAACCTTGAAGAACTTGACTTGTCACATCTTCTATTCGAACGATTCGAGTAGCGGTCATCCCTTCATTGATCAACTCATCTTGGAGACTTTTGGCCCAAAACCCATTTTTTAAATAGTCATTTTCTAAAGTAGAATGCGATTGAATGGCTCCAAATCCACAGTGATGATTCGTTAAAATCAGTCCTTTATCTGAAACAATTTCGGAAGTACAACCTCCGTTAAAATGAATGACCGCATCTTTCAAACTACTTCCATTGATATTGTAAATCTGTTCTGGAGTCAATTTAAGTCCATCGGCTTGCATTTGAGGGTAATACATTTTGATCAGACTTGGAATCCACATTCCTTCATGGGCCTGAACTAAAGAGCAAACTAGAGTGATAAAAAGAGTGACAATTAATTTCTTCATCGTTTTCATTTTTTATTCGGAAAACCAAAGATAGTATTCTGATGGAAAAAACGTAGACCGTTCGTGTATTCCAATTGTTTTTATCACCCCGAATATTCCTTTTCTGAATTAGGAGTGTATCTCGAAATATTCTTTATTTGCAGGTGCAACACTATGATTTTCAGAATAGCAATAGCGTATTTATTTTTTCTCTCCATCTCTACAGGATGGTCTCAGGATCCTTCGTATCAAAAATTGGGAGAAGATGAATTGTCTGGTGTAGATATCTATAGTATTTGCCAAGATTGGGAAATGAATATTTGGATGACTTCCAATAAGGGCATTATTCGCTACGACGGATATGAATACAAATTTTTGAATACTGCTCATTTAAAAGCCATGTCAGCTTTTGGAATCAGAGAAAACGGGAATGGCGAATTGTATTGTTTCAATTTATTCGGTCAAGTTTTGAAGATTAAAGACGATTCCGTTCAGGTGTTTGTTCAACTCCCCGACAGCTTGATCTTCAATCGATATGAGATGGAAATTCAGTCTGACCAGAGCCTATATTTAAGAAGTGACCTAGACATTCATATTTCAAAAAAAGGAGAAGTACAGGTGATTCACGACAATTACCCGAAACTTGCTTTTGATAGTGAATTGGAAAAATTAACACCGATTTCTACCGTTAATGAAAAAGAAAATAGCAACACTTTTTTCAGTCCAAACCACTTTGTTCTCTACCGCTGGAATGGTAAAAAATTGAATGAATTTCGAATGAACCGCCATCATGTGCCTAAAAGAATTGTGAGTCATATGGTTTACCGAACCCAAGAAAACAATTACATCTTTACCTTACGAAAAGGAGGTGTGTACATTTTCGGCCCCAATGGGGAGCCTCTTTATGATGGTCATCATCTTTTTGCAGACTACCAAATTGGGGGATTTTTGGAAGATTATGAAGGAAATTTATGGTTACCCACTTTAGGGAAAGGAATACTTTTCATCAAGAATCAAAAAATTCTCACTTTCAAGGATGATCCATTATTGAGAACCAAAAACATCATTGTTTCCAAATTCAGATCCAATGGTGATTTATTTTTAGGATCGGAAAGTGGCGATATCTTTCTGGTAACAAAAAACCATGAAGTTTCAGAAGTTTTTTCGAATGGATCGGTCAATATTCATTTCATAGAGTTCTATAAAAACTTTCTTCTGTCTAATGGAGGGGTGACTATAGAACGCATTGACATCGAGGAAGGCATTTCAACTGAAATCGAAAGCATTGCGGCAGTCAAAGAATCCAGAAAGGTGGGTGAAAAGGAATTCTTATTTGCCACTTCAAAATTCGCTTACCATGTGGAAATGAATGCAGAAGACCGCTTTGACATCAAAAACATCTACAAACTAGGCAGATGCAATGCTATTTTACCTCTAGAAAATGTGAATGATTTGCTAATTTCTTCGGTCACAGGGATGTTTCATGTGAAAAACAATGTGAGTACAGAAATTCAGTTTGAAGGAAATAAAATCACCAGTTCGGGACTAGAAAAAAGAAATGGCGTTGCTTATATCGGAACAACGACCAAAGGAATTCATTTATATGAAAATGGCCGTATTTCAAAAACCATGACCACTAAAGACGGCTTGATAAGCGACCGAATCCAGGCTATTAAATCTTATAAAAATCTGCTTTTCATTTCCACATCGGAGGGTATGCAGATTTACGACATGGATAAAAAAGAATTCATACTCCCATTCTTAAATAATGTGATCAACGGAAGTAGAATACTTGATTTCTCCATTCATAAAAACAAGTTGTTTGTGGTTACCAATAAAGATCTACAACTGATTGACATTCTTCAACTTCGATTAAACGATACTCCCCCATTTGTTCAAATCACCAAGTTTTTAGTTAACGATTTACCCAATCAATTGCTTGAACAATCCAACTTATCCTATGACCAAAACAAAATAGAATTTCATTTTAATGCAAAATCTTATGGTCATAAAGGCAAATTGAAATATCAATACCGATTACTCCCAGTAGAAACCGAATGGGAGACCTCGGATTTTTTGGCCAACAAAGTGAAATACCCTTCATTGAGTCCCGGAGCGTACACTTTCGAGATCAAGGCCATTAATGATTATGGAGTGGAGTCGGAAGTCATCTCGTACCACTTTAAAATTGAAGAACCTTTTTGGGAATCCTGGTGGTTTTATCTAATTGTAGGTTCTGCGGTGATTTTACTCATCGTGATTGTTTGGCGTGATCAATTAAGAAGAATCCGAATTAAAAATGAGAAAGAAAAAGAGCTGATTGGATCAAAATTAACCGCTTTAAAGCTTCAAATGAATCCACATTTCATTTTCAACGCCTTGAATTCGATTCAGGATCTGATTTTGAAAGAAGACACGGAAAACTCTTACGATTACATTGTCAAATTCTCCAATTTAGTCCGTCGAATTTTGAATTATTCAGATCAGGAATTCATAGAAATAGAAGAAGAAATTGAGATACTTCAGCTCTATTTAGAATTGGAAGATTTGCGATTTAAGAAAGATTTTGAGTTTAAAATCATCAATCACATTGAAGAAGACATTCGAATTCCTTCCATGTTGATTCAGCCTTTTGTGGAAAATAGTGTGAAACATGGATTGCTCCACAAGGAAGGTTTTAAATCCATTGAAATCTCCTTTGAATTGAAAGATGTGGTAGTTTGCACCATTACTGATAATGGTATTGGTCGTTCCCGATCCATGGAAATCAATTCAAGAAAAGCCCACAAACCTAAAAGCATTTCAATTAAGTCCATTGAAAACAGAATGGAGATTTTAAAAAGTTATTACAAATCCGAACTTGGAATCAAATTTGTAGATCTTACAGATGAGATGGGACAAGCCATTGGAACAAAAGTGGAACTAAGATTACCCTTTGAAAACAATTGAAAATGACAAGAAAGATCAAAGCCATAATAGTAGATGATGAGGAAAGAGCAAGAGATGTGATTTCCACTTTACTTCAAAAACACTGTCCGGAAATCCAAATTTTGGATCAGTGTAAAAACGTAAAGGAAGCTGTTGAAAGCATTAAAAAATGGAGTCCGGATGTGGTTTTTCTAGACATCGAAATGCCCGAGCATGCGGGATATGAGCTTGTCGACTTCTTTGAGAAGATAGAGTTTGAAATCATTTTTGTCACTGCATACGACCAATACGCCATCAAAGCTTTCGAACTTTCGGCTATTGACTATTTATTGAAACCGATTGAGATTAAAAGACTGAAAGAGGCCATTGAGAGAGTTCAAAACAAAATAGGTCGTCATCAGATGGAAGTGAATTACAAGAACTTAGTAGAAAGCTTCAAGAAAGATTCGATTGATCGGATTATTATTCCTCATAAAGGAGAGCAAATGATTTTACCCTTAGAGCAAATTTTAGCAATTGAGGCTAAAGAAAGTTACAGTGTGATTCATTGTGACAATTCCAAGAATTACATGGTGAGCAGAAACCTCAAGCATTTTGAATCTTTATTGAATGACAATTCTTTTTTTAGGTGTCATAAATCCTGGCTCATCAACACTTCTAAAGTTTCCTCCTATTCCAAGAAAAATTTGGAAATCACCTTATGCAACGAAATGAATTGTAAGTTATCCAAATACAAAAAAGCGGAATTTGAGAATAATTATTTAGTGAAATAACCAATACTTTGGAAAACACTTTTTTTTAGTCTAAATTGTTCCAAGTAAACGGAGAAAGGTGTCTAAAGAAATTGAAAAATTAAAAGCCCGAATTGCACAACTTGAAGCTGAAAACAAGAGCTTGAGAGCGGGAGCTACCAGTTTCATTTCCAGTGGCCCAACGGTATCCGTTCCCAAAGAAATGAGTGCTCCTTTTGAAAAGGCAGAAGAACTGGTTCGGGAGTATTTCAGAAACATCATTGCCCGACCTTCGGAAGGAAATATTGAAATAGAGGATGAACGTTATGTTTTGCTTCGTGCATCATCTTTATCCGTTGGTTTTTTTAATAAAATCAAAGACTTATACAGGGACAAAGGAGAGGAGAAATCCTATACCATTGGACGAAATTTTCTTTTTGATGTCTCTCACGTATTAGGCTTGGAAGACGCCAAGAACTTTCATAAGAAAATGAAATTAAAGGATCCTATTCAAAAGCTATCGGCAGGACCTATTCATTTTGCATATACTGGCTGGGCATTTGTAGATATTGACCCCAGTAGTAATCCCAGTCCTGATGAGAACTTTTTCATGAAATATGATCACCCCTTTTCCTTTGAAGCTGACTCCTGGATTAAGGAAGGTGAGAAATCCGAGTTTCCAGTTTGTATCATGAATGCTGGTTATTCCTCTGGATGGTGTGAAGAGAGTTTTGGATTGCCTTTGACTGCGGTAGAATTAACTTGTCGTGCCAAAGGAGATGACACCTGTACATTCATTATGGCACCACCGGAAAAGATCAAAGAATACTTGCCGCCAGTGGATGAAAAAATGGATCAGTTTGAATATGAAATCCCCTCTTTCTTTGAAAGAAAACAGACCGAGGAAAGACTCAAGTCTACCATTGAAGAAAAGGAAGTTTTACTCAAAGAAGTACATCATCGAGTAAAAAACAATTTGCAAGTCATTTCTAGCTTGTTAAATCTGCAGTCTTATTTCATAACCGACGAGAAGACCCAAAACATCTTCAGAGATACCAAAAACAGGATTAAAACTTTGGCTTTGGTTCATGAACGTCTTTTTAATTCTCAGGACATTGAATACGTCAATCTGGGTGAGTATGTTAAATCTATTGTTGACTTATTGAGCTTTTCTTATGACAAGGAATATATTGACATTGAATATGATTTTGATTCTGATATCATTTCTAAAGTTGATATTGAACAAGCCATACCGATTGGGCTTTTGGTGAATGAAATTGTTTCCAACTCCTTCAAATATGCTTTTCCAAATATTCTCAAAGGAAAAATCACTTGTAGTATTCTTAAACAGAATGACAAAGCTGAGTTAAAAATATGTGATGATGGAATCGGTTTACCTAAGGATCTTGTCATTGGAGAAACCAATTCGCTTGGTATGGAACTCATCCAATCGCTTACTTCCCAAATTGATGGAAAATTGATTCTCGATCGCGATAGACCAAAGGGCGTTTGTTATACGATCACATTTTAAATCATACTGAAAATAAGGTGTTAGCAATTTGTTAAGATCAATTTTTTCACCTCTTTTTAAACCTTTGTCGATTACATTTGTCCAATCTGTGTAAATCGAAAAAAAATTAGCATTATGAAAAATATTCTCAGCATCACCTTCGCCGCCATTTTTTTATTTAGTCTCAACAGCTATTCGCAACAACCTCCAAAAAAAGACGGATGGGATCTTTTAGGAAGTCGTGTTGTGAATTGGGGAATTGATAAAGATGTGATTGCAGTAGGACCGAATCCAGGCGGTTATACTAAACTAAAAATCAAAGTTACAGGTGGAGCTGTGAACATGCACCGCATGGTAGTCACTTACGGAAATGGAGAAAAAGACG
>JAGQYP010000089.1 GCA_020436025.1 Crocinitomicaceae bacterium
AGATTTCGAGAAAACCAATGAATCAGCCCAGGCTTTTGTTCAATTAGCTTTCATAACTATCATTTTGAACAGATTAGGCTGATTTTCGTCCCAAACATGGTCTTAGAGAAATGAAAAATAAAGAATTCCTTAACCCGGGTGGTATAAATGGTACTGGAGAAGGGGTTGTAAATATCAATAGTCAAGATTATATAGGACTTCAGGATGCCATAAAGCGTCATGCTCGAAAACAAACGCCTGAACAAAAGATAAAGTATGGTTTACTATCCCTAAAATATCAGTTGCCGAATCAAAAAAATCTGAATATGATCAATTTCGGCTTGATGATTTGTTGAAGAAGGCGGGATAGTCTTAGCAAAAATATTTAGTCAGCTGGAAAACTTCATTTTAATAGCCATGAAACGAATCAAATACATATTTCTGCCAGTCATTATCATACCTATAATAGTATATGGACTTTTGAGTAATTGCACTGGTAGTGATAAATTCCCAAACCAGGCACCTGTCGAGGTAATCGTAGATACCTTTGATTTGGAGGTAATCGGGAACTTGAGAAAAGTAGCGAAGTATAAAGAAAAATACTACTGTGTATTTGAAACAAAAAGACAGCATACCACCCGAAATTTTAAAAAAATGATTGCCCTGGATAAGGCAGGAAGGTTTGTTGAAGATGTGTTCCTGCCTGATGGAATCCAGGATATGTCTTATTTTTCCTTCTTCCTTAGAGAGGATAGTTTATTCCTTAAAAGAGACCAGTTTGAAGAGGAAAACTTTCTTCTAAAAGAATATGCCGCAGAGTTTAAGCTCATGAAAAGAAGAGATTTTCCTATATATGAAGATAGTTTATACCGGATTTTCTCTTCCTGTCAGGGAGAATGGGGAGGAACTATTTTCTTTGAAAATAAAGAAACGGGTGAGTTTTTTGAAGGAAATTCTACTTGCATAGAAATGGTGAAAAAAATTGGTCAGGATTATTATGTGCTGAATAATTTGGCCCATTTAATATATTCAACCAGTATACTAAAAATATCTGCCCCACAAGAGTTAAGCCCGTCAGATGGAAATTTACATATTGACTTTCATAGTAGTAAGAGCATGAAAGGAATAGAAGGCCTGTTCTATGAAGAGGAATTTTATATTCATACACTTATTTCTATTAATGAGCAACTGGCAGTAATATACTCTGATGACAAAGGGACATTTATAGGAAAAGTTAAGGATGAGGAAATTATCCCCATTTATGCGTTTGACTTTCGATTCTTTGCTCACTTTCACCAACAAATAGATGATCAAAGGCAGGTATTAACTTTCTTCACTCCGTGGAATAAGCAACAGGGAATTCTGGAAATCAATGGCAGGTTGATGAAATTTCATATTATTAAGTGAATTGCATGCTTCGCTTTCTTTCTCTTTCCAACCAAATACTCTATGTATTAGGCATTCTGTTATTTGAACCACAAAGAAACAAAAGTACACATAAGTATTGAAATGGTTAACTTTGTGTACTCTTGTGACTTTTGTGGTTCAAGAAATTGTGTCATTTGTGGCTTAGCCACAATAGGCTATTCCTATTTAAGCTAATATCACTATGTGTTAAAATAAAAAATTTCAAAAAAAACAAATCTACGCAATTAGGTTGCGCACTACCCACCTAAGTTTGTATCATAAATCATTGAAACAAACAAAAAACAGAAAAATGATAACCGGAAAAACCTTGATCAGCTTAGGATACAAACCAGCCAAATGGTTTGGGGAAGTGATTACCTACGCGAATGAAAACAACCTTGCCGGAACAGACCTGATCAACTATATCGAATCCATTCGACCAGTAATGATCGAACCATTCGAGAAACCTTTGCCTTATTATAAAAACATCAGAGCGGAAACTGCCGAAGAAATCTCCAACGTTCAGCAGGTTTTCAAGACTATGTCCGCCCTGATGAAAACACCAACCTTGGTGAAAGGAGCCGTAATGCCAGACGCTTGTCCTACCGGGGCGATTGGGCAGATTCCGGTAGGAGGAATTGTCGCAGCGAAAAATGCCATCCACCCTGCCATGCATAGCGCCGATATTTGTTGTTCGGTGATGATGACTAATTTCGGGATGATCGACCCGAAAAAAGTGCTGGATATGGCGCATTCCATTACCCACTTTGGAGGGGGAGGGAGAAATGACTGGTTTGATCTTCCAGCCGAAATGGAAGCAAAAATCAAAGCCAATCCATTCCTGAACAATCAAAAAAGCCTGTATATGGCCCAATCTCACCTGGGAACCCAGGGAGATGGAAACCACTTTCTGTTTGTCGGTCGTTCCGAACAAACCGGAGAAACCATCATGGTAACCCATCACGGAAGCCGTGGTTTCGGGGCTTACCTGTACAAAGCCGGGATGAAAGTCGCCGAAACCTTCAGAAAGGAAATCTCTCCTAAAACCCTGAAGAAAAACGCCTGGATTCCTTACGATACCGAAGAAGGAAAACAGTACTGGGAAGCCCTGCAAATCATTCGGGCATGGACAAAATTAAACCACGAGGTGATTCATAACACAACTTTGCAAAACCTGGGAACTGATGCGGTTGATCGATTCTGGAACGAGCATAATTTCGTCTTCAAAGACGGAGATTTGTTCTACCACGCCAAAGGAGCGACTCCGCTGGATGATAAGTTCGTGCCAGACTCTAAAGACGGTTTGCGATTAATTCCGCTGAACATGAGCGAGCCAGTTCTGATCGTGCGAGGGGAAACCACCGAAAACAACCTGGGATTCGCGCCTCACGGAGCTGGACGAGATGTAAGCCGAAGCGAGCATAAGCGAAATAATGCGCATAAAACCGTTGAGGAGATCTTCGCAGAAGAGACTCAGGGGCTGGATGTGCGATTCTTTTCCGAGAACATTGATATTTCTGAATTGCCGAGCGCTTATAAGAATGCCGAGAGTGTGCAGAAGCAGATGACGGAATTTGGGCTGGGGACTGTAGTGGATCGGGTATTGCCTTATGGGTGTTTGATGGCGGGGGATTGGGAGCTGGAGAAGGTTTGGAGGCGGAAGAAGTGAGCTTAAGGGAAAGAGATGGGATTTTCTCTGTGTTTTATAGAATTTTAGGATCGTGGAATGACGTAGTTGGATAATAGAAATGACAAAAAGATAAGAAATATGCAAAAATATATTCGGACGATAGATTTCTCTGATAAATGGAAAGAGGTTTATAAAATCATATCATCAATTGGAAAGGATTTAAATCAGAACTCAATAGACAAATATTCCTATTCACTTTACGATAGGGCACTATATATTTTTGATGCTCATGTGGCAATTGAGCAAACGAATAATGTATCAGCTTCCAATATTTTGCTGAGAAGTCTATATGAAATAAAGGTAAAAGCTTCAAAATACCAAGATGATAGGAGTTTAGAGATAAAAGAGACGAACATTCAAATAAAGAATGAAATCGAGCGATTTTTAAAAAAAATTGAAAAGGGAGAGTCGTTTACTTCCCAAATATTATGGGAGCAGTTAAAAGATAAAAAATTTGATTTTCAAATAAATTTTGTAAATCCTGAGTATAAGAGGAAAAATATAAAAAAGAATTTTGAAGAAGCAGATTTAGCCTTTGATTATGATATTCTTTATTGGTTAACATCATTATTCATCCATACTCACCCATTAAGTTTGGTAATTGAGCACAAAGAGCAATATCTAAAAAATGAAATCTTTGAAATTTTAAGTAATATTTCAAGAGACATGGATTTAGTTAGTATTCAGATGATTGGAACTCTTCTATGGATAAAAAAATATTTGTTTGATGATATACTGTCGAAAGAAACAATTGACTTAATAGAGAATTTATGGGCATCAAAAAGAGAGCTTATTTCAAAGAAATATGGTATTCAATGGAAAATAGATCCTAATGTGGAAATTGGGACAATGAAAGTTGGGACAAATGATGGAGAGGAAAGGATTTTGAGAAGAAAACAAAGAAAATAATCTCATAGCTACGTGAGATCTACCGAAAAAAGAACCGATAGTTATGGCTGTTTTAATCAGCAAATTAGCCTGATAGGTTAAAGCTCCACATAAAAAATAGGCAAAAGTTTCTATATATAGAAACTTTTGCCTATTTTAGTCTGTAATAAATACTACAACCATGAACCGAAAATTTGAGGTGATATTTTTGGAGGATGTCGTTGATTTCCTGCAAAAATTGGATGAAAAAGCGAGAGAAAAAGTCATTTACAATATCGACAAGGCAACTTATGTAAACGATCCTAAACTATTTAAGAAACTTAATGACCATATCTGGGAATTTCGCACAATTTACAAAAAGACGCAGTATAGAATTCTTGCCTTTTGGGATAAAAATGATAAAACAGAGACTTTAGTCTTAACCACTCATGGCTTTATCAAGAAGACACAAAAAACGCCTAAGTCAGAATTGGAAAAGGCAGAAAAAATCAGAAGCCTGTACTTAAAAGAAAATAAATAATTGAGCAACGAAAAATGAAAAAATACACATTAAACCAGATCAAAAATAAATTCATCGGAGAGGAAGGAACTCCTAAACGAGATGCCTACGAATTTGAACTAAACCTTGATTTGGTAGGTGAGATGATAAAAACCGCCCGCGTGCAAAGAAACCTGACTCAGGCAGATCTGGGCAAACTGGTTGGCGTACAAAAAGCACAAATCTCCAAACTTGAAAACGGTGCCACCAATGTACGAATTGACACAATCATAAAAGTATTCAATGCCCTCAAGGCAAAAATCAATTTCAGAGTTGAGTTGCTGGATCAAAAGATAAATTTAGTTGGTTGAGAATGCTCTAATCACACATTTATGAAGACACTCAAATACATTCTTTTCATTGTTAGTACAATTTTTCTTATCGGATTTCTACTAAAAGGAACGATCCCTCACGAACCATTTGACTCTGAAAAATGGAAAAGCTGGATTAAGTCGAATTCAGAATCGGATATGTCCTTGCGCTGGGATATGATGAATAGTTTGCGGAAAAACTATGAATTGAAAGGAATGACCCGGGATGAAATCATCGATTTATTAGGGGAACCTCAGCGAAAAGACCAGGTAGAGTTCATCTATAATCTGGGTTATTCAAAACATGGTGTCAATACAGGAAGTCTTACCATTCGTTTTGGAAACAATGATAAAGTGACAAATTTTTCAGTTTGGGAGGGATAAAATAGTATCTTAAGGAAGAAAAAACATTGAGAGAAATCCGATTGGACAAAATACGAAGTCGAACTAATCCTCAACGATTACTTCCAAATGCTGGACCGGGAAATCCATGGGCAACCCTATCAAAAATCTCAATTCAGAAAATCTCTCCTTCCCAAACTCAATCAGCGAAGTGAAGGCTCCATCGAGTTTAAACACCAGAACATTAGCGCGGTACTGCTAAAATACAAACTTCCATACATCATAGGCTATAAACCGAGAGCGAATTATCAGGCTCTATTGGAAGAAATGGTTCTTGATTATCTGTTGAAGAGAAAAGAATTGGATAATCTGTTTGAGAAATTCTCAAATCAAGGAATAACCACAGGTCCTGAAAAAGTCGAATACGCAAAATTGCTGGTAGCACCTCCTCAAAATGTATCAATCAAAGAGCCCAAGCCTGCATATTTACAAAAATTCCGAAAACCCAATTATCTCGAAATAGAACAACGGAATCAGAAGTTGGGCGAATTAGGGGAAGAATTAGTGATCCAATACGAAAAATGGCGATTAATCCATTCGGGAAAAGAAAATCTGGCTGAGAAAGTTGAATGGGTTTCAAAAGAATCAGGAGACGGAGCAGGGTTTGACATTCTATCCAGAAATGAGAATGGTAGTGACCGATATATTGAAGTAAAAACCACCAAACTGGGTGAATTGACGCCGTTTTATTTTTCAAAAAACGAATTGAGATTTAGCCAAAATCATTCGCGGAAATACTATTTATACAGGGTATTTAAATTCAACCAAAAGCCTAATCTGTTTATAAAGAATGGAAGTTTTGACGAAATTTGTCATTACGAGCCGACGAATTTTATGGGACGGATTATTTGAATAATGAAACAAACCCTAAATTGGAAATCCCGAGAGGTCGTCCATATTTATGACGAAGTAAACTTATGGTCTGCTCCATTTGGTCGTTTATTACTTGAAAATATACCCATGATGCCTGCTGCTCAGGTGGTGGATATTGGATTTGGAACGGGATTCCCTTTGATAGAATTGAGCCAAAGATTTGGGGATAAATCCAACATATACGGCATAGATATCTGGGAAGAAGGCATTCACAGAACCAAAACCAGGATTGCTACCTTGGAAATCAACAACATAGAAATCCTTGAAGAGAGCGCAACCAGCATCAAGATCGGAGATAATCAAATTGACCTGGTAACCTCTAGTCTGGGGGTAAATAATTTTGATCAACGAGGAGATGTTTACCTTGAAATTCATCGAATTTTAAAGAAAGGAGGGAGGTTGTGTTTGACTACAAATCCGGTTGGCACATTTGAGGAACTTTTCGAGGTATTCGATTCTGTTTTTCAGGAAATGGGAATGGAAGAAGAACAATCAAGATTAGAGGAATACATTCAACACAGAAATACAGAAAAAGGGATTATCTCGGAATTGGAGCAATACGGGTTTGAAGTATTGAAAATCAAAAGGGATACAACCAATATGAGATTTGCAGACGCCAGAGCTATCCTGAATCATAGTTTGATGAGAATTGGTTTTCGGGAATCCTGGGAAAGGATGGTCAGAGAAGATAAAAGAGAGGAATTCTTTGAAAGGTTGACGCAAAAAATTGATGATATTGTTGAGTCGAAAGGAGAGTTTTTGATGACTATTCCTATGCTTTATCTGGAATTTGGAAAATGAATAACCCCCCTATAAAATATACAATGAAAGCAGTTGTTGCTTTCTGTGTTTCCATCACCTCTGCCTGGGGCCAGACAATAACCTTTACAGACCTGGAATTAAAACAATATCTCATTAATGAACCCTGTGTGGATACCACCCATAATGGAGTTTCATTCTCTAATGATATAAATGTAGACACAAACGGAGATAATGAAATCCAACTA
>JAGQYP010000008.1 GCA_020436025.1 Crocinitomicaceae bacterium
TTATTTAACAGGTATCTTCCCAATACCAGGTTCAGACCAATCGAAAAGTCCAGTTTCAAAAAAATAATTTGCCATTTGCAATGAACTATGCTTTGAATTCTTATCTACGAAAACATGATAAGTACCAAGAGAGCTACTGTCAACAACAAAGCTGTTAGTCAAATTAGTTAAAGAGTCCAATTTACTTTTGTCGTTTGGATTTTTAAGGTTTGCATAGAATACAGCTCCATAGTAGTTAACACATTCTTGACCTAAAGGTTGCCAAATCGCATTTTGACAATCATCTGTGATAACGGTAAAATCGACATACCTAACAATTGCATTGTTTTCTAAATTCAACATTATCATTTGAATTTCTTCGCAATTTAAATTTTCATTTGTCAATTTGACAACAATGTGTTTGACAGGATAATTATAGTTAGCATGTATGACATTCAAATCAGTTGCCATAATAGAGTTTTGATTGCTAACGAAGTTGTGAATATCACTATTGTTAGTGCTACTATCAAAACCTATGTTAATGTATCGCGTCGACATTTCACCAATGTAATCTCTATCGCCGTCATAATATTTATAGTCGACATAATTGCAATTAGATACTTCGCTTTCTTTACTACAACCAATTGCGAGAATAATAAAAATTCCAATTATTACATTTTTCATAAATGTAGTATTTAATTTTTGCCAACGTTTAGCTAGCCACCGTAGCGACTACTTTTAAAGTTCGTGTATGAATATACGGATAATGATAGATGTTTTTTGAAAATGAGAACGAGCTATGGGGTGCTAGGTGATGTTGTGTACCGTTTTTCTTCCAAACTTCAAGGTTTTATTATCAATCCATTTCTTAATCAGATAGGATACTACAACAGACACTAATGCTAGCACAAATGACAATCTCTGCACCAAATCATTCTTACCTTCATATCCGATTAAGTCCAGAACTAACATTATCAAATAGATTCCAATTGTAATAAATTGGAAAGGTATCATGACCCTATCTACTTTTTGCTTTAGATTCCATCGATACCAATTTGAGAATTTCTCATTGTCAGGGGTTTTAATCAATAAATCCGTAAGTATGCCATTAGACTCATTATTTTTTTTAAGCCTACCCAAACAGACAGCTTTCAAGAACATTGTATAATCAAAATGAGGTTTATAATACTTTGAACTTCTCATTTTTTTTAAAGACTCTTCAATTTCAAGAATAATTTTCAATGCCTTGGTGTAATTGCCCGTCTTAATTAAAGGGTCAGCATATTTCAAAAGCTTAATAGGTAAAAAGACCTCTAAGTCCTCATTATATCCATTAGAAACAAGCTCTTCAATATAGTCTTGATTGGATTCATACTCTGATATGTATGCTAAGTCAGCTTGGCTGGATCGAAAGAATTTTTTGAGTTTAGTTTTTCTATTCATGCAAGATAAATGGTCTTAGCGATGGTACACAACGCCACTATATGTTGCGTTTTTAGTTGCTTAAGACTACCAAAGTAATGAAATTTTGTAAAAAAACCATTTAGCAGAGAAGGAAATAAGTAAAAATAAAACTTAAAAACCCCACAAGCAAAGTTGAAATTTGCCGCCAACAAGTACGCACCTACAAAATGAATGGAGCAAACTACCTAAGCCACAAAAAGCAGAACAGTTAGCAACCAAAAAAATGCAATATATAATCTGTTAGGTGCATTTTTTAAAGCCAACCAACCAAAATCCGAAGGGTAAAAAGCAACTAAGTAACGGGTAAGAGTGTAGCAGAAAAGCAGCTTAAAAGTCAGCCCGAAAGAGGGAAAAAGTTGGAGCATAGCACCAGTACCACAAGAGTAACAAAAGGCACAAAAAGTTGGTTAGCTTACCAACAGGAAAAATAGTGCAAACTGTTTGGTACAAACTTTTAGAAACCACAAAAAGCAAACGCTATCGAAAAACCAAACTACAAGTAACTAAACTATTTTTGCGTAAAGAAAGCAGAGAAAATTCATCATCGCTTGCTCCGAAAGTATCAGATAAAGGGCTTTTTCAATTGCTAAAAAACCAAAAAAGAAAAAAAGCTAAAAATTAAAGCAGAAAAGCAATTAAAGACAAACCAAACAATTGCACCTAACAATTGTATAAACCACATTATGTGCTTTATACAACCTATGTTTTTTAAACTCCTGAGAAGAAAATACTAGTCAGGTTCTCTCAAATTTATAAAATCTAATGGATTATTACATTGCTTAGCTTCAAAGGGATTTACCAAAAAATAGCTTCGAATAATTTATAATTCGAAAGCCTTCTTAAATCAAATTTTGACTTGGCTACTAATGAAATAGGGGACAAAAAGTCACCTAAATGACCTACTAATCCCCTATAATGATGCCCTTATTTATTTTTTACTACTCTCAGAATAGCTTTGTTTTGGTCTGAAGAGATAGTAACAATGTACACTCCTTTTGGTTGGTTGGCAATAGACAGATTGATCTTTTCTTCGGAATCAAATTTGGTAGAAAAAACCACCTTACCATCGGCAGTTTTAATGGAAACATCCAAATCCTGATAAACAGTTCCCAAATCAATGTAGAATTCCCCATCCGTTGGATTTGGATACAAAGTCATTTGATTCGCAAACGTATTTTCAATAATGCCCACTGTTGATATGTTCACACAATTTGAAGTATCAACACATCCATTTTCGGTCAATTCAACTGCAAAATTACCGTTAACGGTAGCTGTAAAAGAAGCACTTGTTTCCCCACTCAATGGTGCATTATTATTGTCACAGTCCAACCATTGATAAGTCGCGCTTGAGTTATTAGCCGTAATGGTTGTGCTACTAACAGAAGTTGTAAGGTCCGAAACATTGTTGATAGTAAGATTCAGAGTAACAATCGAATCACATCCATTTGCAGCAGCACCCGTTAAAGTATGTGTAGCTGAATTATTGCTGGAAGTATAGGTATTTCCATCTATCCAGTCGAAAGTGGCACATGCAGTTTGGACATCAGTACCTGTAGTAGGTTGTAGAATGGTCAAATCTAAAGTAACAATCGAATCACATCCATTTGCAGCAGCACCCGTTAAAGTATGAGTTGCTGAATTATTACTGGAAGTATAGGTATTCCCGTCTATCCAGTCAAAAGTCACACAAGCTGATTGTACATCAGTACCTGTTGTAGGTTGTAGAATTGTCAAATCTAAAGTAACAATAGAATCACATCCATTTGCAGCAGCACCCGTTAAAGTATGAGTTGCTGAATTATTACTGGAAGTATAGGTATTTCCATCTATCCAGTCAAAAGTCACACATGCCGATTGCACATCAGTACCTGTAGTAGGTTGTAGAATGGTCAAATTAAGCGTTACCACAGAATCACAACCATTTGCGGCTCCGGCATAAGTATGTGTGGCAATTGTATTATTGGCTGTATATGTATTGCCATCAATCCAATCAAAAGTTTCACATGCAGTAACAATATCGGTATTAAATTTTCGAACACATCCAATTACATAATCATGATCAAAATCAGTTGGGGTGAGAACGATACCAGCTAGAGCTGTGGACCAGATTCCTGCTCCATAAGCGCAAGTCCAAGAATGGGGACTACAATATTGTTGATAAAAGCTACCAGTGCTGCTATATGGACTATTTCCGTTTGATGCATTATAATAACGTCTTTGACCTCTTATTAAGGAAATATTAAACATTCTTTGCCAATCATTGGATCCAATTGTACTAACTAATGGACTTTTTACTCTAAAAGCCTCACTAAGCATGTGTAATCCGAAAATATTCATGCAGCTGGTTTGGTTATGAACTCCGGTTGGAGTACTACACAGATAATCTCCGTTTTGCCAAAAACCATCAGCCCAACCAGCCGGATCTGTAAGGTTTGCACCTAAAAATCTGGATTGTAAAAATGCAAAATAATTGTCATGAGATGTCTTTAATTGTCCTCTTGTAATTCCTGGAGCCTCATTAGGGAAAGGCACCGTTGCATCTGCAGAAGAAAAATTGTGTATATCTAACCATCGGCATACTCCAATCATACCTGCACTAAAGATAGTACCACTTCCACCAGCAGTTGGGGCAAATCTTCTTGCGCTTCCATCAGTAAATTGAGATTGAAGTATAGCGTTTGCGACTCTATATTTAAGATAATTATTTATAACAAGACCATAGCCGGCTGCCTCATCTTCAACTTTGCCTAAGGCTGCTCCAATGTATATGTTTGCTTCTACCAAGGAGTATGAAGTAGAGCCATTAATCGAGTTATAATTCCATCCTCCAGTTGCATTTCCATCAATCTGGGCCCATGCTAAGTAGTCTACCATCTGCTGCATCACAAATTCCATTGATTTACCACTTTGAGAACCAACCTGAATTGGAGTACCACCAAGAGCTGGTAATGTATAGGACAATGCCTCTAATAATTCAGAAGTTGCACTAGTCACCCCACGGTCAACTGTTTGATAAGTAGTTTTTACTCCTATACCATCTACTGTACCTGTGATTTTTGTTCCTACTATGGGATTTTGACTAGCATCGTATCCAATGGTACTATCTTCATATATTCCGATTGGAAAAGTCTCTTGCGTAATTCGGCTACCTAAAACAGAATTCATCATTCTGGTAACTGTTTCTGCATAGGGGTCGCTATTCCATCTTTGATCATTTTCTGCATCCCAATTTGCAGGAAGAGCCATAGAATAAGGATTGATACTACCTGGAGGATAGGCAGGTAAATGGCCATTTTTAATAAATAACTTAATATACTGAGGGTCTGTTAAATTATATGGAGTGGAACCTGTTATCCCCGAACTATTATATGTTCCTCCAAAGGATGCTAATAGTACATGACACGACCACATGGCTTCACCAGCAGCCACAGCTGACATCACATCTACTTGATATTGTGTCCAGTTTGTTGGATCATCATCAGGCGTAAAATCATGCACAAATAATTTCATAGTTGCATACGTAAACTGTCCAGTACATGTATTTTCTAATTGAAGCATTACATCAATTATAGTATCTTCAGTAACGGAAGGAGTCAAAAACGTTTGACCTAAATCATTCACTCCCATTGTCGCTCCATTCGGAGTAACAGCTCTTCCGGATTCATCACTAAAATCTCCATCTCTGTCGCGATCCCACTTCAATATATAACTGTTACAAGTTGCATCCCTTAAACTAGCTTTAAGAGCTATCGGTGCTCCTTCGTAACTTGGATGAGGTAAGTTTGGATTACTTTGGTCAAAAGGAATAATGAGTATGGTATCCTGTCCGAAAGTTGGTAGAAATAATAAGTTTGTTAAGAAAAAGAGTAGAAGATGTGTAGTTTTCATATCAGTTCAGTTTTAAATAAAGAAATCGAAAGTAAATATGAAATTGTTTATATCAAAGGAAAAGTTTTAAATTAACATATAACGTAACAATATACAGAACGGATTATCTTTTCAATAGATTATTTTTTTCTCCTTGAAGAGGAATGCTGATGCTAAAGAACCGTTTATTTTTTTAAAGATTTTGCTACAGAGATTAATATTCGTAAAACTCCTCACTCCTCACTCGTAATTCGGCTTGCTTCCTTGATCTCCTTAATCAAATTCACTTTGGCCTGAGTCAGGTCATTAATCGGGATGTATCTTCCATTTCCGAAAGTGGCTACATCGATCATTTCATCACGGGCTCTTTCTGTGTTTTTAATTCCCACAACGGAGATGGAAATCCCGCTATTTTTTGATTTTTTGATATAGCGCATATAATCATCCGAATCCTTGTTGAATGATCCATCGGTCACTACAATTACTTGGTTGTTTCCATCTGGAATTTTAGCAGCTTTGGCTTGTTCAAATCCCAATTTGATTCCTGCTCCTCCGGCGGTAAAACCTTTGGCTACCATGGAGTCGATCATGAACTCGATTCTTTCTTTTTGGTCGCCTGATGTGGTATTCAAAATCACACTTGCCGAGTTGGCATAAGAAACCAAGGTGATTTTATCCTGTGGGCGCAAAATCTTGGTTAGTTCGTGCAAGGAAAATTTCAATAATTCCAGTTTGCCACGAGAAGCCATGGAAGCGGAATTGTCAATTACAAATACAATATTGTTGGGTTTGTATTGTCTGAGCGAGAATTCTCCTTCCTCCAATGGAGGAGGAATCGAATCCAAAGGAATTTCCTGAATCTGGAATTCGCTGGAATCTTTTTCTTTGATTACGATAACTTCTTCCTCAATGATTTCCTTGGACTCTTCCTTTTTAAATAATTCAATGATGACCAGGTTTTTAGCGTAATTCACCATCTGACCTTTTTCCGAAGAAAAATAGCCTTCTTTGGAAGCCACAAAATAATAAAAGCCTATTGGGTATTTCTTTTCGATTAATCCCTGACCATTCGTTTTATGGGTGTTGAAATAGCGGCCATTAGCATAATAGTCTACTTTCGAACTCGGAATTTCTTCCTTGGTTTTTCCGTCGATTACTTTCACGGTAAAACTAAATTTATTAGGATCAAAGCGGTTGGTAGAGCCAAAGTCGGGACAAGCTTTCATGACATCCACCACAGCCAAATCACCCTTAAAATTCCCTGTAATGGTGAAAGTCACCGGCTCCATCATGGAAGCAAAGTAGACTTGCGGTTTGAAGGTGAATTTTCCGGTCTCACAAGGATTTACCGAGAAACGAATTAAGATGGAGGAATCTTTGTCAATTCTCTTTTTCGAAAAGAGGTATTTCAAGCAATTGCTTTTGGTATCGATTTTCAAGAGGAAATCTGCACGAGCAGCAGTATTCTTTATTGTAAAATCTACGACCAACTTACTTGCATCATCTGTGGTTTCAAATACATGTTTGGTCTCAGAGAACTCCAGTTGACCAAAAACAGTGAATTGAAATAACAGGAATATGAAAAGGATTCTTCGCATGCACTAAATATAATTAGATTCTTAGGAATGGATACAAATTCAGTGCCGTTTCCCCTGAATAACCCGGGAATTAATTCCTGGGTTATTCGGGAGTGTGGGCGTTAGAAACGCCAGGAAGATGGTTGCGCGTTGCAAACGCGCAACAGCTTGAGACAAAAAAAGCGCCCAGAAGGCGCTTTCAACTTTAAAATCAAATGAAAATCTTATTTCAAAGCTTCTGCGAAAGAAGCCATTAGATTTTCTTTTGCATCTCCATACTTGTCAGCATAATCCTGAGCAGTAAGGTCGATGATTTTTTTCGCTTCTTCTGCGCCATAAGTGTGAGTAATCTCCACTTTAGTTGGGTTTCCTGGTAGATCTTTGTAAGTCACAAAAAAGTGCTTTAATCTATCTACAATTGCAGATGGAAGTTCAGATATATCTTTGACATTCCCATAAGCTTGATCGTCCTTCAAAACCGCGATAATTTTATCATCGGATTCTCCACCATCCAACATTCTAAATCCACCAACAGGGATTGCTTGTGCAATAATGTCTCCGTGGTCTACTTGTCTTTCCGTAATCACCATGATATCGATTGGATCTTCATCTCCAACAATACCTGTTCTACCAGTTGCTTCCATGCAGTAAGCCGCGGTCTTGTCTCCACAATAAGTTTTAGGAATAAATCCGTACAATGCCGGTGGGTAAGAAGAATATTTTTGAGGTCTGTCGATAATTAAATATCCCGACTCTTTATCTACTTCATATTTGATTTTATCTGAAGGAACAATCTCGATAAATGAATTCACCAAATTTGGGAAATCATTTCCTAGTTCAATCCCATGCCAAGGATGTGACTTAAATCGCATCCCTAAAATATCTATTACGTGCTTTAATTCTTTAGTAGTCATAGTTTCAAATTGTTTGAAAAAATTTGCGCAAAAGTAATGCATTTCTTGCTTTGAAACAACTTAAAGCTTGTTGTTGTCCAATTACGGGCGATCTTTCAGTTGGCCGATGGTCAGGGAAATTTGTTTAATCGACTAAATTTTCGAATCGATAATATTTTGAAAAATATGTGGAAATTACCCGTTAAACCCTTACTCGAAGGAAATTAAATTCTCAGGATCCAGTGAGTTTCCATCCTGCCATAATTCGAAGTGCAAATGAGTTCCGTCTGTGTTTTCTCCAGTATTTCCAATGATGGCAATTGGGTCTCCGCTTTTGACCTTTTCGCCCACCTTTTTCAATAATTTGGAGTTGTGTTTGTAAACGGAAATGAGATCACCCCCATGGTAGATTATGATGACATTTCCATCATCTGAAGTCCAGCTCGCAAATAGCACAGCTCCTCCCAAAGTAGAATTGATGGTACTGTTTTTTGGTGCAACAATATCCACTCCAAAATGTCCTTTTTTTGGATTGTAAGAATTTGATATTTTTCCTTTGATTGGAGAATAGAAAAAGTTGGTTTCCGTCATGTTTTTTTCTCCTAAATCAGAAGGAATCACCTCATTTTCCATTTGTTCTCTTAAAATGGAATCTTCTTCTGATTTAATGTCTTTGATCTCATCCACATTGATCTCAATGTCGGGTTGTTTTTTGGAAATGGCCGAATCTCCAAAGTTCTCTCCTGCCAGAATTTTTTTAATATCAGTAACATATTGCTCGTTCACACTAACAACCTGGTAAAGTGAATCAATGGTTTTTCGTTGTTGTTGCAATTGAACTTGAGATTCAGATTCGTAAAGAGTTGGCAGGTATCGCCCCATTGGGGTAAAAATAAAGAGCAAAGAAGTCACGACAGCTACTACTAAAACCAGAAGACTTAGCAGGGTCAAGAGATTGTAATTCGACAATCTAAACTCCCACTTTTCTTCAAACGTTTCAGGGTTGATAGCTACAAGGCGGAAAGGTTTTCTTAACCTCTCCCAAAAACCCTCTTTTTTATCTTCCTCCACTCAGTTAATGTGTATTACTTATTGCAAATCTAAGGCTTTTAGAAGAAAGGATTTGTGAAAATTTCAAAATGATTTAAAAATTCAGATTGGAGGGCGTGTTTAGTTATTGATTGAAAGGGCACAATTATTGATTTTGGATAGACAACTAATTGTCTGTAAATTCGTTAAATTATTGATGGCCGTGCTATTAAGATGCTACATACTTTTGATCTTGACTATTTTCTTTTGGGAAAATGGAAGGGCACAATTGGTTACCAACACTTCTCAGACCCCGCAGCAGTTGGTTCAGAATGTACTAATCGGAAATGGGGTCACGGTTTCCAACATCCAATTTACGGGATCAAGTCAGGCGATTGGATATTTCAATGGAACCAATAGCAACATTGGATTGAATGAAGGTATTTTGATTACAACGGGAACCGTAGTTGGGAATTCCTCCGGACCCATTGGCCCCAATAATTCAGATGGGGCAGGAACCGATAATGGTGCACCTGGATATCAGCTACTAGCGAACTTATTGAGTCCAGGAATTTCAACTCATAATGCGGCCATTTTGGAGTTTGATTTTATTCCTTCTTCGGATACATTGCAATTTCGTTTTGTCTTTGCTTCGGAAGAGTATCCCGAATATGTGTGTTCCGAATACAATGATGTATTTGCTTTTTTTATTACCGGACCAAATCCATCTGGAGGAGCCTATGTCAATCAAAATTTAGCTATTGTCCCGGGAACAAGTATTCCGGTTACAATCAATAATGTAAATAATGGTTCTTCAGGAGCCAATGGAAACATCATCAATTGTACTGCGCAAGGATTAGCCAACTCAGCTTACTATGTGAACAATCCTTCTTCTTTTTCGGGTACAGCCGTGCAGTATGATGGTTTTACAGTTCCCATTACATCTTTAGCCAATGTGATTTGCGGGGAAACCTATCACATGCGATTTGCCATTGCCGATGCAGGTGACGGTGTTTGGGATTCAGGAATATTTTTGGAAGCCAACTCATTTGATAGTCCGACATCGGTTACCTTAAATGCGGATGTCAATTTTGTAGGAGCAAACGGAAATTTGGAAATGGCTGAAGGCTGTTCGCAAGCCACGATCCGTATTGAGAGAAATTCTGCCGATCTTTCGGATCAACTTACCATTCCATTAAATGTAAGTGGCTCGGCAACCATGGGGACGGATTATTCCAATTTGCCAACAGACGTAACATTTCAGCCCGGACAGTCTTTGATAACTTTGACGATTGATGCTTTTGAGGATTTTATAACTGAAGGTTCAGAAAATGTAATCATCAGCATTGATTTTCCCGATCCTTGCGGAAATAGCAATGTACAAACAGTAGAAATTGCCATCAATGATGTGGCACCTGTGGAAATTCAGGTTTCAGATTATCAAGTGCAATGTCCAAATGATACCGTCAAAGCAACGGCATCTATCTCAGGAGGCTATCCAGATTATTTTATTTCTTGGAATGGACAACCTTTTCAGCCTTTTGATCCGTTAGAAACCTTCGATGTATCACCAACGACCACAACCAACTATATTGTTAGAGCATACGACGCTTGTGTTGGAGATACAATTGCAGATACTTTTGAGGTTTTTGTCCCTCAATTTGGTCCGATCGTGATTCAGCCTATTGCTGATACTTCAACTGCTTGTCCTTTTACGAGTTTCAGTTATACAGCATTTGTAACAGGAGGAGCTGGAACCTACAATTATAGTTGGAATGGTTCTTCGGTTTCCCAATTGACTTTTCAAGCAGCCCCAGAAACAACAACGAGTTATACTTTGGAGGTCACGGATAACTGCGGAAACTATGCGATGGAAGAATTTCAGATTATTGTTACGGGAGACATTCTGACTTCACACATTACTCCAGACACTTTGATTTGTCCGGGGGATTCCATGAATTTATCAGCATGGGCAACCGGGGGAAATCCTGGCTACAGCTATTACTGGCCAGAGGTAGGGGCAAACGAGCAGAATATTACCGTTTTCCCATTGACTACAACCACATATGTAGTGGAAATTCAGGATAGTTGTCATACTTACACGGTATACGACACCGTAGTGGTAGAAGTCATTCAGCCTAATGCAGATTTTGCTATTTTATCCAATGAGAATACAGAAGGTCTGCAAATCAACTTTTTAAATACTTCCACAGATGGGAATTTCTGGTTTTGGGATCTTGGAAATGGGGATACCAGTAATGTGATGCATCCGTCAACAGTTTACGATACCGCAGGATGGTACAATGTGTATTTGTATATAGAAAATGAAATTGGATGTTGGGATACCATTACAAAACCCATCTATATCAACCCGGAAACCTGGATTTACATTCCCAATGCATTTACACCAAATGGAGATGGTATGAATGACTATTTCAGTGTTTCAGTAATTGGATCCACTAAATTTCAATTCTTAATCTTCAATAGGTGGGGAGAACTCATTTATGAAACAGATGATGTCAATTTTAGATGGGATGGAAAATACAAAGGAGAAAAAGTCCAAGATGGGGTATATGTCTACCAAGTTTACATCGAAAACATCCGCGATGAATTCATTCAACGACGAGGCCACATTGTAGTTCTAGAATAGTCCCAACTAACCAACTATTCAACAAATCAACTGAAAACCTACTTTCTCAAGTAGAACGTAAAGCCAATACCTCCAGAAAGATAATCTTGATACAAGAAATTTTGATCTATGATAGCTCCTTCAATGTAAGGGCTAATTCTCAATCGATCAAAATAAATGTCAATTCCAGCCGTCCAAGTCATCCAAAATCTTCCTTTGTCAATAGTCATGACCTCATCCGTAGGGACTCCCTCAAAATAGCCTGTTTGCTCATTTAAGTAAACATATTGATAGATATTGTTTGGATCCCCTCCACCATAATCAAAATTCCAGTTACGCGTTGAGTCTCCTCTGAAAATGAAATTATCGAATTCCTCAAAAATGGGGTCTGCATTGTAACCAGGGTAGTCGGATTTATGCTTTCCAGGAGCAATGAAATTGAGATTCACTCCACCGTTCACCCCTATAAATAATTCCGGAGTAACATCATATTTTACGTTCAATTTTTGACCAATCGAAATGGTATGCAATGTTTGGCGCATAACCGTAGTTCTTTGTAAATAAGAAGAAGTATTGTTTACCCAATTGATGTCGTATTTCAACACTTTGGCTTCTGTATCGTATTCAGAGAATTGGTAATTCAAACTCGCTTCGTATGAAAAATACTTTACCGGTTCAACTTCAACACCAAAAGAAAGTTTTGGGAAAATACTGATTCTTTTGATACGACCTAATCCAACTAGTGTGTATGCCGTATCGGTAACAAATCCACCTGTAGGTCCAACACCAGATTCAACTCTTTGATTGTAGAGGTACACATTTTCAGTAAATGCTGCTCCATTTTCCATGATCAAAACAGTATCTTTTGGATATCTTTTATCATATAAACTGTTCACGTTGGTATAAATTGGGACATGTGCACCAACGCTCAATTTGATGATTTTACTTTTCTCTTTAAAATCACCCAGAACTTTTAATTCTTCTTCTTTTAGTTTTTTACGATCATCTGCATTTCGAATGTTAAAATTGAAAAGAGAATATTTCAAGAAAAAGCTGATTCCAGTAATGTTTTTGTACAATTCAGAGTAGGGATTACTTGTTTTATCTACTTCATCTTTAAACTCGTATTCTTGAGTATAACCGACCGATTGTCTCAAATTCAATCCAAGTTGCATGTTGTACAGTTCAATACCCGCTCCAATATTGATAAAGAACAAGTGTGAATTCAATCGAGGTAATTTTCTGTACAAAGGTGAATAATCTTCAATCCAATAGGATGAATAAATCAATGACTGGTAGTGGTTTTTATTTGTTCTTGAATTCCATTCCACTCCCAAAAGGGCAAAAGGACGAAATTTCTTAGTTCTCAAGAAGGTATATCCAAAATTCAATGCGACATTATTGTACTGGGTAACTTCTTCGTAAGCCACTTGTTCTTCCCAATACTCTTTCTCACGATTGAAATATTGATCGTAATAATCCAGTCTAAACTGATTTGGATCATTGTAGCCACTATTAGGGTAATCCTGTGTTAGATTATACATTACCCATCCATTAAGTGTGTAATCACTATAATTCGCAGTTCCGTATCCTTTTGTAGTTAATTTTTCTGTTGAAAAAGAGAGTTCAGTCCAAAAACCAAAATTTGTTCTGAACCGAACAAATACCGGAATGCTATAAGACATGTTCATTTTCACTTGGTCGAATTTCATGAAAAGTGTATCGTCATAGACATCAACGATTCCGGAAGTAAAGTCATCGTTGCTTTTCATCCAGTTAAAATTGCCTTTCGCTCCAATCCCCAGTTCAAATCGCTGTCCGAAAGAAAAAGTAGTTGTAAGGAGTACAAGTAGAAGTAGTTTTTTTACCATATTCTGAAATCACTTTTAAGGTTTTCCACACGAGAATTCGGACTTTGACGTCCACTAGTTAATTCAATCACTCGAATATTCAAATAAGTTTGCAATTCGGAAAGCATGATTTCCCCATCTCGGTTGAGGTCGGCATGTTTATTTTCCAATCCATCCAAAAGGGTATAGGTAAACACCCCGTTGTTCCATTCTTTTCCTTCGATGGCATATTCGGTACCAGAAGCCGAAGAAATCACCGTAGCTCCATTTGACTCACGCGTATCAGCAAAAAGCATTTTCGACAGCTGGAAGGTACTTACGGATTGTCCATCTTTTAAAGCCACACTATTTCCTACAGCTCTAAAAGTGATATCATCTTCATCTTCAACTACATTTTCTGAAATGGCAACCTCATCTTTATCTACTTCACCAGAGTGACAAGCATCTAAAAGCAATAGTTTTTTTCTTGACTTGGTGGCTTCCAGAATATGCTCAAAAGATTCAAAGGATATTCCTCTTTCTTGTGGTTTGTAGAAATCCATGTCGTAGGATGCAAAATAGTAATCCAATTCATCATCCAATACTCCGTGACCCGCAGCAAAAATGATAACCACATCGTTGTATTTTGCATTTTTCACAAAATCAGTTAGTGTTGAAATTCGGGCATTTGTAGCATCTGCATCTGAAAGGTTTTTCGTGTAGATATTCTTATAAATTTTTGATTTCTCAAATTTGTGAATGACATCTTTGGAGTCTTTCGAGGCATAATTCAAATTGAATTTCTCCATATTGTATTTACTCACTCCGATGGTCACCAAATACAAATCAGGTTTTCTTTCCTTGAGTTTACTTTCAATAACGAACGACTCTTTCAAGGATTTAATTCCTTTGGCATTCACTGCAAATATTTCAATGAAATTATCTCCGGGAGTTAGAGGAACCGTAATCGCAATGTTTACTTCCTGTTTTTTCTCGATCAATTCAGGAGCGTCTTCCAATAATGGAACACCATTTACAATCACTTTAAGATCAATAATAGCTTCTTTTGGATCGGTTGCTTTACATTGGAAAGTGATGTTATCTGTGAAGGTATTTTGTTCTTCAGGAGGCAACACTTCCAATTGTGGAAGATCCGATGAGATTTTAATATCCTCAATCGTAATTCCTAGTTTTTTCAAACGTTTTTGATAAGCTTTATTCATTTCTACTACCAAGGATTGTTCAATAAATGGCAGTTTTTCATAAATCAAATCCGGACGATTGTATTTTACATCAAATTGATCAAATGGAAATACATTCCCTTCCCAGCTAAAGGCTACATTTTCTAAAGCACCTTTGGAGGCAAAATAATAAGATTGCGGGTTTAACCAAAGAAAATCTCTTTGACCAGTTAAATACAAATCAGCAATTCTATTCAAATCCTGGCCTTCCCAAAAACGAATCGAACCATCCCAACTGTAAGTAATGGCAACATTGTATTTTTTATTGTAATCTACCCCAGTAATCAAATCTGAATGCAGCGTTTGAACTCTTTTAGAAACATCTCCCGAAGAGTTATTGAAGGTTTCCAAATGCCCATTTTTCACTCTGAAAAAATCTCCATCATTTAATGCGGCAGTTTGTTTTGAATTTTCATCCAGGAAGTAAGTCTGCCAAACAATTTGTTTTCCAGAAGCTTGTCTGACGATTAAGCCATTACTTTTGTCCTTGAGAATTTCTCGAACCAATCTTATTTCATTTTTCTTAATGTCCCATTCGCCTACCCAAATTTCACAAAACGAAAGCTGATTGGTGTTTTCTTCAAAAGGTTTTGTTTTAAGTGCTTTGAATTTCAGGACATTTCCAACCTGTTCGTCTAAAGAGATAATGGCATATTTCCATCCTTTCAATTTTTTCTCTTGTGGAAAATACAATCGGTTGGAAATAACGTTATTACTGATTAGGTTTATTTTTCTAAGAATACCATTGGAGTAACCAATTAACAGTTCATCTTCATCCTGGCTAAATTTTGCTACATTGATGGGATTCGCTTCACCTTTTAACAATTTGGTCATTTTCTTTGTTTCATCATCCCAAACAATAATATTCCCTTCGATATCGGCCGATACAAATGAATTTTTATCTTTTCCAAAACAAACGGAAGTAACTTCAGATAAGTGACCTTTGAAATAGTTGTAAGTTGTAAAATCACGTTTTAGGATTTCTTCTACAATTCCATCTGCACGCGCAATCAATATTTTATTTCCGAAAAAACCAACATCATTCACTGCGATCAATGGACTGGGTAAACAATACCTTTTTTCAGTCATCGTTCGCATATTGTAGTAATAAACTACACCATATAGATCACCAATCACATATTCATTCATGTAAGAATCGATTGAGGTCGCATTTGCTGTAATTGATTTCACAATATTCAGGTTGTCTTCCCGAATAATTCTAGTAAACTTATCTTCACGTCCTCCATAGATGATATAGCCTGGCTCATCCAAATAATGAACGGCATCATAGTGGTCAAAAGAAAGTGCTTTTAAAGTTCTGATATTGAAACTGGAGTCCATTAAATGTAAGAATCGAGTTCCAATAGCCACATTGTGATTTTTTTGGTTAACCGCTACTGCTTTACATTTATTTTTAAATGGTCCAATGGTCTTTAAAATTTCCAAATTTCTGGCATCGATCAACTTAACCGTACTATCATCACTACAAGAAATCAGTGTAGAGTCGTTATAAAATTCGATTTTATTGATTGCTGCTTTGTGCGCAATGATCTCAGTTTCTTGTTTCCCTGTTTTAACATCCCAAAGAATAATTTTGGCATCTTTTCCAGCAGAATAGATTTTAGTATTGTCATGGCTGTAGATCAATGAATTGATTTTTCCAGCATGACCAGTTTGAATGATTACTTCGAGTTCTTTTTGAGAATTGAGTTTAGTCGTAAAGAAGCAAAGAATCAGCAACGTCGAGTAAAGCGTTAAGAATCTCATCCTTAAAATTTTGACTAAAAATAATAATTATGAGATTCAAAACCAATACTCAAAATTGGGTACTTACTCCACCGTCACCCGAATACCTTCTGAATGGCTTGTAAATTCAGGCGCATACATGCATTGGGCAGTGGTAATTCCATTTGAAAATTTTCCTTTTTGCGTGGCAAACATTTCATATTCGAAAACATAAGTTCCTTTTGGTAATTGTCCAAAGAAGAAATTTGTTGCCGCATCTTTAGTTGCCTCGTAGTAACCCAGACCATCTTGCCACTTGTACTGAGAAAGTACATTTAACGGTTCGAAGGACGAAGCACGCATGTCTTTCAAGTGCACATATTCCATGTCGCGATCAACTCGGATTTCAATACGTACTTTGATCTTGTCACCTACTTTGATTGGTTTGGACGTGATCGGTTTCAATACAGGTCCGTTATCCGTGTTGGTGACCACAAAAAGATCTTTCTTAATGGAAAGCGGTGTTTCATGGAAAGTGATTTTATCCAGCTGTTCAAAATATTGCCAGTACAAAGCTCCCCAAGAAACAGTTTTGGAATTGGATTTTACTTTTACTTGTCCCATTTCCGGCTTAATGGCATCGCCTTCCCAGCTGGTTTTGAAATAGCCTGTTCCGGGTTCTGGCTTCACGTTGTACGGACTTTCTTTTCCTTTTGAATTGTATCGAATTGGCTCATTTCCTATTTGAATATCCGGATAAACAGTCTCAGAAAGTAAATCATCTCCAGTTAAGAATAAAGCATAACAAGCTTCTGTAGTGGCTTTTGTTGTGGGCCATTCATTGGTCTGTTTTTGTTTGATCAACCAGGTTTTCATTTCATCCACACTGTTCAAATCCTCCGTGATTTCGTAAAATGCTTCGATCAATAAGGCTTGAGATTCAATTGGAGCTTGGTACCAGTAATAACCACTTCCTTTATTTTTCCAGTACATTCCCAATTCATCATGTATGATTGATTTTTCCTTCAAAGATTTCATGATGTCTTGCGCAAAGGCTTTTTGATCATTTCGGTGCATTGCCAAAGCCATCATTCCTTGAGAATAAGGGTTAAAGTTTAACCAGAATAGTTTGGCTTGTCTTTCAAAATAATCGATTGCTTCCTGCAATTTTTTGGACTTGCTGTGATCAGGGAAGAAGCTACGTGTATACAAATAGTGGATTTCATCATATCCGATCATTTGTACTTTTTCATAATTGTCTACGTGCTTTTTGATCCATTCATATCTTTCGATGAATTCACCATCAATAAAGGAAATTCCTTTGTTCACCATGGTTTTGATCTCGTAATTTGATTTGATGCTTTTTACCCCAAGCTTATCCAAATGCCCGAATCCACACATGATGTGTTTCGTAATGTAATAGCTTTCCGGCCCATTTTTAAACCAAGGCCATCCACCATTGTACTTTTGGTTTTGCTTCAATTTTCTCAAGGCACGATCTAATTCGTTCGACATTCTATTCAAATCAAATAAAACACCGATTCTTCTTTTTCTTGCTGATTCATCTTTAGCGTTCAAAAGCCATGGAGTTTCTTCCAACATGACTCCCTTCAATTCCTGATTTTTCTCCAAATTGGATAAGAAGGCTTCCGGAGAATAGTTTTTCCAAGCATCAAAAATCTCTTTGATCTTTGGGTTGGAGTTCATGATGTGACTAGCAATCGAATTCGAATAGAATCTAGAGAATGTTTGCTCGTTACATTCATAGGGATATTCCATGATATACGGCATGGCCTGAATCGCATACCAAGCTGGATTTGGAGTGTATTCCAAGGTTAATCGATGGCTTTTTAATGTAGAGCTTGGCTGAGATTTAAACAGTTTCTCAAAAGTGAAAGTTTTTGATTTTCCAGCTTTCAAACTCATTGGCATGGATTCCGTTACCAGCATTCTGTTCGTTAAAACTGGAATTGGTTTTTCTTCCCCATCAGAAAATTTGGCAGTTTGAGCAACCACTTTGTATTTTACTGCTCCTATTCCTTCCGGAATAATCAATTTCCATTCAACGCTGGTACTCAATTTTGCTTTTGTTTCGAAGCTCTGAGTTTGGTTTTCCATTTTGAAATCACCACTCACTTCATTTCCTGTAAACGGATCGATTAGTTCCAATTTGATGTTTCCAGATTGTACTTCATCCGTTAGGTTGGAGATTTTTGTATTGAAATAAATGGTATCCATTTCTCTAAAGAATCTTGGATCATTTGGGAAAACCATCAAATCTTTCTGAGTAACAATTTCTTTTTGAATCGTTCCAATTTTAAGATCTTGAGTATGAGCCAATGCCAGGAATTTCCACTTTGTCAGGGCATCAGGCATGGTGAATTTAATCTTCACAGTTCCATCAGCTTCCGTATATAAATTCGGATAGAAGAATGCGGTTTCATTAAAATTCTTTCTGATTTGAACAGATTTTCCGCCTTCCCTGTTATCCATTCGGCTATCCAATTGACCATTACCATCAAGTGCAACCGTAAAGGCATCAGCTTTACCCGATTTGTCTTGATCTTTAAAGTCACCTTCTCCATAGGCAAAAGCAGCATCTTCTGAAACAGAAAGCTCTTCTTCAGCTACTTCATCCATCATCACTACTCCGCCAACAGCAGGTGCAGCATTGTAGGCTTCTTTGGCTTCCATTTTCTTCATTTTTTCTCCGCCACCACCGTTACGAGAATAATTTCCCGTTGAGGTAGATCTCCATTTGTAAGTATAGTAGGAGTCGTAGTAACTTGGATTGAAATAGAACCAATTGAGATTGTAATAGCTTACTCCGTATGCGTAAACATATGGATTCCAGCTGTGTTGTCTTAGTGAACCACTTTGTGCCATGGTTCCAAATCCTACTTGCCATCTTAGTTTTTGATAGTAGGAATCTCGAACATTCAAATAGAAAGAGTTACTTGCAAATTCATCTAAGGAAGCATCGTACATGGTTGCTAAAACTTCAGCCAAGACGCCTTTGTTTTCATTGTCTTTAATCTCCAAAGTCCACTCTTCTTCTGTTCCAGGATATAACTTATCTCTGAAAGTAGAGAATTTAAGATCGAGATCCTTGTTGGTATAGGGAACCGAAATAGTTGTATTGTAATTGAATTCTCGGTTGTTGTAATTTGTATTGAAGGAGAAAGCAATATTCCCTCTATACTCTTCTTTGATTGGAATTCGAATCACTTTTGCATTTTCGTTTAAATCGATCCATTTGCGTTCCACCAATTTGCCTTTAACTTCCAATTCGTAAAGAACCTTCAGATTTTTTCCTTTGGTTCCCACCATGATTTGTAGTTCCTCTCCCGGTTCAATCCATGTTTTGCTGGTTTGAACATATAAAACCACATTATTCGGAATTGTTTTTGATTCGAAAGAGATCACCGTGAAATATTGGATATCTTCTATGGTATTTCCATATTTATCCGTGCTTTTTGCTGAATATTTATAGGTTCCGGTAACCAATCCTTTCACCTTTTTAAGATCCATGATGTTTTTGTCTTCTCCCTTGGTGGAAAGTGTCTTGGCATAAACTTCTTTTTCAACTTCCCACTTATGTACTTGGTTTTCGTCGTCGTATTCGTACCCTGAGAATTTGGTTTTGAAGTTTTCCTTGGTCCAACCTCTCTGTCCCGGTTTGTCAAATAAATAAGCCTTCATTGGTTCATTTGGAACCTTGAGTTTCTCGATTTTAACATTGACATCCGTCTCCACTTTCTCTCCATTTAGATTTAGTGCATTGACATAATATTCTAATTTTTTGTTTCCAAGATTTACCTGAGATGGTAAGTTTGAGCTTAATTCAAATCCAGTATATCCAGCATAAACAACCTTCGAAGCTGAATGCGTTTCTCCATTAATATCAGTCACAGTAGCATAAATGGTATACGAATATTTTGGTTGAAATTTCTGCTCTACACTTTCATCTGGCTTGGCTGTAAATCGAATTTTAAATTCGCCTTTATCGTCCGTTTCGATATCGCCATTTTTAATTTCAAACGAAGTGCTTCGAGGTGAATAGCCCCATCTCCAGTAGCACCAGCTTGGGAAGTAAGCGTTTCTGGTTACTCGGTAGTTTACTTTGGCACCGTCCAACATATTTCCGGCAAAGGCTTTTGCAAAACCAATCACTTCAATCTCATCTCCTACACGGAATTCTCCTTTTACCTTTTTGTAATCGACTTCAAATTTTGGTCTTTTGTATTCCTCAACTCTTATATTTTTCGATCCATAACTGGTATAAAGTGTCATGTTTCCGGTAACAACACCTTGAGGAGCTGTGAAAGTCCCTTCAAAAGTTCCGTATTCGTTGGAAGTCACATCTACATCTGCAATTTTTTGATAGTTGTAATCTTTCAAAGTCACTGTTGTTTTAAACCCAGGAACAATCTTCGGATCTTTTCGATCCCCGTTCCAAACAATTCCTTTGAAATAAACCTCTTGTCCGGGTCTGTAAATGGCTCTGTCCGTAAAAATTTGGATTTGATTTCTTAAATAAGGTTTCGAATTGTATGGCTGATACAGGTAGCCACTCGAAGGAATGAAATCATCTTTATACTTTACCTCGTATTGGTAATTTTGATAGCGTTTTCCTCGAGCAGTGATCATTCCATTTTCGTTGGTAGTGTAGTTTCCAAGAGTTTTTTTAGTGTACTTTCTTAGTTTGTAATTGTACTCTCTTGAAAAAACTTCCACATTAGCTCCAACAATAGGTGCACCATTCATTCTGTCATTAACAAATACTTCTATTTCTTCGGTTTCCTGATTGGTTCTTTGTTTCGACATCAAACCAGTAGATCTGTAGGTGGAATAAGACCAGGCTTCTTTTTCTTCATCCAAAGTCTCGCTTGAAGAAAAGGTAATGATATAATGTCCTTTTGGCAAACCAGGAATTTCATATTCAGTAGTATGCCAGTTGTAATCTTTGATGTCTTTTAATTCGATGATTTGGGTGTGTTCTGGTTTTTGACCATTCAATATTTTTGCTGCTTTTTCGAAATCATCGCTCTCCCATTTTTCTTGGTCGTAAGCATAAATTCGATAGTATACTTTTGGAACGTTTTTATAAGAAAATCTCACCATTCCCGGAGTATTTGGAAGAGCTGCTGATTCATTCTGGTGACTCATGCTTTTATTTTCGATCTCATTTTGCAGTTGTTTGCAGAATTGTGCACCTATGGTTCCGTCATATTTTTCAATAATTTCCGTACAAATTTCGTGGGCTCTTGCCTTGTCTTTTTTGTGTTCATCTCCTTTTTTCTCATCGTATAAATTCCCGTCGGCACTGATCTTCTGGGCAATTTTATACATGATTTCGGGATACATGATTTTATGATCGGCATAGGTTTTCGACATGGCTCTTAAGGTGTTCATATACAAATCTTCCTTATTCTCAACTGTAGAAGAATTCTTAGCCCAATCCAATCGCTTTAATGTAAGGTCAATCAAGGCAATTGGATCTTTGTCATCCATGTGTTGTTTGGTTAAAAACTGATATACTTTTAATGCAAAAAACTTGGTAGATAAACTATCGTTGGTCACAATATAGGTGTCAGCAAATCGCTTGGCATCTTCCAAAAAGTAAGGCTTGTTGAAATTGAAAGTTTCAGCTGTACGAGTAGGCACATCAAATTCAGTATTCTGGAAAAAATCGATGGCTCGGTGTCCAACAAGATCCAAAAGAGTAGGTCTACGAAGAACATTCTCCTTATTTAAAGTTGTAAGAATGGCAGAATAATCAGCGATATTATTTTCCTTCAAAACTTCCAGATTGGAAACCGATAACATGTAGTGATTTCTGGTTTGCTCAGCAATCGTTTTCAAATCCCAGGTTTCAATGTCTTCAATTTTCATGTCCACCACCTGAGTACGATTGTAAATTCGCCATCTGTTTCGCTGATAGTATCCCCAATACACTTCAGCAAGAATAGAATGAGCTACCGATTTTGCAGGCTCCGGAAAAGTTTCTACTAAAAGGCGAAGATCATTTACCGCCGTTGGATAATCGTCTTCTCTCAAATAAGAATTGAATTTAATGGTGAAAACAGTCGCTTTGATAATTTGAGGATAGTTTTTATCCTTCAAAGCTTTTTCCTTGATCTTAAGTACTTCATCATAACAAGATTTCACCAACCCCTTTTGCTCGAGAGAATCTACAATAGCCCATTCTTTTTCGTAGCGATCAAAACGCTCTGGACGTTCTCCTTTAGGAAAAATCGCTGGCTTGCCTTGAGTGGTATTTTGAATAATCATTTCTGTATCACTCTCAATATTTTGCCTTTTGAACTTTGCATTTTGCATTTTGAAAACGATCGTGGCGGATCCGATTCCTAAAACAGAAATAATAAGTGCAAGTGCTAAAATCTTAATTTTCATGGGGATTGATTTTATTTTCGTTGAAATTACAAATTTATTTACTGAGCTGTACAGTCGACTTTTGAAATGGTTCAATTATTTTTGTCTCAAAAAAGAAGATGCGACACTTAGAGGATATTCCACATCATACATTCAAAATAAGTCTACACAATTACAATTCGAAATACCTCGTACAGATCGAATGGGGGCAATATGTGCAAACATTCAAGATCAATGAAGGCGATGTCATGGGGAAAAATCATGTCAAAGATTTGATCACCGATGAGCTACTTGAAAACTGTATGCGAAGATTCAAACAAATGCATGAAGACTGGTACAAGGCTTTTAATGGGAAGGATTTGAAGGAGTAAGAGTTTGTAGAAAAGATCGTTCGTTCCTCACTTAAAGACACTAGACGCAAGACGCAAGACACAAGACACAAGACACAAAATACAAGACACAAGACACAAGATACAAGACAACAGATTTTTTAAATTTTCAGAAAACTGAAATACAAAAGAAATTGCTTCAGCAAACTGGAAACAGCCAAAGTCTGAAAGCGCAGCGATCTTTTATCTAAAAGCGACGGCAGGAGCGATCTGATGGTCTGTAAAAGACACAAGACACAAGACTTTTTTGAGTTCATGTGGATGAAATACAAAAGAAATTGCTTCAGCAAACTGGAAACAGCCAAATTCTGAAAGCGCAGCGATCTTTTATCTAAAAGCGACGGCAGGAGCGATCTAATAGTCTAATAAACCACCATCACATCCTCCAAACCTTTTCTACTCAAGTTTGGAACATGTGCATCATCTGCTGGATAGCCAACTGGAATCAGCAAAAAGGGTTTTTCATTTTCTGGGCGATCTAAAATTTTCGTTAGAAACCCCATTGGAGAAGGAGTATGTGTCAAAGCTACTAAGCCGGCATTGTGAATTGCTGTGAGCAGGAATCCAGCCGCCAAACCAACACTTTCATTGACATAATAATTCTTGGCTTTTCCACCATCTTCTTCCAAATCATAAGACTTTTTACAAACGATGATGAGGTAAGGAGCAACAGTTAAAAATTCTTTCACTTCGTTGGTGGCAAATACTTTGAGATCATCCAACCATTCGTCACCCATTCGACCTGAATAATTGATTTTTTCCTCTTCTTCGGCAGCTTCCCGAATTTTACGTTTCATTTCCTGATCCTTTACAATACAGAAAGTCCAGGGTTGTTTGTGCGCACCGGAAGGAGCTGTAGACGCTGTTTTAATGATATTTTCAATTACTTCAAAAGGGACTTCTTTGTCTGAAAATTCCCTTAAGCTTCTTCTTTGATCAAAGTATTCGTAGTAGTCTTTCGACCTTTGAATCATTTCTTCTTTGGAGTATTGTTGAGCTTTGTAGGGGATAAAATCTTCAGTTCTATTCGAAGTCTTCATACAATAAATATTTTTTCCTTTTCAGTTTGAATTTTTCCAATCCGGTGGTCCATTTGGCTCGGATTTCGGCTTCGGTTTTGCCAGCCATGATTTCCTGTTGAATACCGTAAACGCCCAACAATTTATTAAAAAAACCGGTCTTCTTGAAGAAGTTCTTGCCTAATTTGGTTTCATGATAAAGCTCCAAAAGCCAGTGAAGAGTCACTTTTTTCTGACTCCTTGCAAACTGATATCCATAATTGGTGAGATCATATCCTTTACAAAGTTCTCCTTCCAATTTGGGTTTTTTCGATCCAAAACTTGGAGTGGGAGTAAATTCGTAAGTGCCTTTTGAGAATTTCGGATGACCAATGATTTGAAAAGGTTTGTCTGTTCCACGACCCACACTAATTTCCGTACTTTCAAACAGACAAATGGAAGGGTAGAGGTAAATGGAACTCATGGTTCTTAAATTGGGTGAAGGAGGAATAGGCAAGCGATAGAATTTTTTGTGATTGTAATTTTTCATTTTGATCACTTTCAAGTCCGCTTTCAAAGAATCGCCCAACCAACCTTCGCCATTGATCATTTGTGCGTATTCGCAAATCGTCATTCCGTGTACAATGGGAACAGGATGCATTCCAACAAAAGATTGCAATTTAGGATCGAGTACAGGCCCATCCACATAATGCCCATTTGGATTAGGACGATCCAGAACAATGAATTTTTTCCCTTTTTCAGCGCAGGATTGCATCACATAATGCATCGTAGAAATATAAGTGTAGAATCGCACACCCACATCCTGAATGTCAAAGAGAATCACATCCAATGAATCCATGTCTTCCGCTTTCGGCTTTTTGTTTTTTCCATAAAGTGAAACAATTCGAATCCCTGTTTTGGCATCTTTTTGTGAAGCTACTTTTTCTCCCGCATCCGCAGTCCCTCGAAAACCATGTTCAGGGGCAAAAACCAAACGAATATTCACCCCTTCCTTCAAAAGTCGATCGACCAAATGTTCCTTTCCAACCATGGATGTTTGATTGGCCACAATTCCTACTCTTTTATCTTTTAAATCCGGTAAATATTGATCCAAAAGCTCTGCAGCAACAGTAATGTCATTGTCAAAGTACTGAGCCTGCAAAAGACCTGAAAAAGAAAGGAGTAAGGAGAAAAACAGCAGTCGAATCATAGTTATTGTTTGTAACCTCTAAAGGTAAGAACGAGAAAGGAGGCGTTTTTGCTGATTCACATTAAGTTAGTAACGAGTAAATGTGAATACATAAAGAGTATTATTGTGATAGGCCACTTCGCGAAACTTCGCGTCTTCTTCGTGCTACTTTGCGCAAGATTTCAACCACTTTCATCAATTTCTATCAGTTGCCAGTTCGCAGCTCCCCGTTGATAATTGATAATTAATAATTGATAATTGATAATTCCAAAACCCTATCTTAGCACCAATGAATACAGAACTCTTCATAGCGAGGAAAGTCATTAAAGGCGAGAGAGAAGGCAAAAGGGTATCCAAACCCATTGTCAATATTTCGGTTTTGAGCATCATATTGGGAGTGGCGACCATGATTGTGACCATTTCCGTGGTAACTGGTTTTCAGCAGGAAGTTCGAAACAAAGTGATTGCTTTTGGATCGCATATTCAAATTTTCGAGCAGTCGGAATATTCTTCGCAGGAGTCCAAACCCGTGTTACGTGAACAAGATTTTTATCCTTCGATAACCGAGGTGGAAGGAGTTAAGCACATTCAGGTTTTTGGATATAAACCGGCTATTTTTCAGTCTAAAATTGATACGGTAAAGTATACTTCCTACAAAAATGGAATAGCCAAAGACACCTTTAGATATCAGAAAGAAATTCAGGGAGTCATTGTAAAAGGAGTAGGAGCAGATTTTGATAAATCCTATTTTGAATCCAAACTTTTAGAAGGTCATTTCCCCAATTTTGAGAGCGATTCATCTCGAAATCTAATTGTGATTTCTAAGACTATAGCGGATCGACTCAATTACCAAGTGGGAGATAAAATCACCGCTTACTTTATTCAGGATGCCGGGCCAAATCCAGAGAAAATGGTGGTTGCAGGAATTTATAAAACCGGTTTAGAAGATTTTGATGACGACATTGTTTTTGGGGACATTCGATTGATTCAAAAATTGAATGTTTGGGGGATTCATGCAGTTTTGGCCATAAAAGACACCTGTTACGATCATAAATTATTGATCAATGCTCTGGTCAAAGGAGGCAATTTGAATTACGAATACGATTTTGGATACGGTTTTACTCCAATTAATACCATTCCCTATTTTGTAGATCAGGACACCCTGTTCAAGGTTGTAATTTCTGATTTTCCACTCAAAAGAACAGCTGCAAACAAACCCATTTCAATACCCGATACGGCTTGGATCGAAATCAAAGTGGAGAAAATCAATGATGGTCCGCTAGTAGCAAAATACGATGACAACAATTTTATTGTGAAAGAATTCCTAAATGAGGAAGGATCGCATTACAAAATGGATTTAGGGTCCAGGATTCTAGAAGTAAAAATGTGGAATTCAGGAGGTTCAGAAGAATTTTATGTTGGTGGATTCGAGATCTTGATTGATAAATGGGAAGATCTGGAAAAGATGGACGAGATTATTGCCAAAGACATTAAATTGGGCAAAGACGTCAATAAATCAAGCAAATTAAAGGCAGTTACCATTAAAGAAATGCATCCGGATATCTTTTCATGGCTGGATTTTCTCGACACCTTGGTGGTCATCATTATTTCCCTCATGCTCATCATCGCCATCATCAATATGGGTTCAGCTTTACTCGTTTTGATTCTGGAAAACACGAATATGATAGGTCTTTTAAAAGCCATGGGAGCCACCAATTGGAGCATCAGAAAAATTTTCATGTACAACGCGACTTACCTGATTCTAAAAGGATTGATTTGGGGAAATATGATTGGAATTGGTATTTGTTTGATTCAGTTGTATACAGGTATTATTCCGTTAAATCCAGAAATCTATTATTTGGATCGGGCGCCCATCAATTTGGATATTTGGCATATTGTTCTGATCAACATGATCACGATTATTATTTGTGTTATCTCACTAATGTTGCCAAGTTATATTGTAACGAAGATTAGACCAATAAAGAGCATAAAGTTTAATTGATCTTTGAACCTTCAGTTCGCTGCGGAGGATTCCCAAATCCTACGCAAAACTTTGAGTGGGGCTGTGACACGGAGTTACACGGCGAAGCACGGCGATACACGGAGAAATTACTCCTGCTGCGGAGGATTCCCAAATCCTACGCACACTCCATAAGAAAGACAATTCCACCACCAATTTCCTCCGTGAAACTCTGTGTATTCTCTGTGCCCTCTGTGTAACATAAGAATCCCCCAACTCAAAAGAATCAGGGGATCAACCCAAAATCCGTGCTTGCTTTATAAAGACAAATTGCTACCTTCTATAATTGGGTTTTGGGAATTTTAGAGGTCATCGAGCGCGAGCCGAGATGCCGGCTGTTATTTCTCTGCCAGATTGAGTTCGTACATCTCCATTAATCGAATAAACTCTGCTCTGTATCCGTTTTCGTCTTTTCCTTTTCCAGCTTTTGCTAACTCAATGGCTTCGTCGATATTGGAGTTTCCTTTGAACTTGGATTTTCTCAAAATCAGCCCAAATTCTGCTACTGCCAAAACAAATTTGAAATCTTCACTTAATTCTTCTTTTGGATCGTAAATCACCGGTACTTCAAACTCCTGGCTGGTATTTTCATCGGGCTTTTTATATCTGAGTTTGATGGTTAATAATTCATTTTCAAAACCTTCTTTAATGCTTGAATTTTGGTATTTCAATCCATTGTTGAACTCGTCTTCATCCTTTTTCAATTCGACTTCATAAATCGCTGTTACGGTATGTCCAGCGCCTAATTCACCAGCATCTTTGGTATCATCCAGAAAATCTTCTTTTTTGAGCATTCGGTTGTCGTACCCGATCAATCTGTAAGATTTGACATGAGATGGATTGAATTCTACTTGAATTTTGACGTCTTTGGCAATCGTGTGAATCGTTGAGGTAAAATCTTCCTGAAAGACTTTTTTTGCTTCTAATAAATTATCGATATAGTAATAATTTCCATTTCCCTTATCTGCCAAAGTTTCCATGTATTGATCCTGTAAATTCCCCATTCCAAATCCACAAACCGTCAAGAATACTCCTGTTTTTCGTTTTTTCTCAATTAGTTTCTCCAGTCCTCCATTGGAAGATACTCCCACATTAAAATCTCCATCGGTACAAAGAATAATTCGATTGTTTCCATCTTTCATGAAGTGCTTTTCAGCTAAATCATAGGCTTGGTTGATTCCACCTTCTCCATTGGTGCTTCCTCCGCTGGTTAGCCCATCGATTGCTTCAAAGATTTTATCGATCTGATCGCAGCTTGTTGGTTTTAATGGCGTAGCGGTATATCCCGCATAAGTCACAATGGCTACTTTGTCATTTCCTGAAAGACTTTTTACCAGCATTTTCATGGATTTTTGAACATAACCCAATTTATCTTCTGATCCCATCGACCCGGAGACATCTAAAAGGAAAACCAGATTGTTTCTTGGGGCTTTTTCATTTTCAAAAGTTTTTCCCTTCAAACCAATTTTTACAATCTTATTTGCACTCCAAGGTGAATTCCCTATTTCAGTATGAACTGCAAAGGCTTCATCATTTTTTGGAGAAGCATAATCGTATTTGAAATAATTAATCATTTCTTCAATTCGAACTGCCTGTTCCGGTGGCCGAGTCCCACTATTGATCTGCTTTCGAATGATGGAATAGGAGGCATTATCAACGTCGATTGAAAAAGTAGAAAGCGCTTCTGAGGCTACTTTTACGAATTCGTTTTCTGTAAATTCTGAGTATTTGTTTCGATTGGTTTTCGAAATGTTTGCATTACCGCCACCGATATAATTTTTTTTGATTGTCCCCTTGCTTTTTGATGCTACTTTATAAGATGGAAGTGACTTGTTTGCAGCCATTTTAATATCGGCAGATTTTATTTTTCTAACGCTGTAATTTACTACTTCGACACATTCAAGCATTTTAGCGGATTCAAATTCATGATCGATAATGATCACCGAACTCTCATTTACAATAACATTGGTAATTTTGTGAGGCTCATATGCTACAAACCTAAATTCAAGATCATAGGTTCCGGCAGGCAAGTTGGAAAAACGAAATTTCCCATTAAAATCAGTAACGCATCCTTGTATGGTGGAATCATGATGAACCAACAAGACAGAAGCACCGAGAATTTCTTCCCCTGTATCTTTATCTGTGACTTTCCCTCTGATTTCTCCTTGAGCCGAGATCCAAGTCATCAAGCTCATTGTCGCGATCAATAATACTGTTTTCATAATCAAGTTTTATTTTGATGATGAACCAGAATATTGATTTCCACAAAAAGGGTTGAAACTTAATGATTTGGTAACATTAGGGGTGGAGTTAAAAGTGCAAAATGCAAAGTGAAAAGTGTTTCTTTGAATTACGAATTACGAATTACGAATTACGAATTACGAATTACGAATTACGAATTACGAATTACGAATTACGAATTACGAATCCCTTCCAGAGCTTCCGAAACGTGTTTTTCTGCTTGAATCTGGGAATTAAAGATTTTGGCCACTTTTCCTTCTTTGTTGATAATGTAGGTGACTCTCCCGGGCAAAAGTCCTAATAGATTGGTTGGGACACCGAATTGTTTTCTGATTTTATTGCCTTCATCCGCCAATAACTGAAAAGGAAGACGATGTTTTTCCTTAAACTTTTTGTGCTTGGCAACTGAATCTCCAGAAATCCCAAAAACTTCGCATCCAGCATCCGTAAAAGCTTCATACGAATCCCTAAAACTACAAGCTTCACGCGTACAACCAGGTGTGTCATCCTTTGGATAAAAGTAAATCACCAAAGGGCGACCAATATAATCCTTGATCTTCACAAGTTCCCCCTCCTGATTCTTCAACTCAAATTCTGGCAACGAATCTCCCTCAACTAATTTTTCATTTTTCATTTTGCACTTTTAATTTCGAACTTCCCTCATGTTTTCCACCATGATCTTCGAAGATAATACACTTAATGGAATTCCTCCACCAGGATGTACACTTCCTCCTGAGAAATAAAGCCCTTTTATTTTTTTACTGTAGTTCGAATGTCTGAAAAAAGCACTCATTTTTGCATTCGAACTGGTTCCGTAAATCGATCCCTGGTAAGAATTTGTCCGCTCTTTTATTTTAGGAGGATTCAAAAAGGTTTTGGTCTCGATGTATTGTTCCACATCAGTTCCTAGTTGCTTGGATACTTTATCCAGCATTACTCTGTATGCTTTTTCAGTTTGCTCATCCCAGTCTTGAGATCCATCGTTGGCGGGTGCATTCATCATCAAAAACCAGTTTTCACAACCTTCAGGCGCATCGTCCTTATTGTACTTGGAGGTTATATTAATGTAAATACTAGGATCATCATACACTATTTTCTTATTGAAAATATGATCGAATTCTTCTTCCATGTTATCGGAAAAGAAGAAATTATGTAAACCTAATTCTTTAAATTCCTTCTTAATTCCTAAATAGAAAATGATGCCAGAAGAAGATCTTTCTTGCTCAGCAGCCTTACTTTTGATTCCTTGATTTTTCAAGAGTTCGTTGTAGGTAAAATAAACATCTGAATTACTCACAACAACATCTGCATCATATTTTTCTTGTCCAATACGTACACCTTTTACCTGTTTGTTTTGAACCACTATCTCATCTACTTTGGTATTCATTATAAATTCTACACCAAGGTCTTTAGCCAATTTCACAACACTATTGGTAATGCCGATCATCGAACCCTTTGGGAAATATGTTCCTATTCTGGATTCGAGATGAGATATCATATTCAGTACCCCTGGAGCCATGAAGGGATTCGAACCATTGTAGGTGGCAAATCGGTCAAACATCTGAACTAGTTTAGGGTGTTCAAAATGCTTGACATTGGCTTCATGCATGGTTTTGAAAAGATCGAATCGATGCAAATGAGGCAAAGTTGCAATCGCTTCTTTTGAAAAATAGGTTCCTATTTTGTGTAGTGATTTTTCCAGGAACAACGGATAGTTTTTTTCGAAGAGAAGAGCGGCTTTTTCTTGATATTTGGCAACAGGCTCGAAACTTGTATTCAATTTTGTTTCGATCTCTTGCTTCAACTTTGCCTGATCATGGTAATAGGTTAAACGAGTACCATCCACCCAAAAATAGCGGAAGGACTCGTCCAACTTTTCATAGTCAAAATAATCTTTTGGATTTTTTCCAGCATACTGAATTAATTCGTCAATGATTTGTGGTAAGGTAAAAACCGAAGGGCCTGCATCAAAACGGTATCCGTCTTGTTCGATCTGACTTAATTTTCCGCCTAGGAATTCCTTAGCTTCAAATACTTTTACGTCAAATCCCTTTGCTGCGAGTCGGACAGCGGCGGATAATCCCCCAATTCCTGATCCGATAACAATGGCTTTTTTCATGGTGTGTGGTGTTTGTAAGTATTCCTAAATTTTTCAAAGAGTGTAATATTGATCAAAAGCAGGGCATAATTGTAAATGAAATCATCTAATGGAATCCGCATCAATCGTATTCCCAAATTTTCAGCATCATTATACCATACAATGGGTTCTTCGCTAAAACTTCCAGTCAGAATACCATTTGTGAGAATAAATGGAAGCATCAGAATGAGGTAACTCAGGTAAAATCTGGACATAAAAGTGGATCGGTTAATGATATTTATCATCGTAATTAAAAATCCGGCTAATGATGCCCAGAAAGTATATTCCTTACCCAAGTTGAAAAGTGCAAGAGTTAAAAACAATAGAGCTAGTACATAACTCAAGCCTAGCGAATTAAAATTAAATGCTTTCCAATGCCCAAAAAAATGTTCCATTACCAAATAGCTAAAAATGCAAGCATAGGGGACAGTCAGAAAAAACAATATTTCCGAAATAGGTAAATCAAATATCAAAAAATCAAGATGATATTTCGGATTAAAACCCCAAACTCCAGTCTGAGTGAAATGAATATCCCATAGAAGAAATACTAGGGAAGTAATTCCAATTGCCGACCAAATTGCGCGATGGTTTTTATAGACCCCAACTCTTGGGTCAAAACTCCGCCATAATGGAATCGACAGAACTGCTATATTGATCATCAAATAGGCGTAGGGCATCTTATATCAAATTCACTTTATGTCTGACATAGGAACTCAAAAAGATTCTGTATTTCTTCTGATTTGGTATTCGAATTCGAGTATCAGCTATTTTCTCAGCTGGTGTTTTCTTGATCTTCATCAGCAGATTTTTGTAATAGATATAAGCCACATACACGCCAAATCTGGAGTTTTTTGGAAGTTTCAGAATCCCTTCATACCCTTTCAGAAAATCTCTTTCAATGTCTTGAATGATTTCTTTTTTCGTTTTCTCATCGAAATCATGAATGGTATCCAATTCAGGGAAATAACTTCTTCCTAAAGCATGAAAATCTGCTTTCAAATCTCTTAAAAAGTTAACTTTTTGGAAGGCCGATCCCAATCCCATCGCATAGGGTTTTAATTCTTGGTATTTCTTTTCATCTCCGTGAACAAAAACCTTCAAACACATTAAACCGACTACTTCAGCTGAACCCAAAATGTACTCCTCATATTCACCTTCAACATAGTTGTTCATGCTCAAGTCCATCTCCATGGATTTTAAGAAGGTATCGATTAAATCCATATCAATATTGTACTTGTGAACTGCCCATTGGAAGCTATTCAAAATTGGGTTCAATGAGATTTTATCTTCGATGGCACGATAGGTGTCTTCTTTAAATCTGTAAAAAAGATCTGCTTTGTTGTAGTCATGAAATGTGTCTACAATTTCATCTGCAAATCTCACAAATCCATAAATCGAATAAATCGGTTTTTGAATTTGCTGGGAGAGCAAGCTTATCCCAATCGAAAATGATGTGCTGTAGTTTTTGGTGACAATTTTACTGGCTTTTTGCCCTACTTCATCAAAAAGTTCTTTCATGATTTTCTATTTTTTAGTGATTAATGTTGCTGCTATTTTTCCACTTATAATCGCTGGAGGTACTCCAGGCCCGGGTACTGTCAAATGCCCTGTATAAGTGAGGTTTTTTACTTTTTTCGAGGTCATTTTAGGTTTTAGAAATGCGGTTTGTTTAAGCACATTTGCCAAACCATATGCATTCCCTTTGTATGAATTGTATGTTTGAATAAAATCTTTGCCTGTCATACTATGTTTTACAAGAATGGAATCTTGAATAGAAACTCCGGCTAGCTTTTCAATTCTATGAATTACTTGATTAAAAAGTATTTCGGCAGTTTCTTCCTCATTCTCGTGATAACCAGGAGGAGTCGGGATCAAAATCATTAGATTTTCTTTACCCTCAGGTGCTGCCGTTGGATCTGATTTAGAAGTACAGTTCACATAAAATGCTGGCTTATCTGGCCATCCTATGTCACCATAAATCTTTTTCGCATGCTGATCGAGGTCTTCGTCAAAAAATAAGTTGTGATGCTGTAGATTGGGAATTTTTTTATCTACTCCAATATAATACAAGAAGGAAGACGGAGCCAGAACTCTGCTGTCCCAGTATTTTTCATCATAACTTCTAAATTCTTTGGGTAGAATGTGTTGCTCAAAAGCATGATAATCCATGCTTACCAATAGTTCATCTGCCGGATATGTTCCTGAGTCAGTTTTGATGGCCTGAATCTTATTGTCTTCAAAAATTACCCCTTGAACTGATTCCCCAGTGTGGAATTCGACGCCTAATTCTTTGGCTAAACTTTCCATGGCTTTTGAAATCTGATACATTCCACCCATTGGATAGAAAGTTCCAAGATCTAAATCCGCATGATTCATTAAGGTATATAGCGCTGGAATGTCATTAGGCATCGCTCCAAGAAACAATACCGGAAATTCTAAGGACTGAACGATTTTTGGATTTTTAAATTTTTGACGAATCAGCTTGGATACAGATTTAAAAATATCCAACTTGATTCCTGCTTTGATGGTTTGATAGTCGGCAAATTCTAAAATGCTCTTACCTGGTTTGTGAACCATTTTACGCATTCCGATTTCATACTTGATCTTCGCATCATCTAAAAATTCAAACAGAGCTTTTTTCGCACCTTTTTCATGACTTTCAAAAAAATCTCCTAATTTTTCTCTATCTGCATAAATATCCCAAGTCTGATCATCCCATATAATTTGATAACTCGGATCTAATTTGATCAATTGATAGTAATCGTTGGTATGCTTTCCAAAATCCTTGAAGAAATCTTCAAACACTTCAGGCATCCAGTACCAGGAAGGACCCATGTCAAAATTGAATCCTTGGTCTTGAAGTAAGTTCATACGACCTCCAAGCTGTGGATTTTTTTCAATCACTACTACTTGGTGACCTTCTTTTGCCAGATAACAGGCTGATGATAAACCTGAGATCCCTCCTCCAACAACGACTACTTGTTTTTTCATTTTAAGATTGTTTAATGAATAAGATTAAAAGTTGATCAATTACTAGATTCATAACCATTGCGAAGAAGGTCATCAGAAAGTGTTTTTCGAGCATTAAAAATTCTTGATTTTACGGTACCCATTGGAATCCCCATTTCATCTGAAATTTCCTGATAAGAAAATCCCTCATAATTCATCAAAAATGGTTTTCTGATGGATACATTTAGTGCATCTATTTTCTGTTGAATTTCTTTCTCTTCCAGTTCATCCATTTCAAAAACTCTGTTACCTGAGCTAACTCTATCAGAATAAGCTATTTCATCACCATTTTCAACGAATCTTTTATTCTTGTTGTACTGGTTTAAAAAGGCATTTTTCATGATGGTATAAACCCATGATTTTAAGTTTGTTCCAGGCTTGTATTTACTTCTGTTTGTCAAAGCTCTGTATATAGCTTCTTGACTTAAATCTTCAGCTGTAAAATCATTTTTTGTAAATCGATATGCCCAAGTTTTTAAGTCTCCTTGTAGGGCACAAACTGCAGTATTAAATTCTAAAGCGGTCATAATTTTAATTTAAAAAATGTTTAACAAAAAACTTTAAAGACTAAACAAAAATAAATCAAAATTTTGTAACGTTCAAAGAAAAATCAAAAAAAGTGAACAAAATATGTTTATGTTGAGAAAAAGATTAACAAAAAACAAAAAAGATTAAACAATAATTATGCAGTCGAAAGCCTGTAAATCTGAGGCATTTGAGATTTCAATGCAACAAGAGAAGAGGGAAATTTTTTTTTTGAATTTTTTAGATATCCAACAAAATTCCTGTAGAAAGTATTTTTTTGACCCCAGTTGGAAGTTCATCATCAGCTAGACTATCAATTTGAAATCCTCCAGCGTAGATCGATGTTTTATGCTTAGGTTTTGTTTGAATGGATTTAAGATGGCTGATTATATGGCTTTTGTTTATTCTGGTAATAAATGAAGTCACAATCGCATCGGGCTGGACTTGATCAATAGCTTTAATTAGATCGTTTAATGGAACGGTTTGCCCTAGATAATAAGTATATTTTCCTGTAGATCTGATAATATAATTGTATAAAAGAACAGAAATCTCATGTAATTCATGTTCAGGAAGGTAAATCAAGATTTTTCGATGATTCTTATTCGGGATTTTCAATTGGTCAATACGACTTACTAGCTTTTGTCTAATCAAATTGGTAATGAAATGTTCCTGAACCGGAGTGATGGATCCCACCTTCCACATGATACCAATGCGCTCAACGAACGGAAACAAATATTTGATGAAAGTATCTAGAACTCCAAAAGTGTCAAACAAATATTCTAGTTCAGATGAAAATTTCTCTTCGTCCAATTCAATCATGGAAAGAATCAGAATATCAAATATGGCATCTTGTTCTCCACGAACATGGAGATTATCTTCCAATAGTTGAATTCTTTCTTCTTTTGGCATTTCCACAATTTTGGAAATTTTATGCCCATTTTTATTAAGAATTGCTACCAATAACAAATTCTTCAGATCTTTGTCTGAATACAATCTAATATTCGTATCCGTGCGGTCAGGAGAGATCAGATTATAACGTCTTTCCCAAATACGAATCGTATGCGCTTTGATCCCAGAAAGTTGTTCTAAGTCTTTTATTTTATAATTTCCCATATCACGTTTCCAAAATCTCTGTTTCGAAAAAATTCAATTCAGTATTTTAGCAGTTCCTTGAATAACAATAAAGTTTAAAAATTGTTCAATTTCATTTTTCTGAATTAAGAGAGAACAAAAAATTCCTGATTCTCTTTCCATAGTTCCTTCGGTTTCAGTTCAAAAAGGCCAAAAGAATCTAAAGTTTCACCTTGAGGTAAATTGATTATTTATATCTTTGTTCAAATTTTGAAACATGAAGAAGTTTGCCACATTAATCGTAGTTGCATCTATTGGGTTTTTCACTGCCTGTGGAGGCGAAGAAGATATGCCGAAAAAAGAAGGCGGAGAAGAACAAGTTGATTTGGATGGTTTTGAAGAACTACCAATGAAAGAATATGATCTGAATATTTCTTTGATGTTGCCTACCAAAGAAACTGCTGTAGGAACGGTTAAGCCTCAAGTGGATCACGAAGATGGTGGTTTTAAGTGGGTGGTTTCGGTTGGACCAACGTTCGGATTTACAATTGAAGATTTTGGTAGTGAAGGAAATCTTATCCAAAGACATAAAGAAAGATTAGCCGAAAAAGAATTTTTTCATGTGGAATATGTTCAAGAAGAAGGAAATGTGATTCTCTACAAAAGACTACTTAAATACGATGGAAAGGTGGAAGACACTGAAAAGAAAAACGTCTATTTTGTATTCGGAGAATTCCAGATTGGAAATGTAAACTACAATATTAAATCTACGGAAGAAGGTTTGTTCAAGCCTGAAGCAGAGGAATTAATGAATACTATCAAATCGATCAAAGTAAACGAGTAATTCACTCTAATTACTTTATCCCTTCTACAAAGTACATTTTGATTTTACCTTTGTTCTTGGCCTCGATTTCACCGCGGAATGTGCAGTTGAAATGATCTTTCACTAAAATATAGGTGTTTTCCGAGATGTTTACTTTACTCGGTTCACCACTACTCTCCATTCTGCTTGCCACATTTACAGCGTCCCCCCAGATATCATAAGAGTATTTGTGTTTTCCAATTACTCCTGCTACAATGTGGCCTGTATTGATCCCCACACGAATATCCCATTCGGGTAATCCAAGTTCTTTTTTCTCACGATTAAATTCTTTCATGAACTCAACAATCTCTAGTCCAGCTTTTACCGCATCGATTGGATTGGTTTCATTTATCTCTGGGATGCCACCTGCAGCCATATAAGCATCTCCAATGGTTTTAATTTTTTCGAGTGTGTTATTTTTACTAATCTCATCAAATTTTGCAAAACAGGTATTCAGCTCTTTTACCAATTCTTCCGGAGTCAAACTTTCTGCGATTTTCGTAAACCCTTTAAAGTCGGTAAAGAGTATGGTGGATTTTTCGAATTCATCAATGATGATAGGGTCCTTTTGCTTCACCAATACTCCAAATGGACCTTTGGATTTGATCCTAACTGCAATGGATTCTGGAAGAATGTTTAATATGAGTTCTTTATTTCTTTTGTTCGACTTTTTTACATAAAGGAAGAGGATTATGAAAAAAATGGCTAAAACTCCTATAAACCAATTAACATACATTCTAAGTCGATTCCTTTCTTCAGCTAATTCCTTCTCGGTCTGTATTTGCCTTAATGCAATTTCTTTTTCCTGAATTTGTTCTTTTTGAGAATTTACTAATTTGTAGCCATCTTTCTTAGATTTATATTCCACCACATTTTTGGCTTCACGGAACCAATGAATGATACTCTCTTTATTTCTTTCCTTAAACTTCCTTAGTTCATCTAACTCAGATTTTTTTTCGATATAGCTTTTCAAATAGATAATGGCTTTGTTTTTTTTCCCTATTTCTTCAGCACAATACCCTAGATTTCCCAAAACTTCCAGTTCCTCCTCTGGGCTTAGATTTTCTTTAAACTTCTCAAATATTTTTTCATAATTAACGTAAGCCTTTTTGTAGTTTTGATTTACAAAGTACATATTCGCCGTATACATCAGGATCTTCTTGTAAGAATCATCCCCTTGAGAGTTTGCAAAATTATTGAGATAGGATTGAACTAGATCCGGAAGATTATCATACAATTTGTTCTCAAACGAAAATTTAATTTTGGCTTCCAATATTTTTCTTTTGGACCTTTCATCTTTCGAGTTAGACCTTTCCAAAATATCAAATAAATATTTGTATTTCAGTCCTCTGTCAAGTTTTAACTGAGCTAGGTTGACATAAGCTTCAATCTTTTTGTCGATTGACAGTTTTGTAGAATAACCTCGTACATTTTGTTCAAGTAGTGCCAAACATTCAACATATTGTTTTAACTCGTAGTTTGCCCGAACTAGAAGCTTATTGAATTCATACAAAACGGAATCTTTTACATTTTTCTCATCTGCAGCTAATTCAATTTCCTTCATGTTCGATTTGATCACGGTAATTGTACTTCGTACAGACTGATCCATGAGTAAAAAACAATTCGCATATTCATATATTTCCTGAAGGAATAAACTGTCTTTTCTTTTTAAATCGAGTTTTCTCTTGAAATAAATCGTAGCATATTCATAAATACCTAGACCATAAAGTCCATGAGCTATATTTCCAAATCCAAATGCTAAATTTTCTTGGTCTTTTTCAATTTCCCAATTATCAATAATCTGAAGATTTGCAATCAAATAGGTGGCAGTTCCGGTAAATCGAATGGAATCTATTTTTCCAGTTCTCCGTATTTTAACCTGATTAACCGCGTAATCTGCAAGGGATTTTGTGCTTTTTGTATATTTTTCTGATTCTCTCTTTAATCGACCAATTTCCTTTAAATCAGTAAATTTGCTATCGTAAGAAATTTTAATCAACCTATTCCTTAATTCAGCTTCTGAGTTTTGAGAGTAGAGTAGACTCTGACTTAAGATTAAAAATAGTATCAGAGATAATAATTTCATTATTACAATAATTCTTGGATGATTCTTTCAATGGAATAACCTTCTGCCTCAGCCTTGTAATTTCTTACAATTCTGTGTCTCAAAATAGGCTCTGCAACTGCCTTCACATTTTCTATGTCTGGAGAGTATTTCCCATTAATTGCGGCATGTGCTTTTGCTCCTATGATCAAATATTGTGAAGCTCTTGGTCCTGCTCCCCATGACAAATATTTTTTAGTGATTTCCGGAGAAGTTTCCAGATTTCTAGTCTTATTCGAGAGTCTTACTGCATATTCTATCACGTTATCAGCTACAGGCATTCTACGAATCAAATCCTGAAAATAAAGTATTTCCTCTCCGCTGATAATTTCCTTCTTTTCTATCTCTAAATTGGAGGTAGTGGCTTTAACAATTGTAATCTCGTCTTCTATGGATGGATAATCTACCCAAATGTTGAACATGAAACGGTCCAACTGAGCCTCAGGCAGGGGATAAGTTCCTTCTTGTTCGATGGGGTTTTGTGTAGCCAAAACAAAAAATGGCTTATCCAATTCATGTTTTATCCCGGCAGTGGTTACATTTTTTTCCTGCATTGCTTCAAGAAGTGCAGCTTGCGTTTTGGGAGGAGTTCTATTGATCTCATCCGCCAAAATAATATTAGAAAAAATAGGCCCCTTAATAAATTTGAATTGTCTGTTTTCATCCAATATTTCGGAACCAATAATGTCTGATGGCATCAAATCCGGTGTAAACTGAATTCTCTTAAAACTTAACCCTAAAACATCGGAAATCGTACTAACTAACAAGGTTTTAGCCAGACCAGGCACTCCAACAAGCAAGCAATGCCCTTTACTGAAAATTGAAATCAAAACTTGATCAACAACATCGTCTTGCCCAATGATCACTTTATGAATTTCACCTTTAAGATCCTTGTATTTTTGAACTAATGCATCAAGTTCTTCTGCGTCTGATTTGTATGCTGCCATAATTGTAAAATGTTCCTAAAAATAATGAAATTCAAATAGTAAGCTGAATCATTTTAATCTAAATCCTAATCGATGGTCTTAAACCAGTTGTACTTAAATGGACAATTTTTATAATCTTCATCCATGTAAATAAAGATATTTTGAATATTCTCGTTGATCCAATCGTCTATAACTTTTTGTTTTTTCTCGTTGAGTGTCGCATCCTGAATCAAACTGTAATCGTCACGCATGTTGGCTCGATGAGGTTTTGTACGATCATCCAGTCTTAGAATTCTGATCCCGGGCTTTCTTTGAACTAAATCCATGTATTGTGTGGGCTTAGAAATCTCACCCAATTTTAGCTGATCCACTAAGATACTCATCTCGGGATCCATCTGATTTAAATCCTGAACGTCCCATTTAATATCTCCTGTATAAGGATTCATCAACATTCCTTTGGTTGCCTTATTGTCTGCATCGTTCGAATATTCCTGAATGGCTTCCTCAAAGGTTATTTCTCCTTTTTTAATTCGGCTGTAAGCTTCATTCATGGTTTTGTTTAATCGCATGAACTCATAATCCGAAACTTGAGCTGTAATCAGGATATGACGACAATGGTAATCGTCTCCTCTTCTTTCAATCAGCTCTAAAATGTGAAAACCAAAGGATGACTCGAAAACTTCCGAAATTTCACCTTCACCCAAAGTAAATGCCACTTCTTCAAATTCTGGAACCATGCTTCCTCGAGTTGCCCAACCTAAATCCCCTCCATTTCTGGCACTTCCTGGGTCTTCGGACCATATGTGTGCACCTCCTGAAAAGGAAATATCTCCTGATACAATCTGTTTTCTATAGCCGTTCAGCTTATCTCTCGCATAGGCCTTGTCTTCATTACTGATTTCTGGAAAAATAGTAATCTGTGAAAGGGTCACATGAGAGTTGATCAACGGAAGGCTATCCAGTGGAACTGCATTGTAAAAATCCTCAATTTCCTTGGGTGTTACAACAACATTTTCAGTAATGGTTCCTTGCATTTGTTGGGCCGTCATCATGTCACTGATTTGTACTCTAAATTTGTCCTTGATCTGTGCGATAGACATTCCGTAAAAATTTTCCATCTCATCTTTTCCTCCTGGAAACTTTTGCATGATCATGTTTACTCTGGTATTCAATTCTTGCTCCACTTGCCCTTCTGGCGCATAAATAGAATCGATTTCTGCCCGAGCCAACATAAGCTTTTGAATCATGATTTCTTCCAGGATGTAACAATCACTTTCATCATTGACATTGATGTTTTCCTTAATCGCCTGAAGTTTTCTGGCTTGGATGTCTGAAAGCATAACTATTTTATCCGCTGCACGCGCAACAATCTTATCAATGATGAGTTTTTGCCCCGCAGCATAGCTCAATGGAAGTAATAGTATGAATAAACTAACGTATCGTAACATTTCCCTTTTCGTATTCTTTTTGAATAATATCTTCTTTTATCTTTTTCCGAACTTCCTTTTGCCGAATGTTCAAGATCTTCTTACGAATATTGTCTCGCTCAAAGTTTAACGGCGAAAGCGCATCTTTTAGTTTATAATCCAATACATTTAGGAAATAAACATAGTTTCCGTCGTCAAAATACAATTTCTTTTTCTGTGTTATAAATCTTTCTTCGATAACATCCTTCAAAGGAACTTCCTTCAAAATATCATCAAAATAAATCCAGTTTTCTTCGTCGTAATAAAAGTTGTTGGAATAAATTTTAGCATATTGAATTATTTCCTCGATATCTTTAGGATTTTTTAACAGGTAAATCCGCTTGATTTTCTCTAAATCAGGAGCATCCATTCCCACTTTTAAGTACAAAACTTTCACTAAAAAATCTTTCAGCAAAAATTCTTCTTTATGAGTGTTATAGTATTGTTGAATCTCTCTTTCCGACACATTCGTGTCAATTTCCTCTTTTAACAATAATTCTTCCAAATAATAATAGTAAAGATCCTTTCTGAAATCATCGACCTGATGCTGAATTTCATTCTGATCTATGCGCGCATCTGTTCGCGCTCGATAATACAAAATTTGCCTTTCAACCCATTGGTTAACATAAATATCTAGTTTGACCTCGTCTTCCAAAATATCTTCCGGAATATCGCTTTTATAGAGGCGTTCGTTGTAAACTTGTGCAATATATTCTCTCTCTTCCTTGTCGGATTGACAGGATTGAAAAATAAAAAAGCCACTCATGAAAAGAGTGGCCCATATTCCAGGTTGAATATTATTTAACGAGCGAATACAGAACATCTTCGTGTATCACAACATTGTATTTCTTTTCCAGACTTGAAATCCATTCTTTTTCCAATTGTTCCTGATAGGCAGCAATTACTTGACCCCTGCACTCGCTCAACTCTTTCGGTCCAGGAGGAATGTTGTTGAGCACTTTAACAACGATATATTTCCCATCTTTTTCATAGGACGGATTCAATCCTTTATTGAAATTATGACCTTTCAAAATATCTTTGTCTTCAACTACAAACTTCCCAGTGTTTACTCTAACATTCAATTGAGATTTTGCATTCACACTATCTCTGATGGCTTCAGCAGAAAGATCTGTTTTTAGAAGTTCTTCCACCTGTTTCAAAGCATCCGGATTAAAACACTCATAAACTTCAGCTTCTATTCTGTCAGGCCATTGATAATTTGCATTGTTCGCCTCAAAGAAGTTTTTTAATCCGGTTGTGTCTTCAATAGCTTTCTTCCAAACATTTCTGTTTTTTAATTCGAACAATAGAACTCCCTCCCTGTACTCCTTCATTAAGGCATTGTATTTAGGGTATTTTCTCGGAAGCTGAGTTTTTTCAAACTCCTCCAAATAGTAGTTCACAACGTCATTATATTTCTTATTTACATAGACTTGGATGTCTTGTTCTTCTTTCTGATCCTGATTATTCACTAAATAGGCCATGAACATGGATTGAGTATATGGAGTTTCTTGTCCTTTGAACTTAAACAGAACTAAATCTTTCTCCAGATTGAATTTTTTGAAATTCCCTTTAAAGATATCTTTCGAAACACTGTCGTAAAACACCTTCAAGTTCTTAGAAGCATAGTCCTTAAACTTATACTCTTTCTTAAGTTTATTAAAAAATGATGCTTCGGATATTTCCGATCTCGAATCTCTGGAAACTTTCAATTTAATCTCTCTTTCCATCACTTCAAAAGGTTTGATTGGCGTCCATGAAATTCTTCTCACAATATGCCAACCGAAATCAGATTGAAATGGCTCTGAAATATCTCCATCGTTCTTCAAGTTAAAAGCAACTTCTTCAAATTCTGGTACCATTCTAATTTGTGATCCAGTTCCAAATTCAGGAAGAACACCTCCTTGTTTTTTAGACTGAACATCTTCTGAGTACAACATGATGGCCTGCTTAAAATCTAATCCTTTTTGAATCGTGTCGTAAATCTCTTGGATCATTCTCTCATTTTTGGCAGATTTTTCATTCTTTTTTGCCATCAACATGATGTGATCCACTTTAATGGTACCTCTTGCAGGTCTTCTGTCTGTCACTTTAATGATGTGATATCCAAATTTCGTTCTGATGGGCATGGAAACATCGCCCACTTTGGTGTTAAATGCGGCTTTCTCAAACGGATAAACCATTTGGAATGCACCAAAGAATCCTAAATCGCCTTTATTGGCCTGTGCCGAAGGATCCTCGGAACCACCAACACCCGTACAAACTTCTTCAAATGTTCTTTTGCCTGTTACAATTTCTTCTCTCAACTTCATGATCTGATTGTAAACAGCCAAGGTGTCTGCAGGACTTGCATCCGGACCTAATTTTTTCAATAAGTGGCTTGCTCTTACTTCTTCCTTTAAATGGTCGTATGCCTCCTTGATTAAAGCGTCTGTAGCATTGTTGTCAGTTAAATATTGCTCAGCCAATTGTCTTTCATATCCTTTTAACTCAATATCAAGTGATTTGATAGTATCCATTTGAAGTCTTTCGGCTTCGGTAACGATCAATTGAAATTTGCGATAAAGATCCATGTACTCATCCAGCGAGGCTTTATCGTATTTCGGATCATTATTGTTCTTAAGATAGACTTCTAAAAATTCTGACTTTGTAATATTCTTTCCTTCGATAGTTAATATGATATCATCCTTTTGTCCAAATCCTACAAATGATACAATTAACCCAAAAATCAAAATGGTTTTTTTCATCATGATAGTTAGTTTTTTACTTAATACTATAGTTTGGAGCTTCTCGTGTAATTACAACGTCGTGCGGATGACTTTCTTTCATCCCCGCGTTTGTAATTCTAATAAATGATGCTTGTTTCAATGTTTTAACATCCGGGGAACCACAATATCCCATTCCGGCCCTAAGGCCTCCAATTATTTGATGCATGACTTCAACAAGATTCCCTTTATAAGGTACTCTTCCCGAAATCCCTTCTGGCACCAATTTTTTAATGTCATCCTCAGCGTCCTGAAAATATCTGTCTTTAGATCCTTTTTGCATGGCTTCCAACGACCCCATTCCTCGGTAAGATTTAAATTTTCTTCCTTGGAAGATGATTGTTTCCCCTGGAGATTCTTCAACTCCTGCAAACATGGAGCCAATCATGATAGAATCTGCCCCAGCCACAATTGCTTTTACAATATCTCCAGTATAACGAATTCCACCGTCAGCGATAACTGGAACCCCTGATCCTTCGATGGCCGCAGCACAGTCATTCACCGCTGTCAATTGAGGAACACCAACTCCAGCAATTACTCTGGTAGTGCAAATCGATCCTGGTCCGATTCCTACTTTAATCGCATCTGCTCCAGCGTCAACAAGGTATTTTGCGGCTTCTGCAGTGGCAATATTCCCCACAACTACATCAAGATTAGGAAATTCAGCTTTTACTTCTTTCAATTTCCCAACCACTCCTTGTGTATGTCCATGTGCGGTGTCGATTACAATCGCATCTACACCCGCCTCAACCAAAGCTCGAACTCTGTCAATGGTGTCATTTGTTACACCAACTGCAGCAGCTACCCTCAATCTCCCAAATTGATCTTTGCAAGAATTCGGGTGTTCTTTAACTTTTATGATATCTCGATAAGTAATCAATCCAACTAATTTATTGTTGTCGTCTACTACCGGTAATTTTTCAATTTTGTGCTCCTGAAGTATGTCTTCAGCATGATTTAAACTTGTCCCTTCTTTCGTTGTGATAATTCTTTCGGAAGTCATCACGTCTTTTACCATTACTTCGATGTTTTTCTGAAAACGCAAATCTCTGTTGGTAATGATTCCAACCAAGTTTCGGTCGTTATCCACCACAGGGATTCCGCCAATTTTGTGTTCTTTCATCAAGTTGAGCGCATCTCTCAAAGTTGACTCAGCAAGTAAAGTAACGGGATCAAGGATCATTCCACTTTCCGATCGTTTTACTTTTCTCACTTCCAATGCTTGGTTCTCAATTGGCATGTTTTTGTGAATCACTCCAATCCCTCCTTGTTGCGCAATTGCAATGGCCAAAGTGGATTCAGTCACCGTATCCATGGCAGCCGATACAATCGGAGTGTTGAGTTCAATATTTCTTGAAAATTTGGTCTTTAAACTAACATCTTTCGGCAAAACTTCGGAATAAGCAGGTTGCAGCAATACGTCGTCGTAGGTGAGTCCTAGGCGAATTTTTGTTTTATCATTTAAAGACATAGGAAATGAATTTATTGATTTAAAAATTCGGGCAAAGTTAGCAAAATGGTTTTAAAAACTCTGTATTGCACTAGAGAATATAGGTTAAAAAAGATTAAAATTTTTGTTAATTTACTTTAGGGCTCACAAAAAAAGACGAAATTTGTCGTTATTGACGTATGAGATATTTTGCTTTAATATTAGTTATTCTTTCCTCTTTACAGATAAGTTCTGCTTTTGGACAAACGGAAGGAGTAGGAAAAAACGGAGAACGGGACTCTCTTTATTATCAGGGGTTAGTGCAATTCTCTGGAGTTGTAGTATCAAGCGATAGCTTGCAGCCTGTTCCTTTTGCAAACATATTTGATCGTACAACAAGAAGAGGAACTGTTAGTGATTATTACGGTTATTTCTCATTCGTTGCGGGGTATGGAGATACCATTATGTTCTCCTTTGTTGGATACAAGAAATCATATTTTATTATTCCGGATTCTTTGACGGATTCCCGATATTCGATTATCCATATGATGGAAAAAGATACGGTGCTTCTTAAAGAAACGCGTGTATATCCTTGGCCATCAAAAGAGGAATTCGCAGATGCATTCTTAAATATGGATACGAAGATGGATGATTTGTCAAAAGCCAGACAAAACCTTTCAGGAGACAATATGGCTTTTGCTTCTGCCAGACTCCCTTCGGAAGGAAGTATGACTTACAAATGGGAGCAACAGCAATTCCAAACCCGAATTTATACCAATGGACAGGCTCCGTCCATCAATATTCTTAACCCAATTGCCTGGGGTCAGTTTATCGACTATTGGCGAAAAGGGAAATTCAAGGACAAAAATAAATAGTCTTCTTTTGCAATAAATGGGATATTTTTAAGTTTTTAATTCCCTACTTTTGTGATTTTTTTAAAGTATGAGGAGTACCCTTTTTGTTGTCATTTTACTTTTAACTGCTTCGGTTTTTGCACAATCTACCGCTAAGGTGGAAGGAAGCATTTATGGGGATGATGCTCCTTTAAGTGATGTCCATATCTATCTTAAAGGAACCAACAATAGTACAATTACAAACTCAGCCGGTTATTTTTCTTTAAACGTTGAGGCAGGTAAGAAAGTCATTCTCCGAATTTCCTACTTGCAAAAATCAAAAGAATTAGAAATCAAAAAACTAAAGGAAGGGGAGGTTCTAAATTTAGGAAAACTGGATATTGGATCTTTTACCTTGAAAACCGTAGATCTCTATGCGGATACAACGGTAGAAAACAAAAGGCCTAATGATTTCATGAGCAAAATCCCAAAGATTGACTACGGGAAAATAGCTCTTCCAACAGATGTTTTTGAAAAAACTCTTGCCTACACAACCGTGGCGGTGAGCAACAACGAATTAACTGCGAATTATAATGTTCGTGGAGGGAATTATGACGAAAACTTGATTTATGTTAACGACATTCAAATTTACAGACCTTTCCTAATTCGAAGTGGACAACAAGAAGGACTCAGTTTTATAAATTCTGATTTGGTACAGGATGTTGGTTTCTCAGGAGGAGGTTGGGAGGCCAGATTTGGAGATCGACTCTCTTCTGTGCTGGATATAAAGTATAAGAAACCTAAAACTTTTGGCGGTTCGGCAATGGCCTCTTTCATGGGAGTCAAATCGCATATCGAAGGTTCATTTCGAAAGAATATTGCCACCTTTTTAATTGGGGCGCGCTATAGAGCGAATGGATATTTGTTGAATGCCTTGCCAACAGAGGGAGAATACATGCCTCAGTTTTTTGATGTTCAAGGACTCTTCGACTTCAATATTTCGGAAAAAGTTTCATTGACTATTTTGGGTCATTATTCCAGTAATCTTTATCATTTTATTCCACAGACAAGAGAAACTACTTTTGGAACTGTGAATCAAGCTTTAGCTCTTAAAGTTTATTTTGATGGTCAGGAAAAGGATCAATATAAAACGGGAACAGGAGCGATTAACTTAAATTGGAATGTCAATAAAAACTTAAGTCTGCGCTTTTTCGGTACTTCTTTTATTACGGATGAAACGGAATACTATGACATCCAAGGTCAATATTTTATAAACGAATTAGAAACCAATTCCGGATCGGATAATTTTGGTGACTCGATCAATAATATTGGAATCGGAACTTATTTGGATCATGGTCGAAACGATCTAACTGCTTTTATTAATACGGTCTATCACAAAGGAAGCTACAACTTCACTTCAGAAAATGAAGAGACAAGTTTGAATCGAATCTTTTTGGATTGGGGTGTAAAGTATGAACATGATGAGTTTCAAGATAATCTCAGTCAATGGATGATGCAAGATTCGTCGGGATATAGTATTCCTTATGACCCAAACAAGATTGAACTGAACAATATTTTAAAGGCTAACAACCGGATTTCTTCCAACAGATATACAGGCTATGCCCAGTCATCATTTGAATTTTATTTCAAAAAGGATACCGTGCCATTGAAGTTTAAGAAGAAAGTATTCTTAAATGATTCTGTAAAAACGGTCGAAACCTATATGGATACAGCGTTTAATTCGAATTCTAAACTGGTTTTAAATATTGGACTTAGAGGAGGATATTTGGACATCAATAATGAAGGCTGGTTAACACCAAGAGTTGTATTGTCTTATTTTCCAAGATCCTACCTATACGAGGAGGGTAGATTGAAAAGAAGATTAGTCGAGTTGCGATTAGGTACAGGTCTTTACTATCAACCTCCTTTTTATAGAGAATTTAGAAGATTGGATGGTACGCTAAATACGGGAGTCAAAGCACAGAAATCTTTCCACGCCGTGGCGGGAGCAGATATCTATTTCAGCATGTGGAGCAGAAAGTCACCTTTTAAGTTCACTGTTGAGGCCTACTACAAATACATTTGGGACCTTAACCCCTATCAAATTGAAGAAGTTCAGATAGAATATTTGGCGCATAACGATGCAAGAGCATATGCCTACGGTATCGACTTCAAAGTAAACGGGGAGTTTATTCCTGGAATTCAGTCCTTCTTGAAAATGGGATTCATGCAAACAAAGGAGGATATCCTAACGGATTCATACATTCGCTATTTTGATGCAAACAATGTGGAAGTATTTGATCCCGCTGACGCAGTAACTCAGGATACAGTGCAACCAGGTTATATCCCCAGACCAACAGATCAGTTATTTAATATTGGAGTACTATTCCAGGATCAAATGCCAAAAGTAGAAGCTTTGTCTGCTTCCCTCTCTCTTTTATTTGGTTCCAGATTGCCTTTTGGGCCTCCCAATTCTCAGAGATATCAGGACACATTAAGATCCCCTTCTTATTTTAGAGTCGATTTAGGAATAGCGTATAATTTCATGTACAATAAGCCTAGAGTAAAGAAGTTTTGGAGAGCCTTTTCTGATATCACACTTAGCTTTGAAATCTTCAATCTTTTCGGGAAAAACAATGTCATTTCCTATACATGGGTTCAAGATATCAATGCGAGAAGTTATGCCATTCCAAATCATTTGACAAATAGAAGATTCAACCTCAAACTACAATTTAGGTTTGACACCACGAGAAACAAAAATCCGATACCTGAGAAAAAGAAGAAGAGGTAACTAGTTGGTAATGTAAAGTATCGAAAAACCATCAAAATTAGTTTGGTAGGCTTTCAAAGGGTATACCGCACTTCCTGAAACAACTGATCCGTCCAAAAGAGAATAGACTGCGTCTGAACAAGAATCGTTAAGAAAAAGGAAATTATCAGGGTCTACTTCTAGAGGGAAACATTGATCTCCACCATCCGCAGTAGACATTCTATCATAGCAAACAAACTGATCATAGGTGCTTCTGTATACAATCAGCCCTTTCACTCCTCCATTGACATAGGCATATCCACCTACCGATTGCAAGTTAGAGTAGGATGGAAGCATGATATTGATTTGCACACTTACCGGAACATTAGGTACCGGGTGATTGCCTAACTTTTGACATGCGGAAGTAAAAAGCAATAAAAAAATCGATATTTTCGTTAGAACTAGATAGCGCATTTGAATAATTTAAAAGTAAATTCTGTGAGACTCAAACTCTTTTTTTTCATTTTTATTGTATCCCTTTCTTATTGCAATATAGGTTTTTCACAAGATGCTGACAAGCGTACCACAGTTAAATCTGCCAAAGAAAATCTAGCCAAAAAGAAACGGAAAGATGCCAAACTGAAGAAAAAAGCCATGAAACAAGCCAAAAAGAATTGGCTGAAACTACAATCAAAAGGGACTCAGAAAAGAATTAAAAAAAATGAAAAAATGAACAACCGAAGAAGAAAAGGGAAAAAGTATAAAATTTATTAATCCCTTTTCTATCCTAAAAAACTCGGTTTCATAGGTCATCTCAAAAATTAGACCTGTATATTTTAATGTGTTTCTTTCTTTTTTAGATTTTTTATTCCAAGTTACTGATATATATTTGCTTCAATGAGTGTTCCATTTTTTTTGGGATATTTATTTATGCTGAGCAGTTTGATAGAAATATTTTTTTCTATATTTACGGGCTTTGTTGCTTTATAAAGACTTTAAAAATACATTTTATTTATGTTACGGAAGTTAATGTTGTTGTTCGTATGTGTCTTATTTTCAGGCGCATACGTGTTCTCGCAAGTAGGTGCAGGTACAGTTAAAGGTACAGTAAAAGACGACAGTGGTGAACCTTTACCATTCGTAAATGTCGGACTGTTTCAAAATGGGGTAGCTAAAGGTGGAGCTCCAACTGATATCAATGGTAAGTTTATTATTCAAGGTGTAACGCCTGGGGAATATGATGTTGAGGTGACTTTTGTAGGTTACGCTCCAACAAAAATGACCGGTGTTGTTGTGAACTCGGGTAAGATTACTTTCCTAGACAAACTTGTTCTTCACGAAGGAGAAATGTTGGATGTTGTAGAAGTTATCGAATACGAAGTTCCTTTGATTAACAAGGATGGTGGTTCATCCGGAGGAACCGTAACGAGAGAAGATATTTCTAAAATGGCCACAAGATCTGCAAGTGGAGTTGCGGCAACAGTAGGAGGTGTAGTGGATAACGGGAATGGACTTTCTGTGAGAGGTTCTCGTTCAGAAAACACTTATTACTACATAGATGGTATTAAAGTAAGAGGGTCAACAAACCTTCCAAAATCGGCACTTCAAGAGGTTACTGTAATTACTGGTGGTTTACCAGCAAACTATGGTGACGTAACAGGAGGGGTGATTTCGATTACAACAAGAGGACCTTCTTCTAGATTCTTCGGATCTGTTGAAGCGGTTACTTCAGGTTTTTATTTTAAAGGAAAAGAAGCAAGAGGATATGATGGAAAATCAATCGGTTTAGATCCTTATGCATACAACTTGGTTGAAGGAATGCTTTCGGGACCAATGTTCTTTAAGAAGGATTCAACTGGTAAGAAGACTAGACCTATTTTAGGTTTCTTACTTTCTGCAAACTATACTGATCAATTAGATCCAAGACCTGTAGCTGGTGGAATGGAAAGAATTAAGCAAGATGTTCTTGATGATATCCTTGCAAATCCACTAAGAGCAACTGGAACTGGACAAGGAACTTATTATAATTCTTTCTTCTTGAATACAGATGATTTCGAGAAAGTAAAGTACAGAACAAATGCTAGATCTAGAAATATTTCGGCTGCTGGTAAAATTGATGTAAATGCTGGTCCTTCGATCAACTTAACTTTTGGTGGATCTTTGAACTATAACTGGGCTAAGATTCATGACTACACGAATTCATTATTCAACTTCTATAATTTTGGTGATCAAACAGCATTCGACTGGAGAGTTTACGGTAGATTTTCTCAAAGATTTTCAGCGGATAAGGATTCTAAGTCTAAAATTAAATCGGCTCAGTATTCTATCATGGTGGATTATAGCCAAACAAATAGACTATTCCAAGATGATGATCACGAAGATAGATTCTTTAACTATGGATATGTAGGTAGATTCAAAACGTATAAAATCCCTACTTATGCATATACTGGAAACGGTTATAACGATTCCTTGATTCATGATGGATTTAAAGATACATTGGTTGAATTTACTCCTTCAGAAGTAAACTCGGCTTTCGCAGCTGTTACTTCTCAGTATTATTCAATCTATGCTGATAATCCTTACGGAAACTATGAGAACCTAACTCAGATCAATGGAGGTAACGCACTACGAAATGGAGACGCTCCTATTTCTGTGTATGGAATCTGGTCTAATGCTGGTACTCCTTACAATGGTTACGGTAAATACCAAACTGAGCAGTTCAGAGTTACAGCTTCTGGTACCATGAACATTGGTGACCACGCTTTCTCTTTAGGTTTCGAATACGAGCAAAGATGGGATAGAGGATTTGAGTCTGGTCAAAGTGGTCCAATCAGCTTATGGACAGTTGCTAGACAATACATGAATGATCACATTAAGGAGCTTGATGAGAATAACGCTACATGGGATTTCTACGGAACTTTCCCAAGAGTAACTTATGAGAGATTGAATGCTGGATACGGTGCGCAAACAGGATCTTATGGTGGAGCTGAAAATTCAGATGCCCAGTACTTCTTTGATTACAATGTAAGAAATGCTTTAGGATTGAATCCTTTTGGTAATGATTGGGTGGATATTGATGATATCGATCCAAACCTTTTCACTTTGGATATGTTCTCTGCTGATGAATTGTTCAATTCAGGGAATACATTCTTTGAATATTGGGGATACGACCACACTGGAAAAAGAATTAAAACTACTACAGACATCAACAAATACTTCAATGATTTTGATGATAATGGGAACTACAGAAGAACAATTGGTTCATTCCAACCTATTTATATTGCAGGTTACTTGATGGATAAATTTGCCTTCGATGACATTATCTTTAACGTGGGTGTTCGTGTGGATGTGTTTGATGCGAACCAACCAGTATTGAAAGATCCTTATTTGGTGTATACTGCGAAAACAGCTGGTGAAGTATCTCAATTCTCTGATGGTACAGATATTATTCACCCTTCTTCTATTGGAAGTGATTATGTAGTTTATGTTGATAACGTTACAGATCCTAAGTCCATTAGAGGATATAGAAGCGGAAATACTTGGTACGATGCAGATGGTGTGGAGATTACAGATCCAAAAACTATTGAAGGACCAAATGGAATCGCTCCATGGCTTCAAGATCCAACAGCAAAAACTCCAACTGGAGATGCTTTTGAGGATTATAAGCCACAGATCAATATCATGCCTAGGGTTGCTTTCTCATTCCCAATTTCGGATGAAGCATCTTTCTTTGCTCACTATGATATCTTGACTCAAAGACCAACTACAGGATTTAGATTTAATCCAATTGATTACCAATTCATGGTAGCTAGAAACGTGATTATCAATAATCCAAATTTGAAGCCTGAAAGAACAGTGGATTATGAAATTGGATTCCAACAAGTTTTAGGAAAAACTTCATCTCTTAAAATTTCTGCTTTCTATAAGGAAATGAGAAATCAAATCCAGTTACAAAATGTATTCTCAGCTTACCCTGTAACTTACAGAACTTATGGTAACAGAGACTTTGGAACTGTAAAAGGGATCACTGTTTCTTATGACTTAAGAAGAACTAAGAATATCAGAATGACTGCAAACTATACACTTCAGTTTGCTGATGGTACTGGTTCAAACGCAGGATCAGCTTTGAATCTTGTAAACTCAGGTCAACCAAACTTAAGAGTAATTTTCCCTCTTGATTACGATAGAAGACACAATTTCAATATCGTATTTGACTACAGATGGGGAGAAGGAAAAGATTACAATGGACCAACAACGAAAAAAGGTGGTCAACCATTGGCTAACTTTGGATTTAACGTGACTGCTAACTTAGGTTCAGGATCTCCTTATTCTTCTGCTAGATTGCCTTATGCGGCAGCTTTAATAAGCCCAGGTTCTGCTACTACAAAAGGTTCTGTTAATGGTTCAAGATTGCCATGGAACTACAGACTTGATATTCAGATTGACAAATCGTTTGCTCTAGGTGGAAAAGAGAAAGCTGATGGGTCTAAAGGAAGAGTGAGCTATCTTCAAATTTATTTGAGATTGACTAACATTTTAGGTACTCGTAACGTGATCGGTGTTTACAGATATTCTGGAACAGCTGATGATGACGGGTATTTAGCTGCAGCACAATTCCAATCTGCAATTCAAAACCAGTTGGATGAGCAATCTTATAGAGATTTGTATTCTCTTAAGGTTCAAAATCCATACAATTGGTCAGTGCCAAGAACAATAAGACTAGGATTAAAATTTGATTTTTAATTAAGTAAAATATTTACAGGAAAAAACAAAGATTATGAAGGGAGTGATTTTAGTATTAACGTTGGGATGGTTAAGTTCGACTTTCGCATGGAAAAGTTTGACAATTACTGACGAAGGAGAGGATTACAAAAAGACAAACTGTGTGCCATCTACTTCTAAGTTGACATTATCTTTTAATAATGTTGCATGTTATGTGGAAACTGGAGGGATTATGTGGACAAACCGTGCAGAAGGTGCTCCAGCTTATGAGGTACCAAAAGATGGTGGTCGTCACGTAATTTATTCAGGATCTCTTTGGATGGGAGGTACGGATGTAAACGATCAGTTGAGAATTGCGGCTCAGTTATTTAGAGCTGGTGCAAAAAACGACTTCTGGCCTGGTCCGCTTACTATCAATCAAGGAACTGGAAATTACGATCCTTCATCACCTGGTGGATCTAACTTGGTTAGAGGATATGGTTCTGCTGTAATTTCACCATCTGAATGTTCTTTATACGATCAATTCTATACTATTAAAAAGGTAGATGTAGAGACATTTAGAATCTACATGTTATGCCAGTTTGGTGACCCTTCAGTTACTCAGAGTACTTGTGATGCACTTGATTTAAGTAATTCAGCTTTAGAAACGATTATCAACTGGCCGGCTCACCCATACAATTGGCAAGCTGAGTCACAAGATTATTATTTAGCTCCTTTCTATGATAATCCAGATGCTCCAGACGGAAACGGTGCGGACGGAAATTATGATCCTTTAGTGGATGGTGATTATCCTTGGTTTGACCTAGAAGGTGATATCGATTGTAGAAATGACAGAAGAATTACATTGTTTGGGGATGAAACGAACTGGTGGGTATTTAACGACAACGGAAACATCCATACAGAGACAAACGGTGATCCTATTGGAATGGAAATTAGAGCTCAGGCGTTCGCATTTGCTACGAACGATGAAGTAAATAACATGACATTCTATAACTATGAATTGATTAACAGAGGGACTCAGACATTAGCCAATACTTACTTTGCTCAGTACGTTGATTCAGACGTTGGAGGTGCATTTGATGATTATGTTGGTTGTGATGTTACAAGAGGACTAGGATTCTGTTATAACGGAGATTTATTCGACGAAGATTATGGTGGATCTATTGGATATGGGTCTTTCCCTCCTGCCGTAGGTGTGGATTTCTTCGAAGGACCATATATGGATGATGATGGAAAAGATAATGTTGGTCCTTACATCGACAGTATTACAAGTCAATGGGTGATTCCAAATGTAAACGATGCCCTTGCTGATGATGGTATTGTTTATGACGGAATTGGAATTGGATATTCTGATGGTGTAGTAGATAACGAAAGATATGGAATGAGAAAGTTTGTATACTATACTAACAACGGTCCAAACTACGCTCAAGATCCAGATCAAGCTTCGCGTTTCTACAACTACCTTCAAGGTATTTGGTATGATGGACAAGGAATGGTTTATGGTGGAACTGGACACCCAACAGATGCGACAACTACGATCCCAACGGATTATGCATTCCCTGGTGATTCAGATTCATTGTTCTGGGCTACTCAGGGTCTAGATCCAGGATTTGCTTGGTCAGAAGAAACTAATAACAACCCAGTTGGAGATAGACGTTTCGTTCAGTCTGCTGGTCCATTTACTCTTTTACCAGGAGCCGTAAACAACATTACTGTTGGGGTGGTTTATGCTAGAGGTTCGGAGGGAGACTTGAACTCTTCAGTAAGAGCGTTGAAAAAAGCAGATACAAAAGCACAGGCATTGTTTGATAATTGCTTCGAAATTTTGGATCCACCTGTTGCTCCAATCTTGACTATTAGAGAATTGGAGAATGAGTTGATTCTTTTTATTTCAAACAGACAAGGAACGAATAACTATGTGAATGAGCCAGAGGATTATGAAGAAGAGGATGATATCAACATCCCAAGACTTGATGATCAAGGTAATCCATATGATAGATATTATAGATTCCAAGGATACCAAATCTTCCAGATGGTTGATGCGGATGCTTCGGTGGCAGATTTGGATGATATCGACAAAGCTAGATTAGTAGCTCAAGTAGATATTAAAGATGGTGTTGGTAGATTGATTAACTATGATTTCAATGATGAGTTGGGAGTGTCTGAACCAACATTGAAAGTAGATGGAGCAGATGAAGGAATTAGCCATTCATTCTCGATTACAGATGATCAATTTGCGGCTACTTCTAAAACTTTGGTAAATCACAAAAAGTACTATTATATTGCTGTAGCTTATGCGTACAACAACTATAAGACTTATGATCCCGAAGATCCATTGGCTTTAGATGGTCAAAGAAAGCCTTATTTGAGATCCAGATTGAGCTCAACAGGAAATGAAATTTCAACTGTTACAGGTATTCCACATGATCCTTCATTCGATGGACAAGGAACGTACTACAATTCTTCTTATGGAGATGGTCCGAAAATTACTAGAATGGAAGGTCTAGGAAATGGAGGTCTATGGACAGAATTAGATGATGCAACTCATGACGAGATTGTGGCGAATTATACAATTGACAATCCAACTTATAAAGGAGGAGCAGGTCCGTTGGATATTAAAATCGTTGATCCATTGAATGTTCAACCAGGAACATATACAGTTGTTTTCGATCAGGCTGCAAATTTAGATACTGCACATTGGATGATCATCAGAGATTATACTGATGCAACTGGTATGCAAACCCTTGACACAGTGACTTCTTTGAAAACAATTGAATTGGGAACTGAGCAATTGATTTTGGATTGGGGTATTTCTGTTACAATTGATCAAGTTGAATACGACGGAAATTACACCGCACCAATTGATGCTGTAATCGAATTCGAAGATTCATCAAAAATGTGGTTAGCAGGTATTCCTGATAATGACGGACAATATCCAACGAACTGGATTAGATCTGGAGAATTCCAGCCTGGTTCTGGTACGCCTACAGATTTTTACGATCCATTGTGTTATAATGATTGGGTTGGTAGAGATGACGATAAAACGTATCAAACTTTATTGGGTGGAACAATCGCTCCGTTCAGACTGGTCGGATACGAATGTGAAGCAATGCCTTTTAGAGACAAGAGTCCATTCTACGATAAAACCGCAATTGATCAAAATAAATTAATCCAATTGAACGGTGTGGATGTTTACATTACTTCAGATAAATCAAAATGGACAAAATGTCCCGTATTTGAAATGTGTGATGATGCGAACCAATCCATTGGAGGTGTAGAACCAATGTCGCTTAGAGCTAGTCCATCTATTGATATGGATGATAATCAAATCGGTGGAACAGGTATGTCTTATTTCCCTGGTTATGCTATTGATGTGAACACTGGAAAAAGATTGAACATGGCCTTCGGTGAAAATTCGGGGTTGTACACTGGTGCGGATAATGGTAGAGACATGAAATGGAATCCAACTTCAACTTTTGCTAACAGTAATGGGTATCCAATTTTCGGTGGTCAACACCCGATTTATATTTTCAAAGCTGAAACTAATAATGTAGCATCTACAGATAGTATGCCTTATTACGACGAAGGAAATTATCTTGTAACGCAATTAGATCAGTCACAAGGTGGATTTAATGTATTGTTTACAAGAAAGGTGTTTAGATCTTGTATGTGGGTATTATATCCATTCTTAACTCCAGGACAGGAATTTATGTCGAATGATGTAAAGATTTCGGTTCGTGTAGAGAAGAAATATGAAAAGTATGCGGTTAATGGTGAGAACAATTCCTACCCGATTTATCAGTTTACTTTGGATAATGAGAGAACGATTAGAGATGATCAGCAAGCTGTTGCGGATGAATTCTCTAAAATCAATGTTGTTCCGAACCCGTACTATGCTTATTCAGAATACGAAGCAGATCGTTTGGATACAAGAGTGAAGATTACAAACCTTCCACAAACTTGTACAGTTACGATTTACAATATTCGAGGAAAATTGATTCGTCAATTCAAGAAAGATGATCCACTAACATCTTTGGATTGGGATATCAAGAACCATACTGGAATTCCTGTGGCAGGAGGTGTTTACCTTATCCACGTAGATATTCCAAATGTTGGAGAGAAAGTACTGAAGTGGTTTGGTGGATTAAGACAACCAGATTTAGAGAACTTCTAATCCGAATTGTATAAATTGAAATTATTTCATGATGAAAAGAATATATAACTTCATTTTAAAATCTTCTCTTGCTGCTGCAGTAGCAATGTCAACGACATATTCCATTGCAGGAAATGAAGATCGTGTTGGATCTGCAGGAGCATCTGAATTGTTAATTAACCCATGGGCAAGAAGTTTAGCTTTTGCTGATGCTGGGGTAGCAAGTGTGAGAGGGTTAGAAGCTTCTTATACCAACATTGCTGGATTGGCATTTACAGGTAAAACGGAGATTAAATTTAATTCTACTCTTTGGTTAGGAAATTCTGGTGTGAAAATTAATTCAGCTGGGATCGCTCAAAGAATATCCGATGCAGATGTAATTACTGTTGGAATGACAGCATTTTCATTCGGTGAAATCGATATTACTCAAGTGGATTTACCAGAAGGAGGAATTGGAACTTTCAAACCAAGTTACATTCAGATTAATGTTGGTTATGCAAGAGCATTCTCTAATTCGATTTACGGGGGAATTAACGTGAAGTTAGTTTCTGAATACATTTCTAACGCTTCTGCTATTGGCGTTGCGATTGATGCGGGTATTCAATATGTAACTGGTGAAAAGGATCAGTTTAAGTTTGGAATTGCTCTTAAGAATATTGGTCCAAAAATGAAATTCAAAGGAGATGGTTTTTCTTATCAAGTAAATTATTCCAATACTGGAGTTCTTGCAACACTTGAGCAAAAAGGAGCTGGATTTGAGATGCCTTCTTGTTTGTACATTGGAGCAGCTTACGATGCCATTTTCAACGAAAGTAATAAGCTAACTGTAGCGGCTGCTTTTCAAGCTAACTCATTTTCTTATGACAACTACAGATTAGGATTGAACTATGCATTTAGAGCTAAGAAAGTTGGTTTCAATGTTGCTGCTGGTTATGTATTTGAAAAGGGAATTTTCAAAGCTGATAGCAGAGCCAATGCACTTACTGGATTTACTGCTGGAGCTTCAATCGATGTTCTTTGGGGTAAAGAAAAAGAAATTAAAGATAAGTCTGGATTCGGAATTGAATATGCGATGAGACTTTCAAATCCATTTGGGATTGTTCACACATTCGGTGTGACTTTCGACATCAGATAATTTATATTTTATTATATTTGTGTAACGAGAGAGCCTTAGCGGGCTCTCTTTGTTTGTTTAAAATGAACTGAGCTATGTCAGATATTAGATATTACACGAAAGAAGGTTTACAGAAATTAAAGGATGAATTGCATGAAATGAAAGCAGTTGAACGTCCAAGAATTTCTCAGCAGATTGCAGATGCCCGAGACAAAGGTGATTTGTCAGAAAATGCAGAGTATGATGCTGCCAAAGAGGCCCAGGGGCTATTGGAGATGAAAATTGCCAAGATGGAGAATATCGTCGCAAATGCTCGTATTATTGATGAATCTCAGATCGATGATTCTAAAGCTTTAATCCTTTCCACGGTTAAGATTAAAAACACCAAAAACGGAATGGAAGTGAGTTATACCTTGGTTGCCGAAAGTGAAGCGAATCTAAAAGAGAAAAAAATCTCAGTTGATTCTCCAATTGGAAAAGGGCTTTTAGGTAAAGAAGTGGGCGACATCGCCATTGTTGAAGCGCCAGGAGGAAAAATGGAATTTGAGATCATTGAAATCACTCGTTAATGGCCACCATTTTCTCTAAGATAATTGAAGGATCTATTCCATGTCATAAGATTGCTGAGAACGATCAATTTCTTGCTTTTTTAGACATTTCTCCACTTCAGAAAGGACATACTTTAGTTATCCCTAAAAAAGAAGTAGATTTTATTTTTGATTTAGAAGATGATCTTTTAGCTCAGATGATGGTTTTTGCCAAACAAACTGCACACAAAATAAAGAAAGCATTTCCTTGTGAAAAGATTGGTGTTGCGGTTATTGGATTAGAAGTTCCACATGCACATATTCATTTGATTCCAATCAATAAAATGGACGACATGAATTTTGCGAATGAGAAATTAGTCCTATCCCAGAAAGAACTTTCGGAAATCGCTTCAAAAATTAGAGATTAGTTCTTTTTACGATCTGGATTATTCGCGATAAATGCCTTCCAGGATCCCGATTTAGATTTGTTATGTTCACCTACACCTTTCTGAAAGTGATGACAAACTGCTACCGCAAGTCCATCGGTTGAGTCCATGTACTCCGGTTCTTCCTTAAAGTTTAAAAGATTCATTAACATGGAAGCTACCTGCTCCTTGCTTGCATTACCGTTTCCTGTAATCGCTTGTTTTATCTTTCTAGGAGAATATTCCTCAAAAGGCAGATTTCTATTCAAGGCGGCGCCTATTGCAACTCCCTGAGCCCTCCCTAGTTTTAGCATGGACTGAACATTTTTACCAAAGAATGGGGCTTCGATAGCCATTTCATCAGGTTTGTACTCTTGTATCAGCGCATCTACCTTTTTCTGAATTCGTAACAATTTATCTGCATGATTCGTTAATTTATTGAGTTTAATCACCCCTAAAGTGACCAAACTCATTTTTTTACCCTGGATATGAATAATGCCATAACCCATAATATTGGTTCCCGGATCAATTCCCAGAATTATCTTATCTTGCATAGTTCCGACTGTGATGTACTTGTCTAAAGCTACTCAAAATATAATCATTCGCTCTCTTAAGATTCTTTTTTTTGTCTTATGCGGGTTCTATGTCATTAATAAAATACGCCTGGAAGGATTTCAGTTTTCTTATTTTTTGAGCCATGCTGATTTTCTTCTTTTTGGAGCATTGATGCTTCTAAATTGGTATTTGGAATCATTGAAATGGAAGTTTTTAGTAAGAGGCATTGAAGATATCAGTCAAACACAAGCCATAAAAGCTACATTAGCCGGAATGTCATTTGGTTTGCTCACTCCCAATCGAATGGGGAATTTTATTGGAAAGATCATTTATTTGCAACCAGGTAATAGATTGGAAGGTACATTATTTGCACTTTATGGAAATTTTAGTCAGATGTTGACCACCTTTTTATTTGGTTCGTTTTGTTTCCTATTCACCTTTGAAAATTACTATTCTCAGACCAATGTTTTTATGGCTGTATTGCCTTTCGCTTTTAGTTTGGGATTAGCATTTTTATTTCTATTTCCGCAGAAATTAAATTTGAATTTTGCGGAAAGAGTTTTATCCCAGGAACTTTTTGGAGCATTTAACAGACTAATTCATTTTAAAGGAAAAGAGGTCGTTTTAGGCTATTCAATACTGAGACATTTAGTTTTTACTATACAATATTTAATAGTGCTCTTTTATTCCCCAGTCTTTGAATTTTGGTCTTCATTTATGGCCATTCAGATGATATTCTTCCTAACCACAATCATTCCAGGACTAGTATTTGGAAAGATGATGGTGCGTGGTCCAGTAGCCATATTTGTGCTCGGAATCTTAGGCTATTCTACTTCCTTTGCTATTAATGCGATACTCTTCATTTGGTTGATCAATATCGCTTTACCATCTTTGGTAGGATCATTTTTGTTTATGATCAAAAAAAGAGGCTAGATGTTTTTATTCTGGATCATATTTCTTTGTTCTTATTTCCTAGTGATCTTATTCTTTTTGATCCGATTTTTTACGGCTCAAAAATATCCAACTGGGAACATTCCAAATTTGCCTAATGTGGTTATCCCTGTTCGCAATGAAGAAGATAACCTGAAGGTATTACTGTTGGCAATAGAGCAATTCAGACTTCCTAAAGAGCAATTTATTTTTGTGGATGATCATTCAGAAGATGCAACGGTGACCCATTTAATTGAAAATGGGTTTGAGCCTATTCATCTTTCTTCAGAACACGGTAAAAAAGCGGCAATGGTATTAGGGGTTCAAAAAGCGGCATCCGAATATGTATTGTTTAATGATGCTGATGTTATTTATGATTCGGAATACATTGAACTATTTACAGGAATTACAAATGCTGAATTTGATATCATGGTATTGCCGGTATGGATTAAAAAGAAGACATCATTGCTCAATGCTATTGTGAGGTTGGATCAGGCACAACTTCAGTTCTTGACTTTTGGAATGAGAGGTAATTTGGGAAATGGGGCAAATCTGATAGTTCGAAAAGAATCCTTTCTGAAATACCAAAAGGGATTGCAAAAGGACCTATTGTCCGGGGATGATTATTTTTTGCTTAAAGAAGGGAAAAAACAAGAGGCAATTGTTAAGTATTGTTTGAGTACTGAGTTTTCTCTTGAAACGAACGGACCAGATTCTTTAAAATCATTATTAATGCAAAGAAGAAGATGGATTAAAAAAACTTTTCAGCGAGGAGGAATCATAGAAATTATTAGTTCATTGTTATGGGTAGTTCTAAGTATTATTCCTTATTTATTGATATTCAATTGGTTGTATTTTAACAAAATCGAATTTTTATATTTCTTTGGAATGAAATTGGGAATAGACCTACTCATCTTTGCTCCCCCATTAGTTCTAAACAAAAATCTAAGATTATTATATTTACTCCCCATATTGGAATTCTTATACCCTTTTTACTATCTTTCGGTACTTATTGGACTAGGATTCAAAAACAATTGGAAAGGACGTGATCTTTAAAAGAAAACCAACAAATAACGAGCTATCCAGAAGCTTATCAAAAGTGGCGTGGCGTAAATTTAGAAGAAATTCTATTGCGATGTTTGGTTTGACAATTATCGCCTTTTCTGTATTTATTTCTGTTTTTGGTTCATTGATACGTCCGGATGATACTGAATTCGCCAATAATCAAATTAAATCTATAGCTAGAAAGAGTCCGGGGTTTAGTTGCTACATTATCCATGTTCAAGCCAACGCGGAGGTGGAACAACCCTCTTGGTATTCAAGGATGTTTTTCGGAGGTAAAAAATTGGAAGAAGATTTAGTTCCTATTGAATGGTATAACTTCGATGAAGCAGGCTATATTACTTTCAAAAAGTACGAATCTTCAGAACAAAAGATTTCATTGGCTGATGTAGTATACAAATTGGATCCGGCTGTCAAGCCAGTAGTAGAAGGGAGTTCTATTAAGTTTACTACACTGGAAGGAGAACAAAAGTCTGAAAGTATTTCCGATCTGCAGTCAAAAGTAGAAGGAGAGTTTATTAAAGAGGACACTTTTTGGTTAGGTACCGATGCGGTTGGTAGAGATGTCTTGTCGCGCTTGATGTCAGGTACGATCATTTCTTTATTAGTTGGATGTATATCGGTGTTCATTTCATTGTTGGTTGGAATAACATTGGGTGCTGCCGCTGGTTTTTTCAGAGGAGCAGTGGATGATGGAATCATGTGGTTGATCAATGTGGTATGGTCGATTCCAACTCTGTTGTTTGTTATTGCATTTTCAATGGCTTTCGGGAAAGGGTATTCGAGCGTTTACATTGCCGTTGGACTCACAATGTGGGTAGAAGTTGCAAGAATTGTGAGAGGACAAGTACTTACCATCAGAGAAAAAGAATTCATTGAAGCGGGAAGAGCGTTGGGTTACAAACCATTTAGAATCATCTTCAGACATGCCTTACCGAATGTGATGGGGCCTGTAATCGTTATTGCTGCAGCCAATTTTGCCTCAGCTATTTTGATAGAAGCCGGGTTGTCGTATTTGGATTTAGGTACTCAAGCACCTCAAGCTTCTTGGGGAAAGATGATTTCAGATTACAAAAGCTTCATTGATAATCCGGAGCTTGCCTATTTACCTATTCTTCCAGGTATCTGCATTGTAATCATGGTACTCGCTTTCATGCTTGTAGGAAATGGAATTCGCGATGCCATCGATACTAAATCAGCAGAGAACATTGCTCCTCCGGCAAGTTAGAAAATCAATAGATTTATAAAAAAGATGCATCCCCCTATCAAGAAAAGAATTAGGGTGTAGGGCATTATTTGTTTGGCTTTTAATCGAGTGATTCCAAGTAATGGAAGTGCCCAAAACGGTTGTAGCATGTTGGTCAACTGATCGCCATAAGACAAGGCCATGATTGATTTTTCCATGGAAATACCTAGGTTTTGGCAAGTTTCGATAAGAATGGGTCCTTGAACAGCCCATTGTCCTCCTCCGCTAGGAACAAAAATATTTATTAACCCAGCACTTAAAAAAGTAAATACCGGAAAGCTAGATTCAGTTGAAATCTGCGCAAAATATTCTGAAGTGATAGCTACTAAACCTGAGCTTTTCATGATTCCCATGATTCCAAAATACAAAGGGAACTGTATCAATATTCCAGTAGTATCTTTAATGGCATCTTCACAGGCATGTAAAAATCGCCTAAAATTTCCATGTAGGATAAGTGCCAGTCCAAGAAGAATTAAATTGATATAGTTCGGATTGATTACATCCAAACTTGGTTGATCAGGAATGTAAAAGGCTTTTAGAAAAGCATAGATGATTAAAACAGATCCAAACCCGATGCTGAATATTAAAGAAGCGTCAATTTTTTCTGCACCAGTAGGTTTATCTTCCTCCCACATTTTATGCGGTTTTAGTTCGATATCAATTTTACTAGCTTGGACTTTTTTTCCTATCCAATAGAAGATGGCAGGGATTATAAAAAGCAAACAAATCATGACAGAAATATTCATTCCTGAGAAAATGGTATCTCCAAAACCAATGGAATCTGGAATATTGGATAGATTAACATTTGCATTTCCTTCAACCATGGATTTTAGATTTCCAGATTCACTTGCTTTTAAAGGAGCAGAACCAGAAATCCCTCCGTGCCATACCATCAGTCCAACATAGGCAGCGGCACCAATTAATGGATAGTTGATGGGTTTTTCAGATGCTGAAAATTTCTCACCAATCTTTCGAGCAAGGATAGCACCGAAAATAAGTCCCAAACCCCAATTAAACAAACTAACAATGATGGTCGATAGGGTAACTACAAAAGCGCTATTTGCGGTATTTGTGCAATAATGGGTAAGTCCATTAATGAGATAAGTGAAAGGCTTTGATAAGGCTAATACATGTCCCAAGACAAGAAGAAACATCATTTGAAAGGCGAAGTAGAGTCCGCCTGGCCCACTATCCCACAATCCTGCTTCCCAAAATCCTAAAAGATCAATGGAATAATCGAAATATGATTTATTGAAGGGAAGTGTAGCAAATAGTGCAACAACAAAAGTAATTATGGTCAGGATAACAGCTATTGCGAATGGAGAAGGCAATAGCATTTGAAAATATTTGGCAAATTTGGAACTAAAGCTCATAAAAAAAGAAAGCACCAATTTAATAAAAATGGTGCTTCCGAATTAAAGTATTGTGAAACAACTAGAATGGTAGATCATCATCACCTTCTTCCAGCTGTGTCTCAGGAGATGCACTTGGAGCCGAAGCAGGAGCTCCTCCCATAGATGCCGCACCTGCAGATGCATCGGCTTTTGCAATATTCCATGCATCCAAACTGTTGAAATATTTTACTTCACCCTGAGGGCTAGTCCATTCACGTCCTCTAAGATTGAAACTAACTACAATGGTGTCTCCAACTTTTACATCATTCAATTTATCTGTGTTCGCTTGAACAGCTTGAAATAAGATGTCTTGTGGATACTGAGAGCTGTTATCCGTAATAACAAATTCACGTTTTTTGAATGAATCCGTTACTTGTTGCGTATCATTTAAAACTTTTACAATTCCTGTTAATTGGTACATAATCAAATTTATTTTAATCGTTAAAAGAAAGAAGTGTTTTCCATGCTTCTTCCAGTTTATCTTGAGTTAATAGTTCTTTCGCTTTTTCGTGAAGTTTAATTTCGAGGGTCGTTTTATCATCTTCAAATTCAACAAAAAGATCGCTCAATTCGGTGAGTTTGTAGTCGTTCACATCCGTTTCATTGGGTAATTCTTCTATCCCACCCAGTTTTCCCAAGTCATTTCCGGATAAGATTTTAGAATCCAAAATATCTTCGGGCAGATTATCGATTCCGATACCTACCGTGGTAATTGGTTTCACGATTTCGAACATCGAGTTTTCGTCTGCTCGGCAATACCAGTTTCCGCCCATTCTCGAAACCAGATCAATCTTTTTCTGATCTATTTTATTATTGGCATCCAAGACAGCTTTGTTTACATGGATTTTCACCACTTCACAGATCACCAAATTTCCTGCTCCACCTTTGTCACCTAATTCCACCACTTCATTCACTTTGCATTCAAATTGAACTGGAGATTCCTTAACGCGGAAGGGTTTTATCAAATCAGAAGGAACTGGAGTCAATCCCGACTTTTTAAATTCATCAACGTCAGGTGCAAATGGAGAGGAAGCCAGTGACATCTTTTCTACGATATCGTAGTTCACTACGTTAATCACTACTTCTGGAACTTTTTTTACATTGTTGTAAGTGTCTTTAGTAGTGTTATTTCTTCCAGAACGAGCTGGAGAAAAAACCATGATAGGAGGGTTAGCACTAAATACATTGAAGAAACTGAAAGGGGCCAAATTTGGCGCACCGTTTTCGTCTACAGTACTCGCAAAAGCAATCGGACGTGGTCCTACTGCTCCAAGCAAATAACCATGTAAAACCGGTACTTCTAGTTCTTTTGGATCTAATGTTAACATATTGTCTTCCATGACCCGCAAAGTTAATGGATTTATCTTTTTAGAAGGCATGTTAAAGGCTGATTCTAGTGAACAATTTGCCCTATTTTTCAACAAAAAAATAAAATGTAAAAATTTTTGTAAAAATAAAAAATGGATTACCTTTGCGCCCACGTTTTGGTCAAGAGAGGCCTGTAAATTGCGGATGTGGTGAAATTGGTAGACACGCTAGACTTAGGATCTAGTGCTTCACGGCGTGTGGGTTCGACTCCCTCCATCCGCACTAACAAATGGTATAGGGTTTCTTATACCATTTTTTGTTTTAAAATAATTGATTGAAAGATGGATATTGTAAGAGAAGATATCGATGCATTAAATGCACTATTGAGAGTCAAAATCAAACCGGAAGACTACAAAGAAAAAGTAGATCAAACACTTGCGGATTATAGAAAAAAGGCAAATGTTCCGGGATTTAGAAAAGGAAAAATCCCAATGGGGGTCATCAAAAAGCAGTACGGAAAACCAGTATTGGCGGACGAGTTGAATAAAGTAATCAATGATTCTCTTTATGATTTCATCAATAAAAACGAGTTGAATATCCTAGGAAATCCAATTCCAAAAGAGGATGAAGAAATCGTAGGTGATTGGGATAATCCAGGAGAATTTGAGTTCGTTTATGAAATCGGATTTTCTCCTGAATTCAATTTGAGTCTTTCTGCTAAAAGCAAATACAACTATTACAAAGTTAAAGTTGATAAGAAATTAGTAGATCAACAAATTGAGGACATCAGAAAAAGATATGGAAAATTGATCTCGGAGAAAGAAGTATCTGAAAAGGATATGATTTTAGGTCAGTTTGTAGAGTTGGATGATAGTGGAGCCGTTAAGGAAGGTGGAGTGATGAATTCCTCTACGATTTCAATGGAGTTTGTTGAAGACAAAAAGGTACAAAAAGAACTACTTGGTAAAAAGGTAGGGGACGTTGTGGTATTGGATCCGAAATCTGTTTCAAAAGGAGAATCGGATATGGCTGCCATGTTGGGAATCAAGGCTGAAGAATTAGCCAGCATTTCAAATAAATTCAATTTCACGATTAATGAAGTGAAAAGAATGGAACCTGCAGATTTAAATGAAGAATTTTTCACTAAGATTTTCCCTGATGGTTCGGTAAAAACTGAAGCAGACATGAGAAAGAAAGTTGAAGAAGATCTTGCGAAAATGTTTGATCAGGATTCAGAGCGAATTTTATCAAGAGATGTTTCTGAAGATTTAGTTGAGAAGACAAAAATGGACTTTCCGAATGATTTCCTTAAGAAGTGGATCTTAGCATCTTCAAAGGAGGATGTTACTATGGAAATGATCGAAAACGATTATGATAATTACACAACTGGTTTAAAATGGCAATTGATCCAAAACAAGATCTTCAAGGATAATGAGATCAAAATTGAATCAGAAGAGGTAATTAATTATACGAAAGGATTGTTGGTGAATCAATATGCACAATATGGATTGCCAGCACCAGAAGAAAATGAGTTAATTGCCAGTGCGAGAAAAGTATTGGAAAACCGTGATGAAGCCAATAGAATTTATGACATGATGAGTAGTGATAAATTGTTGGATTTCTTTAAAGAAACGGTAAAACTCAACGTGAAAGAAGTGTCTTACGATGATTTTGTAAAGATTGCTTCTGGAGAGAAATAGTAGAAATTATACGCGAAAATAACAAGAAGAGAGTCCCGGTTGATCCCGGGATTTTCTTTTTAAGGCAAATTGTCGTATTTTTTCACAGCCAAATAGAATCGATAACTTAAATACTTTACTATTTTTGAGCATCAAGAAAATCTTATAAAATGGACGGAAAAGAATTTAGAAAATACGCTATAAAACATCATGGAATCAGCAGTATGTATGTTGATGGATACATTGAATCTTCATTAACTCCTTACATCATTGAAGAGCGACAATTAAATGTAGCTCAAATGGATGTTTTCTCGAGATTGATGATGGATAGAATCATCTTTTTAGGTACTGGAATTAATGACCAAATAGCAAATATTATTACGGCTCAGTTGTTGTTTTTGGAGTCAGTGGATGCAAAAAAAGACATTCAAATTTACTTGAATTCACCTGGAGGTGGAGTTTATGCTGGATTGGGAATTTATGACACCATGCAATACATCGCGCCGGATGTGGCAACAATTTGTACAGGTATGGCGGCGTCCATGGGAGCTGTTTTATTGTGTGCAGGAGCGGAAGGAAAAAGATCTGCGTTAAAGCATTCTCGAGTGATGATCCATCAACCACTTGGTGGAGCTCAAGGACAAGCATCGGATATTGAAATTACGGCTCGCGAGATTCAGAAATTAAAGAAAGAATTATACGACATCATTGCACATCACTCAAAGCAACCCTACGATAAAGTATGGGAAGATTCAGACAGAGATTACTGGATGATTGCGGAAGAGGCGAAAGAATACGGAATGGTGGATGAAGTTTTGATTAGAGGATAAGAAAGTATGGCTAAAGACGACACTACTTGCTCATTTTGTGGGAGACCACGTTCACAGGTGAATATGCTAATAGCCGGTATTTCCGGTCATATTTGTGATTCTTGTATTGGACAGGCTCAATCTATTGTAAAGGAAGAGCTACAGGAAAAATCCAAATTGAATATTGAGCATTCGTTGTCTTTGTTGAAGCCAGCTGAAATCAAATCGAAATTAGATGAATTTGTGATTGGGCAAGATGATGCAAAAAAAGTATTGTCTGTTGGTGTTTACAATCACTACAAGAGACTGGTGTACCACAAGGATGAAATCAAAGACGACGTAGATATTGAAAAATCTAACGTGATCCTTGTGGGACGTACCGGTACAGGAAAAACTTTATTGGCAAAGACCATCGCCAAATTGTTGAACGTTCCATTTTGTATTGCTGATGCTACAGTATTGACAGAGGCTGGTTATGTAGGAGAAGATGTGGAAAGCATATTATCCAGATTACTGCAAGCAGCTGATTATGATGTGGAATTTGCAGAAAGAGGGATCGTTTTTATTGACGAGATCGACAAGATTGCTCGCAAAAGTGATAATCCTTCAATTACTAGAGATGTCTCTGGAGAAGGAGTTCAGCAAGCTTTATTGAAACTTTTGGAAGGTGCAGAAGTAAATGTGCCACCTCAAGGAGGAAGGAAACATCCTGAACAGAAAATGATTCAGATTAAAACAAAGAATATCTTGTTTATCTGTGGTGGTGCCTTTGATGGGGTTGAAAAGATTATTGGACGAAGAATAAACCGTCAAGCGATTGGATTCTCATCTGCAGAATTAGAAAGAGTAGATGATGACAATCTTTTGAAATACATTATTCCAACGGACTTGAAGGACTTTGGATTGATACCTGAATTAATTGGTCGTTTTCCAGTTTTGACCTATTTGAATCCATTGGACGAGAAGTCACTTCGCAGAATATTAACGGAGCCAAAAAATTCATTGATTAAACAATACGTTAAGTTATTTGAACTGGATGGAATTGAGTTGAGCTTTGATGGCAAAGTGTTGGATTTCATCGTAGAAAAGGCAATGGAGTTTAAGTTAGGCGCCAGAGGATTGAGATCCATTTGTGAGGCTATTCTAAATGATGCCATGTTCAATGTGCCTTCTCAAGAAGATGTAAAAGAATTTAAAGTGACCTTATCTTACGCTAAGGAACAATTCTCCAGATCTAAGATTGCAAATCTAAAAGTGGCTTAAGGTCGGCAAGCAGGTAAAAGCTTCCGCAAATTAATAAGGTATCCGATTCGGTGAGATTTGGTTCTATTTCGTTGTAAGCAAATTCAGGTGTATCAAAGTAAGTATAACTTCTAAAAGTAGATTGCTTTTCAAAATCTTCTTTTGTGAGGCTTCTTTTATTTGAAAATGAGGCAAAATAAACTTTCGCATTAACAGGGAAAGTTTGTAGGATTTCGTCCAGATTCTTTTCCTTTGTTCCACCGAAAAGTAAGTGTAAATTTTTGGCCTGAATAATTTCTTTCTGAGCAAATAACTTTTGGAATCCTGCTACATTATGGGCCACATCTAAAATAATATCTGGTTTGGAATGAATTTTATGCAATCGACCTGGAATCTGAAATTCATCAATTTTATGTTCTAAATCGATGGCGGACCAGCCTTTCATTTTTAGCGTTTCAAGTATTGTTTTGGCAAGATTTAAATTGTCTTGCTGGTAGCCAAAAAATTCCTCTTTGTAGTAGTTTAGTTTCACTAAAGGCGCATTCCTTTCATCTGCTATTTCAAAGAGAATTTCTTCTGCCTCAGGATCCATGTCACCTAGTACAACTGGAGTTTCTTCCTTAATAATCCCACCTTTTTCAAATGCAATTTTTTCAATGGAATCACCTAAAAATTCCGTGTGCTCCAAGCTGATATTTGTTATTCCACATATATCGGGTTTGATGATGTTGGTGGCATCTAATCGACCTCCCAAACCTGTTTCGATGACACAGATATCTACTTTTTCAGATTTGAAATATTCCAGACACAAAGCAAAAGTTAATTCGAAAAAACTGGGTTGCAACGGGTCAAAATCAGCCTTATATTTTTCAAAAAACTCGATGATGAACTCTTTTGAGATTAACTGATTATTGATTTGAATTCTTTCTCTGAAATCGAATAAATGCGGTGAAGTAAACAAACCTGTTTTGTATCCTGAACGAATCAGAAATTGAGAAAGAAAATTACAAGTTGATCCTTTTCCATTTGTTCCAGCAATATGAATAAATCGCAACTCTTTTTCAGGATTTCCGATTACATCGAGAACCTCCTGTATCTTTTCTAATCCCGGTTTGAAATCTGCTGCTCCGTACTTATGATAGTTTGGAATAGCATTGTAGAGGTACGTTATTATTTCTTCATATTGCATTTTGCAAAGATAAATAGGGAATAGATATGAGATGAAGATAATCCCAAAAGATTTCCTTATTTTCGAATGATATGGCAGGGAAATCTGGTAAAAAGAAAAAGTGGAAGAAGATTCTTCTTTACAGTTTGTTATCACTTCTAGGATTGTTGGTAACTGCTGCGATTCTTCTATTTCTTTTTTTAGAAGATATTGTTGAGGCAAGGATTAAGGACCTTCTGGACAAGAGGTTTGGCGGGTATTACAGTCTGCAATGGAAATCAATAGAAAAAGACATAGGTTGGTCCGAGATGACCTTTATCGTCCATGAAGCTAAATTCACCTCGGACACTACCAACGTTGAAGGAGTCGAAAATTACCCAATTATCTTTTTTGAGACCAAGGAATTAAGAGTTAAGAATTTAAGTACCTGGGATGTTTTATGGGGACGGAAAATAGACCTTGATTTAATCGAATTAGTAGAGCCTGATTTCAGTTTGTTTGCAAAAGGGAAGAAGAAAGAAGAAAAGAAAGAGAAAAAGAAAAAGCAACTTTCCAAGATTGAATTAGGACGATTCAGCTTAGTGGATGGAAGGTTAAGCATTATTGATTATAAGACACAGCATAGGATTTTATACCATGATATTGTGAATGTAGAAGTAGATCAAATCAAATTAGATTTGAACAAGATGGACAATTTCATAGATGGTTTTAAATATGAAGATTTTTCAGTTGAATCGATAGGTTCAGAGTTTACCCCATTAAAAGGGTTTTATGAGTTTGGGATTGATACATTAAGTTGGCAAGGAAAAGAAGGGCAGATTCAGTTTAGAAATATTGATATTCGAACGAATGAATCCTTGAAAGAGATCAGTAAAACGAAATTGAATCATGCCGAAGTTGTCAAAGCATTTGTCGAGAAAATTGATATGCAAGGAGTAGATGCGAGTGAATTAATATACAATGATCGCTTGGAAATTGACAGAGTAGCTATCGACGGGGCACGGATGGCAATTTTTAAAAACAAACTAACCTATATGGAGCCCACTTTCCAGAAAAAAGTGTTGAATGCCATTTTTAGATCCGTCAAATATCCCATCAAAATTGACACCATTGGAGTTCAAAATTTGGGTTTGGTGTTTGAGTTGATGGCCACATCAGAAAAAGATCCTGCCTATATCACTTTAGATAGTATCACAGGTCATTTTGCAAATATCAATACATCTCCGCAGTCGCAGGACACTTTGAACATTTCTATTGATGCCATTTTATTGGAAAAAGGCGAGCTACACCTAGACTTGGATATTGCAATTCATGATTCAGTGAAAAACTATCAAAAGTTCAGAGGTTACTTGCAATCCATGCCTTTTTCAGCCTTAAATCAAACGATTCAGAATTTTGTAAATATTAAAATAGTGAAAGGTTGGATTGACCGACTGGATTTTTCAGGTTATACCAACGATCGCAAGTCCTGGGGAACAATTGCTTTCCGTTATCATGATTTAGAAATGGATATTTACAGTTTCAAGGACAAACTCGAAAAAAAGAAAAATGGATTTTTAACTGGAGTGGCTAAAATGGCTATCCACAAAACCAATCCATTGCCAAATGGAGACATGCGAACGGCACCCTTTGAATATGTTAAAGAGCGATGGGAAGGATCTGTAATGCTTTGGTTAGGAGGAACATTGATGGGGGTTTTTAAGACCACTTTAAAGGATTTTGTTCTTGATATATTGAATGATCAGGAGGAAAAGAAAATAAAGAAAGCGCAAAAAGAGTTAAAGAAGAAACAAAAACAGGAAGAACGACAAAAGCAGAATGAAGCAAATAAATAGAATGAAAAAGGGAATTTTAATCGGACTTGTAATCCTTGTTGGATTCGCTTGTGAGGAAAAGAAAGAAGAAAAGGATAATTCAAAAGCTTCGGAAATTAAGACAGAAAAGCCAAAGAAGAAGGAAGACGTTTTTACTGACTTGACGGAAGAAGGAATTAAGAAAAAGATCCTATCATTTTTAAGTAAGAATGAAGATCATTTTTTAACTGATTCCTGTTTCCGAATTTATCGAGGACAGATGAATCACGATAAGATCGAGGACTGGGTCGTAGCGGTGAATGAGAGAGAATATGCGAAGAAAATTTTGACCGAGAAAGGTAATTTGGGTGCAATAGACATGGGTTATTTAGGGAATTTCAATCATATTTTTGTAATTGATGGTGCCACAGGGAAATGGAGTGGGCGCCCTATCGGATCAAGTTCCGAGGCACCCTTAGAAATTGAACTAGACTATGTGAATTCTGAGCAATACCAAGTTGTGAAGATTTTTTATCGCGTGAACACATCAAAGTTTGTAGGTATTTACAATTCCAGTATCCCAAGTTTTCAGGAGATTTTCAAATGGGAATTGTACAATTTGTCGGATAATCAAGCAGGGGGCAAACCAACGGGAAGGATTGTGGAATTTGTAGGCGAACCAACGAGTAAAAAGAGCATTTTAATTTATGAAGCAGATGTAGTAGGTTTTGATGATCAGGCTTTTGTAAATCAGATGTTCACCTACGAGCCCAAACTAAAGAAATCCTCCCAGGAACCCATTCACGTATTTGAATATCAGCTTTCAGAAGGGAAGTTTGGGGAAATGAAAAAAGACTAAATCAAAGAATAATCCCAATAAATCAATAAGGATAACCGATTAGGTTTTTTCGGACATTTCAATCTTTATTTTGAGTAAATTAAGATATGTTTTAATCCTATCGAGTTGTTCTTGACTTGCCTTTTAAACAAAAAATTAGCGGCCCATTTCGGACCGCTTTTTTTTATTTTATAAAACGTATATTAGAATCGCCTTTTAAAGTTTTTAATCTGAGAAGATAAATTCCTTTTTCCAGTTGGTCTATGTTCAATGTATTTCCAACTATTCTCCCTTCTTTTACTTTCGAACCATTCATAGAGACAATTGTGTACGATTCAATTTGGAAGTCAGAGAAGATACGGATCTGGTTGGCATCGTTCCAGATTTTGATCTCCATGGAATTTTCATCTACACTTAAGGATGCCAGATCAACATTTTGGTAAGTTGTATCTGCGGTACACCCATTGTTAGCTACAAGCATGACATTGTAGGTTCCAGTAGCCGAATAAGTATGACTTGGATCAGAAGTAGTTGTATTATTCATGTCACCAAAATCCCAGTAATAATCTGTTCCATTGGTGGAGGCATTTACAAAATCAACTGTCATTCCAGTTCCTGAGAAAGTGAAATCAGCTTGAGCGTCGTAAGCGCCGATATTCCATTGGTCCAAGCTATCCAAGACAGTCATCGAAGCCACATCTTGAATGATGGTAGCATCAGCCTGAGGCAAGCCACCTAAATAGGTAGAACCAGTAATGGATTCTCTAAAAATAGAGACATAAAAAACACAAGCTGCTAAGTAGGATCCTGCTGGAGATGGATGGGATTCATCCGCATTGTAAAGATCGATTAAAGGATAATTCGTTCTCAAATATCTCCAGGCTTCACCTACTGGAGCTACCGAACCATCATTTTGATCCGCCATATTTTTATAAGCGTATTTGAGTCGGGACTGCATCCCATCGTAAGTACAAAATGGAGGATAAAAACCGCAATTGGAAGCATCTCCATTTTCTCTTCCCCAAGTCATGAAAAACATGGATTCTGAGCAGGCATTATTGGATTTCACGGAATCATTCAAAATGGCGGCATGAGGATAAACTTCAGAAGCCAATTGCCCATCTGGAAAAGCTCCTTCCTGTGATTGACCTTGAATCACTACATAATCCCAATCATTGGAAGCAATTTTTGCTAAAGAAGTAGCATCAGAAGAGTGGTTTAATAAGCGATAACCACCAATTGTATTCGAGTCAAAAACCAAAGTTTTTCCCTTGGAATTAGCCAAATCTGATACAATTTGGGGCATGTTATTGACATAAGTGTAAGAATTCCCGAGGAACAAAACCTTTTTCGTTTGACCAAACAAGACCAGAGAAGAAAGGGTAAACAGTGCAATGAGCGTCTTTTTCATTTTTAAAATTTTTCATATTTGATGGATAGACTTCGATTTATTTCAAAAGTTGCCAAAGTCTAGCAAAAGGTAATTACGAATTATTGGATTCCTACTTTTATTCTTTTTTCAGCAGAAAATTGCGTATTTTAACAACGATTTATTCCATCTCAACGTCTATGATTAAAAGGTTTTCAGAATGAGATTAAGCATCATTATCACACTATTATTAATTGCTACCCAAACAAACGCGCAATTTTTCTTTAAAAGGTCAGATTTTATTCCTGTATACAAAAACGCTGCACAGCAAGACATGGCGTGGGTTGGTGGATTGAATTTTGTTCAGTTTTCCAATATTGATCTGGATTACGACGGAAACATGGATTTATTTGTTTTTGATCGTTCTTCCAATAAATGGTTAACTTTTCTTCATAGCAATAATGCTGGAACCGAAGAATGGTCCTATGCTCCGGAATATGAAGCAGCATTTCCAAACATGGATTCCTGGGTGTTGTTAAGAGACTATAACTGCGATGGGAAAATGGATATTTATGCGCATACTTCTGCAGGAATCAAATTGTATAAGAATATTGGAGATGCAAGTAATGGTTTGGAGTTTGAATTGGTGGATAATTTGATTTTCACCCTTTTCTATGGGACGCCTATTAATCTTTACGTATCCGCTGGAGATATTCCAGGAATCATCGATATTGATTCTGACGGTGATTTGGACATACTGACATTTGGAGTAGCTGGTTCGACGGTGGAGTATCATAAGAATTATTCGATGGAATTGTATGGAGTTTGTGATTCCATAGTTTATGAAATGCGCAACGAATGTTGGGGGAGATTTACAGAATCGAGTGTGTCGAATACAGTGAATTTATGGGATACCTTAACTTATCCTTGTGATGGATCAACTGTGAGCAATCCAGAATTGGTAGATCCGAATTTTGATCCAAGAGATGTATCCATTATTCTACCAACAGATCGAGCCAGACATGCAGGATCTACTTTGATGCCTTTCGACTATAATGGGGATACGATAATGGATTTACTTATTGGTGATGTTTCATTCAATAATTTGGTTTATACAGAGAATTTCGGCACCATTCCAAATACCAATAGTGGGATGGGATATAAAGAGAATAATTTCCCTTCAAACACGACACCTATTGATGTTCCAATATTTCCTGCCTCTTTTTATGTGGATGTAAATCATGATGGAAAAAGAGATTTAATTGTTTCGCCCAATTCAACGTCAAATTCAGTAGACATAGAGAGCGTTTGGCATTATATCAATACAGGGACAGATGCGAATCCCACATTTAGTTTTTCTAAAACAGATTTATTGCAAGGAAGAATGATTGATAATGGAGTGGGAGCCTATCCAATTTTATTTGATCATGATGGAGATGGGTTGAAAGATTTGATTGTTGCAAATGCTTATTATTACAATACTACAGATCAAGCTTTGTATTCGAGATTAGCCTATTATAAAAATACAGGAACAGCAATGAGTCCGGAATTTACTTTCGTGACCAACAATTATGCGAATTTGGAGAATACAGGTTTGCAATTGTATATCTATCCAGCTTTTGGAGATATTGACGGAGATGGTGACGAAGATATGTTTATTGGAGACCAGGATGGAGGAATTCATTACTATGAGAACACTGCAGGTGTAGGAAATCCTGCTGTATTTGCTGCCCCAGTATTGAATGTAGTAGATGCCACTGGAACTGCCATTGACGTAGGTCAATATTCAACTCCAGTAATTATTGATTTGGATCGAGATGGTTTGAAAGACATGGTAATCGGATACAGAACAGGAAAGCTTTATTATTATAAAAATACGGGAACCACAACTGTACCAAAATTCTCCTACCAAACGGACAATTTAGGAGGAGTGAATACGGTGGATTATCAAACACCTTATGGTTATTCGGTACCAAGTTTTGTAGATCGAAATGGAGCATATGAGTTGTTCTTAGGATCCTTTTCGGGCCAATTACATTATTATACAGATATAGACTCGAATATTGGTGGAAATTTCACTTTGGTAGATACTATGTATCAGGGAATTCGGGATGATAAACAATCTGGAGTTGCTGTTTCAGATTTGGATATGGATGGGAACTATGAGTTGTTTTATGGAACCAAAAGAGGAGGCATCACTTTGTATGAATCCGATTCGATTGCCACGGTAGGATATGATAATTTTGAAGATTTACAGGATGATTTCCTTGTTTATCCCAATCCGACGTCAAACCAATTGATTGTTGATTTTACATCTGCCAAACACAATTACTTTGGAAAAGAGGTGGAATTATATAATGCTGTGGGTCAAAAAATGGTAAGTCTAAAAATCACCAATCAAAAACTTCAAATTGACATGAGCACCTTTGCAGAAGGTATTTATATTTTATCTTTGAATACTGAAGGAGTAAGAATCAGCAAGAAAATAATAAAACAATAGTATGAGAAGTTTTTGGATTATAGGAGTTTTAGGATTGTTTTTCTTTGCCTGCGAAAAAGCAGGAACTGGAGGAAAATCTCATGTTGTCGTTCATGGGATCTATGAAAATACAGGAACTCCTGGAGCTATAGTTTATTGCGTTTTCAATGAAGAAACTTATAATTCAAGTTGGGTAGGAGGAGATTTGCAGGATACGATCAATAATTTTTCAGAGATTGAATTTGGTCCATTGAAAAGAGGACATTATTACTTTTATTCTGTTTACACATTCGTAAATGACTCAGGATTTGTGGATTCCGTTAAAGCAGGAAAGCACATTTATTTGGGAGACAAGCCCAGTTATTATCATTTAACTCTTGATTTTTCGGCAGTTAATCCTTTTGAATAATGATGATAAGACTCCTTGCCTTAAGCCTGATTCTTTTTTCATGTGGAGAGTCTGTTCAAGATGATTCCAAAAAAACAAAGACCCCTACATCTGAAAAGGAAACGATAGCGTCGGATAGTTCGCAGACGGCTCAAGAAACAACAAGTACACCTCAGACAATTCATTTTGATAAAGACTCTCTTATTCAGGCCTGTGAATCCTTTATCATTGACACTTACAAAAGTAATATTGGAGAAGATGACTTTGGGAAAGACATACAAGTAAAAGGGAGTGTAAGTTTCGAAAATGATGCATTTCTTGTACTTCAATTTGAAGAAATCATAGAATACGGTTCATGGATGTATTCTTCTTCTTCCATGTTTTTTAATAAGTCCAGAGGTAGATTGGAAAAGGTAAAAGTAGATTCCAAGATGGATCCAAATTGGGAAGTGACCAAAAATTTGTACTACATGGGAAGGGTAAATGGAGACGTGCAATCCAGAGTGATGCTTAACGGAGATGATCTTCCGGATTTCATCATGAGTTGTAGTCAGAGTTTCAGAACCAATGAGTCCATTTGGGAGAATATTTATGAATTGGATTTAAAGAATAATTATTTAAAAATGTACGATTTGTCCACCTCTAGTTCTGTAATCAGAGGAGATTGTGAAGGAGGAGAATATGGAAATCAGAGAAGATTCAAGATCAAAGACACCAAAAGTGATTTACCCATAATTGAAATTGTAGTTTCGGAAAGTGAATGTTTGGAAGGAGAGGTACAGGTGGAAGAGAGGCCTAGTATGGAATATCAGTGGGATCCGAATCAGAAGAAGTTTATGAAAATAAGGTAGCATTTGAGTATGAAAAGTTTGCTAAGTATTTGCCTATTGTTTTTAGTTCAAATTGGTTTGAGCCAGCAATATTTGATGAATTCCCCTGAATTGATACAAAAAAATAGTGTAAAGACTTTGACGGTAGACAATTGTTTGGAAACGGCCATTTGTTACCGAGACCAGTACAATTTCAATGCCTGCGGAAAGGTAGAGGAAGAATTTCCCGCTATGGTTGGTTTTTATGTGAAGTACACTTACGATGAGGAGTGTGAATTGGAAAGTTCGTTGCAGTTATTGCATGGTGATAATAAGGATTCTGTTTATTCGAAAACAAGTTATTTTGAAATAGATGGCCAGCAATTTAAAGTGGTTTTTGATCCGAATAATCCTGAAACAAAATCAGATAGTATTCAGGTAAAATCCCATATGGATAAAGCATATGGAATTCGTGAAAAGGAAGGATTGATAGAGTCTTACAAATTTAAGAATTTATTTTTTCCTTGTGGAATTGAGTTTGAAGGGGAGAATACC
>JAGQYP010000090.1 GCA_020436025.1 Crocinitomicaceae bacterium
CTTAAAAGATTGAAGGATTTATTACTTTTGCCTGAATATACGAAAAATAATCCAAATGGGAAACAAGCATACGACTAGAAATGAGGACTATAGCAAATGGTATAACGAATTAGTAGACCGATCGGATTTGGCCGAACACTCGGATGTAAGAGGATGTATGGTCATCAAGCCTTATGGTTTTGCTATCTGGGAGAAAATGAAAGATATTCTGGATAAAAAATTCAAGGACACAGGTCACGTTAATGCTTATTTTCCTTTGTTTATTCCAAAGTCCTATCTATCCAAAGAGGCAAGTCACGTTGATGGTTTCGCAAAAGAATGTGCCGTTGTAACTCATTACCGTCTTAAAAACGCTGAAGATGGAAGTGGGGTAGTGGTGGACCCAGATGCAAAACTGGAGGAAGAGTTGATTGTTAGACCTACTTCAGAAACCATCATTTGGAATTCGTATAAAAAATGGATTCAATCGCATAGAGACTTGCCAATATTGATCAATCAATGGGCGAATGTAGTGAGATGGGAAATGCGTACGCGTTTATTCCTAAGAACGGCTGAGTTTTTATGGCAAGAAGGACATACAGCTCATGCAACCAAGCAAGAAGCGATCGAAGAAGCTGAAAAAATGAATGATGTTTATGCTGATTTCGTTGAAAAATACATGGCTTTACCTGTCATAAGAGGAGTGAAAACAGAATCAGAAAGATTTGCAGGAGCAGATGAAACTTACTGTATTGAAGCATTAATGCAAGATGGAAAGGCTCTTCAGGCGGGTACTTCACATTTTTTAGGTCAAAATTTTGCCAAAGCATTTGATGTGAAATACGCCACAAACGATGGAAAACAAGAATTCGTTTGGGCAACTTCATGGGGAGTTTCTACAAGATTGATGGGAGCATTGATTATGGCACATTCCGATGATGAAGGTTTGGTTTTACCTCCTAGAATCGCTCCAATTCAAGTGGCAATTGTTCCAATCTACAAAGGGGAAGAAGAATTTGCTTTAGTAGATGCAAAAGCCAGAGAGATTGTTGCAAATCTTTCAGAAGCAGGACTTCGAGTGAAATACGACGATGACGATAACCGCAGACCTGGATGGAAATTCGCTGAATACGAAACCAAAGGAGTGCCTGTTCGATTGGCTATCGGGGCGAGAGATTTGAAAGAAGACATGATTGAAGTAGCCAGAAGAGATACAAAAGAAAAAAATTCAGTTTCACTTTCTGGATTGGAAGATTATGTCATCGAGCTCCTGAAAGACATTCAAAAAGGAATGTTTGAAAAGGCCTTGAATTTCAGAGAGGAACATATTACGGACGTTTCCAATTTTGAAGAATTCAAAGAGGTATTGGAATCAAAAGGTGGTTTTATTCGCGCTCATTGGGATGGATCGGCTGAAACGGAAGACAAAATAAAAGAATTGACAAAAGCAACAATTAGATGTATTCCATTGGATGAGAAACCTTCTGAAGGGGTTTGTGTCTACACTGGAAAACCTTCTACACAACGTGTATTGTTTGCTAAGGCATATTAATTATGGAGGATAAAAAAATAATCGAACTTTTGAAGAATAAAGTCTGCCTGAAACAGGAGATTTTCCAAAGGTCAAAAGGGGTAATCAAAGATTTCAAGGAAGTCCTGAATGAGTTAATTGAGAAACTAGTAAAGGATTTTGCAAACCACGACAAAAGGGTCATTATTTCCGCTGAAGAAAAAGGAGAGTATGCAGCCAATGTTACCATAGGTTCTGATACATTAGTTTTCTTCATGCATACAAACGTATTTAAATTACCCGAAGATCACTCACAATGGCAAATGAGTTATTTGAAGGATAATCCAGACAATGCCTATTGCAGTATCATTCATGTCTATAATTTCCTTTCGGATTCATTTCGGTACGATAGGGAAGATGATTTAGGTTATTTGCTAGCTCGAGTTTTCGTAAATAAGGAGGGCCATTTTTTCGTAGAAGGTCACGATCGATTAGGAATTGAATATCGAGATTTAATGCATGATGTTCTGGATAAAGAGAAAATTGCAGAAGTACTAATCAAGTGCATCGAATATGCCATAGAATTTGATTTGTACACTCCTCCGTACCAGGCAGTAGAAACTGCTACGGTTTATCAGCTTAAGGAAGTAAACCAAATCATGAAAATGAAAACCGGTAAAAGACTGGGATTCAAGTTTCAAAATGAACAGGATCAAATTATCTAAAAAAATTGGTTCTGAATATTTGCAGGTATTTTTAAATCACTTATATTTGCACTCCGAAATTTTGGGATAGCCCAAAAATGGCCCGTTCGTCTAGTGGTTAGGACGCAAGGTTTTCATCCTTGAAACAGGAGTTCGATTCTCCTACGGGCTGCAAAAATTATTGAAAGGCTTAACGGCCCGTTCGTCTAGTGGTTAGGACGCAAGGTTTTCATCCTTGAAACAGGAGTTCGATTCTCCTACGGGCTGCACAATTTTAGAATAAAAGATTAATTAGAAAAGATGGCAAATCACAAATCTGCATTAAAAAGAGTAAGATCTGATAAAGCGAAATATCTAAGAAACAGATACCAGCACAAAACAGCTAGAAATGCTGTGAGAAAACTGAGAGCGCTAACAGACAAAAAAGAGGCTGAGAAATTGCTTCCTGAAGTAGTTGCTATGTTGGATAAATTGGCAAAAAACAATATCATCCACAAAAACAAAGCGGCTAACTTGAAGTCGAAATTGGCTTCTCACGTTAACGGACTATAATACTCTTTTGTATTACGAACTAATGCAGGTCTTCCGAGGAAGGCCTTTTTTCGTTCTATGAAGTTACCTTTTTGAGCACCTGGGGAGAAATATTGAAATCGGAATTTGAACAGCCTTACTTCAAGGAATTGAAGGCTTATGTGGATGAACAATATGTCAACCACGTTTGCTATCCGCCCAAAGAAGAAATTTTCAATGCTTTCCGACGATGTGATTTCGACTCGACTCGTGTGGTGATCATCGGACAAGATCCTTATCACGGAAAAGGACAAGCTCATGGATTGTGTTTCTCAGTAAACGATGGGGTTAAATTCCCGCCTTCTCTTCAAAATATTTTCAAAGAAATTCAGTCAGATCTGCATATCCCTCCACCCGAATCTGGAAATTTAAACCGATGGGCTGAACAAGGGGTGCTGCTTTTAAATGCTGTCTTGTCAGTGCGGGAGTCTGAACCAGGATCGCACCAAAAAAGAGGATGGGAAACTTTTACGGATAAAGTGATTCAAATGGTATCTGAAGAAAAAGAACATGTAGTATTTTTACTCTGGGGTGCCTTTGCCATCTCAAAAAGTGCTTTAATTGATCAAAATAAACACCTTGTATTAACTTCAACGCATCCAAGTCCATTTTCTGCTCATAAGGGTTTTCTCGGATGTGGACATTTCTCTAAAACTAACCTATATTTGCAGTCAAAAAAATTAGAACCAATTAAGTGGTAAACATGTCATACGAAAACGATCTTATTCTAAAACAAGCAAGAGGAGAACAAACCGATAGATTTCCAGTTTGGTTAATGCGCCAAGCAGGAAGAATATTACCGGAATACCGAGCTGTTCGAAATTCCCTATCAGGGTTTAAAGAATTGGTTGAAACGCCCGAGTTGGCCGCTGAAGTAACGATTCAGCCTGTTGACATTTTAGGAGTGGATGCAGCGATCATCTTTTCTGATATTTTGGTAGTTCCTGAAGCTATGGGACTGGAATACCAAATGATTGAGAAAAAAGGTCCGTGGTTCGAAAAGACCATCAATTCGGAAGCTGATCTTGGACTGATTTCTGCTGATATTGACGTGGAACAAGAGTTGAAATATGTGATGGATGCCATCCAGATTACAAAAAGGGAACTGAACGGACGAGTACCTTTGATTGGTTTTTGTGGAGCACCTTGGACGATTTTTTGCTACATGACCGAAGGACAAGGGTCGAAAACCTTTTCTAAAGCCAGAAAGATATTGTACCAAAATCCCGAAATGGCGCACAAAATTTTGAATGCAATCACTGAGGTTTCTATCAAGTATTTGAAGGCTCAAATTAAGGCAGGAGCTGATATGTTACAAGTATTTGATTCATGGGCAGGAATCCTTCCTCCGGATCAATATGAGGAGTTTGGCACGAAATATGTCTCTAGAATATGTGAAGCGATCAATGAAGTGCCTGTAACAATTTTCGCTAAAGGAGCGTATTTTGCTAGAGAAGCTTTTGCCAAATTGGATTGCAATACGATAGGGATCGATTGGAATATGGATATAGAAGAGTCGAGAAGGATTGTCGGACCCAACAAAACATTACAGGGAAATCTGGATCCTTGTTTGCTCTACGCAGACTTCAAAACAATCGAATCCGAAACGAATAAAATGCTTAAAAAGTTTGGGAATAGCAGGCATATTGCTAATTTAGGGCACGGAGTTTATCCGGACACCGATCCGGAAAAAGTAAAGTGCTTCATTGAGACAGTTAAGAACTTTAAAATAAAATAGATCAAAGATCATGAAAAAAGTAATTTACACCTTATCAGTAATCCTAATCGCTGGAATGGCTTTTAATCAGGAGGTTGAGAACATGGTTCCTAACCCTGGATTTGAAGAAGTTTCAGGAAAAATCTCAAAATTAGGACAAATCGATAAAGCAAACGGATGGATTAGTGGGACAGCTCAAGCGGCAGATTTGTTTTCAAATAGATCCAAAGATCCAAATACTTCAGTTCCAACAAATGTTTACGGAGATGAAGAGCCAATGGATGGAAATGGAGGAAATTATGCAGGGATCGTAGCGTTCTCACACAACAACAAAATTCCAAGATCCTACATCACAACAAAACTGACGGTTCCAATGAAAAAAGGAATGAAATATTGTGTTTCATTTCACGTGAGTTTGGCCGAGTTTTCAAAGTATAACTCAAATAATATTGCGGCACACTTCTCAAAAAGACAATACAATTTCGAAGAGAAAGTGAACATCATTGAAGAGCCTCATGTAAAACATGTTGACAACGTGATTTTTAAAGCAACTTACAACTGGGATAAGATTTGTGGAGTGTACAATGCAACAGGTGGTGAAAAATACATTACCATTGGAAACTTCGAAAACAACGAAGACACTCAAAGTGACAAAAATAAAGTCGATAAAGAAATGAAAGGAACTCCAGTAATCGGAGCTTACTATTACATCGATAATATCACAGTTAAAATGATCGATTTTGATGATGAGTGTGATTGTGAAGTTAAAGAAGAGAAAGTGAAAGAGGTGATTTATTCATCGTCTATTCTTAGACCGGAAGATATTGAGGCGATTGATATTGCTTCTTACAATACGCTTTATTATGCTCAAGGTAAAACCGATTTGAATACGCAAAGTGAAAAGAATTTGCAAGAGGTTGCAGATGTGATGTTGAAGAATGATAACTTCAAAATTACGATTACTGCTCACTCAGATAAGTCGGAAGAAGAAAAAGCAGATACTAAGCCGGCTTATGAAAACTTAAGCTCAAAAAGAGCAGAGGAAGTGAAGAAATTCTTGACCAATGAAGGTGTGAGACCTGAAAGAATTATCATCGTTGATAAAAAAGCAGAAGTACCTGTAGATGATTCTGGAAGTGAAATCGGTTTGGCTAAGAACAGAAGAGTTGAATTGAAATTCTCCAAATAAGAATTGAATTAATACTATATTTGAAGGGTGCGATTAAGCACCCTTTTTTTATGCCTTTAAATATGGATACACTTGAAAATATTACTCCTGATTCATCAAAGAAAAAGAAAATAGTCAATGCCTGGGCGTTTTACGATTGGGCGAATTCAGTTTATCCTTTAGTCATTTCAACAGCAATTTTCCCCATTTTCTATGAGGCCATGACTTCAGTAAAGGATGGTGATGGAAATGTCCTGAGCGACAATGTGCAATTCTTCGGGGCCACCTTCAAAAATTCAGAATTGTACTCTTATGTTGTAGCAGCTTCCTTTTTGGTGGTTACTATATTGTCTCCTATTCTTTCAGGAATTGCGGATTACGCTGGGAATAAAAAGACGTTTCTAAAGCTGTTTTGCTATTTAGGGGCTATCTCTACGATGACTCTCTTTTTCTTCAATCCAGAGCATTTAGAACTCTCGATGGTATCTATTTTTCTTGCAAGTATTGGTTTTTGGAATAGTTTAGTGTTTTACAATGCTTATTTACCGGAAATTGCTCCTCCGGAGGACCATGACCGGGTTTCGGCTAAAGGCTTTTCCCTTGGATATTTAGGTTCTTCGATTTTATTGATTGCCTGTTTGGTAGGTATCATGAGTTTTGAAATGCCCGCAAAATACAGCTTTATTCTTGTGGGGGTTTGGTGGATAGGCTTCTCTCAAATCACTTATGTTTTTCTTCCCAAAGGAGTTAAAAAGGAGAAAAAAGGACACTTTATAGCAAATGGTTTTGGTGAGATAAAAAAGGTATGGGCTTTTGTTCGTCAAACTTCCAGACTTAAAAAGTATCTAGCTTCCTTTTTTATTTTCTCTATGGGGATTCAAACGATCATGTTGATGGCTGTCTTGTTTGCTAAAAAGGAAATTTTCGTTGGAAAATACGAGGAAGATGCCGGTTCAGGTTTGATCATTAGTGTGTTGCTAATTCAGTTTATCGCCATACTTGGAGCCTATGTTTTTAGCTTTTCCTCTAAGAAGATAGGGAATGTGAAAACTTTAGGGATTGCCTTAATTGTCTGGATTTTTGTCTGTGTTTATGGTTATTATATTGTCACGCCAAATGACTACTACATTTTGGCAGCAATTGTTGGCTTAGTAATGGGGGGTACTCAGTCTTTGTCTCGATCAACGTATTCTAAATTTTTACCCGAAACTCAGGACACAACTTCCTTTTTCTCGTATTACGATATTTCAGAAAAAGTGGGAATTATTCTCGGTATGGTGATCTTCGGATTTGTGGAAGGTTATTCAGGGGATATGCGCACTTCAGTATTGGCACTTCTAAGCTTTTTCGTTGTAGCCTTCCTTTTATTACTGCGAATACCGAAAAATGAAAAAGAAGGGCTATCGGTCTAAGGGAATTGATTAATTTTGCTTAAAATTTCATA
>JAGQYP010000091.1 GCA_020436025.1 Crocinitomicaceae bacterium
TAATGTATTTTGAAATAATCAATTGTAAAAACCAATGCGCCAAAAAAGAAGACCAACAAATAAAGTGCTGAACGATCTTCTGGAAAATTGATTCCCAAAAGATAATGTTGCAATAAGATATTAGCTACTGCAAGGACCAATAATCCTGGGAATATCAATTTTAATTCAAAAACATTCCAATTTTTAGCTAGCACTTTGATCAAAACGATGACAGAGAGGATAAAAACGATAGAAACAAAAATCCAGTTCAAATACGTCCAGGGTTCCCAAACATAATTTGCTAAAGAATTTACAGTGTTTTCATAAAAACCATCTTGACCACCGTAGTACAACTTCCCTATTTCTTTTAGATGCAGAGAATATTGAATTAAATATAGTAGTGGCATCAGAATCAATAAGAGAGGAATCATAGACCAGTACTTCTTATTTTTCATTTGGAAAAGAAGCATATAACCTAATCCAATCAAAGCAAATGGTATGAGAGTTAGATTTGAAAAAACAGCTAACAACCAAGCTATGGATATAATGTATGGTTTTTTATTTGTTGGTTCATAGATATAATCAAATGACTGCTGAAGGGCCAACATTAAGAATGCTAGGGAAAGACCATATCCTCGAGCCAAATTGAAATAATCCAGAAGAAACATGGTTCCATAGAACACAGTCAAGAAAAGATAAAACGAAGACTTATTCTGGAAGAACTTTCGGAAAGCATAAACACTCCAGAAATAGATTGGAAAAGCCATTACACTCGCCAACCGAATTACCCAGTCTGCATCAGAACCCGTAATTCGAATCAAAAGTCCACCAATTAAGCTGTTGAGAAAGTGATTGTTTGCATCTACATACCCCATGTAAGGCAAAGGATTGTACTCGATCATGTAAATCCACTTGGTGTGGATTTCGTCGTATATTAAGGGAACGGTGAAAACTCGGATCCAGATAAATGACCAGAGAAGTAAAAAGAGAATCCAAAAGGGTAATTTTTCTTTATCTAGATACTTTGAAATCATTTTTCTGTTGGAAAGTTTGAACGAATCTAATCATTCTTTTCCTCTTTATGATATTTGTAACTATAAGTTTCTTTATAGTCTAAAACTCCTTCTTTATAGGATCTAAACTCCTTTGGAAGACCATTCTTATCGTATTCAAATTCTGCGCGAACATCCTGATCTTTCCTCTCAGATCGTTGTATAATTCCATTTTTAAATTGGTATTCCCAGGAGTGACCATCACTAAATTCTCTCTTAATAGGATCTCCATGACAATAAGTGACAATCGAATAGGTACCATGAAATTTAAAAGTGCTGTCATCTACATATTCTACTCTTTCTACGGTATCTCCTTCTTCATTTGTTGTATGAGTTAATAAAGCCTCATGGTAATGAAAATACGTGCATTCATTCAATTGAAGATAATTGTCCACAACAGCAAATTCGCACATGGAATCCAGTAACCCATCCTTTCTATAAGCGTAGTGTGTTTCTTCAATATCTGGTGGTCTGTTTTCTTCTTCAAACTCGTAGATGACTTTAATTAATCGTCCTTGTTCATCGTAAAAATATTGCTCAATCCATTTTTCTTCAAAATCAATTATCGAACTTTTATCATCAAACTTGACAATCTTTCCTGATGCGTCGATATCATATACTTCGGATATATAACTTTCCACAACTTCGCCCTCTTCGTATTTTTCATGCATGGATGTCATTTGAGCCACTTTCATTTCTTTAAAGGCCTGCTGATGGTCGTTTGTTTCATAAATAAACTCATTGGCAAAATCCTGACTCAGGAGAATTTGCAGACATGACAGAAGCGATAAAGTGAAAACATATTTCATCAAAAGCCTTTTTGTTGGGATGAAAATAAATCACCCGTTCCATAAATTTAGTCAAAAAAAAACCGTCTGAATGAGACGGCTTTTATTTCTGTTTCCAGGTTTTCTTTATAGCTTAATATTCCAATTAAATGGATCTTCAATTTTTCCTTTTTTCAAATTCGTCAAATAATCATTTACTTTATTTGAAAATTCTCTTCCTTCGATTGCAGGTAAAACATAATCTCTACCTTCTACTCCAAGGATTTCGATGTGGGCAATTGTTGCAGCAGTACCAGCGCCAAACATTTCTGTAAGACTACCATTCTCGATTGCATCAATTACTTCAGCAACCTTTACAGGTCTTTCTTCCACTTCTACTCCCCAGCTTTTGGCGATCTCAATTACAGATCTCTTGGTGATTCCTTTCAAAATAGTATCAGAATCTTCTGAAGGAGTGATCAGCTTCCCATTAATCATGAAACAAACATTCATTGTTCCTGACTCTTCAATGTATTCGTGTGAAAGGCCATCTGTCCACAATAATTGATGATATCCTTGTTGTTGAGCTAATTTAGCCGGATAAAGCGATGCCGCGTAGTTTCCAGCAGTTTTTGCCTGTCCTACTCCACCTCGAGCCGCTCTAGTATAATGTCTTTCCAATTTTACTTTTACTGGAGTACTATAATATCCTCCAACAGGACAAGTGAAGATCATGAATCTGTAATTGTCTGATGGTTTAATACCAACATATTCGTCAGTTGCGAACATGAATGGACGGATATACAAAGAACCTCCTTCTGTGTCTGGAATCCATTGCTTGTCGATAGATACTAAGGTTTTAAGGGCCTCCATGAAAATTTCCTCAGGAATTTCCGGCATGCACATTCTTTGACAAGAAATATTCATTCTTTTAATGTTCATGTCTGGTCTGAACAAAAAGGCTTCATTTTCCTTGTTTCTGTAAGCTTTCATTCCTTCGAAAATTGACTGACCATAATGCAATGCTGAAGTTGCCGGGTGAATCTGAATATTTCCAAAAGGAATTATCTTCGGAGTTCCCCACTTACCATCAGCATAGTCCATGACAAACATGTGGTCCGAAAATTCACGACCGAATGGAAGATTTTCGAAATCTATCTCGTTCACTCTTGAATTTCCTACCTTTTGAATGTCAATTGAAACTGTGTTTGAAATCATAATTTTCGTTTTTAAGGCACGCGAATATACTCATTTCTTAACGGATAATCAAGAGATGAATGATTCGTGGAATAGAAAATCTAATTAATTTTACTGACAAATCAAAGGAACCACTTGCAAGAAATCTATCAAATATTAAAAGAATACTACGGCTATAGTGCATTTCGACCCAATCAGGAGGAAATCATTACTTCCGTAATTCGAGGCAAAGACACTTTGGCACTCTTACCAACGGGTGGCGGGAAAAGCATCTGTTTTCAAGTTCCGGGACTTTATTTTGATGGAATCTGCATTGTGATTTCGCCTTTGATTTCTTTAATGGAAGATCAGGTACGGGCCTTAAAAGAAAAGAAAATTAAAGCTGAATTCATTCATTCCGGAATGACAAAATTGGAGATAGCATCTATCTTAGATAAGTGTGAATTTGGAGGAATTAAATTTCTTTATTTATCGCCAGAAAGAGTGAATTCTAGAGATTTCAGATCGCGCAGTCAGCAATTCAAAATCGATTTAATCGCTATTGATGAATCCCATTGTATTTCCCAATGGGGCTACGATTTTAGGCCATCTTATCTCAATATCAAAGAATTTCTGGATCTTCATCCAAAATCCAGAAAAATAGCTGTTACTGCTACCGCCAAACCCAAGATCGTTGAAGACATCATAGATAAATTGGGTTTTAGAGATCCCCAAATTTTTAAATCCAGTTTTGAACGAAAAAACCTTGCTTATCACACCGTAAAAGTTCAGAATAAAGATGGAATTCTACTTCAATCGCTCAAAAAATATTCGGGAAGCACAATTGTTTATTGCTACACAAGAAAAGAAGTAAAACGCGTTTGTAAGTTCCTACAATTAAATGGCTATTCTGCAGATTTCTATCATGGTGGACTCAATACAATCAGCAGAAAGCAAAAGCAAAATACCTGGATCATGGATCAAACGCGAATCATGGTGGCTACAAATGCTTTTGGAATGGGAATTGACAAACCGGATGTGAGGCTTGTTATTCATTATGATATTCCGGAAAACATTGAGAATTATTTTCAGGAGGCGGGTCGTGGAGGACGTGACCTAGAGGAATCTCTTGCCGTTTTGCTGTTTGAAGACTCAGATATTACTGCACTTCAGGAGCGAATTGAAAAAAAATATCTTGATGAAAAGCTGATCCGAAAAATATATGATCATGCATCCAACCACTTACAAATAGCTATAGGCGAAGGAGATGAAAAAGATTATGAGTTTGATTTGCTAAAATTTTCTAAGAAGTACGAATTAGATGTTTTCGATACATATAATGCACTTGAATTTTTAGAAAACTGCGGATATTTATTGTTTGAGGAGAAAGATTCAAGTCAGTCTAAAATTCGCATTATTGCTTCCAGGGAAGTAGTCTATCAATTTCAGATTTCCAACCCGAATTATGATGCTTTCCTCAGGTATTTAGCAAGATCCTATCCAGGTATATTTGACCAACATATCCCCTTTCAATTGGCAGATTTCAGCAAGCATTTAAAGACTAGTCACAAAAGAATTACAGAACAATTGGATTTTCTCTTCAAGAATGAAATCATTGATTACTCGCTTAAAAGTGATGCTCCGAAAATCTACTATTTGCAAAACCGCTTGAAATCGGATCAATTGAACTTAAGCAATTACCGATTTCTAAAGAAAATAGCTTTTGAGAATCTTGATTCCATTTTGGACTTCCTTAAGAATGAAAATTGTCGAAGTACTTTTTTGAGAAATTATTTTGGCGATTCAACGGATGAAAATTGCGGTAAATGTAGTTATTGTAAAAAGCACCCTAAACTGAGTGAAAGTAAAATTTTACAATGGATTGGAGAAGGAATTGATCTACACGAACTCATTATTCAATCTGGAATGCCGGAAGCTCTTATCTTGGAGAAAATTGACTTTTTGATCAAAGAAGGGAAATTGAAAAGGAGTGCAACACAATTTAATTTCATTCTTCCTCTATAAATCAGACAGCTATATTTCAAAAATTTATATTTTTATTCTGAAACAAATCAAAAACAGACTATGGGAATAATGATTGGAGGAGCCGTTGTTGCTCTTATTGGTTTAGTGCTTTGGATACTAATGAACAAGCGAAAAGCCAAAATGAATGTAATGGACAATTACGAAAACACAAGTGCAGCTGAAATCATTCAGAATCATCAATTTTTTGAAGAAGAATATGGAAAGGGATCTTTCAGTAATTTCATTGAAATCCGAGGAAATGTTCATTGTGAATCCCCTATCCAATCGGAATTTGCTAAGGAAAACGTAGTGTATTATAAGTCGATTGTAACTCGTGAAATAGAAAAACAGGTACAGAGAAGAGATTCAAATGGTAATGTTCGTTGGGACAATGTAAGATCCACAGAAAAGGTATCTGAAAATGAAAGAAAGGCGAATTTTTACGTAAAAGATCAAACAGGAGAGGTTTTGGTAGATCCAGAAGGAGCGGAATTGCACACCATGAAAATATTTTCTGAATACGAGGCAGGATCTAATCCATCAGGCAATTGGTTCAATTTTGGAGGATTCTCTTTCGGAACTTCCAGTGGAACCACTGTTTTGGGATATAAATACGAAGAATATGCGATCCCAATGAATTCACATCTTTACGTATTAGGAGAAGCGAACGATCGAGCCGGAAAATTGAGAATATCAAAGTCTACAGATAAAAAGCAACATTTCATTGTTTCTACAAAAACCGAAGACGAACTAAAGTCTAATTTGCAAAGCAATATCAATATTTTCAAATGGAGTGCCATTGCATTGTGGATAATTGGAGCCGGATTGGTTGTGTTTGGTGTCACAAAAATGATCTAAAGGGAACCTCATCGCAGAAAAAAATTATTTTTGTGCTGATTTAAAACAGAAAAATATGTCAAACAATATTTTAAAAGGAAAAAAAGGAATCATTTTCGGAGCATTAAACGATCAGTCTATTGCGTGGAAAGTAGCTGAGCAAGCACATGCAGAAGGAGCTGAATTCGTTCTTACAAATGCACCAATCGCCATGAGAATGGGTGAAATCAATAATCTGGCTGCAAAAACAGGTTCTCAAATCATCCCAGCTGATGCAACAAGCGAGGAAGATTTAGACAATCTAGTTACTCAAGCAATGGAGATTCTTGGTGGTAAAATTGATTTCGTATTGCATTCTATTGGAATGTCTCCAAATGTGAGAAAAGGAAAACACTATACTGAATTGAATTATAAATTCTACGCACAAACATTGGATGTGAGTGCAGAATCATTCCATAAAACAATCGCAGCATGTTACAAGCATGATGCATTAAACGAATGGGGATCTGTCGTAGCCTTGACGTACATCGCGGCACAAAGAATTTTCCCAGATTACAATGATATGGCTGATGCGAAGTCTTTATTGGAATCTATTGCCAGATCTTTCGGATACCATTATGGAATCAAAAAGAAAGTAAGAATAAACACCATTTCTCAGTCTCCAACAGTTACAACTGCGGGAACAGGAATCAAAGGATTTAATGAATTCATTAACTTCTCAGAGCAAATGAGTCCACTTGGAAATGCTCCAGCAGAAGCTTGTGCAGACTATTGCATCTCTTTATTCTCGGATTACACAAAATACGTAACCATGCAGAATCTATTCCACGATGGAGGATTCTCAAATACTGGGGTTACTCAAGGGGTGATTGAGAAGTTTGGAGAATGATTTGAGTGTAGAGTT
>JAGQYP010000092.1 GCA_020436025.1 Crocinitomicaceae bacterium
CATTTACATCATTTGGTTCGCCATGTGTAGCCCATCGTGTGTGCCCAATTCCGATCGAACCTCTGCTGTTACAGGTTTTAACAAAATCTTCTAGAACTGAAACCTTACCAGCTCTTTTATACAGATTCAAAGAAGTTTCATCGATCAAAGCAATTCCGGCACTGTCATATCCTCTATATTCAAGTCTTTTCAGTCCTTTCAAAATGATCGGGTAAGCTTCCTGATTCCCGATATATGCCACAATCCCGCACATATGCTAATAGTTTGAATAAGTAATTATCAATTTTGGTTTTTCTTTATTGGTTGTTTGTGAACCATTAAATACAGCTCTGGTTGCTGTAGAAAAGAAATTTGAATTGGTGATTCGAAGACCGTTATTCTGGTACTCTCCTGTCATCACTCTTTGAACATAACGTGTAATGATAAACTTATAGGCTCCCTCACTTTCGTAATAAGCTCCATCGGGATTGACATAATCTGGGATTAACAAATCTTTTCCTGTGGAATCCTTATAAAGAATAAACATCGTTGTAGGAACAAATAATTCGTCTGTTGGGTAAAATTGTGCAGGAACTATCAATTCCGCTTTATTAACAATAAGTCCCTGTTGATTTTTGATAGCAAGTAAATCAGGGAATTCTAATGCTGCCCAAATATGGTTTGCTTGGTAATAGAATTCATATTCTCCTGAAACAGTATCGTTTAGTACCTGCTCCAAATACGTTCCAGTCATATCGAAATTAGCTTGAGTAAATCTAGCTGCATTATCAGTATCAATAGTAAAATCAAAAGATTTAGCAATAGTATCTTCTTTGTAATAGATGGTCATTTTCGAACTAAGGTCAGTTAAGTCGAAATACAAAATTGCCCCTTCATTATTGGCTTGCATTCCGTTATTCACTTTTATCTGCAGTCCTTTGAAGAAAGTTTTAAAAGTTTCATTATCCAGCAGATCTCCATTGGCTTGTGCATTAATCAATTGCCAACCCAAATTGGTGTCCAATCGAATGCGCAATTGTGGCTCTAAAGTATCTTGACCCACATAAGCATCTCCGTAAGGGTTAGGTGTGATGACTTCCGATCCTACTTCAACAAGATTGGTTGGTTTTGTCAGCACTTGAGAAAATGTATAATAGGTAGAATCCCTATGAATGTCTTCATCCAATTCGTAAACTTCAAAGGTTTGAGGATCTAATTCCCCATATTTCGCAACTCCTGTGCTTTCTGTATATTTCAACGCCAAAACAACAGAATCAATTGAAATAAGTCCTACATCACCAAAATTGGGATTGTTACTAGAAAGTAAGATTTGAGTAACAGTAGCGTATTCGACTTTCCCAAATTTAGGATCTTGATAGCTTCCCAAAAGATTGGCAGATTTAAGTCCTGAGGTAACAGAATCTTGTAATTCGCAGTAGGTTTTAATTTCAAAGGTATCCACTGTATTTACTCCTAGAGCTTCTGTCCCTATTAAGTCAAGTCCAAGGTCAGAATCCTTTTTCTTACAAGAAGGAAACACAAAGAGTAGTAAAAAAACAACGGAAAGCATAGCTGCTTTCCGTCCAGTATCAAGATTTTTTATTTTTATCATTCTTTCAGTCAATGAGCACTTCGGACTCAATGAGTTTGTCATAGAACTCAGACAAAGATTTAATTTGTTTTTCCTCCTCATCATACGCTACGACCTCAACATTTGAATCACTAATTGCTTTGTTAATTGCTTCACCTGGCTCTTCAGTGCTTACAACAACACCGTCAGACCATTTTACCGATGTTTTCATTAAACTATCGTAATCTCCATCTTTGATATCCTTGATAATATCTTCAGAGAAGCCTTCAAATTTAATTTTTTCCTCCCATCGGGTGTCCCAATTTTTGTTAAATCTCTCATTGTATATGGAGGTTACCACCTTCACATCTGCGAAGTGTGGATCGTTTCCATAAATATCTTTAACATATAATGGCATTAGTGAAGTCATCCACCCGTGACAATGAATCACGTCTGGTTTCCATCCTAATTTTTTAACTGTTTCGAGAACGCCACGACAAAAGAACATCGATCTTTCATCATTATCAACGAAATGTTCGCCTTTTTCGTCTGTAACTGTGGACTTTCTTTTAAAGAATTCATCATTGTCTATAAAATAAACCTGAATTCTTGCAGTTGGGATTGACGCTACTTTTATGATCAACGGATGATCTTGGTCGTCAATAATCAAATTCATTCCAGATAATCGGATTACCTCATGTAACTGATGACGTCTTTCGTTCACACAACCAAATCGGGGCATGAATACCCGGATTTCTTTTCCATTTTCTTGAACTACTTGCGGAGATCGTCTGGTGTAATTTGAAATTTCTGATTTAGGTAAGAAAGGTGTAATTTCCTGAGAAACAAAAAGTATTCTTTTCTTTTCCATAAAATATACTTGGATTTTTAAAGAACACAAATTTACGGAAAAAATAGGCACGTGTCAATAAAAAGTATAGATTTGTTCGTTTGCTTAAAAATTTCTTAACATCAGAAATATGTTTTTGGCTAAGACCAAAGAGGACCTGCAGCAGGTCCTGAATTCCAATAAAGACAAGAGAATCGGGCTGGTTCCAACCATGGGTGCATTGCACGAAGGACACCTCTCTTTAATTCAAAAAGCAAAGGCCGAAACTGACTTCGTTGTAGTAAGCATTTTTGTAAATCCGAAGCAATTTAATGATCCAAAGGATTTAGAAAACTACCCTTCTGATTTGGAAGGTGACTTAAAAAAGATACAAGAATTTGCCGATTGTGCATTTTGTCCAGACATTAATAATGTATACCCCGATGATTTTAAAGAAAAGTATTTCGAATTGGATCATTTGGAAGAAGTAATGGAAGGTAAGCACCGAAAAGGGCATTTTCAAGGAGTCTGCAACATTGTATACATATTATTAGACTTGGTTCAACCTGACAAAGCCTATTTTGGAATCAAAGATTATCAGCAATTAGCCATAATCAAACATATGTCTAAGGTCAATTTCCCGCAAATTGAAATTGTTCCATGCGATATTATCAGAGAGGAAAATGGATTGGCAAAAAGTTCCAGAAATTTGAATTTGAGTCGTGATGAATTTGAAAAGGCTTCTATTATATATAAGAATTTACTGGAGGCAAGGGAAATGATTCGATCCAATAAAAGTATTGATCAGGTAAAAGAAATCGTACAAAACAATTTTCAGCAGGAAAACATTCAGTTAGAGTACTTTGAAATTACTGATAGTGAGACTCTTTTGCCTGTAGATCAGAAAAAATCCAAATCCCGTGGGTTTATCGCCGCTTATGTAGGAAATGTTCGATTAATAGATAATTTGGAATTAATTGAGTAATTTTGCCGCGAAATCTGACATGTGATGATGGTAGAAATTTTTAAATCCAAAATACACCGAGTTAAAGTAACTGAAGCGGATCTGAATTATATCGGTTCAATTACTATTGATGAAGATTTGCTCGAGGCTTCGAATATTTTGGAAGGGGAGAAGGTTCAGATTGTAAACATTAACAACGGTGAACGTCTGGAAACCTACACAATCAAAGGGAAAAGAGGTAGTGGAGAAGTTTGTTTGAATGGCCCTGCAGCAAGAAGAGTAGCTGTTGGAGATATCATTATCATTATTTCTTACGCCATGATGGACTTTGAAGAAGCAAAAACATTCAAACCCACAATTGTTTTTCCCGACGAAAACACGAATAAACTATCTTAATTGAAAAAAGCGCTGATCGCCATTCTGAAGATTGTAGTTCCCTTAGGTGTTGGGGTCTATTTAATTTGGTATTATTACAACCAAATGTCTCAGGAGGATCGCGATACAACGATCTATGCGATTAAAAATGCGGATTATTTGTGGTTAATTCTTTCTATGCTGATTGGTTTTGTGAGTCATATGTCCAGAGCCTACAGATGGAAATATACACTCGAACCCATGGGCTACAAACCCAAGTTTTGGCATATGTATCACGGAGTCATGATTGGTTACATTGTCAATCTTACAATTCCTAGATCCGGAGAAGCAAGTAGAGCTGGATTCTTATACAATTCGGATGGTATTCCTTTTACTAAATCCTTTGGTACCATCATCGCAGAAAGAGCAGTAGATTTAATCGCCCTTGGAATTATCACCTTGATAACCATTGGAATGCAATACTCCAAAGTGGATGAAATGCAAGCCTTGATTTCGGGTTTCGGCAAAGACAATGCTCAGGAAGGAAGTGAAAGTGGTTTAGGTACTTATATCCTGATTGCCTTATGTGTTATGGCGCTTGTGGGTGTTATATTGATTATCGTCAATAAAAAAATTAGATCTAAAATTTTCGAATTGATTTCCGGTGTGATGGAAGGAGTAAAATCCATTTTTAAATCTAAAAATCCGGGTGGATTCCTTTTACATACACTCATTATCTGGGTCTGCTACTTAGCCATGTTTGTGATCGCATTTAAAGCATTACCTTCTACTTCAGACATGCCAATAGGAGGAAGTTTGGCTGCATTTATTGCCGGAACTTTAGGCTTGTTATTTATCCCTGGAGGAATTGGGGCCTATCCGGCATTGGTGGGAATCATCACAACATTTTATTTGTTCCCTGAGCATTTTGCTGATGGAGAAACTGGACCTCATCCTCAAGCTTATGCCATTGGATGGTTGATTTGGCTGGCACAAACGGCCCTCATTGTAGGATTGGGAATTATTTCTCTTCTATTGGGAAGCATGATCAAGAAAAAAGCTATCAATAATGAACAGACTGGAAATACTGCAGGCTAAAGTGTGCAATCTGCATCAAGCACAGCAAAAAGTGAACATGTGGCATGCTCAAGCTAGAAAAGTAGTGTTTACAAATGGATGTTTTGATATTTTGCACAAAGGTCATCTTACTTACCTTGCAGAAGCCGCTAATCTTGGAGATCGATTGATTATTGGTATTAATTCAGATGACTCCGTTCGCTCTTTAGGCAAAGGGGATGATCGCCCGATTAACGCAGAATTAGATCGTGCGTTTTTGATTGCTGGTTTAGCAGTGGTAGATGCGGTGGTTGTTTTTGATGAATCTACTCCGAAAGAATTAATTCAATCTCTTCACCCAGATATTTTGGTGAAAGGAGGAGATTATGATGAAAATGAAGATAATCCTTCAAGTAAAAAATACATCGTTGGACGTGAATCAGTTTTAAAAAATGGTGGTGAAGTTCATACCATTCCTTTGGTTCAAGGCTATTCTACCACCTCAATTGTGAATAAAATAAACTCCTAATTCATAGGCTGTTAGAAATCTTTTTTCTATATTAAGGTTTCAGCAATATGTAAATATGGCTTCAAGGAAGTTTTACTTTGTGATCATATCGTCTTTGATTCTGGCAAATTTGCTTTTTGTTTTAGTAGCAAGTTTAGCCTGATTTTAGGAATAACTAAAGAACGTTAATAAACCTTAAACCGAGGCTTGTTTCGGTTGAATTATTCAGGTTTAATTCCTAAATTCGCGGTCATTCGAATTTTAAATCCAAATTATGGCCGCAAGATATTTTTGTCTTTTTTCAGCAATCATTTTTACTTATTTTTCATTTGGTCAGGATCGTATGACCCCTGAACTTCTTTGGAAATTAAAAAGAATTGGTTCTGTACAAGTGGATGCATCGGGCGAAAAAGCCCTGTATACGCAAACAGAATATGAGTTGAAAGAGAACAAAGGATACAAGGATGTCTTTCTAATAGATCTTAAAACGGGTGAGTCCGTTAATCTTACAAATTCTGCTGAATCTGAATATGGCGCTGAATGGTCTGGAAAAGAGAATACGATCCGTTACATGAAATCTGTTGACGGCGTGATGCAAATCTTTGAATTTAATATCGAAAGCAAAGAAGAAAAAAAAATCTCCTCGTTTAGCGGAAATATTAACGGCTATATCATTTCTGGTGATCTTATTGTGTATGCCCAAAATGTAAAGTTGGATAAAACAGTTAATGAAATTTACCCAGATTTGCCACTAGCTGAAGCAAGAATCATGGATGATTTGATGTACAGACACTGGGATTCTTGGCATGATTACACCTATTCACATGTTTTCATCGCGAAAATTGAAAATGGGCTGATTGGTGAAGGGAAGGACATCATGGAAGGAGAGAAATTTGATTCTCCACTCAAACCTTTTGGTGGTATGGAGCAAATTGCTATTTCTCCTGATGGGAAGCAAGTAGTTTATACCTGTAAAAAAGTTTCTGGGATCAATTATGCGATTTCTACAAATTCTGATCTTTATGCTTACAACATCGAGAGCGGTGAAACAAAAAATCTTACGGAAGGAAGAATGGGTTATGACATGAACCCTAAATTTTCACCAAACGGAAAATACCTTTCGTGGACTTCCATGAAAAGAGATGGATACGAGGCGGATAAAAACGATA
>JAGQYP010000093.1 GCA_020436025.1 Crocinitomicaceae bacterium
CCGTTCATGACATCGTCCACCTGGGCAGTTTCGTGACCCGTTCGAACGTCTTTCACCAGTTTATAAGGATGCATTACGTAATTACGAATCTGTGAACCCCATTCGATTTTCTTTTTGCCAGCTTCGATTTCTTGTTGCTTTTCCATTCGCTTACGGTACTCAATTTCGTACAGCTGTGATTTAAGCAATTGCAGGGCTTTTTCTTTATTTCCTAACTGAGAACGCGATTCAGAGTTTTCAATGATGATTCCTGATGGTCCGTGTCTCAGTCGGACAGCTGTTTCCACCTTATTTACGTTCTGTCCACCTTTTCCTCCAGATCTAAATGTTTCCCACTCCAGATCAGCCGGATTCACTTCAATTTGAATAGAGTCATCAACCAAGGGATAAACATATACACTAGCAAAAGAAGTGTGTCTTTTCGCGTTCGAATCAAAAGGTGAAATTCGAACGAGTCTGTGCACTCCATTTTCTCCTTTCAGGTAGCCAAAAGCTCTTTCCCCTTCAAACTCTAGGGTTACGGTTTTTATTCCGGCAACATCTCCAGGCTGAAAGTTGATTTCTTTGACCTTGTACCCTTGTTTTTCTCCCCACATAATGTACATCCGCATCAACATGGAAGCCCAATCACAGGATTCTGTACCTCCAGCTCCCGCCGTAATTTGAAGTACCGCATTCAATTGATCTTCTTCAGAAGAAAGCATGTTCTTCAACTCCAGGTCTTCTAATTCATTTATGGTCTGCTGGTACAATTCATCAATTTCAGATTCTTCAGCTTCACCTTCCGAATGAAACTCGATTAAGACTTGCAAATCATCGAGATTGCTCTTCATTTTTTCGTAGGATTCTACCCAAAACTTATTGCCTTTGATTACACGAAGCATTTCCTCAGCTTTTTTAGGGTCATCCCAAAATTGAGGGTCTTGCGACTTCAATTCATCTTCTTTAATCTGTGCAATTTTCTCGTCGATCTTTAAATAAGAATTCAGTTCTGAAATTCTTTTGTCAAGTTCTTTTATCTGATCCTGATTTACCATAGCTGCAAAAATAACAATTGATTCGAAAATTTTTTCTATCTTCATAGAACTAATCATTTTATTCACTAATTAACCTTTTTATGAGACTTATAGCTACTTTATTCCTTTTCATCAGTTTTTTTACTTCAAATGCACAGCAAGATTTAGAGCTCATTTATATTGCACCATGGACCTGGCCATCTAACAATGTTGGGACAACTGTAGGGTGCAGTGATGAAGATCATCAAGTTTCAATCGGTATAAAAAATAACACTTTTTCTCAAACAGCATTTGGTGTATATATTCACCTTGGTTATCTAGTAGATGGGGTGCAATCGCTTTACGATTCAATCCCAACCCTTGGACCTACAGCAACATGGCAGTTTCAATTTGATACTGTTCAGTTTAATTTATGCAATCATACTTATGAGATCAAAACTTATGTGTCTTATGCCAATGACCCCAATCACAATAACGACACCATGGTTTTGTATTATACCAATTATTGTTCTTTCGATTCAATTAGTGGGAGTCTATTAAATGACACCATTTTAACCGATGCGAATGATTTAGATACCCTAGAAATTCAGGGTTATGGAAATGCTACTGATTACTTGTGGGAGTATTCTACAGATACCCTTAATTGGAACAATGTAACTGGAAATAGTAACACGCTTCCAATAAGTTATCAGGATAGTATAGGATATTACCGCGTCATTGTTTCTAATCCGGGATGTGGGACAGATACGTCCAACATTGTTCGAATTGTATACAATGCTAATAATTTGTCTCTTTCAGATCTGGATCATGAACAAATAGCCCATATTTACCCAAACCCATCTAGCTCCTACATTACAGTGAGTCAATCAAAAGACCTAGATTTATTGATTTATGATGCCAAAGGTGTTCTTGTTTTGAAACAACATCTAAAAGATGAAGACGTAAAAATTGACATATCTAAGCTGTCTAAAGGAACCTACATGCTCACATTAATTGGGGATCAAAATATTCTGCACCGTAAACTAGTTGTCGAATAAATTGGAATTGATTACAATTTTTTTTAAATTGTTCTAAACGACTAGTTGCATATCTAAACTCTCATTTTATAACAAACTAAACAAGAGGAATCATCGTCTTGTATATAGAAGTTGTCGAAGGAATTCGTCCTTTCGTGGAAGAAAAACCCTTGGATAATTTTGGAAGTGTTAGAATTTTTGTGAAATTTTGCTTATTAACTATGCATAGTATGAGATTATACTTACTGCTTTTTGTACTCTTGTTGTCTCCTTTCTTCGGTAAGACGCAACAAGATTTACAAATCATATTTGTCGGCCCCTGGACTTATCCTCAATCTGGATGTGATGTTGGGGGAAATGCGGATCAGCTGCAATTAGCTGTAAGAAATGGCTCTGTTTCTTCAACTACTTTTGGCGTTCAAATTTATCTGTATTTTCAGGTAGACGGTGGAGCAATTGTTGTGGATTCTATTCCTGCACTCGGACCTAATGCCACGTGGCAGTTCAATTTTGTAAACAATCCATATGATTTTTCTGCATGTGATGATACATTCGATATTGTGACTTGGGTAAGTTATGCGAATGATCCGAATAACACCAATGATACTCTCGCTTATCAATTCATTAATTCATGTACCATTACTCCGGGTGATATTACAGGTGGTTTAACCGTTTGTCAGACAGGAAACACAGGTACATTAACTCATGGGAATTACACCAACGGTTGGGTGCAAGATTGGGAATACTGGGATGCGAATGTTGGAGCTTGGACTTCTGCAGGGAATCCCTATTCAAATACCTACACTTTCAATAACTTGCTGTATGAAACCTATTACCGAGTAATACGTACGAGTGCCTATTGTCCAAATGACACATCTACCTACGATACGGTGTATGTGGATTCCGCATCGATTGCTGGATGGACAACCGGAGATGTTACTGTTTGTTCTGGAAGTAATGGAGGTTGGATTTATTCAAACGGGGTTTATGGTAACCTTGATGACTGGGAATTTAATAACAGTGGTACATGGGCTTCTATGGGTGCTGCAGATTCGGTTCAGTATTCAAATTTGACTCAAACCACCATGTATCGTTATTTGGTTACAAATGGAGTTTGTCCTCAGGACACTTCTGATACTGCTTACGTAACAGTTGATTTTAATCCAGTAGGAGGAATCTTATGGCAGGATGATACTTTATGTTCAGGTCCAAATTCAGATACCCTATTTCTGTCAGGTTATTCAGGAACGATTGTAGATTGGTATATTGATAGTACAGGAACCTGGACTTCCTTAGGAGTAACGGATACTTTCTTGATTATATCGAATATGACCACTACTTCTCAATTTATGGTAGAGCTTGCAAATGGAGTTTGTCCTAACGATACATCTAACTGGATTACCATGGTAATTCAAAATGCACCTGCTATTGTAATGTGCGCGGATACGGCCATTGTCATTGGAGATACGGCACAAATTTGTGCTTCAGGTGGTGCTGCCTGGGTTTGGTCTCCAGGAATAACTTTAAATGATTCATTGCTACAGAACCCTTTGGCTTTTCCAACTGTAACTACGGATTATGTTTATTATGCGATGAGTACCAATGGATGTATGAACTGGGATACGTTGACCGTGACCGTTTTACCTCCAGTTCCACCACAGGATTCCATCGTGATTACTAACCTCATAACAGCCAATGGGGATGGGATAAATGACACTTGGGCCATCACAGATGTGAACCTTTTACCCGGAACTCAAGTAAAAGTATGGAACCTTTATGGACAAGAAGTGTATACTAACGATAGTTATCAAAACGATTGGGACGGATCGTACAAAGGAGGAAAGCTACCAAATGGTACGTATTTCTATTGGGTGAGATTGGGTGTGTATGATTCGGAACATAAAGGAACGGTAACGATAGCAGGGGATGAATAAACTTTTACTCGGGATACTACTTACGGCAACTTTTGGATTGGGACTTAGAGCTCAACAAGTGCCGTTTTACAATCATAACTTACGCAATCCTGCAGTATTCAATCCTGCCTATTATGGTTTTAAAAATACCGTCAACGCCTATATCGTAAGAAATCAAAGATTTGCTGGATTTGATGGAGGGGCTTACAATCACTATTTGACAGTGGATGGAAAAATGTTTTTACCTCAATTAGGATTTGGTGTGGAGCTTTATCAGTATGCCTCAGGAATTCAAAAACAGTTGGGAGGAAAACTCGGATTAAAATACAGTATCCAGTTAGCAGAGAAACACCATTTGGCTTTAGGTGCTACAGGAAGTATCCTGCATAACAATATCGATATGAATTCCATTCAGGTATTGCAACAGGCTGATCCTTATATGGCAAATTTGGGAGATAATAAGGTAACTGGAAGCTTGGATGTTGGGCTTTTGTATCATTGGGAAGCCGGATTAAGAATTGGTGTTTCGGTGCCACAGGTTATAGGTAATAAGATTGTTTATTCTGATCAAAATACTCGTGGATACTATCGTTTGGCCAGACACATCATGGCAGATGTCGCGTACGATTTTAAATTTTTAAAAGATAAATCCCTTATTCTAACTCCTGATTTCTTATTGAGATTCATTCCAGGAGCACCTATTCAATATGACGGGTCGATCATGTTGGAATGGAATAAATTAGGATGGTTTTCTTGTACTTACAAATCAGATTATGCTATTTCATTTAATCTTGGTTTCTCCATTTTAAAACAGTTCCAGATTGGCTATTCTTATGAATATGTAATCGGTTCTCTTAAGAATCACTATTCAGCTATGAACCATGAGTTCATGCTTGGTTATACTTTCCAAAGAAAAGATAAGGAAGTACAAGTGGTAGATTCAACTTGGTACTATGAGAACTTAAAACTGAAAGAAGAGATTGATAGAAAGAACGAGCAGATCAAGATTCTCTTGACAGAAAAAATCACCAATTCCGGACCGAAGGATACCGCTACTTATGATGCGAAACTAGAAAAAGCGATTCGTTCAGCAAGCGAGGATAAGTTTGTTGAGTTGGATGATTCCGATTCTCCTTCGGGTTATTACGTGGTTGTTGGTGCATTCTGGCAAAAATCAGGTGCAGATAATGTGCTAAGTGAAAATAAGAATGACTATCCAGATGCTAGGATCATCTTTAATAAAAGGAATGAATTAAATTATGTAATACTAAAATATTCGACAGACAAAGGGCCGTGTTTGGATATTTTAAAAAGTGTATGGGATAAAGGTTACCCAAAAGCTTGGGTACTGGAATACAAATAATTTATTTTTATTGGCAACCTATTTCAAAATCATGCGTTAACTAACTGAAGATTACAAATTAACGAACGCATTTATATTTAACTACTCACTCGCTATTGTAATACTCAATTGACATTTTGGAATAATTTGTAATGTTTATTTTGTCTGATTTTTAGATATTTGATGACAAGAATTTTGCAATTAAAATTGAATTTGAAAAACTAAAATTTGCCTAACGTGGCATAATAATTTATAAACTGAGAAGAAAATGAATTTGTCAAAACAACTATTAACTCTGTGTGTACTTTTTATAAGTGGTTTTATATTCTCCCAAGAAACTAACGAATGGAAACAATTCCACTCTCAAGATGGATTTGTTTTTTATAAAAAATACGCTGAATGCAAATTTCAAGACATTCAAGGTCAGTCTTGGGCCTTAATCAAATTAGAAAACACCAATGATTTTGATGCGAAAGTAGATTTCTACTATGAGACCTATCTAGATGGTCAATGCATGGATTGTGGAAATTATTCTCAGGAAAAATTAAAGGTTGTGAGTTTGCCTGCTGGAGCTGCAAAGGAAGGTTTTTGCAAACCAGATGGACGAAGAGGTCCATTAGATGTGTTTCACAAATTTACATTAGTGAAGGCAAGAGAACTAACGGACTTAAAAGTGGTGAATTTAACCTTTGAAAAAATTAAGATAAAAGACAAGTAATAGCTCTAAAAACAATATTTACTCTGCTCTAAATTAAAATTATCATGAAAAACTTACTAGTTGCATTATCATTTATCCTGTTTGGGTCTGTTCTTTTAGGGCAGACTTATACTATTACAGATAACTTCAACCAAACAGTGAATGGTTGTTCGGGAACAGCTACCGATGGGGGTGGAAATTATGGGAACAACGTTGAAGGAGTTTTAACTATTTGTTCAGGAACTCCTGGGATGGGTATTGTGTTGAATTTTTCTCAATTTAATTTGGAGAATAACTATGATTATCTAACGATCTATGATGGGCCAAGTAATGTTGGATACCCGATTTTAGGGAGCTTTACTGGAACAACTTCTCC
>JAGQYP010000094.1 GCA_020436025.1 Crocinitomicaceae bacterium
TGTGGAATCTGTGATATCTGTGGGGGATTTTCAAAAGTATATGGTAGTAAGATCTGTTTCTATTTTTAACTACCTTTTTTCACAAATAGACATGATCAGAGTCTTTGTTTTAATTCTCCCAATACTCCCTGGGCTCTTTTGAGCTTACTCTCATCTATCATTTCTCCCAGCCGTTTCAGTCCTTCCAAGGCATTCACAAGAGATTCAGTTATAGCTACCTCCTCCTCGGACACACGCACTTCAGGATTTGCTAATCCTTCTTCAATCTCCCTAACAAAACCCGTAAAATCCATCACAACAGGTTCCAAAAACTGTTTGGCATTTTCAATATTTCCCATCTTCTCAAGCTGTAATGCCACTGCGATCATGTCTGGTCCTACCATATTGGGATAATGGTTCATGACTGTATTGGTTATTTTGGCTTTGAGAAATAATGCTTCCAAGGTGTTCTGATTATCGTTTTTGCTATTGAAGTAATTAGACAATTCATTCGCCCGGGTACGTAGGCCAGCCCCATCCATCCAAACCTTTGCATTGATTGAATTTTGGGGATAATTATTCGCGTTTTCTACAATATAAACCCCGCCATCTCTGACACATTCCAGTGATGTAAGTGCAACAAGTCTTTCTGCTTCAGGTTCCTTCCCACAGTCATCCAGAACAAGAATGATCCTAAAAAGCTCAATGAGTTCTTTAATAAAATCCTCCCCAAAGTCCAGCTTGGATACCTTGGCGTACTCTTTAGGTTCCAGTGTTTTATTCAGACAACCGGAGAGAATTTCATAAGAAAAATGAGACTCAGGCTCATCGCTGGACTTTTTCAGGAAATCAAAAAATCCTTTTTTCTTTGGTGGCCGGGTTTCAATTTTGGTAAGAACATCTTCAAAACGGCCTTTATGCAGAAGTTCTAAAATCTCTGGTTTTATTGCTTCGGAAATAATTGTTGGGTCCATGTTTTCTTGAATTGATTGTCAGGCCTGTACCTGCCAGACTTTATTCAATCACCTTTTTCATTGCATCCACCAACGAAGCCCAATTCCCTTCAGAATGTTGTGCCCGTTCTTCATCGTAGTTGCTTTGGTGAATGGTCAACTCAGTATTTGTCCCGTCCGGTTTTACTTCGTAGCAAACCCATAAATAATTTTCGGGTAAATCTTCCTTGCCGCTCCAATTGCTCAGATATGAATAGGCAAGTTTTTTATTATGTTCGTATTCAAGGATTTCGCCCTTGTCTTTATATGTTTGGCCTTCCCATTCTCCCTGGAAGATAATCGGGCTACCAACCTTCCAGTCGGTGATTAATTCTGTTCCGAAAAAGTATTGTTTAATGATTTCAGGATTGGTCAATGCTTCCCAAACTTTTTCGAGTGGTGCGTTGATGGTTGATTTGTATTGAATTTTGAAGTGAGTTTCCATTTTTCTTATTTTTTGATTTTCTCTATAAAGTGTTCCCTTTTTCAGGGAGTAAGTTACTTATTCGCTTTTCTTAATTCTATTATTTTTTCTGCATTTACCTTCCATTCCCCGTTAATGAAATTCATCAAAATGGGAAATGGCCAGCCTTGTGTGATGATTTTCACTGTCTTGCCGTCTTCTGAAACTGGAATGCTCTTTATGGGTTGAGCCTCAGAAATCTCATTTAACTTCAACGCCACAATTTTAGGATATGCCTTAGCCCAAAGTACTTCAGCATCTTTGTTTTCAATAATCAATGATTCTATCACTTTTCTATCTCCAGTCAGCAATGCTTTATCAAATATCCTGAATATTTTTTCCGCTTCACCTTCTTCACTTTTGGAGCTATCAACTGCATGTTCTAACAATTCTTCCTCCGTCATTGTGCTTTTTAAATCAATGAATTCAAGAATTGTCTTTCCCATTAAGGAAATGGCTTCCTTATCATCTTTAGCGCATTCTTTAATAACATAAGTCCAGAAATAATTTGTGGGAAAAGAATATTTCAAACATACGAATTGGTTGAATGTTCTATCACTAATGGGAGTTTGATTTCCTAATGAATACCCCTGGATAAATGCTGCAGTTTCATTATAAGTCCCGCCGAATGTATACATGCGGGGTCTCTTACAGATATGTTCAATAAATTCTTTGAATGAAATATTCATTTCCTATCTCGGTAGCGTAACAATCAAATTCTCTTTAGAATCGAAAAATGATTTTCCCTCAATTCTCACTTCTTCTTCCAAAGGCATTTTAGATAATTTTTCTACAAATTCCCTGGTGAACCTTTTCATGTCATTACCCGGGTTGGTAATACCATCATCTTGCATTCGTTTCCTTAGCTGGTAAATGCCAAGAAAGTGTTGTACGTCCAGTTTTGCCATGTCTGATAGTGTTTCGTATTTACCAATTTTCTTTAATTCCTCTCACTCTATCAACGAATGTAGAATATTTAATTTCGTCTTTCCCAACTTTAAATCCCATTTATTTTTTCATTGCAGTTATAGTTTTACCAAACACATAATCAATAAATTAGCTCATTCTCTTTGAGATTTATAGCAAGCCCAGGGGTACGTCAAATTTATTTTTACACTCTTCTTTAGTTATAATAATCATTTAGATAATCAATAAACCGATTTCCATATTCTTCATCTGCTTCCATTAATTCTTTAAAATTGTTAGCGTACAAGTGAACAGCTTCCTCATCCTCATGGTCAATAAAAACAATCCGATATTCATTATTCTGTACTTTTTCATTAGCATCAAAACATAATAATCCATAATCGTTAAAGTCTGCAAAGTAAATATAACCACGACCGATTATTAATTCTGGCTCCATCATTTCAAACACCAGCTCTTTTAGGAAATTAATTTCTTTATCAGGCAAAATTCCGGGTAAATTAACTGCTCTATCAGGAATTCTTAATTCAATGAAATGTTTATACTTTAAATATTCGCGATAAGATTGTGGTAAAGGATAGCCTATTTCCTTTTCTACTTTTTCAATATCTGAATCTTCAATAATACTATCAATGGGTTTCCATCTCCTCCATCCATCATCGTTCTTATTTGAGCCATCTTGCATTTCCTTTGGAACTTCGCCAGGTGTCATCATTGAAATATCAGTTTTTGCCATCACTGACAGTGATTCATCTATTATTTTATGCAACCAATTCATTCTGTTATTTCATTAGAGTACAACAATTTCATGTTTTATGAGGCTTGTTCAACTGTTAGCCTATTTCAATCATTTGGCTTAGGCTTTTTTACAAATTTCAAGGATTCTAATGTTGGAAAAGGTTCAAGGATAGAAACTACTACTTTTCCTACAGAATCAGGATTTGCAATTTGTTCTTCCCGCTTAAGTTCCAGATTTCTAAACAATTCATAAACCTCTTGTTCAAATTCAATAGGAGCCTTTAACTCTATAGGCTCAAGATCTTTTATTTTTCCGTCATGTTCAATCGTCAATTGAAACTCCCCCTCACCATAATACTGGAATCTCGAATTTAACAATAGGGAATCTTCCATAAACCAACCAGCCAATCCTATCTTTACACCTCTTTTTTCTGCCCTTACATTTCCAGATTTGTTTAAATGGACATTTAGCGCTGTGAATATAGAATCTACATAAGAGAATTGAAGCGTATATACATCATTATTTTCAGGATAAACTTGCATATAACCACTTAAAAGCCCTTGCTCATTGTAATCCATGTCGATTTCCGTTATGACTTCATTAGATAGGTTCAGATATGTTGACTTATCCAGTTTTCCATCTGGCCGATAACTATATTTGACAATATCAGGTAAGACATTTCCAGTCCCATCATAATTGGTAACAGATATCAGGTGTCCTGACTTGTCATAGTCATATTTTTTGACTGCAATTTTTGAATCCCCCATTTCCAAAAGCCTTCCATCCTTGTCCAATGTCTGTCTTTCTACCAATTGGTTTTGGGCATTATACTTGAATTTCAATATAGCCGAATCATAATATCCATCCAGGTTCATCAACTCTCCTGATTGATTGTATGCTTCTCTACTGATATAATTGCCATGAGAATCATAAGTATATCTAAACTCTGCCGGATAAAAACTGGTAAGCTTACGCTCAGGAATTAGTTCTCCCCTTTTATTTCGGAATTCTAATTTTACCAACTTTTGGGCTTCATAGAAATATATTTTTGACCCAATTCCATAGATATCTTCTATTTCCTCTCCCTGAAAATTAGTCCAGGTAACTTTTATTTTTTCATCTGAAGGAATGAAAAAACTAATTATTGATATTAGTGAAATGAGAAAGTGATTTTTCATTTTTGAATTACTTCTCTATAGTCGTCGTGTTTTTTATTTTTTCAATGAATTCTTTTCCGAAATCCATACTTAATTCATCTATTAATCCTGAGTAATGGCAATAATACATTTTTACCAATCCCCCCCCTCACTTCACCTCAGCCCCCGTCTTATCAATCTTTATCCAAACACCTTCCCTTTTGGGAATCATCCCTTTTCTTAAATCCTCACTGGTAACCGCAGGTCTTGCCCTGGTATGCTCATTGGGGAAGTCAATGCGCACCTCTGCAATTCCTTCTTTGAAATCAGTGGCATTGGCATATTTCAGGGGAATGACTTCGTTTCCCTGTTTGTCAATATATCCAAAATAATAGGTTCCATTATGCTTTTTTGATACCCTCGTCAATCCCTCTGCAAACCAAAATGCATGGTCGTAAATAAACGGTATCACAGTTTTTCCTTCTGTATCTATAAAACCTCGTTTATCGTTTAATCTTGCGCCAATTAAGCCTTCGGTAAATTTTCCGAAGTTCTGGTATTTGCATTCGATGACTTCTTTGCCCTTTTTGTCCACAAACCCTTCGAGGTGTTGCTCATTCCTTACTTTGGCTAATCCGTGTTGGTTAAAGGGCCAGATAATTGTGTACTTCGCAGGAATAATCGTTTTTCCTTCTCCATCCTTAAGGCCGTAAACATCACCTTTATCAAATCGAACAAAATTCTGATCCTCAGCCAGCCGAAGCACATATTTGGAAGTAGAATATTTCAGAGATAATTCGCGGTCTCTTAACTCATAGGTTTTACCTTTTTGAGCAATGAAGATTGAGCCATTGAAATTGGAAAAAATCTCGTCATACTTTTGGTCAAGAACGACTTTTCCCAAACTATCAATTAATCCAAGTTTGTTTTTGTCATTGTTCTGTTCGCCGATGAGATAATATGGGAACAAACGAGTGCGAATTTGTGAGAAACCATAACTTGCTCCTATTCGGGAAGTGAAGTGGTTGTGATGAGTCGCGACCTTTTCAGATTTCTTCACGCTCAACAACTTCACCTTTCCCTTTATTTTTCCATATTGTTTTACTCTAATGCCTGCTTCATTTCTAAAAATGTAGACGTTTTCAGGGGGCGTTCCCAAAACGGCGCTCCAGGGCAATGCCCGGGGATGTGATTGTTCAAGGCTATTGACATTATCGTGGTAGGCAGAAAGGTAATCCAGTTCGATCATCTGAACTCCATTGTGGAATTTGAAATAGTGGACTATGGGGTCTATTTCCTTGTTGTTTTTGGCAATTTTATCAAATTGGGCAAAGGAGGGGAGGGATATCAGAAGGGTTAATATTAGGGCGAATGTTTTCATGTGGGGGTTGTTTGTTTACATTCAATTATGATTAAATTGAAATAGAAATTTCATTGAAAAATTCTTCAACATTTATGGGTTTCCAAATATGGTTTTTCATTTCATTATTTCTTATCATTTTTTTCAGGTCACTTGATTCTTGACTAGTAATAAATTTAATACTCTTCTCTTTATCATATTCTTTAAGATCATCCTGTAATTCTACTCCAGTCTTATTCTCAGAATATTTTAAATGAAGATCCACAATAACAACATCATATTCACAAATCTCTTTTTCTGAATTAATTTCAGTTATGTTATCGGTTATTTTCCATGAAAAGTAATCAGCCACACTATTTAATAAACCATCATAAATGAATTTTTGCGGTTCTGACTGTTCTAAAATTAGCAGCTTAATTTTCCTTGTGTTTCTTATTATTACTTTCTGCCATTCAAACATTTAGCATGTTTTTAATATTCTTTTTCAATCATTTTTGAGGAAGGTTTGTGTATAGCGCGTACCCCACAGAGTATACGCAA
>JAGQYP010000095.1 GCA_020436025.1 Crocinitomicaceae bacterium
CACCCATTTACAGTAGATAGTGGAGACACATTTGACATGGGTGATGCAGGTGGGAGATTCAGTTATGTTGAGGATCCAGATGGAGCTTGGATTGAATTTGTTGAGACCCACAAATTACCTTTATTGAAAAAACCAAGATGGTCCATAGATTTGAAAAAGAGAAACCCTGAAAAGCCTTTACCTAATTGGATTTTAAAGGCCATGCGCTTCAATAGGGTAAAATAATGATTCACTTGAAGTTTCTTTTGATTCAACTGGAATTCGGGAATAGAAAATAATCCTTACTTTTGCAGCTATGGTTATGAAAAAGATCTCTCTTTACATCACGTTTTTAGCACTTGCCGTGACAACGGTATTTCAGTCGTGCGAAACAGAAATCCAACTTACTGGAGAATTTGAGCCAATTCCAATTATTTATGGAATTTTGGATCAAGACGATTCGATTCACTACATCAAGATCAATAGAACTTTTACTGGTAACAACAACCCAAGTGCAAGTGCTATGGTTCCTGATTCTTCTTACTGGAATACAGTGGATGCTTATGTTTACGAAATCGATCAGATTTCTTTTGTGAATGCTGATACGCTTCGAGTTTGGCAATTGAGAGACACTTTGATTCAGAATAAAGATACCAATGGCGTATTCTTTGGACCGGAGCAAAAAGTGTATTATTTTCTAGCAGGACCGAATGGGTCAAGTCGATTAAAGGATTCTCCGGACATCAAATACGTGCTTAAGGCAAGTATGAATTCAGGCGAATATTATGCTGAAAGTACTACTGAGTTGGTTAGAACAGATTATTCAGGTGCATCTGATAACGTTCGAATTACCAATCCTACTTCCACTCAAGATTGGAATTTCGCTACTTTCCCTGGCGGAAATATCGATTACAAAACTGAGGTACTACAATTCTACATTGGTAATGCAGATCTTTTCAATGTGAAAATGGTCATTCTTTATGATGAATACCAGGGGGCATCGGTAGAATCCAAAGAACTTAAATGGAGTCTAGGAGAATACGCTACTGAAGGCCAAACAGGAACTTACAGTTTAACGATCCTTGGAGAAGAATTTTATAAGTTTATCGGTGAAAATGTTGCAGATGATCCAGCGGTGACAAAAAGACAATTCACTGGATTACGAATTGACATTGTAGCGGGTTCTGCTGAACTTTACAAATACATCCAAATTACGGCTCCATCTACAAGTTTGAGTCAGGCTCAGCCTACTTATTCTAATATCGCAGGTGCTTATGGATTATGGGCTTCAAGAACTTCGATTAGTCAGTACAAACCGGCTTACAATCCTGCCTCTGCAAGTTTGAGAGCCTTGACAAAATCCAGTTTGGAAGCACTTTGTGTTGGTAGTGCATATACAAGTTCGCTTAAGTTCTGTTCGGGTCACCCTGCAGACAACACTGAAATCTGGTATTGTCCATAAATCTTAGGCTTTGACAGATCGGATCACATTATTCGTAGATGTCATTCTGCCTCTGAGTTTAGATCAGAAATTTACATACAGAGTCCCATTTGAACTGAATGAACAGGTTCAAACAGGCGTGCGTGCAGTTGTTCCTTTAGGTAAAACTAAAATGTATACCGGACTCATTGTTGGCATCAGTGAGCAACCCCCAGCAGAATATCAAGCCAGATATATTGAATCCATTTTAGATGACTTTCCGATTGTCACCAAAAAACAAATTCAATTTTGGGAGTGGATTTCGGGATATTACATGGCAAATATTGGAGATGTAATGACTGCAGCACTCCCTTCCAACTTCAAGCTAGCCAGCGAGACCAATATTGTGATTCACCCCGACTTTGAAGGAGATGTTGATTTATTGGATGAAAGAGAATTCAATATTGTTGAGGCCTTGCAAGTGCGTGAGCGATTGGATTTAAAAGAAATCAGTGAAATTGTAGGGATTAAAACCATTCAGCCCATCATTAAAAAACTGATTGAAAAGCGGGTGATTGTTGTAGAAGAAGAAATTCAGAATAAATACAAACCCAAAGTAGTTTCGGCTCTTAAGTTTGGGGAATTTTTACAGAATGAATCCGAAATAGAAGAAGTCGTTAATGATTTTGCCAGTAAACCCGCCAAGGAAAAACAACTTGAGATTTTATTGCATTTGTGTCAGCGAATCGGAACCAGAACAGAGCAGATTGAGAAAGGTTTTGTATTGAAAAATGAATTTCGTGATTTTTCTCAAAGCGCCATTAAAACGCTGGAGAAGAATGGATTGGTTGAAGTTTTTCAGAAACAAATTAGCCGATTTGAATCTTACCAGGATGAAGTTTTAGAGAAAAAATCTCTTTCTGAAGATCAACAAAAAGCTTTGGATGAAATTAGGTCCATTCACAAGGAAAAAGATATTGCACTTTTGCATGGAGTGACGGGATCTGGTAAAACAGAAATCTATGTAGAGCTGATTGAGGAATACATTCAGGCTGGGAAACAAGTTTTGTTCTTACTCCCAGAAATTGCGCTGACTGCTCAATTGATTAAGCGTTTGCAGTTTTATTTTGGGGATTTGGTCGGAGTTTATCATAGCAAATTCAATCTAAATGAAAGGGTTGAGATTTGGAATTCAGTGATTCAAAACAATCCAAATTCCTTCCGCATCATATTAGGAGCAAGAAGTTCCGTTTTTCTTCCATTTAGAGATTTGGGGCTGATTATCGTGGATGAAGAACATGAAAACTCTTACAAGCAAATTGATCCCTCGCCGAGATACAACGCCAGAGACACATCGATTGTTTTAGCCAAGCAATTTGGAGCAAAGATTGTTCTGGGAAGTGCCACACCTTCCATTGAAACCTATTATTTAGCTCAGTCGGATGTCTATGGTTTGGTGGAATTATCTAAAAGATATGGAGGTTTGCAATTGCCTGAAATCTTCACGGCAGATATTCGCAAAGAAAGAGCCCGAGGCACCATGCAGTCGCATTTTTCCAAGTTTTTGATTGATCAAATTAAAGAAGCACTTGAGAATAAAGAGCAAGTAATCCTGTTTCAAAACCGAAGAGGTTATACCACCTTTTGGTTGTGCCAGGTTTGTGGCTGGTCGCCCATGTGCGTGAATTGCGACGTAACGCTTACTTACCACAAACACAAAAACATTCTGAATTGTCATTATTGCGGGCATATTCAAAAACCACCGGCCAGTTGTCCGAAATGTAGTTCGGATGATTTAAAGATGAGTGGATTCGGAACAGAGAAGATTGAAGACGAGTTGCAAGCAATTTTTAAAGATGCGACGATCCAAAGAATGGACTTGGATACCACTAGGAGCAAAAATGCTTACGATACTATCATCACTGATTTTGAAAACAGAGAAATCGACGTACTGATTGGAACCCAAATGGTGACCAAAGGACTGGATTTCGATAATGTGAGTCTGGTTGGTATTGTTGACGCAGACACCATGCTAAGATTCCCTGACTTCAGAGCATTTGAAAGATCTTACCAATTGATGAGTCAGGTAAGTGGACGTTCCGGAAGAAAAGGAAAAAGAGGCAAAGTGGTGATTCAAACTCAGGATCCGGACCAGTGGATAATTCAGAAAGTGATTGCCCATGATTTCAAAGGCATGTACCGTCAAGAAATTCTAGAAAGAAAGAATTTTAATTACCCTCCATTTTTCAGAATCATTGAGATCCAGATTAGACACAAGCAATATGAAATTGTAGAAGTTAAGGCTCAGGAAATTGCCAATGAATTAATCAAAACATTTGGAAACAGAGTATTGGGGCCTGAATTTGCCTTGATTCCGAGGGTCAGAAATTACTATCAGAAAATCATCACCATCAAATTTGAAAGAAAGGCTTCTCCCGCCAAGGTAAAGCAGAAGATTGAAGAAGTGATTGAAGGTTTTAGATCGAATCCTACGAACAGACAAGTGAGGATTAAGATTGATGTAGACCCGCAGTAGGAGTTTTGAGCAAGAGTTTTGAGCAAGAGCAAGAGTGAGAGTGAGAGTGAGAGTGAGAGCAAGAGCAAGAGTGAGGAGGGTTTGATTTATGACTTATTGATGTATGACTTATTGACTTATGATTTATGACTATTTGGTAAGGTATCCGCTATCCAAAATCACTTCTCCAACCTATAATACAACCCCACCATACAGCCTATTGAATAGGGATATTCTCCATTGTTACCGGAATCTTTCCAAATTGAGATGATTGAATGCTTGAATTGTGGCTCTATTCTCATTGTAATTGATTTAGAAAAGTCGAAATCGATTCCCATTGAGACAATCCCTTGTAAATTATAAGGAGAGAGCCATGAACTTCTGTCATAAGAAGTATAATTCCTTCCGCCCATCAAAAATACATTATTCAAAAACCCAATTCCTAGAAAGGGTTTCACCTTTGATTTTGAAAAATAAAAATTGAATTTTACGGGAATTTCAAGATAGACCAGATTTAGTTTTTGCTTGTTGTATATGTTATCTCCGGTATTATATATAAATCCTCTTCTCGGATCAATTTGATCACCAAAACCTAAGCCTGAAAAATCAACTCCGCTTCCTTTGTCCGAATAAAACACCCCTGTTTCTATGGCAACCCACCATTTAATATTGTATTGGTAGGTAAAACCCGCAGTAAATCCAAATGCAAAAACATCAATATTTGGAACAGGCTCACCACCTCCCATGGTTCGATAACATGCTTCTGGGCTAAATCCAGCTCCAATGAGATGTCTCTTAGTTTCTTGGGAATAGGAAAAGAAACTAATGAAGGCTAAAAAGATAATAATCAGGTGTTTCATGGCAATTAAGTTTGGGTAAAGATAGTGATTTTTGATTTTATGATTTATGATGTATGACTTATTGATTCATGAACATTTTGCACTTTGAATTTTGAAATTTGCACTTTGAATTTTAATGACTTATTGATACATGATTTATGACTTTATGATTGTGTAAGAAATGTGGTTGTTGGAAGATTGTTGTTTTTTTCAACCGCAGAGAGCGCAAAGAAGGCGCGGAGGTCGCGGAGAGACTGATTTATGATGTATGACTTATTGATTCATGAACATTTTGCACTTTGAATTTTGCACTTTGAATTTTAATAACTTATTGATTTTAGGACTTTATGACAATTTAGTGTTGGGTCTGAAATCCGATAACCGACTAGCTTCCTAACAAAAACATTACGGGGATTTTGTCTAGATTGATTTTGTTTTTTTTCCAGTCTTGGATGGTTTTGGTTTCGATTCTTTCTTTTTCGGTGGTGATGTTGGCTGCGATGCAGAGTTTGGTGGTTTCTTTTAGGTTTTCTAGTAGATCTTCGAGTACGTTTTGGTTGCGGAATGGGGTGTCCATGAAGATTTGGGTTTCTCCGTTGTAGGCATTGCGTTCCATGGCTTTTAGCTTTTGGATTCTGTCTTTTCTTTCCTTGGGAAGATAGCCGTGAAAACTAAATTCTTGTCCGTTAAAACCACTTGCCATGAGTCCCATAAGGATGGAAGAAGGTCCGACAAATGGCACTACTTGGATGTTTTTCTGATGTGCTATTTTGACAATTTCCGAACCGGGATCTGCTACTCCTGGGCAACCAGCTTCGGAGAACACACCGATGTCTTTTCCTTCCATTGCGGGTTGGATAAAACTGTATAATTCTTCGGGTTGGGTTCTTTTGTTGAGTTCGAAAAACTGAGAATCATCTATGGGAAATGTTGGATCGATGGATCTTAGAAAACGTCTTGTTGTCTTGATATTTTCAACGATGAATACACGAATTGTTTTCGTTTTTTCCAAAACCTCCTGAGGAATAACCCAATTTGGATTATCTGCTCCGAGGGTCATCGGAATCATGTGAATTTTTCCTTTCCCCATTATTTCAAATATTTTTCGATGATTTTATCTGTTGCCTGATCTACCAAATCAAAGACATGAACAAAACCTTCATCCCCTCCCCAATAAGGATCTGGAACAGCCATATCTTCTCCTGGATAAATTTCATTGAGAAGCATTTTCACTTTAGCAATATCTTCATCCGAATC
>JAGQYP010000096.1 GCA_020436025.1 Crocinitomicaceae bacterium
CATATTGCAGTGTTCCTGTAGCATTTACCGTAGCATTCAAATCTGAAACATCAGATAAGGTTCCATCATTTGGTGTCCAATAGGTATTGGAACCCGCACAATCAATATTAACCGCCACATTATTTGTTGACGGAACTGTTCCTCCTACTCCATCTGAGTATAAAGTATCTCCCCCAACAATAATATAGAATGAGCACTCTTCAGGCCATTGATTACTATTGTTAAAAGTTAGATATATATCCGTCCCAGATGGTACTGTGAAAATCTCTGTATTCCCATTTCCTGTACCTGTATAGTTCGTTGTATTTCCTGCAATCGTTATATCTAAAGTACTGTTATTCCATCCATCACCAAAGTCGTCGTACATGTGCAATTCAACTGTACAGTCTGATGTTACCGCACCAACAAATCCATTCAGACTCACACCTTCACAAAAAGTACCGTCTGCACCCGCATAAATGGAAGGAGCATTATTTAAAACATATTCCACATCCCAAGTCGATTCACAAGCATTGTTATCGATTAGGTGATAAGTATAGGTATTTGTTCCAGCAACCGCGTTGGCATAATAGATGGTATCCATGTCGGCAGACAAATATGTGAAATTATCAGAGGTTGACCAGAATGAACTTGCTGCATTCGCATCATAAACATAATCTACAGGAGGAACACCAACGTTGATCACATCTCCATTGAAATCAATCCCCCAATTACCGATGGAACCATCATTATTGGCAATCGCATCTGTTATAGTAAGCGTCCACGTTCCATTGGTTGGACAACCGATAAATCCAGTATAAGCATTATCAGGAAAATAATCTCCCGCAGGAATATTTCCACCAACAAATTGCACGTAGTCTGCAATGGTACCCCAAGCATCAGGACCTCCAAAATCGTAATCATAGTGGTCACCCACAGTTGTATGATCATTACAATCAATGGGAGGTTGAGGTCCAGGACCACCGCCCCAAACAGGGTTACCAAAGTCTTCAAATTGCCCTGTACCAGCTGTCATCAAAGTAACAGACTGAGCATTTGGACAAGTAACTTCAATTTGCAATTCTCCAATTCGATTGTGTTCCATGGCAATTCTGATAAAATTGATGTCTGAAGCCTGAGTTATAGTGGCAGGAGTAACACCTGAAACAACCAGGTCAAAAGTTTGAGTTCCATTATCGGTCATACAACCCAAAGTATTGGTTTCAACTCTTGTGAAATGGTATGTTGTGTCTTGAGTTGGAGGATCAAAACTTAAATGCAATGAATCTCCAACACATGAATTATAAGAAGAAAGAAAATCTACCTGAGGAGAATTTGAAATGACAAACAGTCCATAATAGGCACTTTCACAACCATCCTGATTTCTTACAATGTAATGAATTTCAGTAATTCCATCTGTTGAAGGAATGTACATCAAACTATCATTTTGAGAACTTAATTGGCCGATTAATTGTCCATCTACATAGAATCTAAACTGATTTAAAGCACTACCTACATTATCCGTTGAACCATTGTCTTTCAGATAAATCGTATCTCCATAACAAACTCTCAGCGTATCATCGTAATTGCCGTTGTAATTCATGATTCCGGATGCGGTAACATCGGGACAAGATTGTGATTGTACTAGGAAAGGTAAAGTTAAAATAAGCGCAAGTAGTATTTTTTTCATAGCCACAGAATTAAAACTCAGTCTGTGAATATACTCAATCTAATACACTTTTCAAAAGCTTAATCTGCACCAAATTTGTGCATATCATTGTGATTCTCTTCGATTTCATCTTTTACTTCTTGAATCTTTTTTGCAAGATGATGAAATTCCAAATATCCGTGCTCTTCCAACCAGTGGTAAGCTGCCGGTTCGCCATCCCCTGCTAATGCAATTACTCGAAGAAGTTTAAAATTGTTTAGTTCCAACCAGTCCAGTGCCGATTTATTTCCCTCCACCCCATGAATCAAGGCCAATAAATGCGCATAACCATTTTCTTTCAACCAGTCTCTAGCATCGTCCTTTAAAAGTAAGGCGTAGCAGAACATTCCTAACTCTTCAAAGCCATTTGCAGTTAGAAAATCTCTCATTTCTTTGTTACCACCAATAGCTTCAGCCCAGGCAAGTATGACTTTTACATCATAATTTAAGGGCTTGAGTGGCGCAACGTTTTTGACTGGATTTTTCTTTTTTCTCATTTATTATAAAACTCGATTTCATAACAAAAGTAACAAATTGTGGGTTGATTAACCGCTAAGACGCAAGGAAGGCGCTAAGTTCGCTAAGAATTCCTTGCGCACCTTGCGTAAAACTTGGCGTCATTGCGGTTCCATTTTACCCCCAAAATAGGTAAGCAACTACAATAGCTGCAATAATTCCGACTAGATCGGCGAAGAGTCCGGCTACAACGGCGTAGCGTGTGTTTTTGATACCAACTGACCCAAAATACACCGCAAGAACATAGAAAGTGGTTTCTGTGGAGCCTTGAAGCGTAGAAGTGAGTCGCCCAACAAATGAATTAATATTTACAGCCTCATGCCCCCAAGATTCTACCATCATTCCTCTTGCTCCACCCCCGGACAAAGGTTTCATCATGGCTGTAGGTAAGGCATCAACGAATCGAGTATCTGAAAGGAACAAACTAAAAACGTATCCTAATCCATCAATAAAAAACTGCATCGCTCCGGATGCGGTAAATGCTCCAATTGCACAAAGCATGGCAATTAGATAAGGAATAATTTTCACTGCCACTTTAAAACCATCCGTTGCACCTTCAATGAATTCCTCATATAGGTTTAATTTTTTTCGAATCCCTAAAATGAAAAAGCCAATTATGAATGAAAAAATGATTGCTCCCGATGCCACAGAGGAAATTGTTTCGATCTGATCTTTATGCTCTGAAAGGTACCAAACCAATCCACCCACCAACGCAGTAGCGGTCCCCAAATAAGCCATTACTGTTTTTTGAAACAGATTGATTTTTTGAAAAATGGAAACGATAATCAATCCAGCTAAAGTCGAAAAATAGGTTGCAATGAGAATCGGAACAAAGATATCGGTTGGATTACCTACAATATCAAACTTCTCCATTGTAGTCGCCCTCAGAGCTATAATACTTGTTGGAATAAGAGTTAAACCAGACGTGTTTAAAACTAAAAACAAAATCTGCGCATTGGAAGCCCGTTCTTTATCTGGATTCACCTCTTGCAGCTCATTCATGGCTTTTAATCCTAGAGGAGTAGCGGCATTATCCAATCCCAGCATGTTGGCTGAAAAATTCATCACCATCGAACCCTGAGCAGGGTGATCTTTTGGTATTTCAGGAAACAATTTAGAAAACAAAGGAGCCACAAGTCTGGAAAGAAATTTAATCGCTCCACCTTTTTCTCCAATTCTCATAATCCCTAACCAAAGTGCCATAACACCAGTAAGACCCAATGAAAGAGTAAATCCTAATTCCGCTCTTTCAAAAATGGCTTTCGTTATTTCAGAGAAAACTGTTACGTCTCCCATGAAAGTCTTTATTGTTGCTACTAAGAAAGCAATAATGAAAAACCCGACCCATATGTAGTTTAAAACCATGTTATGAATTATGAATTATGAATTATGAATTATGAATTACGAATTACGAATTACGAATTACGAATTAAAATTAATCAGAAAACATTCGCCTTTTGACTTTCGCCTTTCGACTTATCCACTCGTGGATATTGATATCAATTGATTTCTAGAAAATTCTTTAGGAATTGAAGTCCATTTGGTCCGGAAACTTCAGGATGAAACTGACAACCGTAAATTGGTTTTGTAGGATGTTTCATCACTTCATTTTTAGTGATTTTGGATTGGGCAAGATGCACAAATTGATTCGGAATTTCGATGAATTCACAGTGATCTTGTTGCATCTCAAAAACATCTTCTAGTTCATCGAAAATGGGATCTTGAATCAATTGTTCAATCATTTGATCTTGTCGATCTTCTTCTCCCATTTTACAGGTGGCTCCGTGAGTTAGACCGATAATTTGATGACCAAAACAGATCCCTAAAATAGGAATATCTAAGGCTAAAACCTCTTTAGTAAAATCAATATATTCGGAATAATCTTTTAGTTGAGAAAGTAAAATTGGGGCTCCTGAAAAAATCACTTTATCCCACTTCCGAGCACTCAACAAACTTTCACCTTTCGATTGCAGACTATAATCCAATACTTCCCCGGAATAACCTAAAGATTCCACACAAGATAGAATATCTGGTACTTTAGAGCTTCCGAAGTTAACTATTGCAATCATTGTAATTCGCCTATTCCTTCTCTGATAATTATTGGTTCATCTTCGGTACAATCCACGACAGTTGAGGCGTACAAATTCCCGAAACCTCCATCAATAATTAAATCTACCTTCCCATCGTATTTCTCATAGATTTGATAGGGATCTGTGGTATATTCTAAAATCTCATCCTCATCGTGAATGGAAGTGGTTACAATAGGATTTCCTAATTCTTTTACAATTTCACGAATCAAATCATGATCAGGAACTCGTATTCCAATGGTTTTTTTGTTGGAATCAAACAACTTCGGGATTTCATTGGTGGCGTTCAAAATGAAAGTGAAAGGTCCAGGAAGATTGTGTTTTAGTAACTTAAAAATAGATCGATCAAAGTTTTTTGTATACTCCGAAATATTGCTTAAATCATAACAAATGATCGAAAAATTCGCCTGACATAACTTGATTCCTTTTAGTTTGGCCAATTTTTCCAATGCCCTTCTATTCTTCAAATCGCAACCCATGGCGTAAACGGAATCAGTTGGATAAATGATAATCCCTCCATTTCGAAGTACGTCAACCACTTGTTTCAGGAGGCGCTTATCTATATTGTATGGATTGATTTCTATCAGCATATAAAAAAAGAAAAAACCTGCGAGTAGCCCTCACAGGTTTGCATTTGGTTTCAGAGTAGTTTATTTGTTTCCTTTTGCGTAATCGGCTAAGAATTTTTGTAATCCGATATCTGTCAATGGATGATTTGCCAAAGCCATAATTGCACTTAATGGACCTGTCATCACATCTGCTCCAATTTTAGCACAATCGATAATATGCATTGGGTGTCTTACCGAAGCAGCTAAAATCTCCGTATCAAACATATAATTATCATAGATCGTTCTGATTTCATGAATCAAATTCAACCCATCCGTTGAAACATCATCCAATCTTCCTAAAAAAGGAGAAATATATGTAGCTCCTGCTTTAGCAGCCAAAAGAGCTTGCCCCGGAGAAAAGATCAAAGTACAATTTGTTCGAATTCCTTCATTAGAGAAATGTTTGATTGCCTTGATCCCGTCTTTAATCATTGGGATTTTCACAACGATATTTTCATGTAAAGCAGCCAATTCAGTCCCTTCTTTGATCATGCCTGCCACGTCGGTAGCAATCACTTCTGCACTTACGTCTCCGTCAACAATATTACAAATGTCGACATAATGTTTTTTAATGTTGGATTCCCCAGTAATCCCCTCTTTTGCCATTAAAGAAGGGTTGGTTGTTACCCCATCCAAAACTCCTAGATCATTGGCTTCTCTGATCTCATTTAAATTCGCTGTATCGATGAAAAACTTCATTTTTGTCCTTTTTTATGCAAAAATAATCGCTTGCCGCATTCCTAGGCTATTTTGTTGATAAGTTGTTTTGAATGTGGAATTTCCGGAGTACTTGGATAGCTAGATACTTTGATTTCTGGATATTTGGTCTTTCTTGCTTTGTATTTTTAAAAAACTATATTTGAAGAAAAAACGATTTGCCTTGGAAAACCAAACTTGCCCTCAATGTAAAATAGATTCCCCATCAACAGCTGAATTATGTCCCAACTGTTTTTTCCCGTTTAATGGAACCGACAAGGAGAAAGCCATTTTCATAGCAACTTCCATT
>JAGQYP010000097.1 GCA_020436025.1 Crocinitomicaceae bacterium
CGTTGTATGCTATTAAAGATAAAACCAAAATCATCGAATCTCCTCAATGTCTAACATTCTAAAAAGTATATTAAAAGGAATTATATGGGTTTACTTGAAAATCCGGAGAAAAAAAACCTATTGGTCAATTGCTGTTCCATACTTCCTTTTCATATTCGGAGAACTGACCAAAGCAAGTGATAAAATTGTACATCTTCTTAATGTGTCAGCTGCGAATGCTGAGAACATAATAGCCAAGTCAGTATTCGGTGCCTTAGCTTTTTGGTACAACTTGAGTATTCCTCTTTGGTGTACACTTGTGATCTCGGCACTTTTCATTTTTGTAAGCGTTATTAAGATTCTGGAGAATAGAGGAACTAAGAATGTGATTTACATTCTTAATCAGTATGGACGCAATTTGAGTAAAGGTGAAATTAAACAGCATTTAAATCTCCAGACAAATCGCCAGTTGAAGAAGGAAATTGCTTCAGGGAAATACATTCCTGACACATTTATTGAAACAAGAGATATTAAAGATCAACTTAGATATTTGACTGATTCAATATTCTTTAGTGAAAAAATAATCGAGGAAACTAAAAACCTAGATTTTAGGTTGTTAAATAGAAAATTACAAACAGCCGGCAAGCCTATCTTTAACTTTTCTATAAATCAATACGAAGACAAAGTCCTAAATTCAACTCCAGATTCATTTTGCGAGAACTTGGGTGAGTTAATTACTTACCTAGAAAACAAACTAAAAGAGATTAAGGACATCGAAATCTCCAATAATGAGATTTACAAATTTGAAAGGAAAATCTCAGACAAAATAGAAGAACTTTCATCTCTAAAGTCCCGAATAGCTTTGATAACAGAGCACGCAGGGCAAGGAAAGACAAATCTAGTATGTGACTTGGTTCATACATTTTTGTTGAAACGGAACATTCCGACCACATTCGTAGTTGGTTACGAATTGGAAAGTGATGACATCAGAGGTGCTTTGATGAAGCGCATTTTTCCTGATTTATCTAATGTTTTGTTCGAAGATTTCATTCTAGGGGTTAAAGAAATTTGTGAAGAGGAATCAACTTATTATACCCTTGTTATTGACGGATTAAACGAAAACCCAAACCCATCTGAATTTAGTAAAGAACTAGAGCAATTCATTTCGGAAATGCAACATCATAAGTTTGTAAAAATGGTTCTAACCTGTCGGACTGAATATTTTGAAAACAACTTTACAAATATCAAGAATGCAGCATTTTCATCAGATCTTAAATACATTGAATCCCTAAATAGTCACTTGGATGAAACATCGAAAAAGAGACTATACAATGCCTACTTAAGTCACTTTAATGTAAAGATTAAGCATATTAGAACATCTGTTTACGAACAATTAATAGACAATTTCCTGCTTCTAAGGATTTTCTCTGAATCACATCAAAATAGAGAACTTGATTCGGTCGAGGACATATACAAGGAAGCATTGTTTAACTCATATTACAAGCTAAAGTGCGATGAAATAAACAACAGACTTAAGGATAACGATGATTTTAACATCGGTGGAAATTTTGATATTCGAAATTTCTTAGAGAAAATTGTTCAGTTCATGCTGGAAAATGAAGTTTACTCGAACATTCCACTCGATTCAATCGTTGCCGAAAAAGAAAACCGAGAAATATACATTCGTTTTTTAGACGAAAACATCTTGATGAAACGAGATCTTAACACTAACGAAACAGTGTTTGGAACTCAAGAATCTGTTAGCTTCACATTTGATGAATTTCGTGATTACACTTTATCCAAGTATCTAATTGAAGCAGTTTGGAATAAATCAAAAGAGGAGTTTAAATCGATCGTTCAATCGAGGATAAACGAAGAATCTGTTATCCTAGAAGGGTGCAGTTCTTTTCTGTTTTACTTTTCCAAAAGGCTAAGGGATACCGAATTAAATGACTTTTTATTGACATTGCCATGGTATAATGTTGCGTTCATTCGTGGAATTTTTTCCTTTAAGTATTCGGAGATAACGACCGCTGATATTGATTTAATTAAGAAATTGTTCAAAGCAGACTCGAAATTTTCACTTACGATTACGAAGAATTTAATGTACCGTAGATATAATTTGAACAGTTACGGTAATCTTTCTATTAATATTCTGTTTGAGTTGTTCAGGAGTTTAAGCGAAGAGGAATATGATGAACTTGTTAGTTCCAATTTTTATTTCGGTCATAGGTCGCCAGGTGTTTCTTACAGAGCCGTAAACTTGGAAAGCCATTTAGAAGAACTTCTTAGTATTACCACTGAGAAAGAATTCACTGAGAATGAATCATATCATACGCTCTATGAAATGCTTATCTATCTCATTCCTATATCTTATAGTCGAATTCTGTATGTATATGAAACCTATTGGTATAGAAATAAGAAAGTAGCTTATGAACAACTAATGAGGGCGAATGAAAATTGCAAAAGTGAAAGACTAAATACGCTAATTAAACAATTTATGCAGGAGTATGAAATTCGACTATGATTACGGAAGGTCGCTTATAGTTATAAATAAGAGCCTAACAAAAGACGTATTCTTGGACAAAGCAATGACTAAGGAAGGGAGCTTCGCAAGAGATATGTTCGAGCGCATGTATGATTCGCTTTTCTCTGAACTCATTGATTTGAGACAAGAGTACAAGAAATACTACGCATTAGAATATGAGAGGTTTGAAATTTTTCTTTACAAGAAATATAATTTGGAGCCAGATGATATTGAAGCAATCTTGAAAGTTGAAAATGAAAGCGAAGAATACACTATTTACAAAAAGGATGATTTCGCATATGGTGATTATGGGATTGCACAATTTTGCTTCTCTGAAGTGATGTACGGAAGAATTTTAAACCTATTACTACTAAAAAAAGATACAGATGAAAATTAGATATGATTTTGTAACGAATAGCTCATCCACTTCATTCATTATAATTAGTGATGGAGAGTTTAACTTAAAGAAATTTATTGATGCCGTTGGCATAGAGAAAGAATCACCTTTCATAGACCTCTATAAAGATCTTTTTGAATCTTTTAAATACTCCATGAGCCCAGCTCGAGAATATTATGAACAATGCAATTCGAGTAGAGAGTATAGCACTTTCGAGGATTTTGTAAAGTCATGGTTCTGGTACGGAAAGGAACTACTGCCTAAAATATTAGATGCTGAAAGTCAAGGAAAACAGGTCTTTCTTGGTGGTTTGAGAAGTGACAATGGAGAAATTGAAGGTTTCTTTTGTACAGATGAGTTTATAATTGAAGCTGACGGGCTTCATATAGATGCGAGAGAAAATGGATGGTAATAAGAACATAATTCAGAAGAGGTATCCAGAAGAAAACTATTCTATCCTTTTCAACAAAAAGAATGGGTACTTTGTTCGAGCAGAAGATAAAGGATTCCCGGAGCCTTTATGGTCTATGCATGGTCCAGAATTGTTAGATATAAGTATTACGAATTGGTGTGATAAGGGGTGTAGCTTCTGTTACCGAGTGTCTACCATTCAAGGCAAACATATGTCATTTGAAGATTATGAACTTATAATGTCGCAAGCCAAAGAACTTGACGTTTTTCAAGTTGCACTTGGTGGGGGGAATCCTAACCAACATCCAGACTTCATAAAGATACTTCAGTCAACTGTTGACCACGGCATTGTTCCATGCTATACAACAAATGGAAGAGGGTTAACTAGTGATATTTTGAAAGCTACAAAGGAACTTTGTGGTTCAGTTGCTATAAGTGCGTATGAGCCATATTCAGAATTTAGATCAAGTATTGAGAAGCTTTTAGAATATGACATTAAAGCAAACGTTCATTTCGTTATCGATAGCATGTCTATTGATACAGCAATTAACTGGTTGAAGAATACTCCAGACTTCCTAGATGGTATAAACTCGCTAATATTCCTGAATTATAAGCCAATTGGACGAAAACCAAACATGGATTTACTATTGAAGGATCAAAATAAGATTCAGGAATTCTTTGGCTTAGTAGAAGAGAACAAGAATACATTGAAAATTGGATTCGATAGTTGTAGTGTATCAGGTGTTGCTAGATATCTTTCTGCTAACACTGCATTTTATGAAGGTTGTGATGCCGGAAGGTTTTCGGCTTTTATAGATGAAAATTTGAGAATGATGCCATGTTCCTTTATGACAAATACTGATTGGTTCGGAGATTTACGTGAAGATTCGATGTTGAGTATTTGGCAGGATAATCGGTTTTTTCAGAAGTATAGGGGTAGAATAATTAACAACGGATGTAATTCTTGTTCAATGCAATCGGTGTGTATGGGAGGTTGTCCATTTATTGAGGAATTATCTTTGTGCGGATGGAAAGATGAAAGAATTAAAAAAGAAACAGCATACAACAATGTATAAGCGGCATTAAAACGACCGCTTATACTTGACCGTTATCACCATCTAAAAACCAATATCACTTGAATACGTTACCAATTTTTGGTATCTTTACTACAATAACTCTTTATTATGGGAAAAAACACGTCAATATCTTTAGGAGATCATTTTGAGAATTTCATCAATAATGAAATTAAATCAGGACGTTATGGCTCCGTAAGTGAGGTAATCCGAACAGCTCTGCGATTACTTGAAAGTGAAGAACGGAGGCTAAACGATCTACGTAATGCACTAATTGCTGGCGAGCAAAGTGGATGGGTAGAGGATTTCGATCCGGAAGAGCATTTAAAGATGCTTCATAAGAAAAACTTAAATAAATAGGATAGGGTCAGATGAATAAACTTTCCCTAAGTATTAGTTCTGAAGCCCTTTCAGATTTAGACAGAATATGGGAATATACTTTCAAAAAGTGGTCTAAAGAACAAGCAGATCGGTATTACACTCTTCTTATTGATGAAATTCAATTCTTAAGATCCAATTACTTCACGGGTAAATCGGCAGAATACATTAGGCCTGGTTATCGCGTGTCTTATGTCAAATCCCATATCATTTTTTATAAAATTAGCGACAATCAAAAATTGGAAATAGTAAGGATTCTTCATCAAAGTGTTGACATTGATAAGTGGTTAGAGTAAAGGCCTAAAATGAAGGACATTTACTCTAGTAGCCTTCAACCTTTCATTGTCTAAAACCTCTCCTAACAAAACATTTCCCTACCTTTACCCCATGCAAAAAACACCCACTCCCGATCTGAACAAAATAGCCTTTTCCAAAAAGGAAATCGATCCGGAGCAACCTACCATTATTTTCCTGCACGATTCTCTCGGATGCATCGATTTATGGAGAGATTTTCCTGAAAAATTAGGAAAGAATACGAATTGTAATGTCTTGGTGTA
>JAGQYP010000098.1 GCA_020436025.1 Crocinitomicaceae bacterium
TCCCTGTTAATGCCGGATTCATGTGCAAAGCTGCATTGTAAATTTGTGAAAAGTGGATGTCTTGAGCTTTTACTGAAGCTCCTGCGAATAAGATCGCGAACAGTACAACAATTTTTTTCATAGTTTCAATTCAAATGGTAACCCAAAAAAATAGGTCCTTACCTACTTCCTAAATTGTCTTCTGTTTTGGGATTCTGAGTCAATTTTTGGTTTCGTAAGCGAGTTTGATAGCTAATTTACTCAATATTGGGGTAAAAAACAATCAAAATTGTGTTATAATATTATGCGGAATATAATTTCCTTTTGTCTATTCATCAATTATAACGCCCTGTTAATAAATTGGTTGCCAAGAATTATTGGGGATTCACCTGCTAATTGACTATATTTGATCAAACGGTTTATTATGAAATCACTACTTCTATTGTTTGTTTCCGGACTACTTTTGAGTTCTTGCTTTGATAGCACAACGAACAATAACACCTACGACCAAACTAAGACCTATTTAGGAACACTGAAAACGGCTTTTTCCAACGATTGGGACAGTTGGAACATTAATACGCAAAATTATTCTGGTTATTACAGAACAGCTTTCTCCAATGACTGGGACAATTGGGAGTTCAATATCGCAGGATATTCTGGCACTATTAAAACCGTGTTTACTGAAGATTGGGACAACTGGCAATTGGTTTCAAATGGAAGAACCATCAAAATTAAAACCAACTTCTCTAATGATTGGGACAACTGGTATATCCAAGAAAATGGTCAAACCATCTCAGTAAAAACCTATTTCTCCAATGATTTTGATTCCTGGTATGCCTACGAAGGAGGAAACAGCTACCTGGAAATGAGTACCAGCTTCTCCAACGATTACGACAACTGGAACATCTACGGCAAAACTGACCATGCAAGCTTGGATCCATTGCACTACATCGCACTAAATTTTTTAGTGGTCTACACTTCCGCTATCACCCAGCAAGGAGTGAATTGAGTTTAGAGTTTTTCGAGTGTAGAGTTACTCGAGTGTAGAGTTTTTCGAGTTTAGAGTGTAGAATAGAACAATTTTTCATTATCTCCCTATCGATCGACGAGCTCGCTGTCACTCGGTTCTTAATTTTTAATTCTTAATTCTTAATTCTTAATTAAAAAAAGTTCTTTTATAATCCCGTAAGCTTTTTTCTCGTTTCCGTAGTAATCTATGACGCTCCAACTTGGGCCAGGCCAGCAGTCGTTGAGTTGCCAGAATAGGGTGCCCATGCAATGTGGTTGAGCTCCCAGATGTGATTGAATGGCTATTTGTAAAGCTTTGGCTTGTATGTCCTGACTCAGTTTCACAAATTCTTCGAAGGATTTTGTTTTGCCTGCGTATTTGGTGATTTGTCTTGTTATTTCTTCATTTCCGATGTAAGACTTTTGTCTGTTTTGCATCACTTTGCTAGTTAGTTTTTGGTCTTTCGGATCACAGAACCTATTAATTGTTGACATTTCTGGGTAAGACTGAAAACCATACTCTACCATGAATCTTCCTACATTCGTTCGGAAATTCTCTATGGGCTCCTTACCATGCCATACTCCCCAATAATGCATGCTGGAATGATTGAAATTTTCCGGCTTTCCCCAATTACTTAGCGGTGAAGTAGTGGTGTAATTCAATGTTGAATCCCAGTTTTTAATAATTTCTGGAGCCTTTTCATGGAATAATCGCAGATAATTCTCCCATATTTCAGTAGAATCTTTTGCAGACCATCCAAACTGCTTTTGCCATCCCCAATTCTTCCATGCTACTTCCATTTCATTGTTCCCACACCATAATGCAAGGCAAGGATGAGCTGAAATTCGTGCGACATTTTCACTAATTTCTACTTCAATGTTGTCAATAAAAGATTCATCCCCTGGATACATTGAACCAGCAAACATTAGGTCCTGCCACACCATGACTCCTTTTTCATCGCATAGATCATAAAACAAATCCTTTTCATATATCCCTCCTCCCCACACACGAATCATATTCATATTCGCTTCATCAACTTGAGTGAGAAGTTTCTGGTAATTCTCATTTGTTACGCTAGGTAGGAACAAGTCTTGAGGAATATAGTTGGCTCCTTTTACAAAAACAGGTTTTCCATTCAGTTTAAAATAAAAAGAAGTCCCTATTGAATCAGGTTCGTTGATTAACTCGATTGTTCGTATTCCGAATATTACTCTTTTTTTAAATACAACCCCTCCATTTTGATTTTCTAATCTAATTTCTGCTTCATATAAATTCGGATCTCCATATCCATTACACCACCATAATTTTGGATTATCAATTTGAAAATCTAAATGGCCATACCCCACCGATCTATGGTAATCAAGCACGTATTCTTCTCCCTCACAAGAAAAGGTAAATTTAAGATCTGAGGAAGAGGGATGAACATTCGCAGAGAACTTAATCTTAGCAACAGAATCAGATATAAATTGAGTTTGAAAATTGATATTATCTACTCCAATCGGTGTTAAAACTAACCTCACATCTCTCCAGATTCCACAAGTCACAAACCTTGGTCCCCAATCCCATCCAAAATGATAAGCCGCTTTTCTAACCCATGGACTCCTTTTTTCATTTACAGTTTCACAACCAGCTGGAAGATCGTATTTTCTTTTTGCATAATCTGTTGCTCCTTCTTTTATTGGCAGAAATACTACGCGAATTTCATTTTCCCCTACCTTCAATTTTTCCCAAATCCAACTGCTCCATTTTCTGTACATATTGTTGGCTGTAATGACAAGTGAATCATTGATAAAAACCTGCGCATATGTGTCCAGACCATCAAATTCTATAATTGCATGTTTTCTATTTAGCTGATCTTCTGAAAGGGTGAATATCCTTTTATACTCCCATCTTTTATCTTCTATCCATTTCTGTTTGATTTCATTGTCTGCCCAATACGGATCCTCAATCATGTGATTCCGCATTAAATCCAGATGCACTACCCCGGGAACGACAGCTTTTCTCCATCTAAATTCATCCGTTTGCTTAAATTCCCATGAACCATTTAAGGAGAGGGTGTCTGATTTAGTGCAAAGTGCAAAGTTAAAAGTGAAAAATTGAAAGATTAATATGTAAAAAATCGGTCTCATTTAATTTTGCATTTTGAATTTTGAATTTTGCATTAAAACTTTCAGGATTTTCCCAATCTTTTCCCGATCCGCTCTGGTTTTCGCTCCCATTCCTAGTTCTGTTTTGCCTTCTGAAACATGTGATGTAAAATGCAATGCATCGATTCCTGTTTCTACCAATTCAAGTGCGTTATCGGCATTCACACCGCTCCCCGCCATGATTTGGATTCTTCCCTGAGCCAATTGTACCATCTTTTGTATTCTCTCTTTACCTTGAATCGCTTTGGTTTCTCCACCACTTGTCAGAATTCGATCTACTTTGGCGAAAATCAATTGCTCCAGGGCACTTTCATAATCGTAAACAAAATCAAATGCTCTGTGGAAAGTGACCTCCAAACCTTTTCCTTTGGCTAAACGGACAAGCTCTTCTGTTTGTCTGGTATTGATTTCTCCATGAGAGTTCAAACAGCCAAACACAACACCTTTCACGCCCATATCCGCCACACTTTGGATATCCTTTTTAAGAATTTCCAGATCCGAATCAGAATAAACAAAATCCCCTTCACGATGGCGTATCATGCAATGAATCTCAATGGATGAATGCTCCAAGCAAGCTGCTATTAAACCTAAACTAGGAGTGAGTCCACCCACTGATATAGCTGAACACAACTCCACTCTTTTGGCTCCGAATTCTTCAGCCAACAAGGTGGTTTCCAAACTATCTGAACAAACTTCTAAGATCATTTTACAATTATTTCGTCTAAAAATAGCCAACAATCCTGACCCGCTGCTTCGTGCCAATCGGGAACTTTTCCGTAATTTTCAACATGAATTCGAATGTATTGCGCTTTTTGAATTAGGAAATTTGTCCCTACATCGTTCCATATCATTTTTTTGTTGTAGGGCTTTTCTTCCCCAAATTCTTTCTCCAAAAAGTTATTCCAATTTTCACCGTCTTCCGAAATTTCGATCTTCATAGCTTTGGGTCTGAATATCCAGGAATTTTGATATTGATTGAACCTCATGAAAACGGAATTAAACTCCTTCACTTCCCTTAAATCAAGCTCAACATCAATAGGTTCTCCCCAAAATCCTTGCCAATTGCCATCTTTAAAATCGATAATACCTGTTCGCCCATCTACCAATGCCTGTTCACCTGCAGCAGGATACCATCGACTGAAATTGGAATGATAAGTCACTTTGGCTCCAATTGCTTTATGAAACTCAAAAAACTGTTCTACTTTTTCTCCATACGGTTTTCCATTCTTCAATACTTTGACCGATAGTTTCCAGTCTTTCACTTCAAATGTGTCCTTTTCCAGTTTTTCAAATTGAGTGAAATCCCCATCCAATTCCATCTCCTTTCCATCCCACCGAATTTCATAAGTTGCATTTGGGATTTCGGAAACCATCGTTGCGTAAATCTTTCCTTCTTTTATAAATGTTTGAATTTTCGCGGGAGTAGTTTCCAGGCCATACTTCACCTTCAACTTTTCCAGCAAGGGATAATGTTCTTGTACCCGATTGTAGAACTCCGCATAATTTCTTTTTTCAGGTGCAGCCCATAACACTTCAGACATGGCCAATATTCTGGGGAAAACTTTGGAATCTAAATTCGCTTCGTCAGGTATGTGTTCGGACCATAAATTGCATTCTCCACCTAGAATATTCTTGTGAAATTGCTCTTCTAATTCAGACGGAATCGGGTTGAATTCATACACCTTTTTTAGGTCGATGGATTGGAGTCCATAGTCAAAATAACAATGACTCGTAGGCGACATCACTACCCCATTCCCATTTTCCGCAGCTTTGATTCCTCCTTCAAAACCTCTCCAACTCTGCACTGTTGCTGTTGCTGAAAGCCCCCCTTCCAAGATTTCATCCCAACCAATTAGTTCTCGCCCATTTTTCTGCAAAAATTTCTCAATTCTTTGAATGAAATAGGACTGCAATTCATGTTCATCTTTTAAGTTTTCAGTTTGAATTCGATTTTGACATTTGTCGCAGTGTTCCCAGCGGTATTTAGGCGCTTCATCTCCACCAATATGAATGTATTTTGAAGGAAAAAGCTCCATGACTTCCATCAAGACATTCTCCAAAAACTCAAAAGTGGAGTCATTTCCGGCACAATAGATTTCTTTGAAAACACCCCAGTCATTCACTACTTCAACTTGTTCCCCGGTACAAGAAAGCCAAGGATAAGAAGCAATGGCGGCTTGAGAATG
>JAGQYP010000099.1 GCA_020436025.1 Crocinitomicaceae bacterium
AGAATATATTCAGGTGTCTTAGAATTCTCAGTACAATTAGAAAAAAAAGTGATCCATCAAGTCAAAAATTCTCAACAAAATAATTCAGAATTCTAAAAAGAAATACTCGAAAAACTCTACACTCGAATCACTCTACACTCACTAAATTTCCACTCTCTCCAACTTGTGGTCCCCGATAGAATGATAGAGAACTGAAACCAGATGCAAGGTTTGGTCTCTTCCGGTTCTTTGGCCCATTTTAGCTACTATATAAACCGAAATAAACAGGAACACACCAAAAGGAAATGCCCAAATCCAGGGGCTATCGTTTCCGAGTGAGACTTGAGAAAATCCATACATTCCACCAAAAATGGATATCAACCCGAGTAAGATATAAATGAACACAAACATGGCCCAAACGGTGTATTGGGGTCCGACCATTACTCTCACAAGTGTATAGCCTTCATTTTCTTCGTCATCTTCCAATGTCACGCGTAACTCTGGGGACCAAAAATGTCGGTCTTTATTGGGAATGTCCAGATAATACTGATCATAAACTTTACGTCCAAGAACCGAATCGTCCTTTTCACAGAAAGAATTCAGAAGTTCAAAAACCTCATCTTTGGTATGATCCGTTCGCAACTTAAAACGCGGACGTATCTCACCGGGGTTGTGTTTGTCTTTGCGGTTGAATGGCATTAGTAAAAATTCATGGGTTTGACCTAAGATAAGGAATGTAGATCAAAATCAGAGAATTATAAGCTAATTTGAAATGAATCTAAATGGGGGTTGGACTTTTCGACATTTAGACTTTTGGATTTTTTGACTTTTCGAAAAACTCAAGACAGGCTGTTGGAATTCTGGATCAGATCAACCTAGAACTTAGAACTTAGCACCTAGAACTAATCCCCTAAAAAAGAAAAAGCCGCCGATTTGATCGACGACTAATTTCCGTGTTTATCCCTGTGTGTGTTTACTATTATAAGTAAACGGATACAAAATGTTACAAAAAATGTTAAAAATATTTCTAAAAACTTTATTTGGCGGGGGATGTAGAAGTAAAAAAATGAAATATATTTGGCCGAAATAAGAACTTACTATGACAAAATCAGCATACGTTTATCCATATATCTCAAAAGAAACCAAATACGTTGACAATGTTTTAAAATTACTCTCGGAAGGTGCTACCATTCCTTTTATTTCCCGATACCGAAAGGAGATGTCAGGAGGCATGGATGAGACGGAAGTAGAAGCTGTTAAGAAACATGGGGACAAATACGACGAGATCAGCTCTAGAAAAGATACCATTCTGAAAGCTATTGAAGAGCAAGGAAAAATGAATGCCGAGATCAGAGACAGTATCGAAAACTGTTGGGACGCTCAGCAATTGGAAGATATTTATCTGCCTTATAAAAAGAAAAAGCAAACCAGAGGTGAAAAAGCCAAGGCCAAAGGTTTGGAAGGTTTAGCAAGAATCATTTACAAACAACATGAAAACAATGTTGAAAACCGTGCTCGAGATTTTCTGAATTCGGAAGTAAAAACAACAAAGGAAGCGATAGAAGGAGCTAAAGATATTATTGCAGAATGGATCAATGAAAATACGTTCTTAAGACAACGATTAAGAGATCAACTTTTGAATTATGGTCGAATTGCTTCCTCTGTGATCAAAACAAAAAAAGTGAAGACAACTGAGTCTGAAAAATCTACCATGTTGGCAGAAGGAGCTGACAAATACAAGGATTACTTCGACTGGGAAGAAGCGGTTTCCAAAGTGCCTTCTCATCGTTATTTGGCCATGATTCGAGGCGAAAAAGAAGGGTTTTTGAAAGTTAAGATCAATGGAAATCAGGAAAAGATCATGGAAATTATTCGTCGAACAGTTGTCAAAGGCTCTGCTTTATCTTCTATGATCGTTGAAGAAATTTGTGAAGATGCCTGGAAAAGATTGATCCAGCCTTCATTAGAAAACGATATCAAGGGAATTTTAAAAGAAAAATCTGACGAAGGAGCTATTGAAGTTTTCAGCAAAAATTTGAAACAATTACTTCTAGCCTCTCCTTTAGGAAATAAGAGGATTTTAGCCATTGACCCAGGTTTTAGAACCGGTTGTAAGGTGGTGTGTTTAGATGAAACAGGTCGACTTTTAACCAATGTAACCATCTACCCTCACCCACCCCAAAAAGAATCCAGTAAGGCAGCATCCAAAGTTTCACAACTAGTGGAAACTTATAAAATAGAAGCCATTGCAATTGGAGACGGTACTGCAAGTCGGGAAACTGAATCATTTGTGAAGAAAATAACTTTCAGATCGGATGTTTTAGTATTTGTCGTTCGTGAAGACGGGGCATCGATTTACTCAGCCTCGCCAATTGCAAGAAAAGAATTTCCGGATTACGATGTTACCGTAAGAGGGGCTGTTTCCATTGGAAGAAGATTGATGGATCCTTTATCAGAATTGGTGAAAATTGACCCAAAATCCATTGGTGTGGGTCAGTACCAGCATGATGTTGATCAGAAAAAACTGAAAGAATCCTTAGATGCAGTAGTGATTTCTGCAGTAAACTCGGTAGGTGTTGATGTGAATACGGCTTCCCCTTATTTGTTGGAATACGTTTCAGGTTTAGGTCCGCAATTGGCTCAAAATATTATTCAATATCGAAAAGAAAATAAAGGCATTAAGTCGAGAAAAGAATTAAAAAAAGTAGCTCGAATGGGGGATAAAGCCTATGAGCAATGTGCTGGATTTCTTCGAATCCGGGATGGAGAAAATCCTTTAGACAATTCTTCTGTACATCCAGAAAGTTATAAGATTGTTCAAGCAATCGCTAAATCGAAAAATGTCAATGTTGAAGATTTTATTGGAAATGAAGAGTTGATTGATAGCATTCACCCTTCTGAATTTCAGCAGTTTGGTGGATTTACGGTAGTGGATATTTTGAATGAATTGAAGAAGCCTGGTCGTGATCCCCGAAATAAAGTTAAAGTCCTTGAATTTTCCAGAGATATTAAAACGATAGAGGACTTGCAAGTTGGGATGAAAATTCCTGGAATTGTGACCAACGTAACCAATTTTGGTGCGTTTGTAAACATAGGAATTAAGGAAAATGGGTTGATTCATAAATCTCAAATAGCGGATGAATATGTGGAAGACCCTGCTGAGTACTTATCATTGGATCAGCATTTGGAAGTAAAAATTGTTAGTTTGGATCCGGATAGAAAAAGAATTGGATTGACTTTAAGAAAATAATTTTAGCATCAACCTAAATTGCCTTTTAAAATGCGGAATATGATAAGTAGAATTAAGTTTCAAAACATCAAAGATCATATAGAAAATGATCCAGGAAGATTCCTTTTCTTCCTTTTTCTTTTGATTGCATGTTTCACTTATCAGCATTATGGAGTTTCTTGGGACGAACATGTTCAAAGGAAAACCGGAATAATAAGTTACAATTATGCTTTTGATGATGACAAATCTCTTTTAGAATGGAAGGATAAAGATTATGGCGTGGCTTTTGAACTTCCTCTTATTATTGTCGAAAGAGGTTTAAATATTACGGACTCAAGACAGATCTATCTCATGCGGCATTTCCTGAGTCATCTATTATTTTTAGTCGCAGCCTTATGTCTTTATCGACTCATTTTTCTTCTAACAAAAAGTAAATGGCTTTCAAGTATTGGTTTTCTTTTACTAGTTATGCACCCAACAATATATTCTCATTCTTTTTTCAATTCAAAAGATATTCCTTTCCTATCAATGATGACCATTGTCTTTTATTTTTCAGCCAGGGCATTTGCAACTAAGTCAATCACAAATTTCATCTACTTAGGGATTTGTACTGCTTTGTTGATTGATATGCGTATCATGGGAATCATGATTCCGTTTATTATTATAGGATTTTTGATTATTGATCTTATTTCAGAGAAAAATTACAGCAATAATCTCCTGTATCTATTTTTATTCTTGCTTTCTACAACTGCAGTGACCTATATTGCTTGGCCCTATTTATGGAATGATCCAATAAACAATTTTTTAGAGGCCTACGAAAATGCCTCTAAATTTAGATTTGAATCTGCAACCTGGTTCAATGGAGAATTTGTACCCACTTGGGAAACACCTTGGTACTATTTTCCAGTCTGGTTTTTAATTTCAACTCCCATATTATTTACTGTTTTATTGGGATTTGGGATTTTGGTCTTTCTATTTCTAATTGTCACAAAATTCAAACAATTCCTCTTCAATAATAGCTATCGTAATTATGTGATGTACTTTACTGTTCTAGGTGGTACAATTACCTTGGTTATTTATCATGAATCTGTCATGTATGATTCATGGAGACAACTCTATTTTCTCTATATTCCTATGATACTCTTCATGATCTTAGGAATAGAACAAGTCAAATTTCAAAAGATTCAAAAAGGAATACAACTGGCTGTATTCATTACTTTCGGATTCTTGGCTATTCATTCTATTCGTCAATATCCTTTGCAATATGTTTATTTTAATCGAACTGTGGATCATACCACATATAACGATATCAGGAATCACTGGGAAATGGATTATTGGGGAGTTTCTTACTATCCTGCGTTAAAATATATTCTGGAACATGATGATACTGATCAAATATTAGTGGGTTTTGACCACATGTCGGTCGGATTGGAAGCACATAAGTTTTTACCCGAAGACCAACGAGTTCGCTATCAGTTTAGAAGTGATTGGAAGGAAACCGATTATTTTATTACCATGTATAGATGGCATCCATGGGATTATGAAGACATTATGGAACATGAATTTTATAATTTCACATATGGGAATAATAAATTCTGTACCATATTTAAAATAAAGAAATAGAATGGACTCCTACAATTGCTGTATTCTCCTTCAATCCTTTTAATTTTGTCACACTAAAATCTGAAGCACTAAAAGAAGAATGAGTTTTCTTTTTCACAAATTTCTAGAGGATATTTCCATTTTCTCCATTCCGGAAAGATTAAACTTTCCTTTCTATTATGAAAAGCATCCCCTGGCCGAACAGGCAGTTAAAGAGATGCAAGAGAATTTAATTGCTAAAACTAAATTCACACATGATTTTGGTATTGAAAATCCGAAAAAAGAAGGATCCTTTGGTAAAATGTTTGGTGTTTTAGTAGTTCAAAATTTAGATGGAGAATTGGGATACCTTGCTGGTTTTAGTGGAAAAATTGGAGACACCAGTCATTACGAAGGATTTGTCCCTCCAGTATTCGATATGTTGGGAAATGAAAGTTATTTCCGATCCGAAGAAGAAAAAGTAAACGCTTTACATCTTAAAATTGAGGCCTTAGAAAACTCAA
>JAGQYP010000009.1 GCA_020436025.1 Crocinitomicaceae bacterium
CTATTCTTCCTGGTCTTGTTGGAGATATACCACAACCAATGGATTTGAATTAATCTGGACCAACAGCTCAAATGTATTCTCCTATACAGATACTCCTCCATCAACACAAGGATTGGATTATGTAATCGGATTCCCATTAGGAACAACCTGTTCATCAAGCTTATTGAAAGCACAGGATTACAATGGAACACGATCAAACAGATCAGCCGGGATATTTGATGGAAGTGGATTGGGTCTTCAAGAAAATGAAGCAACAGACTTTGATGTCGTAGTCTTCCCGAATCCAAGTGCAGGGAACTTCCAAGTAAGATTAACAGGAACTGCCAATGGAGCATTTGACTATCAGATTATTGACATCACAGGAAAGGTGATTCAAACAGGAAGTGAATCTCAAAGAAACTTTGACATGGATTTAACAAATCTTGAAAGTGGGATTTACTACCTGAACATGATCAATAATGGTGTGGTGAAAACGAATAAATTAATTATTCAGTAAGCTGAATTTATTATAACTTTGAAGCCGTCCACTTAGGGCGGCTTTTTTTATATGAGGCAGATTTTAGTAACAGGAGGTGCAGGATATATTGGTTCGCATACTATAGTTGAACTTGTAAAATCTGGTTTTGAACCTATCATTATCGATGATTTTAGAAATTCAGAACGATTTGTATTGGATCGTTTAAATAAATTAACCCAATCCAACATTAAATGCTACGATCTAGATTGCAACAATAGCCAAAATCTAGATCAAGTATTTTCTGAAAATAGGATTGACGGGGTAATTCATTTTGCGGCTTACAAGGCGGTAGGTGAATCGGTTGAAAAACCTATTTTGTACTATGAGAATAATGTCGGGAGTTTGCTTAAACTAATTCAAGCCATGGAAAAACATCAGGTGAATAATCTGGTCTTTTCTTCATCTTGTACAGTATATGGTGAGCCAGATTCTGGAGTGGTATCTGAATCATCTCCCATTTCACAGCCCATGTCTCCTTATGGGCATACTAAACTTATCTGTGAAGATATTCTCAAAAATATTATCGCTCTTGGAGAATCTAGCTTAAAAGTGATTCTGCTAAGGTATTTTAACCCAATAGGCGCTCATGAATCTGCATTAATTGGAGAATTGCCTTTAGGAAAACCAAATAATTTAGTCCCATTTATTACGCAGTCAGCAGTGGGTAAAAGAGGACAACTTCAAGTTTTTGGGAAAGATTATGATACGCCTGACGGTACTTGTATTCGGGACTTTATTCATGTGTCTGACCTAGCCAACGCTCATGTGAAATCTTTGGATCAACTTTTAGAGAAAAGAGATCTAAGATTTGAGGTTTACAACGTCGGGACAGGAAATGGCGTATCTGTATTGGAACTTATCCAAAAGTTTGAGGAAGTAAACAATATCAAACTAAATTGGGAGTTTACTGAAAGAAGGCCTGGAGATGTTGAAAAAATATATGCTGACGATTCGAAAATAAAAAATTCACTAAATTGGTCTTGTAAATTCTCTATTGAGGATGCCTTGAAACACGCATGGAATTGGGAAAAGTCTTTAAATTAATTTTAATCCTTTTATTGATCAATATGGTCAGTAATCACGGCTATTCTCAAAAAAAAGATGAATATCCTAAAATGCCAAGCCGGTACAAACCTGGAATCTTATGGCATTTTACTGGACTTCATGCCCCTAAAGACACTTTCATCCATAAATATGACAGAATTCATGCTTCTGTGTTTTATAATGATTTTATTGGAGATAAAAATGGTGTGAAGTCAAAGTGGTATTCCATTGGATTTAACATTGGTGCACTTTGGGATCAACCTTTTGGAAAAAGTATTGTGGGAATTGCGATTGGAATTGGATTCAGCCACTTTCAATGGCATCACAATGGACAATTTGGTTTTCAGACAGATTCTTTGTCAGGAGAGGAATTCACCACTATTGGACCTTATAGTGGCCCTGATGTTGTTAAGAAAAATCAGTTTACCTCTAATTACATTGAAGTTCCTTTTGAATTTAGAATTCGAACCAAAGGAAATGTAATGTTCAAGTTCTACCCAGGATTCAAATTTGGTGTACGAACTAATTCCTATGCGAAATGGAAGCTGGATAATGGTGACAAGTTCAAAGAATACAATTTCCCTGATTTAAATAGATTAAGATATGGTCCGACACTCCGAATAGGAGTGAATTGGTTTCAGTTGTGGATGGGATATTATTTCAACAAAACATTCAAAAACCCGAATAGTCCACAATTTCAGCAGTTCGAAGCAGGTTTTACTATCAGTATTTTATAGGAAAAATATTTTTTCGTAACTTATTCGTTTCATAAACGTTTAAGCACTCATTAACAACAACAAAAAATATTTTGAATATGGGAAAGTCATGTTTAAATTGTGGAAGCGAATTTGATGGTAGACTCAACCAGAAATTCTGTGATGCGAAATGCAAAAATCAATTTCATAACCTAAGAAACAGAGAGAAAGAATCCGTTTTGATTCAACTCAATAAAGTACTTCATAAAAACTGGTCTGTACTAAATAATATGTACCAAGTTTATAGATCAAAACCAATTAATATGAATATTTTAGAGGCCAACGGGTTTAATTCGAAATATCATACGCATACTTTTAATTCCCCAATTGGCGAAAAGTATACTATGATCTACGACCTTGGTTATAAATCACATTTCGATAATCAAATTCAAATTGTCCAGGCGGATGTATAAAAATTTATGAGAAAATATTTACTACTTTTTACAGCCCTCATTTCGGGGGCTTTGGTTTTTGGTCAAAAAAAAACAATTCAACCAGAAGATTATTTTAAATGGAATACCATTGATTCCTATCAGATAGGTCATACGGGAAAAATTATCGTATATGAGCTTTCCAAACTTCGAAATGATGGTATGCTCGTAATTTACAACAAGGAAACGGGAACGAAAGACACCATCCACAGAGCTACCAAAGCAAAAATCAATTCGGAAGAAAATTTCGTTGTTTTCAAAATCGTTCCTGAATACGATACCATAAGAAAACTAAAGATTAAGAAAGTTAAGAAATCAAAATATCCTAAAGATACCTTGGGAATCTATCTCGTGAAGGAAGATAGCCTAATTAAAGTACCAAAATTAAAGTCATTTTATTTGCCTGAATTTGGAGAGTGGATGGCTTATATTTTAGATGACAATAAAGAAATTATTCCAGACGGTCTTTCTAAAAAGCAATGGGATAAGATTAAAGCAAAGAAGGAGAAAATCCGAAAGAAAAATAAAGAACCAGAGGTAAAAAGTAAAGGAAATAGACTTTGTTTTTTCAATCCAATACAATCTCTCAAAAAAGAATTTAACGATGTAAAAATGGTCTACGATGGGAAATATGATTCATTTTTTGCATTCCGTGTCCATCAACAATATGATACCCTGGACAGCAATTTCGTCCATCTTTTTAATACCAAAACCCTCGAAGCCTCAAAATTGTTTTCTGGAGTGGAAGCAGGTTCAATCACCTTTGATGAAAGCATGACTCAAATTGCTTTTCACGGAACTCAAGACACTTCTAAAGTAAAAGTTTTTGACCTTTTTTATTGGAATGAGAATTCGGGATTAAAAAAATTGGTAGACACGAATCATGTTGCCTTACCAGAGGATTATTCAGTGAGCGATGATGCTTACCTTTCATTTAGTAAAGATGGAAAAAAATTATACTTCGGCATATGGGAAATAAAAAGAGAAGAACCAGAAGATACCATTCCTTCTGATGAAAAGTTTAAGGTAGATATTTGGCATTATCAAGATGGTAGAGTTCAACCTGATCAGTTGCTTTCAGCTAAAAAGGATCGAAAAGAATACTTTAAATCAGTTTATCATTTAGAAACAGACAAAATTGTGCAACTGGAGAATGAGAAAATCAATGATGGCTATTCTCTCGATAAAGGGGATTCAAAGTGGTTTTTTGCCGTTTCAAAAGATAATTATGAAACTTCATACAGCTGGGATTTCCCATGGAAAAGAGATCTGTATTTAGTGGATATCGAAACCGGAGACCCTACATTGGTCGCTGAAGGTGTAGGATTTCAATATTCCACTTCGCCCTCAGGACAATATTTAGTGTATTGGGATTATGACAGTTCTAAGATGCATTTTTACGATGCAAATTCCTCAAAAACACGTTTAATCAACACAGAGAATTTACCAATTGTAAATAAAGGGAACGGGACTCCTGCGGCAGATGGATGTTATGGTTTTGCCGGATGGACCAAAGAGGAAGACCTTCTATTTTATAGTGAAAAAGACATTTTGATCTACCGTCCTAAAGAGAATAAAGTAAATCGCATTACACGATACAGAGAATTCAATTTCTTCAATCCCGATGAGGAGTTAAGACTAGTGAAATTGGATAAGGACTCGAATTTCTATGATTTAGATCGTTGCTTAATCAAAGCCTTTAATAAAAAGAACAAAAACACCGCCTTTTACAGTATCCAAAATGGTGAATACAAAAAATTGATCGAGTCGGCACATGCCTATTCGAATCCTGTAAAAGCAAAAAAGTCGGATGACCTTCTGTTTAGAAAATCTAATTTTTATGAATGCAGAGATTTGTATCATACCAAAGATTTCAAAGACATCGAGAAAATCACAGATATCAATCCACAACAAAAAGAATACAATTGGGGAAAGGTAGAATTGGTTGAATGGGTAAATGGAAATAAGGATACATTGGAAGGATTGTTCTATACCCCAGAAGATTTGGATCCGTCAAAAAAGTATCCGATGATCGTTTATTTTTATGAAGAATACTCGGATGATATTCATGTTTATTACAGACCAAAACCAACAGCTTCTATTGTTTATCCAACAGAATATGTAAGTAATGGCTATGTAGTATTTATTCCAAACATCAAGTATGAAGAGGGACACCCTGCACAATCTGCATATGATTGTATCGTAAGCGGCACAGATTCCATGATCGCAAGATATTCTTTTATTGATTCTACAAAATTAGGATTACAAGGACAGTCTTGGGGAGGATACCAAACAGCGCAATTGGTTACAATGACCGATAAATATGAAGCTGCCATGGCTGGGGCTCCAGTATCTAACATGTTCTCTGCTTATGGTGGAATTAGATGGGGATCTGGATTAAGTAGACAATTTCAATATGAAAAAACACAATCTCGTATTGGTGCAACTATTTGGGAAAAACCGGAGTTGTATATAGAGAACTCACCAATTTTCAACTTACCTAAGGTGAAAACTCCTTTGTTAATCATGCATAATGATGATGATGGAGCTGTACCTTGGTATCAGGGAATTGAGATGTTCATGGGATTGAGAAGATTGGGAAAACCTGTATGGATGTTGAATTATAATGGGGATGAACACAACTTGATGAAAACATCCAATAGAATTGATCTTTCCATTAGAATGAAGCAGTTTTTTGACCATTTTTTAATGGAAAAACCGATTCCAGAATGGCTTGATAAAGGAATACCTGCTACTATGAAAGGTGAAATTACAGGGTATTGAGACGAGGAATTTTGAAAATTTTGATTTATATTTAACAAAAGCACCGATATTTGTAAAGTGAAAAAATTATTTGAAATAGCTGTTTTACTCGGGTTTCTGTTTATCGGAAATCAAGCGTATTCGCAAACAGTGGAGATTCCAAATGTGATTACACCAAATAATGATGGAATCAATGATTTTTTCTACATCACTTCAACTGGCTACGTTCAAATGGAAGGAATCATTCTAAACCGAAGAGGAGAACCCATTATTAATTTCTATGGGATTAATGCCCGTTGGGATGGAAGAAACTCGGCTGGAGAGCGTGTCATGGATGGAGTGTATTTCTACAAAATTACGCTGACCAGAGAAGATGGTGAGCAGGATAGTTTCATGGGAAATATTCAGGTGGTTGGCCGAAATTAATTTCTCGAAGTCATTCAATTATTTTACTAAATTTGTTCCAATAAACTTATTATATGGGATGCGCGACTTGCAGTAATGGAGAAAAGCCGCGTGGTTGTAAGAGTAACGGGGCATGTACCTCTACTGGGTGTAATAAATTAGAGGTTTTTGATTGGTTAGCAAATGTAGAGCTGCCAGGAGATCAAAAACCTTTCGATATAGTTGAAGTTCGTTTTAAAAATAGTCGAAAAGTTTTCTATAGAAATATTAAAAACTTCAGACTAAACCAGGGCGATATAGTCGTGGTTGAAGGGAGTCCGGGATTCGATATTGGTGTCGTTTCTGTCGTTGGAGAACTTGCAAGAATTCAATTAAAGAAGAAAACCCAGAATTTTAAACCACACGAAGCGAGAAAAATCTTTAGAATAGCCACTCAAGAAGATGTTGATAAATGGGCTGAATCTAGAGAAAAGGAGAAGGAATCTATGTTCAAATCAAGGGTGATTGCAGATCGTCTAAAATTGAACATGAAAATTTCTGATGTGGAATTTCAAGGGGATGGAACCAAAGCTACATTTTATTATACGGCTGAAGAAAGAGTGGATTTCAGACAACTGATCAAGGATTTAGCCGATACTTTTAAGGTTCGAATTGAAATGAGACAGATTGGTGCTCGACAAGAGTCTGGTCGATTAGGTGGTATAGGCTCTTGTGGAAGAGAATTGTGTTGCTCTACCTGGCTTACTGATTTTAGATCTGTTTCTACTGCCGCAGCAAGATACCAGCAATTAGCATTGAATCCTCAAAAATTAGCGGGACAATGTGGAAAGCTGAAATGCTGTTTAAATTATGAGCTAGACATGTACATCGAAGGAATCAAATCTTTTCCTTCAACAGATATCAAGTTGGAAACTCAAAAAGGGCGTGCTTATCACGTTAAAACTGATGTTTTCAAAAAAACATTGTGGTACGCTTACGAACCTGGTCCGGAAGCTCCTCACGGCCTTATTCCTTTAATTCCTGAAAGGGTAAGAGAAATTATTGAAATCAATAAGAAAGGGAAAAAACCGGAGGATTTAAATGATTTCATCGAGGAAGTTCTTATTGAGGAACCTGATTATACTAATGTAGTTGGACAGGATAGTTTAAATCGATTTGAACATATCTTTAAAAAGAAGAAGAAAAAGAAAAATCGAAAACCTAATTCTGGACAGGGAGGAAATAATAATAATCAAAACAATCCTCAAAAACAGGCTCAAAATCAAAATAAGGGACCACAAAACAAGGGTGGAGGTAACAAACCTAAAGGGAAGCGTTTTAATAAGAACAAAAACCAGCAAAAGAAGAATAATAATCAACCTAAGAATAATTAGATGAGAAAGGTATTTGCGATTCTGTTGTTTTCTTTTGTCCTATTGAGTTGTTCAGACAATAGTTTGTATACAAAAAGCTATGAAATGGAGAACAGAGAATGGCATGTAGACAATAAACTTGAGTTTGAATTTGATATAGAGGACAATTCGCGCAATAATATTATTTCATTGACTATGCGCTTGAATGAAGATTACCCTTACGCAAACATGTATATCTTCTTGGAAACTTTAGGAGCAAATCAAAAGAGTAGAGTGGATACTTTAAAACTTTTACTCGCTGAGTCTGATGGAAACTGGAAAGGAGATAAAAAAGGTTCTCTGGTTGAATTTGTCATTCCAATATTTAATGGCCAATTTCCGGAGACTGGGACTTATCATCTAACCATGCAGCATGGTATGCGTGATGAATATCTTCCAGGAATTCTAGATGTTGGAATAAAGGTAGACTAATCAAGCCTTATGCAGCTCTCTCATAATTTGAAATGTGAGACCTGTTAACATAATCTTTGGGTTGCAGTTCCTTTGAATGAAATAAGAGGTTTGATTAATTTCTTCATAAATTTTCTGAACATTATTCCCATTTATGAAACGGGCAAATTTGTTCAAGAAAGCGGCCTCTGCTGATGAATGATTCGTTAATTCTGACTGATAGTTGCTCATTAAACTTTGCCTGGTCATGTACAAAGAGTAGGATAAAAAGTCAACCAAACCATCTCTCCCTAATTTACTGGCGCCTTCAGACCAATCCAGCATTTTAGAGACGTCTTTCGTATAACATGAGCGCATTAGATGCATGAATTGATCCAGAAACAGTTCTTTTTTCTCACTCCCTTTTATGACTTCCCAGGCTTCTAACAAATTCCCATTAGCTCTACGAACAACCTCCTCTGCAGTGATCCCGACTAATTGCCTTCCTTCTATACCTTGCAGAATTGCCTGATCTGATAATTTTGGAATAGTAATGATTTGGGTTCTGGAAACGATGGTGGGTAAAGAATTTTCAGTGTTCTCGCTGATCAGAATGAATAACGTCTTGGCAGGCGGTTCTTCTAAGATCTTAAGCAAGTTATTTGCACAAGTTTGATTCATTAATTCCTGAAGCCATATGATCATGATTTTGTATCCTCCTGAAAATGACTTCAAGCTTAATTTCTTGGAAATGGAATCTCCTTCAAATCGACCTAAGCTTAGGAGTTTTCCTCCTGCACCTATTACATCAGACCAATGTTCATAATCAAAAAGAGGGTTTTCTTTTAAATTTTCGAGCCATTTTCTCTCTCTTTCTCCATTCAATGGTCCGCGCTCCTTTTCTGAACCAAATGCCGGAAAAGCAAAATGTAGATCTGGGTGTGAGTAATTTTGAACCTGTTTGCAAGATTCACATTGTCCACAAGAATCACTTTCCTGTGGGTTTTGACACAACAATAACTGGCTAAAAGCAATCGCTAAAGGAAGTTTATTTGCTCCTCTTGGACCAAGAAACATTTGGGCATGACTAACCCGGTTCGACTTGTATTCTTGAATTAAATGGGATTTAACAGATTCCTGTCCTACAACATCCTTGAATTGCATATTCAAATTTAGGAATAATTATTGTTGATATTCAGTTTGATTAGAATTATATTTACGTGGAATGCATTAAAAACAAAAGAAAATCATGAAGAATATTATCACACTTTTTACCCTATTTATAACTATTTCAATTTTCGCTCAGGATCCCATTAAAATTGAAGAAAGAAAGGAGAATTTTTCTGTTGGGATGCAAAATTCACTTGTTGCCAATGTTCCTTTGGGGAATGAAGAACTTACAATGAATGTCGTTAAAGATGTTGTGAAAAAGTACAAAGGAAAAGTAAACGGAAAGGAAGAAATTTTTGTGGAGCAAGCTACTAAATCAAACATCACGGATAAGGCTGTAGATGTTTATATAAAAGTAATCACTGTGGCGGGAGGAAAGATTGAATTAGCTGTGGCAGTCAACTTAGGAGGTAGCTATTTAAATAAAGCAGATCATCCGGATATGTACAGAAATGCCGAGAAGCAACTCTATGAAATTGTAAAGCGAATTGCTACGGAAGCAGTAGATATGGAAGTCAAAGAAGAGGAAAAGAAACTGAAGGACTTGGAAAAGGATTTGGATAATTTGGTTAAGGATAAAGAGAAATTGGAAAAAGACATTGAAAAAAATAAAGAAGATATCGCCAATAACAAAAACGAGATCAAATTGAATGAAGCATCTCAGGAAGGAACCAAAAAAGAAATTGAAACCCTGCATGGACATGAAAATACAGATGCAGATGCATTGAAAGAAAAAAACAGAGAATTAGAAAAATTAGTGAAGGATAAGGAAAAGCTTGAAAAGAAAATCGAAAAGGCTGAAGAAGATATCCAAAAGGCTAAGGATGACATAAAAGTGAATGAAGGAGCTCAAGAAGAGAAGAAGAAAGAAATAGAAACTCAAAAAAAGCATATTGAAGAAAATGTTAAATCAAAATATGCTAATATTAAATAAACAAATTTCGCAAATAAGAAATACTTTAGCCTCGGTTTTTGCCGGGGCTTTTTTATGCTACAAAACTTTAAATATCAGATCCTACTCCATTTTATTGTTTTTATTTGGGGATTCACTGCCATTTTAGGGGAATACATCAAGCTGGACTCCTTCGAACTGGTATGGTATCGAATGGCTATCGCTTTTGCATCACTTTTTTTATTCGCACTCATCGCAGGTAAGAATCCATTTTTTCCGGACAAACGAAATTTTATAAAAGTTTTTAGTGTCGGTGCAATTGTTGGTCTTCACTGGATTACTTTTTTTGCAGCGATCAAAGTGTCTTCTGTTTCTGTTGCAGTTATTGCAATGAGCTCAAGTACATTTTTTATGGCACTTCTTGAACCTTTGGTCTTTAAAAGAAAGATTAGAGCCTACGAAATAATGCTATCCTTAGCTATTCTTTTTGGGATCTTTATGATTCAGTATTTTATGGAGACTGATGAACAAAGAACAACAGGCGGAAATGTGGCATTGGGAATTACTTTAGCTTTGACTTCTTCCTTTTTAGCAACTGTATTTACAGTGATCAATGGTACTTTCATCAAGAAGATGGACTCCCTGCGAATTACCATTTGGGAAATGATGGGCGGACTACTAGTAACTAGTTTAGCAATTATGGGTACAACTGGCTTTAAAGAAGAGAGATTTCTGATGTCCTCCAATGAATGGATTGCAATTTTAATTTTAGCACTTGTCTGTACCTCCTTTGCTTTTTTAGCTTCTACCTGGGTGATGAAATTTGTTACTCCTTTTACAGTGTCCATTTCAGTTAATATGGAACCGATCTATGCCATGATTTTGGCAATCCTTATTTTTCCCGAATCGGAGACAATGACTGCAGAATTTTACATTGGCGCTTTGATCATTATTCTTGCTGTATTTCTGAATGCATTTTTTAAATCGAAATTTTCATCTAAGTAAAAATTTACTTACTTTGTAGCGAGAATTAAGCAGTGGTGTGACGCTGCTTATTTTTAATGGAAAGCTAAATAAAACCAAAAGAAACCAGAGTATGAACAAGAAAAGATTCGTTGTTCCCCACGATTTTACTCCTGTTGCAGACATAGCATTAAGTCATGCAATAGCCACTGCTAAAAGAGTGAGCGCGGAAATAGAATTATTGCATGTAGTTGCAAAAGATAAGCAGATTGCCGATGCGGATAAGAAATTGGCACAAATCATCTCCAATAAGAAGGATAACGATATTGTGATCAATCCAAATGTTAGAATAGGAAGTATTTTCGATGACATAGGAAATTTCGCCGCTGAAAAGAAGGCGGACATTATTTTTATGGGTACTCATGGTGCTAGTGGATGGCAGCATATTGTTGGTTCAAAGGCATTGAAAGTAATAACTTCTTCTGAAGTACCTTTTATAGTTGTTCAAGAAAAAGATATCAATGAAAATGGGTACGATAGTATTGTTGTTCCTTTAGACCTTCATAAAGAAACAAAACAAAAGTTGTCTTTAGTAGCAAATATGGCCACTTATTTTAAGTCAGCTGTTCATGTTGTAATTCCAGATGAATCAGATGAATTTCTTAAAAACAAAGCACAGGCAAACATCAAATTTGCTAAAACTTTCTTCGGTGAAAGAGGAATCGATTTAACTGTGGATCTTGTTCCAAGTTCTGGATTCGATAAAGAGATTGTGAAACTTGGTGTTAAATATGATGCAGATCTTATTGCAATTATGAACAACCAGAAAAATGCTCTTTTTGGAGTTCTTGGGGCGAATTATGAGCAATACATGATTACAAATGATGCAAAGATTCCTGTTATGATGGTGAATCCGGTTACTACGAGTAATGCACGATCTGTTTTGTTTACTTAAGACAGTTCTTAAAATATTCGAAAAGGCGGTCTCTGATCGCCTTTTTTGTTTTTTGATTATTAGCTATCTTTAACTCATCTTATTAATTTTCTATGTTAACCATATTCATATCATTTTTTTTAATCTTTGGAGGGACACCTCAAGACGAGGATGTGCTAGGGTTTAATTCCCTTTATGAAAAAGATGTTGAGTACCTAGGTCTAAACTTTTCTAAAGCCAAATTTATTGGGACAAGTCATTTTACTTCCGGAAAAATTCTGCAAGAAGGTTACATGAATTTCTGGAACGATTTTGTGACAAATCATTACCACAAAAATAACATCAACAATGCCCTGAATATTGATGAAATGATTAATCACAATTCGATCTGTGGGGAATCCTACAAAAAAATTGATCCTTATTCTTTGATTACAGATGATCCATATAAACTTAGAACGGATCAAATTCAGGAATGCATGGATGAATTGGAATACAATAGTTGCAATAAAATTGGAATTTGCTTTGTGGTGGAATCATTCAATTTTAATGCGCAAACATTGACAATGTGGTTCACTTTAGTTGACATGAATAAAAATCAAGTGTTTTTTCAAAAGAAATTGATCACTGCAGTTGGAAAAGGTAAAGATCGCGATCTATGGGCAAATGGTATCACCAAATATATTTCCAAAACTTTGGCCAATTCTTCTAAATCTTGGAAATAGGTGAAGATCTATTATTCTAAATTTTATCCCGCGCTTCATTTCATTTTTGCAATTGTATTGATTGTCTTAATCATGATTGCTAAGAAAGTAGCCAGCAGAGTTCCTGAGTACTATGAAATTGCTTTTATTTTGGTTTTAATCGTACGAGGATTTTTATTTATTCTCATTCCATATTTTGAAATTAACAAAGACGAAATTGTTTTGCTCAACAGGTTTGGGGGTGTTCAAAAGCGCTATTTATTTCAGGATTTTTCAGACTTCCATTTTGAAGGAAATCAACTTTACTTAAAAACGGGTGACAAGTCAAAAAAAGTTCGCATTTCTAAAATGTTTGTTCCACAAAATAAATGGGATCAGTGGGTCTCTTTTATGAAACAAAATGATCTAACTAAAGAATTACATTAGGCACTTCTTTTTCGGTATAAAAAGAGGCTGTAAAATAAGGCGAAAAAGCTAATTCCACTCTGCGTTTCTAGAGTGTCTTCAGGAATAAAAGAAAGACACATCAGAATAATGAAAATAAAATGTAAATATTCCATTGGATGGGGACTCAAATAAATCGGATAAAAGAAAAAGATTAAAAAGACCGCTAAACCAAGGATTCCAAAACTTACGGCAATGCTCAGGTATTGATTATGACTTCTCAATCTGTTTTCTGGATGTAGTTTACTATTGGTCTTTTCATAATAATCATTAAATGAGTTCTGAATATCTCCAGTGCCAACTCCGATTATCACATGAGAAGTGAAAATATTCCAACCAGCTTCCCAATAGGACAATCTTTGAAAGATGGTTTTATTGTTGGGATCTGCTTCTAGCTTCCATTCTTCAACATCTTGAAGTAATTGAATTACTCGAGCTTTTATTCCTCCTTTTGCCTGAACAGGACTTGTATATCCATGGATGATATTCTGAATATCTTCATCTGATAATTTACTTATCCCTAATGAATCCTTTTTATAGCCTAATCCTGTCATATACCGAATCAATGTAAATCGCAGAGGTAACACCATTCCAGGAAGAACGGAATCAATTTGGATTTCAGATCTTTTATGCCATTCTTTTTCAAGCTCTTCATCGCAAATATGTAAATAGATCAAATTCCCATTTTCTCTTACATCAATCTCTATATTATGGGTGTAAGGATTTCCATTTACGGTGAAGTCTTCTGGATTCGTTACTTGTTCCTGAGGTATGGACTGAAACTCCTTTACTATTGATGATATCCAGATTCCCACACCAATCGCAAGACCAATGGAAATGAAAGAAACTCCAATTTTCAGATATATTTTCTTACTTCGAAAAGCGAAAAATACGCCACTTAAAAAAGTTAAAATCAATAAGTAGATAAATCCTGAAATTATCTGAGAGAAATAAGAATAGTAGAGTAGCCAAAGTATCAAGGGAGAGTAAACTAGGAATTTCTTAAAATCAACAAATGAAAAATAGACCAAAATAAAAATGGCAAAATCAATCATCAATGAAAATCGGATGTGCGATATAAAATAAGAGTAGTCTCTAAAATTGTGGATTTCATGACTAGTAGATAAATACCCTTTCGAAATTAAAATATTAAAAATAGAAGTGATTATTACCGAGCTGATGAATGAGAAAAGCACCAGTCTAAACTCCATTTTGCCTATTGAAGGGATACTCCCCAAAACAAACGGGATAACTAAAACTGGCAATTTTGCTCTGAGATCATGAAAAGCATATTCAAAATCTGAGGTCCAGAGTAGTCCAACAATATGTAAAAGAAAAAAAGAGATTCCAATCCAAAACAGTTTGGAACTTTTAATTCGTTGCCATTTTATTGCAAATTCTCCTTCCAGTACCCAACTTGAAATTAACATGATGGTACCAACCGACATGACGACCTTATTCAGACATACGCCAATAGCCACAAGCACTAAAGCCGTGATATAGAAAAAACGGTGAAGGGGTAAACCGGATAATCTGTCAAGCATAGAGTTCTATTTCCCTGAAAGAATCTTTTGATATCTCTCAGTATCCTTTAGAACGGAAATAGCTTCTTTTATTGTGCGGTCATTAAATAAATTTTCTTCCAGCCTACCAACTTCATAATAATATCTCGAAACGATTTCATTTCCGAGAATCCGAATGATCTGCTCTTTGAATTTCATTAGATCTTTCTCCTTGGAAGGTTGAAGTTTTTTCAATAGGGCTTCGTACTCAGCTTGAGCCTCTTCATAATATTTTTCGTTTTCAGCTACTTTTTTCAGGTCAGCAAGCATCTTTTCACTTTGAGTGGTATACTCGTATTCTTTATCCGATAAGTACTGTACAAAATCCTGATACATTTCATCTGTTACCTTGAATTCTTTAGCCGATGGAATGGACTCATGTTCGTAAAAGTACTTTGAAGCGTATTTAAAAATGAAAAAGTTTTGAATCAAAGTAGCGGTAATTCCTGCAAATTCCTCCAAATCAACATGGACATCTGGTTCAATCCCTCTTCCATCTATCACTTCTCGGCCATTGTTAGTCTTGAATTTATTAATCAGGGAGTCCGGGACTTCATCTACAGAACCGTAATCATCTCTATGAGCATAATCCAATTTTTGAATACACCGGCCACTCGGAGTGTAGTATTTTGCAATCGTCAGCTTTAGCTTGGCATTGTATTTCAAGTCTTTCGTTTGCTGTACCAAACCTTTCCCATAGGATTGAGTCCCTACGATTACCGCTCGGTCTAAATCCTGTAGTGAACCCGAAACAATTTCAGAGGCACTTGCAGAGTTCCCATCTATCAAAACCACTAATGGCATGTCTTTATCAATGGTTTCAAATTGTGTTGTGTACACTCTGTTTTGTTGCTCGATCCGCCCTTTAGTTCTTACGACTTCAATACCATTATCAATGAAAAAGTTCACAATTTTTACAGATTCAACTAGAAGTCCACCTCCATTTCCTCTCAGGTCAAAGATGAGTTTCTTCATGCCTTGTTTTCTAAGATCTTTAATTGCTTTTCCAACTTCTCCTGAAGCTGTTTGGGTAAAGGAATTCAATTTAACATAGCCAATTTCATCATCCAACATGCCCGTATATGGAACATCTGGTATTTTAATTTCATCTCGGGTAATATTAGTAGACATTTTCTCTCCATTACGCTCAAATTCAACTTTAATGGACGTTCCTTTTTGTCCCTTCAACATGGTACTCACATCAGAAGTTGAAAGCCCCTCTAAAGATTTTCCCTCAATTTTTAAAAGCTTATCTCCGGCTCTTAATCCGGCTTTTTGAGCTGGATTGTTTTCATAAGGTTCGGATATATATACTCCATCATCCATTTTTTGAATGATCGCACCAATTCCACCATATTCTCCTGTAGTCATGAATCTGAAATCCTCAATTCTTGATTCTGGAATATATACTGTGTAGGGATCCAAAGACTCTAACATCGCATCTATTCCATCCTTGATTAATTTTCCAGAGGCGGGGGCATCCACATAATAGAGATCCAAATTTTTATAGATCAATTCAAAAATTTCAAGGTTTTTTAAGACTTCAAAATTGTTTTCCTGTGCCCGGACATTTGTAAATCCAATCCAGAAAATCGTCAACAGAACAATAAGGTTTTTCATCTGCATTTTATTTTAATTCATTCAAAAGTAAGATAAATTTGGATTCAAGTTTTTGATACTCGATCTCTTCTTTTCCCGTGTAAATAATAAATAGATCAAAATGTTGCTGATCAGAATTCACTAATTCAGCTTTGTACCTTCTCCAAATCTCTCTTAATTGTCTTTTAATCCGATTTCGGTCCACGGCCTTTTTAAAATTCCTCTTTGGTACTGATACAACGATCCGATGAATGGGTTCAGTATTTTGACCATAATAAATAAGCAAAGGGTACTTCTTGATGAAGTTTTTTTCTTCAAACAACTTGTTAATTACTTCCTTTTCTGAAATAATCTCTTTTTTAGAAAGCCCTTGCTTTTTCACAAGGTCAAAAATAGGGATTCTAGAAACGGGTTGAACACTTAAAGTTTATTTATAATGTACTCTTCATTGTTAATTTCCAGAATATAGGTTCCTTTTTCCAAAAAAGAGAGGTCTAATATCCGAGAGCGACTCTTCACATGTTCAAAGTGTTGACGGTCTTCCGAATACAAAACAACTTCTTTTACACTTCCATAATCCAGATCTACAATCAGGTGCTTTGAAAAATTAGGTTGAAAGACTTTAACCTGCTTATCTTCCTCTTTTAAAAGAGTATAATTAAAGTAAATTTTAGCTTCAGACGAGTCGCTTTTAATGTGAATTTCAATACTATCTGCTAATCCTTCACCCGAAACATTTTTGAAAAATAACCTGACTAATCTTCGCTCTTTCTCACAAAAATTTCTTTTGACGATAAGAGAATCATAAGCCTCATTTTCAATTCCCCATTTTAAAATTGTATTTTCTTTGATTGCTTTTGCTTCAAGGTTGAATTTCTGATCCTTTGAAGAATTAGAAAGGTAGAATTCAAACCAATAATACTGATCTGAACTCCAAATAGTAAGATTTTCTTTGCTGATGGAATCTATCTCTATTTGCCCCTTTAAATCAAAATTTAGGAGTGCAAATGAAATCAATATGAATCCTCTTAAAAACATATTTTTATAATACTTCCCCCTCCCTTTGTTACAATCGAATATTCCCATTAAATTTGTTCCTCATTTAAATGCAAATACATTTCGATTATGAAAAAGTTAATATTCGCTTTCATCGCTACTTCATTTTTAATTACTTCATGTAGCTCGGAAGAGAAAAAAGAGGATAAATCCAAAGAGAAAAAAGAAGAGAACAAAGAGTCAGCAGAAAGCTGCACGTATTCCATTAGTCCAGATAATATTGTTGTCAACTTCACAGCCTATAAGTTTGCTGAACCAAACAAAACTGGAGTAAATGGAAAATTCGAAGAAATTACTATATCTGGAAACAACCAGAATGTAGATCCAATGATGGCCGCTACTGGTGTTCAATTTGAGATTCCTGTGGCTTCAGTCTATACTGGTGATCCGGCAAGAGATAAAAAAATTAGAGAGAGTTTCTTTGGAACCATGATGGCAACTGAAAAAATGACGGGATCAGTGAGAGCCATAGAAGGAGATCAAGTGACGATCGAACTTAAAATGAATGAAATCACTTTTGATGTGGTTGCGACTCAAGTTATTGATGGAGAAAACATCACATTAAACGCTGAAATCAATACGGATAACTGGAATGGTCAAGACGCAATTAGCGCTTTGAATAAAGTATGCGAAGCCAACCACAAATCGCCAGAAGGTGGAGCATCTGTACTTTGGCCGGATGTTACTTTAAAGATTGAAGGAAAATTGATCAAAGAGTGTAAATAAAATTCAATGCGAAAAGTGGGTTGGATGTACAATAAAACCTACTTTTTGTAGTTATTCCCTCTACAGATTTACATTTTAGTTGAAAAAAGGATTTCAAATACTTGCGGCTTTTACCTTTCTACTTGGGTTGATTTGGGCTTGTTCTACCGAGAAGAATACCTTCATGAACAGAACATTCCACAATTTAAATTCAAAGTATAACGGACTTTTTAATGCGAATGAGATTTATAATGAATCCATGAACATGTTCGCGGAGAGGTACAAGGATAATTATGAGGAAATCCTTCCCCTTGAAATTTATCCAAATTTAGAAGAATCCAAGGGCTTTAAATCCGATATGGATACAGTAATTGGAAAGTGCGAAAATGTCATCGCCAAACATTCCATGCCGAATCCTTATTTAGCTGCCAAATCCAAAGAAGATGAATATTGTGTTTGGATTGATGAAACCTGGCTTCAAATTTCCAAATCCCATTTTGTTTTAAGAGAATATGGCGAAGCAATGGATAAATTCGAATTCGTTGCAAATTTCTACAAAGGAGATAAATCCTCTTATGAAGCGAAAATTTGGATGACCAAACTCCATGTGATAAACAGAGAATTCCCTCAAGCAAAAATCATTTTGAAGGAATTGGAAGACATGATCGAAAGACAGGAGGAAGCGAAAAAAGAGAAAAAGGATAATTCAAGTAAGAAAAAACCAAGCAGTAAAAGAGGTCGTGCCGCAGCAAAGAAAAAAGCAAAAGAGGAAAAGAAAAACGAGCCGGATCCATTTCCTACAAAATTGATGGATGATTTTTATCTCGCTAAAGCCAATTACGATTTGGCAAAAGAAGATCTAGAAGGCGCTGCTGAAAACATTGAAAAAGCTTTAGAATTCAAGGTAAATAGTAAAAGAAAGGCAAGATACTATTATATCCTAGGACAGATTCACCAACGTTTGGGGAACTCAGATAAGGCAGTGGATAGCTATACAAAATGTCTGAAAAAGAACGCTAATTATACCATGCAGTTCTACGCGAAGATTAATCGAGCATTGGCTTCTGGTTCTGCTTCAGGAGAAAAATTGAAGAAAGGACTGAAAAAAATGCTCAAGGATGAGAAAAACAATGAGTTTCAGGACCAAATTTACTTCGCTCTTGCAAATATTGCCTTTAAGGAATACAATGACTCCTTAGGAATCGATTATTTGGAACAGTCGATCGAATCATCTATCAACAACAATCGACAATTGGCTAAAAGTCATATCAAATTGGGGGATGTGTATTTTACAAAGAAAGAGTTTGTAAAAGCTCAGGAAAATTACGCTTCAGCTGCAGATGTTATGCCGGAAGATTATCCAAATTATGAAGGAATTAAAAACAAAGCAGAGGGATTATCTGAATTGGTTACCAATATCAAAATGGTTCAATTGGAAGACAGCCTTCAGATGATTGCAGGTTTGGATGAAAACCAAAGAATCAAGTTTCTTGAAAAAGTGATTAAAGACATCGAAGAACAAGAAAGAATTAAAAAAGAAGAGGAAAAACAGAAGCTCTTAGAAATGCAACAAAAAAATTCTTTTGTGCAATCCAATAATAATTCTGGAAAATTCTGGGTGTACAATGCTAAACTTAGAGCGGATGGATTGCAAGATTTTAGAAAGAACTGGGGAAATCGTGACCTGGAAGACAACTGGAGGCGTTCCAATAAATCTACTATTAAAACAGATCTTGGAAACGAAGATATTGTTGAGGATACGGATACAACGGTTCAAAAAAAGGATTCCTTAACGGTGGATCAACTTTTAGCAGATGTACCCTTGACAAAAGCAGCTATAGATTCTTCCAACAATCGGATTATCAATGCACTCTATAACCTTGGAAATATCTATAAAAATGATCTGTTTGAAGAAAAACTGGCCATTAATAGTTTCAAAGATATCATGGATCGAAAGATTCCACATGAATTAGTTCTGCCCGCTGCGTATCAATTATATCGTATCTATGATGCAAAGGGGAATCCGGCCAAAGAAGAATACAAGAATTATATATTAAACAACTATCCAAATTCCGATTATGCGAATGTCATTCGAGATCCAAATTATTTCAAGGATAAAGAGTTGAAAGCCAATGAAGATGAAAAGGAGTATTCAGATTTAGTTGAAAGATATCGCAATAGCATGTATGGTTTGGTCATTGCTAAATGCAACAAAGTAATCGCTACAGACACAACCAATATCTATTTACCTAAATATTACCTTCTGAAAGCCTTTGCCATTGGTAAGACAAGTCAAAACACGGAATCTTCCTTACGTTCACCATTGGAGGAATTGATTGCAAAATTCCCGGGTACTCCTGAAGCCAAACAAGCCCAAACGCTCATCGATAGAATGTCGAAGAGAAAAGAGATTGAAGAAAAGAATGCTGCCATTAAATCTACCATGGTTTACGATGAAGAAATGGATCAAATCCAGTATTTCATGATCGTTAGTTTTGATGAAATTGACGATAACGAAATGAAGATTAAACTTTCTAACTTCAATAAAGAGTTTTTTAGAGGCCTTGAATTGAAGGTAACCTCTTCCATTCTAACGGGTAGTAAACAAATCTATCTGGTATCAAGTTTTGAGACGGTTGCAAAGGCCATGGATTTCTATGAAACTTTTGTTTTGGATAAAAAGTACTTCCCTTTTAAAACTGAGTTTGATTTCTTTGTTATCTCTAAATCCAACTTTACAAAACTATATGTAGACAAGGATGTAAAACACTACTTGGAGTTTTTCAATAAAATGTACAAGTAAGTAAAAACACCTAATTCGTCGAGTTTTAAGCTTTGTTTAGATAATAAATTTTTCTTTCCATTAAAAATGCCCTACTTTTACTTAACTAATTAAAAGTGAGAGGAAATGTTTAAAGGAGGAAATCAAGTAAAACCCTCAGATAACAATTCTCCCGACCGACTAAACAGAATCGTTGAGGGGACTGAGGTGACTGGAAATATCAAAACGGAAAGCAATATCCGTATTGATGGTATTCTGAATGGAAACTTGCACACTAGTGGAAGATTAGTTATTGGACCTTCCGGTTTTATCAAAGGAGAAATCACATGTGGTAACGCCGATGTGGAAGGAACAATTGAAGGGAATATCCATGTTTCAAATATTTTAACGCTTCGATCATCAGCTAAAGTTCAAGGAAACATAGTTACTGGAAAGATTGTCATCGAAAACGGTGCTGATTTTGACGGAAACTGCAGAATGGCCAATGGCAAGGATGTTTCGGAACTGGCTAAGGATCTTCCAGAATTAGAAACAGAGGAAGAACCATCCGTAGTGTATTAAATCAGAGAAAAGTTTTTCAAATGAATAAATGGGTCCGATTTTCTGGAATGGGATTCCAAATGGGATTGGTTATCTTTCTTGGGGTCTGGGGTGGCTCCAAGTTAGATGAAAAATTCCCCAACGAACACAAACTCTGGACGATTATTCTATCTTTGCTGTCCGTTTTTATTGCCCTTTATTTGGTCATAAAAGAAGTAAAGAATTTATCCGATAACGATGACAGCGATTCCAAATCTTAAGAGTTTTTTTTCCATATTTTTAGTGTTGATAGGTATGAATATGGCAGTATTCGATAGTTTGCCATTAAAATATCAGCAATATGAAATCATATACGCTCATATAGGTCTTTTTCTTGCTGCATTGCTTCTAGATTTTTTGTTGAATCGAGTAAAAAAGATCGATAATACACAATTAGGTAAAACTTTCCTCGCATTTTCTACATTTAAAATTATTGGAGGTTTTTTATTTCTTTCGCCATGGTTTCTTCATAAAAGCGATTTGACGATGCCATTTATTGTTGAATTTTTTGTAGTTTATTTCCTTTATTTGACTGCGGAAGTACTAATTTTTATTCGATTTTATTTGTCGAAACTTTAGACCTGTTAATCTATGATTTTCATCGAGTTATCGTAGGGTTAATTTTTCTTTCACATTTTCTTCATTTTCTTCAGTTTTTTCTCAGGTTAATATCCATTAATTATATACCTTTGCCCGAAATTTTTGAGAGGACATTAATACAAATATTTAAAAATGACCTTAAATACATTAATAAACAGACTATTACTTTCATTTGTTGCCTTCGGTTTTTCATTGGGTCTTTTTGCCTCTGAAGAAGGGCATGGAGAGAAAAAGGAGAAAGAAGAGTTTAATCTTACTGAATATGCTCTTCACCACGTTAAAGATTCGTATGGATATCATCTTTTAGGAGATGGGGAGGATGCAGTAACATTGCCTCTACCGGTAATTTTGTGGACAGATAATGGATTAGTTGTTTTTTCTTCTTCTGAATTTCACCATGATCATCATGGTCATCATGTCGTAGAAAAGAACGGGATGAAGTTCGTGAATTATCACGAAAAAGTTTATCAATTAAAGGATGGTGAGTCTCACTTGAAGACTAAAATGAATAAAGAATCTGGACAAATGGAGGTTTCCAACGCCGTTAGACCTCTAGATTTTTCAATCACAAAAAATGTCTTCACCTTGTTTGTTTTGGCAATATTAATTTTACTGATCTTTACAAGTGTTGCTAAATCTTACAAGAAGAATCCAAATGCACCAAAAGGTTTGGCAGGATGGATGGAGCCTTTGATTGTTTTTGTTAGAGATGATATTGCAATTCCAAATATTGGGCATAAATACGCGAAGTTTATGCCTTATCTGTTGACGGTATTCTTCTTTATTTGGATTGGAAACATTCTTGGTTTACTTCCATTTATTTCAAATCCAAATTTAACCGGATCATTTACGGTAGCCTTAACTTTAGCTTTGTTTACATTAATTATTCTATTGATCAATGCAAACAAAGGATATTGGAGCCACATTTTCATGCCTCCAGGGATGCCTAAAATTTTATGGTTGATTTTGGTGCCAATTGAATTTGCTGGTGTTTTTATTAAAGCAGGTGCCTTAACGATTCGTTTGTTTGCGAATATTACAGCAGGACATATTATTGTGATTTCTTTGGTAGGAATCATTTTTATAAAAGGAAATATAGCTTGGGCGGGTCTTTCAGTTCCGATGACATTGTTTATCTCTGTGTTGGAGTTGTTAGTTGCAGCATTACAGGCATATATTTTTACGATGTTATCCGCTCTGTTTATTGGTCAGGCAGTGGAAGATGCGCATCACTAGTTAAGTAAATTAATTAATAATCTATAATAAGTTAAATTATGGGAGGAATAGGAGCTGGACTAGCTGTAATTGGAGCAGGTCTTGGAATCGGAAGAATTGGTGGATCTGCGATGGATGCTATCGCAAGACAACCAGAAGCTCATGGTAAAATTCAATCAACAATGATTATCGCTGCGGCACTTGTAGAAGGTGTTGCACTTTTCGGTGTGGTTGTTGCCATGATCTCAAAATAATTCGAAGAAAGTGTTGCAGGGATTGCCTGCAACCTTCTTTTTTAATTTGATTAATAGATTTATAATAAATAAAGAAAAATGGATTTAGTATTACCTTCAGTAGGATTGATGTTTTGGACAACCCTTGTGTTTGCAATCTTATTGTTTCTATTAGCTAAATATGCTTGGAAACCAATTCTAGGTGCAGTTAAAGCAAGAGAAGAAAAGATCAATAATGCATTGGAAGCTGCTGAAAAAGCACAAAAAGAAATGCAGGAATTGCAGTCTAAGAATGAAGATCTTTTGAAAGAAGCTAGAGCAGAAAGAGATACAATGATGAAAGAAGCGAAAGAAACTTCCATCAGACTTGTCGAAGAAGCTAAAGCAAAATCTAAAGAAGAGGCTGGTAAAATTATCGAGGATGCTCGTAAGTCAATTGAAATGGAAAAGACAGCTGCGATTGCTGAGTTGAAAGCTCAAGTTGCTTCTATCTCATTGGAGATTGCTGAAAGAATTCTTGAAGGAGAATTAGCTTCAGATTCAAAGCAAAAAGCATTGGCTGATAAATTGGCTGAGGACATCAATTTAAATTAATCAAGAGATGAAAGGAACAAAAGTAGCTTCACGTTTTGCCAAATCTCTTTTGGAACTTGCTATCGAACAAAAATCGGAAGACAAGGTGCTAAAAGACATGGAGTTGGTAGACGAGTTATGCGAAGAATCTAAGGATTTCAATAACCTTTTGAAAAATCCTATCATCAATGCTTCTAAGAAGATCGCAATTACAGATACGATCTTCAAAGGTAAAATTGAAAAGATCTCGGATAATTTCATCAATTTGATCATCAAACACAACAGAGAGCTGTATTTGGAAGAGATTGCAGAATCTTACATTCTTCAATACAAAGAATACAAAGGAATTATCGATGTTGAGGTGATTTCGGCGATCAAATTAGATAAGAAAACAATGGACTCCGTAATGGAGAAAGTAAAGGCAAAATACTCGGGTACTTTTAATATAAAAGAAACGGTCAATAAAGACGTGATTGGTGGATTTATTTTAAGAGTGGGTCACGAACAGATCGACATGAGTATTGCGAGAAAGATTAATGATTATAAACATATATTATTACAGTAGTCTGGTTAGCAGACTCAAATTTTAAAACTTAAGTTATGGCTGATATCAAACCAGCAGAAGTTTCTGCAATTTTAAGAGAACAGCTTTCAGGATTCAAATCTGAATCAGAATTAGAAGAAGTAGGTACTGTACTTCAAGTAGGGGATGGTGTTGCCAGAATCTATGGTCTTAATGGCGTAGGTTATGGTGAGTTGATTGAATTCGATGGAGGTATCGAAGGAATCGCACTTAACCTTGAAGAAGATAATGTAGGTGCGGTACTTCTTGGTTCGTCTGAAGTCGTGAAGGAAGGTTCTACTGTTAAAAGAACAAAAAGAATTGCATCGATCAATGTTGGAGAAGGTGTAGTTGGTAGAGTAGTAAATACTTTGGGTGAACCAATCGATGGTAAAGGTCCAATTCAAGGTGAAACTTACGAAATGCCTATCGAAAGAAAAGCTCCTTCTGTAATCTACAGACAACCGGTAAACGAACCTCTTCAAACAGGTATCAAGGCGGTTGACTCAATGATTCCAATTGGTAGAGGTCAGCGTGAGTTGGTAATTGGTGATAGACAAACTGGTAAAACAACGGTTTGTATCGATACTATTATCAATCAGAAAGAATTTTATGATGCAGGTGAGCCTGTATATTGTATCTATGTGGCTATAGGACAAAAAGCTTCTACAGTTGCGGGAATTACTAAGAAATTAGAAGAAGCTGGTGCAATGGCTTATACAACTGTTGTTGCTGCAAATGCTTCTGACCCTGCTCCAATGCAGTTCTACGCTCCTTTCTCAGGTGCTGCGATCGGTGAGTATTTTAGAGATACTGGTAGACCAGCTTTGATCATTTATGATGATTTATCTAAGCAAGCGGTTGCGTATAGAGAGGTTTCACTTCTTTTAAGAAGACCTCCAGGACGTGAGGCTTACCCTGGTGATGTATTCTACTTACACTCAAGATTGTTAGAAAGAGCTGCGAAAGTGATCAACTCTGATGATATCGCTGGTCAAATGAACGACCTTCCTGAGTCTTTGAAAGGAAAAGTAAAAGGTGGAGGATCTTTAACTGCACTTCCAATCATTGAAACTCAAGCGGGAGACGTTTCAGCTTATATTCCAACAAACGTAATTTCGATTACAGATGGTCAGATTTTCTTGGAGTCTAACTTGTTTAACGCAGGTGTGAGACCAGCGATTAACGTAGGTATCTCGGTATCTCGTGTTGGTGGATCTGCTCAGATTAAGTCGATGAAGAAGGTTGCTGGTACTTTGAAATTAGATCAAGCACAGTATAGAGAGCTTGAAGCTTTCGCTAAGTTTGGTTCTGATTTGGATGCAGCTACTAAGTCGATCTTGGATAAAGGTGCTAAAAACGTGGAAATCCTTAAGCAAAAAGAAGGAGATCCATATACAGTAGAAAATCAGATTGCGATCATTTACGCTGGTACTAAAGGTCTTTTAGGAAAAGTTCCAGTAGCGAAAGTAAAAGAATTTGAAGCTGAATTCTTACACTTCTTGAACGCAAAACACAGAGATACTTTGGATCAGTTGAAAGCTGGTAAATATACTGATGAGCAAACTTCAGTATTGGAAAAAGTAGCTCTTGAAATTGCTGATAAATACGGAAATTAATAAGATTAAATGAGCGTTTTCGGACGCTCTTTTAAAACAACTTATAAAGAAAGATGGCAAATCTTAAAGAAATAAGAAGCAGAATTACCTCAGTAGCTTCAACTATGCAGATCACTTCAGCAATGAAGATGGTATCTGCTGCTAAGTTGAAAAAAGCACAGGATGGGATCACGCAAATGCGTCCTTATTCTGAAAAATTGCAGGAAATTCTGTCTAATTTGACTTCTTCTCTGGATATGTCTGAGAACCAATACGCTCAGGATCGTGAGGTAAAAAATGTATTGATTGTGGCCGTAACTTCTAACAGAGGTTTGTGTGGTGGTTTTAACAACAACATCATCAAAGGAACCAATCAGTACATCAAAAACAATCCAAACGAAAATATTCAGGTATTAGGATTAGGAAAGAAGGCTCAGGATGCTTTCAAAAGAGCAGATTTTTACCATACTGCCTACGGTGAAGATTTGACTAAGGTATACGATGATATCAAATTTGAAAACATTGAACACCTTGGAGAATACCTAATGGAACAATACAAAGAAGGAAAATTTGATAAGATCTATTTGTTCTACAACAGTTTTAAAAATGCGGCTACACAAGAGGTAAAGAATGAACAATTCTTGCCTGTAGAGCAAACTGCAAGTGAAACAAAAACGACATCAATCGACTACATTTTCGAGCCTTCCAAGGAGGAGATTGTGGATGAATTGATTCCAAAATCATTAAAAACGCAGTTGTACAAGGCAGTGTTGGATTCTTGGGCTTCAGAACACGGAGCAAGGATGACAGCTATGCACAAAGCAACAGATAATGCAGACGCTTTAAGAAAAGAGTTGACTTTGTCTTACAACAAAGCAAGACAAGCAGCTATTACCAACGAGATCTTGGAGATTGTTGGTGGTGCAGAAGCGCTGAACAACTAATAATATTTGTTTATATTCAAACCCAGGCTTTCGAGTCTGGGTTTTTTTGTACCCATGCTTTTAGAATTAGACGATAAAATATTAAGTGTTGATCTGCTCAACGAAAAGTTTACCTGCAATTTGGATAAGTGCAAAGGAGCTTGTTGTGTGGAAGGAACTGATGGTGCACCTCTTGAAGATAAGGAAGTAGAAACAATCAAAGATTTGCTTCCAAAGATTCAACCTTACATGCGCCCCGAAGCCATTGAGTATGTGAATGAAATGGGGATTTCGTACCTGGACTGGGAAAATGAACCTGTTACCCAAATCATCAACGGAAAAGAATGCGTCTTTGTCTATTTCGATGAAAAAGGAATTGCCAAATGTGCCATCGAAAAGGGATTCGAAAACGGAGATTACTCATTTAAAAAACCAATCTCTTGTTATTTGTACCCGATTAGAATCAAGAAGTATGAAAAGTTCACTGCTTTGAATTATCATCAATGGGATATTTGTGAGGATGCAAGGGAATTTGGAAAGGAAACCCAGTTAAATGTATTTGAGTTCCTTAAACAACCTATTATCGATCGATTTGGGGAAGAATTTTATCTTGAATTGGTTCAGGTCAAGAAAGATCTATGATTCTATTCTTTAACAAATCTTTCTTGGATAATCCTGTTTTCCATTTCAAGCACTAAAAAATATACCCCAGAGTTTAGATGTTGAACCCTAATACTACCATTTGTTTTTTCATCTAATAATAATTCACCTTTTAACGAATAAATTTTTGTAGGAATATCGATTTTACCGCCAGTTTTATAGTAAAGTAATTCTCTTGTTGGATTCGGTGTACAGCAATCTGACCAGCAACTTGATTCTTCTGGTATACTCAAAACTGGATTGTATTTCCAAGTTTCATTGGTTCTGTTTTGAGTGCTATCTAATCCGCAAGAATAAAAAATTGACTGATTGGATCGAAAAATTAGCCCGCCTCTTCTAGGAATACTTGGTAAGGGATCTAAACTTGTCCAGTTAGTGGTTAAGGTATCAAATTGCCAAAGATCATTGTAAAAGTTTCCAATACTATCTGTTCCAAATAATAAATAAACTTTACTATCGAGTATAGTGATTTTACTATAAGCTCTACCAACACTTGAGAAGGAAGTTAATGGGTTCCAGGAAGGAGTTCCGGGATTGAATTCATGTAAAATATTAGAGTAATTCCCTGCATCATCCACTCCACCAAACAAGTATCCTTTTTGATCATTTGAACAAGCCGTTCCCCTCCAGTTTTCAATGGGCAAATCTCCTTCTTGTGTCCATGAATTGGACATAGGATCGTAGGACCAAACTTCTTTAATCGCATTTTGATTGTTTGTTTTTCCACCTAATATATAAGCGATACCATTCAGTATGAAACAACTTGCTCCAGATCTTCCAATACCTGGTAATGTATCTTTTGGAGTCCATTGATCTACTATTGGATCATATTCCCAAAGATCATTTAAAAACTGCCCACCTCGAATTCCACCAAAAGCGTATCCTTTGCCATTGATCGAAAACCCACATGCATATTGTCTTTCTTGTCCGATAGGCAATGAAGCAATAGGGAACCAACTTTCACTAATATGATTGAATGCGTAAAATTCTCTTGTTTCACTCCACCAAGGACTAAGCCCTGTTCCCAAAAAAGTAGTATCACCTATCGTGAACGAAATTCCGTCATCAACTGCTGTTCCGGGGTAATCATCTGTGCTCTGCCAGTTCTGAGATAGAGATAGATTAAATATTAAAAGGCTGAAAATGAAAATGATATAATGCATAAACAAATATGTTAGCATTGAAACGAAAATTTTTTTGAACTATTGTTTCTAATTGTTGTACAGAATGATGATATTCAATCAACTAAACGTAAAAAAGAAAATATGAAAAACACATTGCTAGTTTTGTTCATAATCATCGGTGTATCATTAAGTGCTCAAAAAGAAGAGAAATTTAAAGCTACTAAGGATATGAAATCTATAGATGCTTTAAGAGGCGAAATAGAGGTAAAATTAGGTACGAAAATATATTATTCTGGCAGTGTTCATGGATCGGTAGGTGAAACTTTTTCCATTTCAGCGGACAAAGAATTAAAGTTTTTAAAAAGATACCATGAATTTGATCACCCTGAAAAAGCTGATATGTCAGGTGGGGATGCCGCAACGGTAACTTATGTTTATGAAACAACTGAAGTAGGAGAATTTACGGTTCAAATTGTAAAAGAATTTAGAGGTAAAGTCCTAAATACCCATAATGTTAAGGTCAAAGTAGTAGAATAACTTATTATTCTGCTACTTAATTGTTAGGCTTGAATTTGATCTGACATCCCTGTAAAAAGGAACGAAGAAATTGATCCAAACACTTTCGGTAATGTTTGTGATCGGGTCTTCTGAAAAAAGCATTTAATTCGGGTTTACTGATTCTCATATCGGCCAGATCCATGATCTCAATAATATCAACATCTTTCAAATCCAAGGCAATCTTTAATTTTCTTAAGATGATGTTATTGTTGAGCGTTTTTTCAGGTTTTGGAAGTTCTCCTTCTCTTTGTCCACGTTTTGCGGAAATAAATCCATTAAGAAATATAGCAAGATCCTTATCAAACAAACTGACTTGATCTGGATGGTCATCTTTCAACAACCATTTATCGATCTGTGACCGACTAATTTCTTTATCATAGGCACCAAAATACTCAACGATCTCCGTGTCTCTTATATCAAAAATATAGCGGACTCGCCGCATGACATCATTATTATTCATTCCTCAAAGATAGCTTTAGAATTGGACTTTTTATGGATAATTTTTGACACTAATAAAGAGTGAAGGATCAATATCAACCCGTGTCGGCTAACTGGGGCAAGAAGATGTATGATTGATACCAATTCAACCTAAGTCAAATTCTCATAATTTTTAATAATGAAATCAATACAAATTCGAGACTGGAAATGAATTTAATCAGACCTCAGAAAAAAGAAGTATATTAAAATGCTGAAGTCTATGAAAACCATAATACACACAGAGATTGAATTCAAGGATTATTCAAGATCTTTAGAAGAACTTACAATACAATTGTATTCTTCATATATCCATAGGAATAGAAAACCAGTTCAACAATACACTTATACATTACCTGAGTTAGCTTCTGGGTACGAGGCAAGTGTTGAAGGGAAATTTAATTCAGAGCTCCAAACCCCAATTGTTCATAAAAGGTGTTATCGTGAGTTTGGATCTAGAGGTGGGTATTCTTTTAATTTGAATGTATTTAAAGTTGAGGAAGCAAATTTTGAAGTAAAAGTTAGACATCCAGATTTCACAATAACGATCGAATGCCCTAGCGCAGATTTTGATTATATCAATGAGTTTATTCGAGATTTGAATCAGGAAAATATAAATGTAAGTTCACAGTTTAAAATTGATCATAAACCTATAAAGAATGGTCTAACATATCAGTATTTTAACCAAACCTTAGACAACATAAAATTCTTAAGTGAATCATTCGAATTTCCTAATGATTTTAAGCCTCCTGTTTTAGATGTTAATAGCGAGGATCGAAAAGAAGTGCTCTTTACCAGTACAGACAATACCACTCAAATAAAAGTAATTTTTTGGAGAGATTTTCAGCCAAATAATAATAGAAATTATTCGGGTCTAGTAGTTGAAATAAATCAGACGAAAAATCCAGAGATACCTAGAATATTTCAATTCTTTTTTCATCATCATGATTCACATGCTATCGGGCAAATCGACCTTACAGTTGATCGTTGCACACTAGTAGTCGAGGAATTTTTAAATAAATCAAAAATGAAAAACATTGAGATCGCTCTACAAACTTATCTTATTGGTATCGGAGCTCTATAATGAAATGATAGAATATACTTGGCTTAGTTTAGCCTTATAACCTCAAAACCAAATATAAAATTAGGCACAAAAAAAGAGCGAAGACTCATTATCCGCTCTCATTCTGTAGTTGATCCATACTGATGCGTTTCAACTAAACCTACATTACATTCCGATAAGTTTCAATCTATCAGCACAAGCTAGAAAAAAATTAGGCACAAAAAAAGAGCGAAGACTCATTCTCCGCTCTCATTCTCATTCTGTGTTGACCCACTAGGGCTCGAACCTAGACTCTTCTGAACCAAAATCAGACGTGTTGCCAGTTACACCATGGGTCAATTGCGCAATGCGGACGCAAAAATAAACCTTTTTTTGTAAAACGAAAACTAGCAACTAAAAAAAATGATTCCCTGTTCTTGTTTTTTATCTACTGAATTCAGCCTCTTTGATTTAGAAATTTTAAGATATTGAAATTAGAAACCTAATCAAAATAGCTTTATATTCGCAACTCAAACTAAAGAATAATGGATTATAAAAAGCTGAATAACTACACAGGATGGGGTGTTTTTGTGATTGCTACACTCGTCTATCTTTTAACTCTTGAACCAACTGTGAGTTTATGGGACTGTGGGGAATATATTACCACTGCTTATAAGTTGGAAGTAGGTCACCCTCCGGGAGCACCTCTTTTCATGATGCTTGGACGTTTGTTCTCCTTCTTTGTTAGTACAGAATCCGCAGCTTTCATGATCAATTTCATGTCGGCACTCTCGAGTTCAGCTTCGATATTATTCTTGTTCTGGACAATCACCATGGTTGGAAAGAAGATGTATACCAATGATGGTATATTTGAATTCAATAAAGGTCAAACTTTTGCTATTCTAGGATCTGGAGCGGTTGGAGCATTAGCTTATACATTTTCTGATTCTTTCTGGTTTTCAGCTGTAGAAGGGGAGGTTTATGCGATGTCTTCTTTCTTTACAGCAGTCGTTTTTTGGGCGGCTTTGAAATGGGATGAAGAAGTTACGCTTCGTAAGAATAATTTAATGGATCATTCGCATTCTGACTTAAGATGGATGGTCTTTATCATGTTTATGTTTGGATTGTCGATCGGGGTCCACTTACTTTCCTTGCTTGTTATTCCTTCTTTTGCCTTCATCATTTATTTTCAGAAATATGTTAAAGTTACTCCAATTGGGTTCGTAATTACAGGAATTGCAGGACTTTTCACTTTGGTGATGATTCAAGACATGATTATCCCAAAAACAATCGAATGGGCTTCATTATTTGAAATCTCATTTGTGAACTCCATGGGTATGCCATTCTATTCTGGAGCCATGTTCTTCTTTTTATTGTTGATAGGACTCTTAGTTGCTGGAATTGTTATTTCAAGAAGAAAAAATTGGCCAATGGTCAATGCTGGATTCTTAGGTTTGGCAACGCTATTTATTGGTTACGGATGTTTTGCCATGATCATTATTCGTTCCAATGCCAATACGCCTTTAAATGAAAACGCACCAAAAAATCTTGTAGCGCTTACTTCTTATTTGAAAAGGGAACAGTATGGGGATTGGCCATTATTGAGAGGTCCTTACTGGAACTCAGAAAGAGACCCGTCTACCGGAAAAGATATTTCTCCAGTTTACCTAAGAAAATGGGTAGTTCAAAGTGGAGATAACGATCTTAAAGGATTTGAAGAGAAAGAATCTGCTGAAAAGTGGAAAGCTGAAAATGAATCACAATATTCAAGTTTAAGTATTACGGAAAAGTACTACATGACTTTTGATGGTCTGAAGGCTCGTCCGGAATATAAAGAAGAACATAAAACTTTTTTCCCTAGAATGTGGTCACCTGAACCAAGACACGTATCCAGGTACAAAACTTGGTCTAATTATAAAGGAAATAAAAAGATTCCTGTGACTTTTAGAGGACAGCAAGAATACCTTCCTACCATGGCAGAAAACTTAAGATTTGCCTTCAGATACCAGTTCAATTGGATGTACTTCAGATATTTTTTCTGGAATTTTGCAGGAAGACAAAATGATGAACAAGGACACGGAAACGTTTACGATGGGAACTGGCAGTCTGGATTGAATTTTATTGATAAGCATAGACTTGGAGACCAAAATTTGATGCCAGATTACCAAAAACAAAATCCTTCAAATAATAAATTTTTCTTCCTTCCTCTGATCTTAGGATTAATTGGATTAGCCTTCCATTTCTTAAAAGACAAGAAAACAGCTTGGGTAGTCATGCTGCTGTTTATCATGACTGGACCAGCAATTATTGTCTTCCTGAATCAAAAACCATTAGAACCAAGAGAAAGAGATTATGCTTATGCGGCTTCTTTCTATGCCTTTGCGGTCTGGATAGGAATTAGTGTCATGGCCCTTTACGAGTCCTATGTGAAAATGACCAAAAAGGATTTTGTGACTATTGCAGGAACTTTGGCAGGTGTCTCGGTAGTGAGCTTCTTAGGTGGAATGGCTCTCGGACTTTCCATGCTTTACATGTCTGTTATTGCACTAGTAATGTTAGCGGTCATGTTCTTGCTTAAAGGCAAAGTCAAACAGGAAATGCAGGCTGCTGTGGTGGCAATTTTAATCGCTGTGCCGGCTCCAGCTGTGATGATGATTTATGGATGGGATGATCACGACAGATCGAACAGATACTCAGCTAAGGCATTGGCAGAGAATTACCTGAAGCCTCTTCCAGATCAAGCCATCATCTTTACCAACGGGGATAATGATACTTTCCCATTGTGGTATTTACAAGAAGTTGAAGGTCAAAAGACTTCGGTAAGGGTTTGTAACCTTTCTCTCTTGAATACGGATTGGTACACAAAACAAATGGCTGAAAAGCAAAATGATTCGGAAGCCCTTCCTATTAAATTTACTTTGGACCAATATTTACAACAAAAAGGTTACTTAGATGCGATTGTTGTAAAAGTGGGCGGTGATCAAATGACGGATCAAGAAGTGAGCAGTAATCCTCAATATGCGAAACAAATTCTTACAAGCTATATGAGTTGGGATGAAGCTCAGTACAAAGAGTACGTGCGAATGCTTCTTCGAAATAACAGAGATAGTTTTGATCCGGTTTACCGTCAGGCGATGGATCAGCTAGCGGGATATCTTGCGGCGAAGTTCTACGGTGGAGACACTACAAAAACTGCAGAAATGAGAGCGCTTGCTAGACCAGAGAATATTTCGGACGACAGTTTCTTCCAATTCGAGGATATTATCATCAAGCAAATTTTGGAGAAAGTAGGAACTAAAATGACTGATCAGGAAAAACAAAGTGTTGTGAGATTGTATGGTCAGGTATGGCAATCCATGAACTTTATTCCTTTAGATTGGTTCATGAATTCTTTCTTGAAAGATGAGAAGAATTTAGCTACTGGAGCAAATGGAACACAACAATTCTTCGTATCTCCAGGTGTAAACTTCTTGATCAATGTTGACAAAGAAGCTGTTCTGAAAAACAATTATGTGCATGAATCCAACAAGGATAAGATTGTAGATAAAATGAGATTTACTATCAACGCTCCAGGTGGTCAATTAATGAAAGCAGGAATTATTCAGCTTGAAATAATTGCCAATAACAATTGGGAAAGAGAAATTCATTTTGCCAATTCAGGAGGATCTGATTCTTACGTTGGTTTAGACAACTATTTGATTCTAGAAGGATTGTCTTATAAGCTTTCTCCTGTACAAGTAGAAAGAGTTAGAAATCCATATGTAAGAGGTGGGGTGAACAAAGAAGTAATGTACAACAACCTTATGGAGGTTTGGACTTTTGGAAACTTGGAGAAACCAGGAGTTCTTGTTGACTATTACAACAGAAGACACATCAACAATTACAGACTTCAATACTGGATTCTGGGAGAAGTTTTAGCGGATGAATACACCAAGGCGAAGGCTGCTGGAGACCAGAAAGCAATGGAGGACAACAAAGCGAAAGTGGTAGCTTTAATGGATCGTTGTTTTGAAATGATGCCTCTTGAGAAAATTGCTCCTGAATCTTATATGATCAATATGGTGGGTATTTTGTACCAAGTAGATGAAAACGAAAAAGCTGCGGAATTAGGGCTGCAATTATTAGAGTTTGCAGATCAAAGATTGAATTATTTCACCAATATTGAGGATGAGTTCTACCACGGTGAATTGTTACAGTATTTCTTCGATGCATACGGTCAGATCTATCAAGGTCTGTCTTTTGCTCAATCGTTTGGATTAACTGAAACAGATGCTTTTGCAGCCAAACTGAGAGAACTTAGAACTACTTATAATGGAAATGTGAAAACGAAATTGGCTTCTTTACAAGGTTCGAAAGACATTCAGTTAGCTACAAATATTCTACAACGATTCATGGATCTTCTAAACGCTGAAGACCAAATGTTGAATCCTCAGCCTGTACTTCAGCCAGGAAATGCCGGACAACCGGTTCCTGCGAATCCAGGTAACGGAGAATAAGCTATCCAAATGAAATTAACGAAAGTCCCAAATTGGATCAGAAAATTGAAATCTGGTCGGATTTGGGACTTTTCTGTTTTAAACAATGAGGTTTTTCTAACCTTTGATGATGGACCCCAACCTGAAGTAACTGATTGGGTCCTGGATCTTTTGCTCAAGCATGAAATTAAAGCAACATTTTTTTGTGTTGGAGCCAATGTTCGAAAACATCCAGATATTTATGCAAGAATATTAAATGAAGGACATGCGATCGGAAACCACACTTTTTCTCATCAAAATGCCTGGAAAACCAGTAAAAAGGATTATCTCGAAGACATTGACAAGGCTTCTGAATTGATAGACTCCAAGCTTTTTCGTCCGCCCTATGGAAAGATCTCCAATGCCTTGGTAAAGGATATTAAAGAAATGGGTAATGAGGTGATCATGTGGTCTATATTATCCTATGATTTTAAAACCAATTTGAATACCGAATCGCAATTAAAAATCTTGAAGCGGAAAACTTCTCCTGGCTCTATTTTGGTATTTCATGATTCGATGAAATCCTTTCACAATCTAAAAAAAATGTTACCTTCATTTATTGAGTACGGTAAGACTCAAGGTTGGGATTTTAAAAGAATTGAATTACAATGAAACTGAAATTAGAATCAGGAAAATTCATCGATACTACAAAAGGAATTGATATAAGCATTCCATTAAGAGCAGGGATACCAAATGTAAATGCATGGTATGTTGATCCAGTAACCATTGAACCCGTGAGAACAGAGCATTTTACTGGATCTGTTGCTGAAGGAGGATCGGTTAATTTTAGAAATATTGCTTTTAATCCGCATGGAAATGGAACGCATACAGAATGCGTAGGACATATCTCTAAAAAGGTGGAAAGCATTAATCAACATCTTAAAGAGTTTCATTTCATGGCGCAACTCATTTCTTTAAAACCGGAAGTTAATGGAGAAGATAAAGTAATAACAGTAAATCAAGTAAAGTCTGCAACAAAGAATTTTAATTCGCGGGCACTTATTCTTCGGACGCTTCCTAACGCTATTTCAAAGCGAGATTTTCAGTATTCCAATACCAATCCACCCTATTTGGAAAAAGGTGTTTTAGCGTATTTAAATTCAATTGGAGTGGATCATTTTTTGATAGATTTACCCAGTGTGGATAAAGAATTTGATGATGGAGAATTACAAGAGCACCATGCGTTTTGGAATTATCCTTCGGATCAGATTCATTTTCATAAAACGATCACCGAGCTAGTTTATATTCCAGATGAGGTAGAAGATGGAGTTTATTTTATGAATCTTCAAATTGCTCCTTTTGAAAACGATGCTTCACCAAGTAAACCTGTTCTTTATCAGCTCTTTGATGCATAAGTTTTGCAGATCAGAAAAAATGTAGTACATTTGCAGTGAAAATATTTAATAGTGAGGGGACGCGAGTCCCCTCTTTTTATAGCCTAAAATGATTGCAAAAGAGAAAGTAAGAGAGCTTGCTGAACAAAGGATTCAAGAATTGGAAAAGCCTTTGTATATCGTAGATATTACGATTTCTAGTGCAAATCATATTTTGGTTGAATTGGACAATGAAGTGGAGCCTGTTTCGATTGAAGATTGTGTGTCGGTTTCACGTAACATTGAACACAATTTAGACAGAGAAGTGGAAGACTTTCAGTTGGAAGTTTCCTCTGCCGGATTAGATAAACCTTTGAGAAACTACAGACAATTTAAAAAAAATGTGGGTAGAGAGTTAAAGGTAAAGCTTGCTGATCAAGGAAAAATTGAAGGAAAATTGATTGAAGCTGACGAAAGCCAGATCACGTTAGAAACTGAAAAGAGAGAACGTGTTGAAGGTAAAAAGAAGAAATTAAAAGTTTTAGAAAATATTGTTTTGCCGTACGATAAAATCGGTGAAGCGAAAGTGGTAATATCATTTAAATAAACAAAAATGAACAGTTTAGATCTTATTGAATCGTTTTCGGAATTCAAAGAGTTTAAGAACATCGACAGAGAAACGATGATGAACATTATTGAGGATGTTTTCAGATCGATGTTAAAGAAAAGATATGGAACAGATGATCATATTGATATCGTAATCAATATTGATAAAGGAGATTTGGAGATTTGGGTTAACAGAGAAATCGTTCCTGACGGAGAGGTTGAGGATCCAAATATTGAAATTTCTTATTCTGATGCTATTAAAATTGAACCAGATTTTGAAATCGGTGAAGAAGTGTCGGAGCAAATCTATTTCGAGGATTTCGGAAGAAGAAATATTTTATCACTAAGACAAAACTTGATCTCAAGAATTCTTGAGTTAGAGAAAGATCATATTTATAAGAAATATAGAGAAAGAATCGGAGAGATTGTTGCTGGTGAAGTATATCAAGTTTGGAAAAAAGAAATCATGGTTTTGGATGATGAAGGAAATGAATTGATTCTTCCAAAATCAGAGCAAATTCCTTCAGACTACTTCAAAAAAGGAGAAACTGTAAGAGCAGTTGTTTCTAAAGTAGACATGAGAAACTCCAATCCAGTGATTATTCTTTCTAGAACGGCTCCTGAATTCCTAGAAAGATTGTTCGAATTGGAAGTTCCTGAAGTATTTGACGGATTGATTACAATTAAGAAGATTGTTAGAGAGCCAGGTGAAAGAGCAAAAGTTGCTGTAGAATCCTATGACGATAGAATTGATCCAGTTGGAGCTTGTGTCGGAATGAAAGGAGCTAGAATTCACGGAATTGTTCGTGAGTTAAGAAACGAAAACATTGATGTAATCAACTACACTGCCAATCCACAATTATTCATCCAAAGGGCCTTGTCACCAGCTAAAATTTCTTCTATAGAAATTCACGAAGACGAAAGCAGAGCGGATGTATTCCTAAAACCGGATCAGGTATCTCTTGCCATTGGTAAAGGAGGTCACAATATCAAACTTGCAGGAAAACTTACAGGTTACGAATTAGATGTCTACAGAGAAGGAGCAGAGGATATTGATGATGTAGATTTAGAAGAATTTGCAGATGAAATCGATGGATGGATTCTTGACGAATTAAAAGCTATCGGTTGTGATACAGCAAAATCAGTTTTAGAGTTGAATATTGAGGATCTAGAAAAAAGAACAGACCTCGAGAGAGAGACGATTGAAGAAGTGATGAAGATCTTTAAAGCTGAATTTGAATAAAACTTTTTAACTTTAAAAACGTATAGAACTCAGGAAACAGGCGAAATTTTTATGGCAGAAAAAGTAAAAAGACTAAGTAAAGTTGCACGAGAATTGAACGTGGGAATTTCTACAATTGTGGAGTTCCTATCAAGTAAAAATGTAAATATCGAATCGAGTCCGAATACCAAGATCGAACCTGATGTTTATGATTTACTCTTGAATGAATTTGGTGCAGACCTTTCAGTAAAAGAAAAGGCGAAAGCAACCGTTATCAAAAGGGAAAAGAGAGAAACGATTTCCTTAAAAGATAGCAAAGATGAAGAAGAGAGTGATGACGAGGACGTAGAAGAGGTAGAGGTTGAATCTGTAAAAGAAGAGCCCGCTAAAGTGACTCAAGTCGAGGAGGATGTTAAGCCTAAGGTTCAAGTTATTGGTAAGATTGATTTGGATTCAATCAACCAGAAAACTCGTCCTGAAAAGAAAAAAGAGGAGCCTGTCACTCCGAAAGAAGAGCCTGTAAAAGAGGAGCCAGTTAAAGAAGAAAAGCCTGTTGTTCAAGAAACAAAAACTGAAGAAACTCCAAAAAAAGAAGAGGAAGATGTTGAGACCATTAAAGTTCAAACTAAAAAACTTAGCGGTCCCACAGTTGTAGGAAAAATTGAATTACCTGCCGAAAGAGAAAGATCAAAGCCTTCTTCTTCTGATGATGATTCTGCTGATGGAAAACGCAAAAGAAAGCGCATCAAAAAGGTGAATGTTGAAAAACAAGCCAAATTCAATAAGCAGAATCCACCAAAACAACAAGGAGGTAAGAAGAAAATAGAAAAAGCTGAGGTTTCGGAAGCCGATATTCAGAAGGAAGTAAAAGAAACTCTTGCAAGATTGAGTGGTCAGGGTGGAAAATCCAAGGCGGCAAAATTAAGAAGAGAAAAAAGAGAATCAATTGCTGCCAAGAAGGAAGAAGAATTAATGAAAGCGGAAGCTGAAAAGAATATTCTGAAACTTTCTGAATTTGTTACGGTTTCGGAATTAGCCTCCATGATGAGTGTTTCACCAACTGAGGTAATTTCAACTCTGATGTCCATTGGAATTTTTGCTTCGATCAACCAAAGATTGGATGCAGAAACCATCACAATGGTAGCGGAAGATTATGGTTATGCAACTGAATTTGTTTCGGCTGAAGTTCAGGAATCTATTCCAGTTGTGGAAGACCAAGAAGATGAATTGAAACCAAGACCGCCAATTGTAACGGTGATGGGGCACGTTGACCATGGTAAAACTTCCCTTTTGGATTATGTTCGAAACGCAGATGTAACTTCTGGAGAAGCAGGAGGGATTACTCAGCATATTGGGGCATATCAAGTGAAGTTGAAAGATGGAAATGTCATTACGTTCTTAGATACTCCAGGTCACGAAGCGTTTACAGCGATGAGAGCCCGTGGAGCTAATGTTACGGATGTTGCAATCATCATTATTGCAGCAGATGACAATGTCATGCCTCAAACCAAAGAAGCGATTTCTCACGCCCAAGCTGCAGGAGTACCAATGGTATTCGCGATTAATAAAATTGATGTGGCAGGAGCAAATCCTGATCGTATTAGAGAAGAATTATCTACCATGAATATTTTGGTAGAAGATTGGGGAGGAAAATACCAATGTCAGGAGATTTCAGCTAAAAAAGGTACCGGAGTAGATGAGTTATTGGAAAAGGTCTTACTTGAAGCAGAAATGCTAGATCTTAAGGCAAATCCAGATAAGAATGCTCTTGGAACTGTAATCGAATCTTCCTTGGATAAGGGGCGTGGTTATGTGACCACTGTTTTGGTGGAAGCTGGAACATTGAGAGTTGGAGATATCATTCTTGCAGGTAGATTTTACGGAAAAGTAAAAGCCATGCAAGATGAGAGAGGAAAACGAATTAAAGAAGTGGGACCTTCAGGACCGGTTTCGATACTTGGTTTGAATGGATCACCTTCTGCTGGTGATAAGTTCCACATTTTTGATGATGAGAAAGAAGCCAAAACAATTGCAAATAAACGTGAACAACTGTTTAGAGAGCAAGGTCTAAGAACTCAAAAGCACATTACGCTTGATGAAATTGGTAGACGTCTGGCAATTGGTGACTTCCAGGAATTGAATGTTATCGTAAAAGGTGACGTGGATGGTTCTGTAGAAGCACTTTCTGATTCCTTATTGAAATTATCAACAGATCAAATCCAAGTGAATATAGTTCACAAAGGGGTAGGTCAGATTTCAGAATCAGATGTATTGCTTGCAACGGCTTCTGACGCGATTATAATTGGATTCCAGGTAAGACCTTCGGCTTCGGCTAGAAAGTTGGCTGAGAACGAAGAAATCGATATCAGAATGTATTCTGTAATTTATAAAGCAATCGAAGAAATTAAATCGGCAATGGAAGGAATGTTGTCTCCGGATATTGAAGAAAAAATTACGGGATCTGCTGAAATTAGAGAAACATTTAAAATTTCTAAGGTTGGAACAATTGCCGGATGTTTTGTTACAGAAGGAAATATCAATAGAAACTCAAATGTCCGTATCATTCGAGATGGTATTGTAATCTACACTGGAGAACTTGGTTCATTGAAACGTTTCAAAGATGACGTGAAAGAGGTGAAACACGGGTATGAATGTGGATTGAACATTGATAAATTCAACGATATTAAAGTTGGTGACGTTGTAGAAGCCTTCGAAGAAGTAGAAGTTGAAAAGAAACTTTAGAATGCAAAATTAAAAGTTCAAAATTCAAAATAATAGAGCCTCCTTTTCGGAGGCTTTTTTTATCCACAAACCCATCTGGCGTCTAGCGCTCGTTTCAAACGAGTGCTGAACTTCCAGGCGTTTCTAACGCCAAAAGATCAGCACAAAAAAAGCACTACCCCAATATTTCAGGAAGTAGTGCTTACCTATTCTTTTTAAAAAGAACCTATTTACAAGCGTCCATTCGCTTTTTCAATTCCGCATCAATTGCATCAAGATCTGAACTGTCTTCCATGCCGGCTTTGATTTCTTTCATGACTTCAGCTCTGTACTTATGGCAATCTTCCGTACGATCTGCCATGGCAGCATTCAAACATTCGCATTTTTCAGCATCTGTCATTCCTTTTTTCTCATCTTTTTTTTCGTCTTCTCCACCACATGCAAAAAGTAGGGCAGATACTGACATCATCAGAATAATTTTCTTCATTACTAGTTTTTTGTACCAAATTATAAAAATTTAGATTGCCAATGGGCTGATAACAAATTTATTATCTAAAAATTGGAGACATAAAGTTGCTAATAATATGGTTTTTATTCTGTGGCGATAGTTGCTCGTTTCCAAACTGTGACAAATGTCCCAAACCCCTTAATTCCAAACGTTTAAATTTGTCTTACAAAATGAATTTCAATGGCATATTTTATAAATAAGGAAATTAAAAATTCAGGGTTCGATGAAGTAATCGATCAGGTAACGGAGGAACTTAAAAAAGAAGGATTCGGAGTGTTAACAGATATCGATATTCAGTCTACTTTTAAAAAGAAATTGGATGTTGATTTTAGAAAATATAGAATTCTAGGAGCGTGTAATCCTAATTTTGCTCATCAAGCTTTATCCAACGAAGATAAAATTGGGGTTTTTCTTCCCTGTAATGTGATTGTACAAGAGTTAGAAAATGGATCCATAGAAGTTGCCGCTGTTGACCCGATAGCTTCGATGATTTCAGTTGAAAATGATCAACTACCAATTTTAGCTCAAGAAGTGAAAGATAAATTAACGAGAGTTATTGAAAGCCTATAAAGGAACAAGAAAAGCATCTTTATAGCCTCCATTTTGGGCATTTTTCATGGCATCTTCTGCTTCAGATTTACTTTTGAAAGGGCCTAAATAGTATTTGTACTTTACTTTTCCAGAAACTTCTACTTGATGCACCTTGTATTTCAGATGTGAAAATTTATCCCCATCGGTTGGGAAATTCGCAGATGAAGAACAGATTTGAACCTTGAACTTTGCCTCGTTTTCTGCTATTTCAGGCCTAGGTTCTTCTGTTTTGGGTTCCGAATTCTGCGGAATTTGAAAACTTAAATTTGGATATTTTTTTTGAAGGTAGGTCCGAGTTGCTCTAAATAATGCTGAAGCAATCAAATCCTGCCCTTTAGAGCTATTCAAATAAACGGCTTCTGTCGGGTTAGATAAAAAGCCACATTCTACTAATATCGACGTTCCTTTCGTGTATTTCAGGACTTGCAATGTATTCCCACGGTCACTATTCGTTTTGATTCCACGTGAATGTCTTCCCGCTCTGGATTTAAATTCTTTTTCAATCAGTTTTGCCCATTTCATGGATTCTTTCGAACTTCTATCATAAATATGGGTTTCTGTTCCATAACTGTTTTCAGATGGACTTCCATTGCAGTGAATACTAATGAAAAGGTCCACGCCTTTTTGGTTGGCAATTTCCACTCTTCTGTCCAAACTTGGATAAATATCTGTGGTTCGTGTATAAATCACCTTTACATTCTGAATATTATTTTCAAGATAATGCCCCAATTTCATGGCAATTTTCAGGTTGATTTCTTTTTCCTGCAAATGTTTACCATCATGAGATAAATGTCCTGGATCACTTCCGCCATGACCAGGATCGATTACTACTATAATCGGATTTCCTGCAAATAGTGAAGCAGACAAGAATAATATGATCCCTAAAAACAATTTCATTCTACAAAGTTATAATGTGAGAATAGTAGATCTGGTTACACCTCAAACAAAATATTCACATCAAACTATTAATTCCCTAAACACAGTTTTCGCTCAATCATTCAATACCGAATTACACATTTCGAATTCCGAATTAAAAAAGCCCCGATTGCTCGAGGCCTTTAAACTAAAATCAAAAACTATGAAAAATGTATGTGAATTCCAGACTCTAGTGAGCCCTTCTTCGTAATACCCAGATTTTAAATCTGTACAACATCAAATACATGGCTGGTACAATAACCAATGTTAGGAAGGTGGCGAAAGTTAAACCATAAATGATGGTTTTGGACATCGGACCAAAAAACATGTTGTTATCTCCACCTATGTAAAAATTGGCTCCACCACCGGCAAACAAGCTTTCAAAGTCGATGTTGATTCCTTCGGCTAATGGAATCAGACCCAGAATGGTGGTAATAGCTGTTAGTAATACAGGTCGCAGACGAGTTTTACCACCTTCTACAATTGAGGCAATCACTTCTTCTAGCTGCAAACGTTGATGTTCCGCCAAACCTTGTTCTGCCTTTTTCCTTTCAATGATCAAATTAGTATAATCGATCAATACAATGGCGTTGTTAACCACAACTCCCGCGAGTGAAATAATACCAATCATAGTCATAATGATCACAAATTCTTCACCAGTGATCAATAATCCGAGCAATACCCCAATCAAACTAAAAACAACGGAGAACATGATGATGGTCGGTGTCGAATAAGAGTTGAATTGAGTTACAATGATCAATAGGATTAAAAAGACTGCAATCAACAATGCTTTACTTAGGAAGGCCATTTCTTTCTGCTGTTCTTCTTGTTGTCCAGTAAATTTAAAGCTAATGCCTTCCGACAATCCGATTTCGGATTCATATTGCTGCATATAGCCTTTTAATTCTTTGATTACTTCATCTGGATTGGCATCAATAACATCAGATACAATGGTAACCATTGGAACAAGGTCTTTTCTTACTACCGCGGAATAAGAGTTAATCTCCTTAGGAGGATGAACCACTGATCGAATTGGAATTCGCAATAATTGACCTTTGTTGTTTCTAAAAATTAACTTCTGATCCAATAAAGCGTCCAAATTATTTCTATTTTCCTCATCAAATCGAACTACGATATCATAGTTGTCATCACCCTTCTTATAGACACTTACATCTTGTCCAAAAAGAGCCTTTCTTATCGCCATTGATATCTGACCCGTAGAGGCGTTTAATTTTCGAGCCTCTTTTCGATCTACGTATATTGGAATTTCAGGTTTTCCAGTTTCTACATCCAATTTCAATTTTTCTACCCCTTTTACTTTTTTTCGATCAAGGTAATTTTTGATCTTATCGGCTTCTTCAATCAGAGCTTCATAAGGAACAGAGCCAGAAACTTCGATGTTAATTGCAGGAGGAAGAGGAGGGCCTTCCTTATTTTTAATTGCAGAAATTTGAATATCTGCTGGGAAATCTTCCTTGATTTTGTTGATTTCAGAAAGAATGTCTGAAGTAGAAACTCCATTTCTATATTGAAACTCTGCAAACTGTACAATCACACGACCTTTGTGTGGAGTATTTCCCATTGAAACTCCTTGTCTTGGATCACTTGTTCCATCACCAACTTGGGCGATAATTGATTGAATCATTTTGTGATCTTCGTCCATAGCGGAAGAATCCTTCTCCAAATATGGCGCAAGAATTTCATTCAACTTGGCTTCGACTTCTAGTGTGGTTTTATTGGTTTCTTTGATATCCGTTCCAATTGGATGTTGTATGAAAATATTCACATAGTTAGGCTCATTCTCTGGGAAGAACAAAACTTTCGGTGGAATAACAGCCATCAATATGAATGAAATAACCAGAAGCCCAAGAGTTCCTGCGAAGAATATTTGGGGATTAGGGCCTTTCAACGTGATTCTTAAAAATCTATCGTATGCATTTTCAAGTATCGGAAGAATTTTATTTTGAAAGTATTTAGCTGCCGGAGAAAGAGCAAATACTTCAAGCAGCCCAAACAAACCTCCAACAACTAAAATATTCCCTGCCGTTGGACCAACTGCGAAATGAGCTAAAATTCCTAAAACTGTAATGGTTCCAGAAACGATTATCACCCGTTTCTTGTTTACTTTTTTCTCACCACGTCTCATAAAAACAGCAGCGATTGCAGGATTAATGACAAGAGCAACGAAAAGCGATGACCCCAATACAATCATCAAGGTAATCGGAAGGTATTTCATAAATTCACCCATTAATCCTGGCCAAAGCGCTAGTGGAATGAATGCAGCCAAAGTAGTGGCAGTAGATGCAATAATCGGCCAGGCTACTTCACCCACTCCTTTTTTGGCGGCTTGAATCGGGTCATACCCTTCATCTAACAAGCGGTAAATATTTTCAATTACCACAATTCCGTTGTCTACTAGCATTCCCAAAGCCAATACTAGGGAGAAAAGTACCATAACATTTAGTGTAACCCCCATTGCAGAAAGAATGAGAAAGGACATAAACATGGACAAAGGAATAGCGATACCAACAAATATAGCGTTACGCAAACCTAAGAAGAAGAGTAAGACCATGACCACTAAAATGATTCCAAAAATGATGGAGTTCACCAAATCCGACACCATCGTTCTGGTTTTATTTGATCGGTCATTTGTTAAACTCACTTTGACATTTGCAGGAATGGTTCCATCAGCTTGTGCTTTCTTAACGAGCATTCGAATTTTATCCGCTGCATCCAAAAGGTTTTTGCCTGCCTGCTTCTTGATGTCAAGCATGATTACATCTTCACCCCATTCACGAGCATAGGAAGTGGTATCGGCGTTGCCAAAATAGACATCAGCAACATCTTTTAAATATACAGGATCATAATCATCTTGTTTGACTATGATTTGCTTTAATTCCTCTGCATCAGCAAATTCTCCTTCGATTCGAATGGACTTTCGCATTCCATAGGCCAATAGTTCTCCTCCTGATACGGTCATGTGCTCAGCCGAAATAGCATTTTGAATGTCATCCAAAGAAACATTTACAGCTTCCGCTTTCAGTCGGTCTACATCAATACGCATTTCTTCTTCCTGAACACCTCTAATGTCGACTTCAGAAATCTCGGATAGATCTTCAATTCGATCTTGCAGTTCTTCTCCAACCTCTTTAAGAATTTTTGCATCTGCTCCACGTAAATTGATATTCAATATTGGCATGTCTGAGGGATCCAATTCGAATACATTTGGTTCTACGGGTAATTCCGGAAATTCTGGTTCTGCGCGAGCTTTATCAATAGCATCCTTTACTTTTCGAAGGGCTTCGTCTACATTCACCGAGAAATCAAATTTGATTCGAATAGTGGCATACCCGTGTATTGAAGTAGAGGATATCTCATCTATGTTTTTGATAGTGTTGATCTCTTTTTCAATCGGTTTTGTTATTTCCTTTTCAATTACTTTTGGCGAGCTGCCTGGCTTTGCAATTCCAACATAGATTTCTGGAATTTGAAGCTCAGGAAAATTCTCTTTTGGCATTCCAGTGTATGAAATGAACCCTCCGAGAACAATAATTGCAGCGATAAGGAATACGGTTTTGAGATTGGAAACCGACCAATTGGAGAGACCAAATTCCTTTTCCACTTTATGCGTATTTTCTTCTTTCATTATTTCTCAGTTTGGGCAATTTCTTTGTTTTGTTTGACAATGACACGATCATTTTCTGTGATCCCTTTCGCACCTTGATCGACAATCTTAGAGGATTCAGTTAGTAGAATATCATTGCGGTTTACTTTTATTGCACTTTGGTCTTTGTAAGTACTCAAAATCTCTACTTCCACTTTAGTAATGTTAGACTTACCTTCCGGAGCATTTTCATCGACTAGGTATATAAAGTAGTTGTTATTTCGATCCTGTACAATCACCCTTCTGTCCACGGTTAAAGCATTTTTCATTTGAAAATCAACTATTTTCATTATTGCTACCATATTTGGAATAAGAAACTTATTTCCTTTGATTTCAGTTTGAACTTTAAGAGTTCGGTTGGTTGGATTGATGTAGTTTCCTATGTTTGTTAATTCGCTTATCAATGTAGTATCATTGAATGACGGAATAACTAATTCAACTTCAGTACCTTGCTTAATATTTGCTAAATGGGTTGCCGATATTTCGGCAATTGCCTTTACATTATCTGCATTCACAATTCTCGCAAATGGCTGCTGTGGAGAAGCCATTTCTCCTAGGTTGAGGAATATTTCATCTAAAACTCCTGTTATGGGGGCTTTAATAACGGTTTTACCTTGTTGCGACTGAAGAGTAATCAATTTCTTCTCTAAGGATTCTTTTTGGTTTTTGGCAGATTCATAATCCAATTCTGATCCGATTCCTTTTTCATGCAATGCTTTTTGTTTTTGATATACAAAATCGGCCAATTCCATTGCTTTTTTAACTTCATTGATGTTGTCCTGAAGTATTTCAGAGTCTATAATTGCAAGTGTTTGTCCCTTTTTTACTGCCTGACCTTCACTTGCTACAATCTTTCTGATAATACCTTGTGATTCTGCAACAACAAGTGCATTGAGGTCTGTTTCAATGTTGGCTTGTACTTCAATTTTATGAACAAAATCCTGAATTTTAGGCGATATAGCTGTCACATTAAGAGTAGCAACATGATCAATTGTATCCAATTCATTCAGATCTTGATTTAAAATGGCAAGTTCTTCTTTTAGATCTTTCAACTTAGTATTTAGTTCTTCTATTTCAGAAAGAATCTCTTTTTTTCTGGACTGCTTGGTCTCCAATTCCGATTGTTCACCGGAACAAGAAAACAAAAGTCCTGAGAATAAAGCGACGATTAAATTTCTTTTAGTTTTCATTTTATAAGATTTGAATATTTTGGTTTTTATTTTTGCGTGTAATTATTGAACAGTTTGTCCAAATTAGTTTTGGCCTGGAGTACATCAAAAATGGCCTGAATATAGGTTCCTTGAGCAGAAATGTATTGGCTTTGGGTCTGACTTACTTCTAATGAATTTACCATTCCTTCACTTCTTTTTATAATGGTTCTCTCATAGATCTTTTTCGACAGATCTACATTATCCTTCTCTCTTAAAAGTTGATCAAAAGCATCGTTGTATTGTGTTTTAGCCTGTACTTCCTGGTATTTTAAACTTCGAACCAATAAGTCCATTTTATTACTTGTCTGTTGGACTACTATTTTCGCTCTCTGTTCTTTCGCCCATCTATTCCCAGAACTAGTGATGGGGATATTCAAACTTAGACCCCACATCGAGTTGGCGTACCATGGTTTGTTTTGAAAAAAGTCGAAATTATTTCTTCCAGCGGCTGTGTTCAATTGGAAAAAGGCTGCAATTGATGGCAGATTTTTAAATTTCTCATTTTTCACATTAAACTCATCTAATTTTTGCTTTCTTTTGAGAAGTATAAAGTCCAGATTATTTTCGACATCTAACAATTTTTGAGTTGGGTTATTTGCCCTCAAAGTTTCTAAAATTGAATACAAGTCATCGGTGAGCTCAATGTCTTGTTCCATATCATATGCCATAGACATCTTCAATAGATTTTTGGAATTTTCAAATTGTCTTTTTGCTAAAATTCTTTGAGTTTCTACCCTAGATAAAGCGAGTTCCAGTTGATCCACTTCCGTTTCGTCGATTAATCCAGATTTGAATAGTTCCTTTGTATCCTCTAATAATTTCTTTGTAATTTCTACTGTGGAATCGATTAGTTGAAGGTTTTCCTCGGCGATTAGCCCCAAATAATAGGCTTGGGATATATTGTACATAACATCCTGTTTTGCTAAATCAATTGAAGTGGAAGTAAATTCTTTATAGTACTTTGAGACTTGAATTCCGACAATATAGGACCCCTCAAAAATGAGCTGATTAACCTGAAATCCAAAGTCCACGTTGTAGTTGGTCCCAAATTTTAATGCAACCAACTCATCAGCAGGTGCCGCGGGGTTAAACGCGTTAGCTGGAACAATAGATTTCGGAATAATTATATTGTGTCTAAATTGTCCTGATGCACTTACTTGGGGTAATCCGTATGAGGTAGCCTCCCAAACTTGTTTTTCTGCGGATTTATATTCCAACTCTTCATTCTTGATAGATTCATGGCGTTGCAAACCATAATCTAGAGCCTGTTGGAGACTGAATTTAGTGGAATCCGCCTGTTCTTGTCCGAAAGCTGAAATGCCTGTAAACAAGAGAATACTTAATATTTTAAATGCCTTATTCATATAACTTTTCTAATTGTTTTTTGAATTCTTTAATTCCTTTTTCTGTTGAAATTCCGTAAATATGATACTTGATCTTTTCAATAAGTATTGTCGGAAAGTCATAGGTCGACATGATTCGCACCATTTCATCCGAGAAGAGAACATCTACACTTTGTATATATAGCATGGCCGTTACATCTGGGTGGATATCTTCTCTATACAAACCTTCTTTCATTCCCGATAATATATTATCCTTGATCGTTTTAAAAACTTCTTCATGTTTATGGCATTGATACATGTTCCAAGCTTCGGGATAGTATTTCTTTAAGTCGTAGAATACTGCCGGCTGTACATTTTTCATTTGAGCAATAACACTTTTAGATATTGTAATGTGTTCCTCAATGGCATTTTTTGCAGATTCTGCACTCATCTTAATACGACACATTTCATTTTCAAGCTGATTTTCAATAGTCTTGTTGACCAAATCAGTTTTATCCGTGACATATTTATAGAGCGTTTTTTTTGAAATACCTAGATGTCGAGCCATATCATCCATAGTCACACTTTTTATTCCATATCTCATGTAAATTTCTTGTGCTCGATTAATTATGTCTGCATATTTTTCTTCCATGGCGCAAATGTATAACAATTTTCACATAGGAAACAAAAAAAAAGTAAAATGTTTCCAATGTTTATTTTGTTTCTTAGTTAAAGGAATACAATTAAAGTCTATCTTTGTTCATGCCAAGATTAGAAATTTACACGGATGGTTCTGCTCAGGGAAATCCTGGGAATGGGGGGTATGGAATTGTTTTAAAGTTTGGAGAAAACATCAAAAAATTGAATCAAGGTTATCGTAAAACGACCAATAATCGAATGGAACTTCTGGCCGTAATTGTGGCTTTAGAAAATCTAAAAACAGCAAAATTTCCTGTTCACATTTATAGTGACTCAAAATATGTTGTTGATGCAATTAGTAAAAAATGGCTGGACGGATGGGTCTTAAAAAATTTCAAAGGGAAGGCAAATGTTGATCTATGGAAAAGGTATATTGAAGCCTCCAAAGGATATAATTTACATTTCCATTGGGTGAAAGGACACGATGGACATTATTACAATGAAATGTGTGATCAACTTGCAGTCGCCGCAGCTGAATCAAAAGATTTATTAGTTGATGAAGGTTATGAAGCAGAGAACTAAATGACTTTAGGAATCAATTTAAATTTTAGGATCTCTTCAATGAAAGTGGTGAAAATAGGATGAGGAAGCGCTTCAGATGATAGCACTTGGGGACAAAAAACGGAGAATTTCATATAAGGCTTCTCTTTATCCGAAAAAGCCAATAAATTTCCATTTTCTTCTTTAGCCAAAACATCAATTGCGTTGTGCTCTAAGAATTTTTGAATTTCAGGATTTAATGAATAACGCACAGAGGAATATTCAACAAGGGGTCTGGATCCATACATTTTAAGAAGTTTCCCATTAGGATCCTGTAAATACAACTTCTCAAAATGATTGGATTTATTTTCATTATCCGAAATGATATCATTTGCGCTTTCAGAATAAAACTTTGTTCCGAGATATTCCAAATACATTTTGAATGGCTCTCCTGTCCCAAGAACGGGAATTTCTTTATGTGCAATTTTCTTGATAACTAATTTCATGAAAAAATCGCTTTGATAGGGTCCAGGTGCTATGATGATTCCATCAAAATTATCTAGAATATTGTCTGACCCATCCGCAATTTCAGAGGTTCGAATCCAGTAATAATCGAGATTTGCTTCAAAAAGATTTTTAGAATGCTCCAAGGCGTGATTGGTTGCGTGATGCGCATTGTACATAAAGCTAAAATCACCGATAATGCCAACTTTTACAGAAGCGTTCATCTAATTAGTTTTAAGCAATTTAACAAAAAAAAAGACCGAATCAAAAAATTCGGTCTTCTATAAAGATATCTTAAACCTCAGTTAAGTCTATGATAACATTACTGAGTTCTTCTTCTAAATGCTCCGTTAAAGATCCCATTCGAAATTACTACTGAATTTACTCCAGCTGCATCCCAAAGTTCACATGTGAATAAAGCAGACCATTTCACGTATTCATTGTCGTTGTCAGCCTCATACATTACATTGTTTAACATAAAAAATGAACCTGCATAAGTTGAGGTATCTCTTGAAAAGTAAGGAATTCCGTTTTGGTCAACCCAAGTCAACTGAACACCACTAGCTCCCGCATTACTATACGGCAAATTAACAGAGTCACCAAATTGAGCCATGAGGTTGGCTCCTGAGAAAAAGGTTTGAAATTCAGAAATAGAAGGGTTGTTTGATCCATCATCAATCCAAGTAAAACTACCTAAGTCCAAACGAATACCATGATTAATGGATGAAGATGTACTTCCCAAAGAATCAGTATAAATTGCACTTGAAGTTAATGGTGAAGGTTGGATGTTTTTTGTAACCAACATATTGCAGGCGTAACTATTTGTTCCTTCTTGCAAAGTGTAATTTGAAGTATCCACTTGCCCTTGAAACATACAGTCTACTTCAACCTGATCAACTGGCGGCTCTGGTGGAGGTACAATCTGGTGTCTCTGACAAGAAATACCAAAAAACGTTAACCCCAAAACTGCAAATAGAGTATTCTTCGTAATGGTCATAGTAAAATAGTTTTAGTAAACAGTAAAAATAATACTTTTCTATGAAAACGAAAAATTCCTTAAAAGGTTGGCTTTATTTCAATATCAAAATTTTCAAATGGAAGGTATTTGTTAAGTGATATGGAATTTATTTTAGCCATTACTTTACTCCCCAAACCCCAAAATTGAAAATCAAAGGAATCAAGTGTCCCAATTTTATGGTTTTTATAAATGACCCAAGTCGTATTTGTGGATGGGTCAGTGTCCAATTCTATAGGTTCACCGATTTTCATCTTTTCATAGACATAAATTAAATCATGTCTAGTTAGATTGTTGACTTTACTGATAATTTTCATGATTATGCTACTATTTGTTTGATTTGGCTTGTCTTGAAGAATTGACTTAGATCGACTTTTGCAATTCCTGATTTTTTAACATCTATCTGATAAAAATTAGATTGCCCGTTAATGGTGTGACACTCCATATTTAAATCAGCAGAAATTATCTTTTTTAAAGAGGATATTAGCTTATTTAAATCCGACATTGAAATGATCAATTTGGATTCTCTTTCTTTTTTGTTTTCTTTGATCTTACAATCAATAAGTGCCTCGTTATCACCTGACTCAAATGTAATGTAGTTGATGATCACCGATTTGAAGTTTCTAGCTTTTTTATCCATAATTGTTTCGTTTTGATACAATTTTACTATGCTAGATCGTAAAGTATTTACGACCATAAATTATTTTGAATCTTTTTTGTTTTTCTTACTTTAGACCAAAAATTCAGGCTATGAAATACGATCTTATCGATAACGCGCTGTTTGTGAGAAATCGCGCAAATTTTGCCAAACATCTTAAACCAAAATCTCTAGCAGTTTTTAATTCGAATGATATTGTGACCACTTCAGCCGATAGCACAATGCCATTCCAGCAGCATCGTGATATATTTCATTTATCAGGAGTAGATCAAGAAGAGAGTATTTTAGTTCTTTTCCCTGATGCTACAAATTCGAAGCATCGTGAGGTTTTATTTCTAAAAGAGACTTCTGAATTAATTGCGATTTGGGAAGGGGAGAAGCTAACCAAAGAAAAAGCATTTGAAGTTTCTGGTATTCAAACCGTGTATTGGCTGGATCAGTTTGAAACAATTTTCAAAACCATGGTTACTGAAGCTGAAAATGTTTACCTGAATACCAACGAACATTTAAGAGCAAATACGGAAGGTCAGACTAGGGAAGATCGATTCATTGATTGGTGTAAAGAACACTATCCGCTTCAAAACTATAGAAGATCTGCACCCATAATGCATGAAATTAGATCTATTAAACATTCCATTGAGATAGATTTGATGCAAAAGGCCTGCAATATAACTGAGAGTGCAGTTCGTCGCATATTAGGATTTATAAAGCCTGATGTTTGGGAGTACGAGATAGAAGCTGAAATTATACATGAATTTATTAGGAATAGATCGAAAGGATTTGCTTACACTCCTATTATTGCTTCTGGTGGAAATGCTTGTGTACTTCACTATATTGAAAACAATCAGCAATGTAAGGATGGTGATGTAATTCTAATGGATTTTGGAGCTGAATATGCCAATTATGCTTCAGATTTGACCCGTTGTGTTCCTGTTAATGGAAAATTCACTCCAAGACAAAAAGACGTATACAATGCCGTATTAAGAGTAAAGAAGGAGGCGGAAAAATTGCTCAGACCGGGTACTCTATTATCTGAATACCACCTAGAAGTTGGGAAGTTAATGGAATCAGAATTATTGGGTCTGAAACTGATTGATCAAACAGATATTAAAAACCAGGACCCTAACTGGCCGGCATATAAAAAATATTTCATGCATGGTACCTCCCACTATATTGGATTGGATACGCATGATGTGGGGTCATGGACAAAACCCATTCAGGCTGGCATGGCTTTCACTTGTGAACCTGGAATCTATATTCCTGAAGAAAATCTGGGAATTCGAATTGAGGATGATTTGGTTGTGCAAGAAAAAGGCGAACCATTTAATTTAATGAGTTCAATTCCTATTGAAGCAGATGAAATTGAAGATTTGATGAATACCTAGCTCATTGAATAATTCACTTTTACATTATCAAATAATAGGGGAAGGCGCTCCAATTGTTTTTCTGCATGGTTTTTTAGAGGACTCGAGTATGTGGGAAGATGTAAAGACGGCTTTCCCAAAGCATCAACTTCTACTCATAGATTTACCAGGACATGGAGAGAGTCCATCTTATAATTTAGAAGCCTATTCCATGAAATTCATGGCAGAAAAAGTGGATGAGATTATAAAGGATAGGAAAATCGAAAATCCAATTGTGATAGGCCATTCCATGGGGGGTTATGTTGGTTTAGAATTATTAAAGATTAGAAGCCTTCGGCGACTTATTTTATTCAACTCAAATTTTTGGGAAGATTCGGAAGAGCGAATTCAGAACAGAAATAGAGTGATTGAAGTAGTCCAAAAAAACAAACTAGTCTTTTTAAATGAAGCTATTCGCAATTTGTTTTATGTTGAAAATGACTTTACCTCCCGAACAATTCAGGATTTAATTCAAAAAGCAAAAGAAATAAATGAGCTGGATATCATTAAATCCACTAAAGGACTAAGAGATCGATTAAATAACAAAGAAATTGTGAGTACGTATTCCGAAAAAATCTGTGTGGTTCAGGCAGAGAATGACCCAATTATTCCATCTGAGTACATGGAAGATGCATTGAATCAACTCACAAAAAAGCCCAAGTTTTACATGATTGAAAACTCGGGCCACATGTCTGTTTGGGAAAATCTTAAAGCAACAAGAAGAATCTTAACAGAAATAGTTTCTTAGATTTTAATTTTTATCCTCCACAATCGATAAAAATCCAGATTTCATTTTTCGCAACTAAAGGTAAATTTCTATTCATAACAACATTATTTGATTGATTTCTTACTCTAATTTAAATATTCTATTTGGTTCAATCTGCTGTGAAAGAGTGTAGTGTAGTGAAGATTTATTCTTGTGTAAGGTGTAATAATTATCTGTTTTGTATATTTACCTGAGAAGATAGATGCTTTGTCTTTCTTGTTAAACCTTACAAACTAGTTATTATGAAATTGAGAACTCTAATTGTTGATGACGAAGAATTAGCCAGAAATAATCTGGAAATGTTAATAGGTGACTTCTGCCCAGATCTTGAAGTGTTTGCAAAAGCAGACTCAAAAGAAACGGCCATTGAAATCATCAACAATGAAAAGCCTGACGTGGTGTTTCTCGATATCAGAATGCCAAGTGGGGCTGAGGGATTTGAAATTCTTGAAGAAGTTGAACACAGAAATTTCTTGGTCGTATTTGTAACGGCCTTTAAAGATTATGCTGTAAAAGCTTTCAATGCAAACGCAGTCTATTATATTCTTAAACCGATAGATATTGATGATTTGAAGGCGGCTGGAGAGAAATTATCCGCTGCTTATGAAGCTTTTAAATCGTCACCCGACAACTACGATGTATATTTTGAATCGCTCAGAAATTTGTCGGATAAACTAGTCAAAGGAAAAGCATCTGGCAAAGTAGTAATTTCACATTCCAAAGGGTTGAAGATTGTAGAGGATGATGATATCACCTATTTAGAAGCGAATGGAAATTGTACTATGTTGTATTTTCAAGATGGAAGCCGATATTTAGATACCCGAACTTTGAAAATCTATGAGAATTTGTTAGATCAAAGAAAGTTCTATCGGGTACATAAATCCTATATCATTAATCTAAATCAACTTAAGGAGTATTTGAATGAAGACGGGCATTATGCAGTGCTTAAAAATGGCAAACAAATTCCAATTGCCAGAAACAGAATCACGAGTTTTACTCAAATGTTGAAGAGTCTGTGATCCGATCAGTACTTTTACTTGTTTTCGGGATTCTCTTCTTCTCGATCAATGCCCAACAGTATAGTTTTGATTCTTATTCTACGAATTCTGGATTAAGTCAATCTCAGGTTTACGACATTCAGCAGGATGAAAAAGGGTTTTTATGGATTGCGACTGAGGGGGGCTTAAATAAATTTGACGGAAAGGAATTTACAATTTTTACAATTGAAGATGGTCTGATCCGTGACGCGATTCGATCCTTGTACGCCAAAAACAACAAACTATACATTGGCTCCAAAGGCGGGATTTGCATATATTCAAATAAGAAATTTCAACAAATATTATTTCCAGAAGATTTTGAAACCTTCCGTGTGGATTGCATCATGGAATACAACGACACAATTTTTGTTGGAACAAATGGGGCTTCGATATTTTATCAATCCGATCAAAAGCTGATTCCTTACCCGAATTTCCCAAAAGATCAGAAAATTAGGGATATGTATGCGGATGAACATCAGTTTTTGGTTTCCACAAAAGAAGGGCTACTTGTGAAAGAAAAAAATCAGAATTTCGAAATTGTAGAAAATTCTGTTTCTTTTGGCCGAATCAAATCCTATGAAGGAAATGTTTATGTTGGAGCCTATAAGCCAACCGGAGTTTTTAGGTATCAGAATAAAAAACTAAAGAAGCTTCCTTATTTGAAGGAAGAGGAGACCATTCGTGATTTTCAGCTGAATGGGGATAATATTTGTGTAGCGACAAAATCCAATTTAATTTGTTACAATCGAATTACCCAAGAGAAAGAATATTCCATTTCAAATGAAAATGGTCTTCCCAATGCCCAACTTTTAAGAATTTTCATGGATCGCGAGGCCAATTTATGGATCGGAACCGATGGGAAGGGCTTTACTCGATTTATTGGAGAAACATTTGTTAGTTATTCCACTAAAGAAGGCTTAGGGAGTAATCAGATAATGTACATTACCAAAAAGGAATCCACCTACTTTTTAGGTTCATACAATAATGGAATTACAATATGGGACAAAGACGGTCGAACCCAAATTCTAAACGAATCTAATGGTTTGCCAAGCAACACGGTTTGGACCATGTTTGTGGAAGATGAAAACAACTACTTTGTAGGAACACAACAGGGTCTGACCATTGTTAAGAATGGGATCCTTAAAAACTATTTTAAGAAAGATGGATTACTTTCTGATAAGATCACCGCAATTGCAAAAGTTAAGGGAAACCAGTTTTTAATTGGTGGCCCAGAAGGAATCAATTTTTATGATGGAAATAGCTTCTCAAAAGGATTCTATGGGCAGGAATTGAACGTTTGGATTCGAAGTATTCAGGTAGGGGAAGATGGAAAAATCTGGTTTGCCACGCTTAATGGAGTTTATGTTTTTAATGGAAAAGAATTGCTTCAAATTCCGAACGATCAAGGATTTCTTGAAGTAAATGCATTGGATATCATTGATTCTGATAGGGTAGTAATTGGTACAGAAAGGGGAGTTTATTTCATTAAGAATCAAACTCTTCAGCCACCTTCAGTCAAATTATCGAAAACTTCAAAAGAAGTGAATATGGTGAAATACTTTGATGGTAAGCTTTGTTTCGGAACGAATTCGGGGTTTTACATAGGAGAATTTGACAAGGAGAATTTGTACTTAGAAAATTTAAAAAGATTTTCGGCCATAGATGGATTGCCAGGATCTGAAGTTAATTTGAATTCAGTTTTCGTTGAAGAAAAGGTGGTGTGGTTTGGTATGGAAGAATCATTGGTGAAATTTCAATACGATGATATTCAGAATATAGAGGATGTAATAGAGCCAATAATATCGATTTCTGATTTAAAGATTTTTCTTGAAGATAAAGATCTAAGTGCCTATTCCAATTCCTTCGATAAAGATGGATTGCCAGTAAATCTTAAATTACCTTTTAAGTTCAACTATGTTACAATTGAGTTTTCGGGATTGAGTTTCAAGAATAATAATGACTTGAAATACCAATATAAACTTGAAGGTTACCGCGAAGAATGGTCGCCTTACGTTGAAAATGATTTTGCCACTTTCACCTCCTTATCACCGGGTATCTATACGTTTAAGGTTAGAGCTATCAATAAAAGCGGACTCATTTCTGAAACGGCTGAATTTACTTTCGAAATTCTACCTCCATTTTGGTTAACCTGGTGGTTTATTTCCTCTTCCATTTTACTAATTGTGGGGATCGTATTCTTCATAGTGAATTATAGAACAAAGATCATCAAGCAGAAGAAAGACAATGAAAATCTAGTTTATAAGTCCAAATTGCTTCAGCTTGAGCAACAAAGTTTGAATGCGAGTATGAACCGTCACTTTATTTTTAATTCTTTGAATTCCATTCAGTATTTCATAAATGTTTCAGATAAAATTTCTGCAAATAAGTATCTAACCAATTTTGCGAAGCTTATCCGTAAGAATTTGGATAGTACCACCAACGAAAATAATATGGTCGTTTTGAGCGATGAAATCAATCGATTAGAATTGTATCTCTCACTTGAAAGTATGCGTTTTTCAGGTAAGTTTGAATATGAAATAAAAATCGATCCTGAGGTAGACGTGGAAATGCTCGAGATTCCATCCATGATGTTACAACCTTTTGTAGAAAACAGTATCATCCATGGGATTTTACCGAAAAAAGAAAAGGGAAGAATTACCATTCACATCAAAATTGAAGATCATTCCGTAGTCTTTGAGATAAAAGATGATGGAATTGGAATTAATCAGAGTCAAAAGCTGAAGGAAAACTACGACAGCGATCATGATTCAAAGGGAATGGAGATTACGGCTAATCGAATAGACATCTTGAAAAGGATTCTTCGAAAGGATCTCAAAATAGAAGGGCCGAATGAAATTTATGATGAAAATGGGAACACCGCAGGAACAGAAGTAAAAATTTATTTAAAAATTGATTAGAATTTTTTGGATAATTCGGCCTTATTGCCTATATTTGATGTTACGATGAAGTTTTTCAGAAACATATTAGCAGTCGTTTTTGCACTTTTGATGGTGGCAAGTTGTACCAAGGAGGTTATTGTGCCTGCTGGAAATGCTGGCAATCCTAGTAAGAAGAGTGGAGAGGCAGGGACAAGTGTTTCAGTGGATGTTGATAGTCATGGAAATGGTAACGGAGACGTTAAAGATGGACATAGTGACGGAGACATAACAGACCCGGAAAACGATTTAGACTTCGATTAATATTTCAAATTATATAGGAAAAAGGTGCTTTTAGAGCGCCTTTTTTTGTGCCCTAAATTTTTCTCGAAAAAAGCTGATGATCAATCTATTCAATGGTAGAATTTAGGTATTCTATGGAGCCTAAGTTTAGGATGTCCTTTCGTAAATTTACTGAAACCCAAAACCTTAGTAAATATGTCGAACAAAGCATCTTCTTCTCTTTTTGAATTAGTTAAATCATTGACAAAGTCAGAAAAAAGGTATTTCAAAGTTTTATCCAGCAAACATGTTATTGGAAACGAGAACAAATACATTCAATTGTTCGATTTCATTGATTCCATGGAAGAGTATGACGAGGAAATCATCATGGATCATTTCAAAGGAGAGCCTTTTTTAAATAAATTTTCCATTACTAAAGCGAGACTTTACGATCACATACTTAATAGTTTAGAACAGTTTCACGCGACTAATAGTGTTGATGCGCAATTGTATAAATTATTGAATAGTTCTGAAATACTTCAAAACAAGTCTTTGTACGGTCAAACATCCAAAATTCTGAGATCTGCTGAAAAATTGGCACTTAAGCACAATAGATATGCCTTATTAATGGATATCAGTTTGAGGAAGAAAAAATTATTGGAGTCTCTTAATTATTCAGGAACAGACAATAAGGAATTGGAGAAGTTATTACAGGAAGATGGCCGTCATCTTGCGAAGTTGAAGAATTACGTAATGATGTGGAATTTAAAAAGCAATTTGTTTTTTCAAATTAATCGCAAAAATCGCATCGATGCGAGTAGTGATCTTAAGGAAATTAAAACGCAAATTGATTACCTGAATGAAATAGGGAAGGAACACTTATTTTTTGACTCTATCTATTTAAAGAATCACATTAATTCAGCATATAATTTTTATATAGGTGAATTTCAGACTTCCTTGGACTATCTCATGGAAAATAGATCTCTTTTTAGATCAAATACTTCGAAAATTTCACAAGACCCAAATTTGTACATATCTATATTGGTAAATGCGGCTTTTATTGCCCATAAATTAAAGGCTAAAATCATTTTTCAGGAGTTACTCAGAGAATTAAAATCCTTTTCAGAAATCTACAAAATCAATGTAACGGAAGACAACGAAATAAAAATGTTTACTTCTATAACTTCATTGGAATTGTCGCTTTTAATCAGTTCGGGGGATTTTGAAAAAGCTCAAATTAAGCTTCCTGAAATTGAAGACAAACTCCAGCTTTTTGATGAAAAGATTAATACTGTTCGCAAGAGCTTCATGTATTTTCAGCTGGCTTATGCGCATTTTGGAAATGGAAATTTTAAAAGGAGCTTGTACTGGGTAAACCAAATTCTGAATATGAATGGATCAGAATCAGAAGAATTGATGGGCTATACTAATCTATTCAATTTAATTCTCCACTATGAATTGCAAAATGATAGATTATTGCCATACACGTTGAAGGCAGTTGAAAGATTTTACGACCGTAAGAAAGAGGATCGCTCATTTGAAAAATTGTTTCTGGATTACTTCAAGCAAATCATTAAAAAAGATAAGGAGATCAACCGCAAGGAATTATTTTATGATTTGTATGAAGACATGCAAAAATCAAAATCCGAAAATGACATTCCTCTCGAGTATTTTCGGTTTGACTATTGGGTTGAAGCCAAAGCGAAGAACAAAAACTTTGCTTCTTTTTTCAGATAAAATCTATTCCTCTTCTCTAAAGTGATTCCAGCCTTGTGCTTCAATCGGAACGGCTTGACCTTCTTTTGTCATCATATAAACTCCATTATTTGCGTCAGTGATGTGGCCAATTACAGATAAATGAGGATTTCCTTTCACTTTGTCATAATCCTCTTGCTTGATGGTAAACAAAAGTTCGTAATCTTCCCCGCCATTTAATGCCGAAGTATAAGGATCTAAATTGAAATCTACTGCGGTATGATAAGTATCTGGGTCAATTGGAATTTTCTCATCATAAATTGCTGCGCCTACATTCGAGGCTTGACATATATGCAATAACTCAGAAGCTAAACCATCAGATATATCAATCATTGAAGTAGGAATCAATTCCATCTTTTCCAATAATTCAACGATATCTTTTCTAGCTTCTGGTTTTAATTGACGCTCCAGTAAATAATCTTTGCCTTCAAATTCGGGTTGCGCTTGTGGATTCGACTTGAAAACTTCTTTTTCCCTTTCCAAAAGTTGCAGTCCCATGTAAGCCCCACCAAGATCCCCTGAAACAACGATAAGGTCATTTTCCTTTGCTCCAGATCTGTAGACAATTTTTTTCTTGTCTACTTCTCCAATGGCTGTTATACTGATTCCCAAACCGGCATAGGATGAGGTGATATCTCCTCCAACAATATCTACTCCATATTTTTCGGCCGCCAGCTTCATTCCATCATAAATTTCTTTAATCGCTTCCACAGAAAAACGATTGCCTATGGCTAAATTAATCAACACTTGTTTAGCTTGACCATTCATGGCATAGATGTCAGATAAATTAACCGCGATGGATTTGTAGCCTAAATGCTTTAAAGGCTGGTACATCAAGTCAAAATGAATCCCCTGCATGAGCGTGTCTGAAGAGGTGATGGTAAAAGTAGTTTTGTTGCGCTCTAAAACAGCACAATCATCCCCGACACCCACTATGGTGCTTGAATTTTTGATTTGAATATCATCAGTAAGTTCTTTAATTAATCCGAACTCACCTAACTCGGATAGAGGCGTCGTTTTTTCCATCTTTCATCATTTGTTCTCCACACTTAATACTCTCTTCTCGGATTAAATCCCTTGCTCCTTCTTCATCCTGGTATTTCAATGCAATGGAATGCATGATCTCCTGACATTCGGAATCTTCAAATCCTTTTTCAGAAATGCATTCACAATGCTCTTTCATGTCCTCAGCAATTCTATCTTCCAGAGAACCGCAGGAAAAAAGTAGACCTAAACCAACTAATAAGGCGATTTTATTCTTCATTATTGACAATTTTCTAATTCATCCATGAAGTTCTTATACACTCTAGGTTGTTTTTCAATAGCTTTAATTTCATCTTTAAAATCCTCTTCACATTCCCCAATTAGGAGAACGTCTCCTTTAGCAGAAGAAATACATTTGCAGTATTCTCGGGCCAATTCTTTCCCGTCATCAGTGGAACATCCGCTCAAGAAAAGTATTATAGAAAAAATCTGTAAAAACTTCATTCTGCTGCAAAGTTAGACGGATTTACTGATAAGTGAACCTTCAAATAAGATTTCTTCTCTGATTTCTTAAGGAATAAAAGGGATTTTTCTTTGTGTCAATACCACATTTTTGGTAAATTTGCTGAACAATTTTGGCTTATTTAAATTTAATCTAAATAAGATTTAGAATGATAAAAGTAACAGAAAGCGCTAAAAATAAGGCCTTGCAGTTGATGTCGGAGGACCACAAAGATGGATATTTTATTCGTGTTGGGGTAAAAGGAGGAGGATGTTCAGGACTCATGTACGACCTCGAATTTGACAATCAAGAGTCAGAGAGTGATAAGGTGTTTGAAGATAACGGAATGAAGGTAGTTGTTGACAAAAAGAGCTATTTGTATTTAGTTGGAACCACTTTGGACTATTCAGGTGGTTTGAACGGGAAAGGTTTCATATTTGTCAATCCAAATGCCAACAGAACTTGTGGATGCGGGGAAAGCTTCTCACTTTAAAAAGAATTTATGGCGGATTATACAGAAAACGAGTTAGCTAAAGATCTCGAAAATAAGGAATACGAATACGGTTTTACGACCAATATCGAATCTGAGAAAATTCCAAATGGATTGAATGAGGACATTATCAGACTCATTTCTTCTAAAAAAAATGAACCAGATTGGTTGTTGGAATTCAGATTGAAGTCTTTCAAAATGTGGGAACAAATGGAAGAACCAGATTGGGCGCATGTAAAATATCAAAAGCCAGATTTTCAAGGGATTTCTTATTACGCAGCTCCGAAGAAACAGAAATACGAGTCTTGGGATGATGTTGATCCAGAAATGAAAGAAACCATGAGTAAATTGGGGATTTCACTGGAAGAACAGAAAAGATTAACGGGTGTAGCAGTTGATTTTGTGATGGATTCTGTTTCCGTAGCAACTTCCTTCAAAGAAAAATTATCCGAGCTTGGAATTATCTTTTGTTCTTTTTCAGAAGCCGTTCAGGAACATCCGGATTTGGTAAAGAAATATTTGGGAACTGTTGTTCCACAGTCGGATAACTTTTACGCAGCATTGAATTCAGCGGTATTTTCAGACGGTTCGTTTTGCTACATCCCAAAAGGAGTGAAGTGTCCGATGGAATTATCCACTTATTTTAGAATAAATGAAGCAGGTACTGGTCAGTTTGAAAGAACTTTATTGATAGCTGATGAAAATGCCTATGTAAGTTATCTGGAAGGTTGTACTGCACCGCAAAGAGATGAAAATCAATTGCATGCTGCTGTTGTGGAGTTGATTTCTTTAGATGGAGCTGAGATCAAATATTCTACAGTTCAAAACTGGTTCCCTGGAGACAAAGAGGGGAAAGGTGGAGTATTCAATTTTGTTACTAAAAGAGGAATTTGCCACAAGAGGGCAAAAATTTCTTGGACACAAGTTGAGACAGGTTCAGCGGTTACTTGGAAATATCCTTCTTGCATTTTGAAAGGGGATGATTCGGTTGGAGAATTTTATTCAGTTGCCGTGACCAATAACCACCAAATGGCGGATACTGGAACGAAAATGATCCATTTGGGAAAAAACACGAAAAGCACGATCATCTCTAAAGGAATTTCAGCTGGAAAATCGCAGAATTCTTATCGAGGATTGGTGAAGATTGATCGTAAAGCAGACAATGCAAGAAACTTTACTCAATGTGATAGTTTGTTGATGACGGATAGATGTGGAGCACATACTTTCCCTTATATCGAATGTGAGAATCCAACAGCTCAATTAGAGCATGAGGCCACTACGTCGAAAATTGGAGAAGATCAGATCTTTTACTGTTTACAAAGAGGAATTGATGAAGAGAAGGCGATCGGTTTGATCGTAAATGGATATTGTAAAGATGTATTGAATAAGCTTCCGATGGAGTTTGCAGTGGAGGCGCAAAAATTATTAACGATTTCCCTTGAGGGAAGTGTAGGATAAAATCAGATTATGCTTAAGATTCAAAATTTACATGCCGAAATAGACGGCAAAGAGATATTAAAAGGCTTGAACCTTGAAGTGAAAGCAGGTGAAGTACATGCGATTATGGGGCCAAATGGTGCCGGAAAATCTACTTTAGCTTCTGTTTTGGCTGGGAAAGAAGATTATGAAATCACTAAAGGATCAGTAGAATTTGAAGGAAAAGATCTTTTGGATATGGAAACGGATGAAAGAGCAAAAGAAGGTTTGTTTCTTGCTTTTCAATATCCGGTAGAAATTCCTGGAGTTTCCAATATCAATTTCTTGAGAACTGCCATCAATGAAAAAAGAGAATATTTAGGACAAGAGCCTATTTCAGCAAAAGATTTCATGGCCATGGTTCGTGAAAGATCAAAGTTGGTTGAGTTAGATTCGAAATTGGCGAATAGATCTGTAAATGTTGGTTTTTCGGGAGGAGAGAAAAAGCGAAATGAAATTTTCCAAATGGCCATGTTAGAACCAAAATTATCTGTTTTGGATGAAACGGATTCAGGATTGGATATCGACGCTTTAAGAATTGTGGCAAAAGGAGTGAATGCATTGAAGAAAGAAGATACCGCTTCTATTGTAATTACTCATTACCAAAGACTTCTAGACTACATAGTTCCTGATTTTGTACATGTATTGTATGATGGGAAAATTGTGAAGTCGGGTCCAAAAGAATTGGCTCTAGAATTAGAAGAAAAAGGATACGACTGGATTAAGGAAGAAGTCGTTAATCATTAAAAAACATTCGAATGAGTGTAGCGGAATTTGTAAAGAATTTAAAACCCAATAATTCAGAATTTGGTCTGAAGTCAAAAGCTCTTTTAGAGGGAAAGGATTTCCCAACGACCAAAGATGAGTATTGGAAATATACTAGGTTAAGAAAGCTGACCAAGAACGAATTTTACCAGAAAGATGGTTCTATTTCTACTGATTTAAATTCTATTTGGAAGGAGGATATTCCAAATAGATTGGTTGTTGTGAATGGAATCTATTCTCCCGAACTTTCTAAGCATAATTTAAACATCACATCTGGGATTGAGTCCATCGCAAAAGAGATTCCTGGAAAAGACGAAATCAATAGTGGAGATGATCAGATTTTCTCGCTTATTGGAAAAGCCTTTGCGCAAGATGGTTTGAAGATCGATTTAAACAATACAAAGGAATGGGATGAATTACAAATTATATTTGTGAATACTCAAAATGGTGCCATTGCAAATTCTTTGATCAGAATAAAAGCATCTAAAAATGCCAATGCCAGAATACTATGTAATTATGTAAGTGAAGGAGCAGGTGTTGGTTTTACCAATAGTTATTTCAACCTTGAAACAGAGGCAAATGCGAATTTAGAACTGATCAATTTGCAAGCTGAAAATCCAAACTGTTTTCATGTTCAATCAGTGAATGGGGTTCAAGCTCGAGATTCAAAGATTTCTGTTTGGAATTTCTCTTCAGGAGCAGATTTGATCAGAAATAATGTCAATATTCGTCAAGACGGAAAAGGTTGTGATACACACGTAAATGGTTTGTATTACGGAGAAGAAAAGCAACATGTTGATAATCATGTTTTCATTGATCATGCATCGGAGGATTGTGAGTCGAATGAGTTATTCAAAGGAGTAATGAATGGGCAAGCAACGGGTGTTTTCAACGGACGTGTTATCGTCAGAAAGGATTCTCAAAGAATCAATGCTTTCCAACAAAATTCCAATATTTTACTTTCAGATAAAGCTACGATCAATTCAAAACCTGAATTGGAGATTTATGCTGATGATGTGAAGTGTTCGCACGGTTCAGTAACAGGCCAATTAGATGAAAATGCCCTGTTTTATCTAAAAGCAAGGGGGATTTCAGAAGATAGAGCTCGAAAAATGTTGGTTTCTTCGTTTTTGGAAGAAGTAGTAGAAACTTTGGCTACGGAAGAATTGAAAAACTATGTAGTTCGTCAAATGGCTCAAAAAATAGATTTGTTGGATCACGAATGAGAAAATTCGATGTCAATACGGTCCGCAAGGATTTTCCATTATTAGCACGTCAAGTTTACGGAAAACCATTAGTGTATTTTGATAATGGAGCAACAGCACAAAAGCCTCAAGTTGTTATTGATCGTATTAATCAATTTTACAAAGAAGAAAACGCCAACATTCATCGTGGAGTACATCATTTAAGTCAGGTTGGGACGGATCTATATGAAGAATCCAGAAAAACCATCCAAGGCTTTTTGAATGCAAAGTTTTCAGAGGAAATTATATTTACAAAAGGGACAACAGATTCCATTAATTTAGTGGCATTTGGCTATTCCAAAATGTTAAAACCAGGAGATGAGGTTTTGATCACTGAGATGGAGCACCACTCGAATATCGTGCCTTGGCAAATGGCATGTGAATATTCTGGAGCTACATGTAAGTATATTCCTTTGAATGAAAAAGGGGAATTGGATCTATCACAAATTGATTCCCATTTCAATTCCAACACCAAAGTGGTGGCAGTTACCCACGTTTCAAATTCTCTCGGAACAATCAATCCGATCGAAAAATTAATTGAAAAAGCCCATAAAGTTGGAGCCAGAATATTAATTGACGGGGCACAATCCTTGCAGCATTTTAAAGTAGATGTGCAGGCCTTAGATGTTGATTTTTATGTTTTCTCAGGGCATAAGTTATTTGGTCCGACCGGAACAGGAATTCTGTATGGTAAAAAAGAAGCTCTAGACCAATTGCCACCCTATCAAGGAGGAGGAGACATGATCAAAGAGGTGAAGATGAGTGGAACAACTTATAATGAATTACCTCATAAATTTGAAGCGGGAACTCCAAATATTGCTGGTGGAATTGCATTAAAGACCGCAATTGACTATTTCGATTCTTTTGATATTCAGGAATTGCAAAAATACGAGCAAGAACTGCTGGAATATGCAGAATCAGAAATTAAAAAACTGGAAGGAATACGCATTATTGGGGAAGCGGATGAGAAAGTGAGTGTGCTTTCTTTTGTAGTGGATGGAGCTCATCACTTTGATGTCGGAACTTTATTGGACAAGCAAGGAATTGCGGTTAGAACGGGTCATCATTGTACCCAGCCTGTTATGGATTACTTTGGAATTAATGGAACCGTACGAGCCAGTTTTGCATTTTACAATACGAAAGAGGAGATTGATCAATTTATTCAAGCTTTGAAAAGGGCTTTAACGATGTTAGGATAGAAATGAAAATTGAAGAGATAGAGAACGAAATCATTGATGAATTTGGGGTCTATGATGACTGGATGGACAAATACGAATACATCATTGAACTTGGCAAAGATCTGGATTTGATCCAAGAAGCGAACAAAACCGACGACAAATTGATTAAAGGGTGTCAGTCGAGAGTTTGGTTGGATTCTGAAATGAAAGATGGTGTATTGAAGTTTTATGCTGACTCAGATGCCATCATTACGAAGGGAATTATATCCTTGTTACTAAGAGTTTTTTCAGGCCAAAAACCAGAAGATATTGTTACTGCGGATTTGGATTTTATTGATAAAATTGGTTTGCAAGAGCATTTGAGTCCGACCAGAGCCAACGGACTTTTAAGCATGGTGAAACAGATCAAATTATTGGCTTTACAAAATGTAGAAAAATGATTTCAAGCGCTAAAAATAAAGAACTGCAACAAGAAATTATTGCGGCATTGAAAACAGTGGAGGATCCAGAGATTCCGGTTGATATTTATGAATTGGGATTGATCTACGAAGTAAAATTGGATGATCAAGGAGGAGTAGAGATCGATATGACATTAACTTCGCCTCATTGTCCTGTAGCAGAGTCTTTACCGGTTGAGGTGGAAGAAAAGGTGAAAGCAATAGATGGCGTAGAAGCAGTCAAAGTTAATATTGTCTGGGATCCAATGTGGGACAAAGACATGATGAGTGAAGAAGCTAAATTAGAATTAGGCTTTTTATAAGCATGGCAGAAGAAATCATCAATAGAGTAGAAAAATCTGGAATCATTCAATTTGATTTGGAAGATTGGTTGAAGGATCTTCAACTAGTTGAGATGGATATTTCTGAGTTTTTGGTTGAAGGATTTCTTTTGAGGGAAAAAGACTTTAGACAAAATATTAAAGACTTTGATTGGCAACAATTCGAAGGAAAAACACTCATTCTAACCAATAAAGATGAAGCAATTACTACTACTTGGGCGATTATGCTTATTGCTTCAGAGTTACATGAAATTGGAGGAACCTTTTATTTTGGGACAAAGAGTGATTTTTACAATCATTATATATCACAAAGGATAGAAAACCTAAATCTATCAGAATATCAAGATGCAAGAATCATCATTAAAGGTTGTGGCAAGTACGATTTAGATGATAATCTATACGCTCAGTTTGTTGAGAAAATTCAACCTGTGGCAAAAGTAATTATGTTTGGAGAAGCTTGTTCGAGTGTTCCGGTTTTCAAAAAGAAAGTTTAAAATCTCCCCCTGATGCTAAACATCAGAAGGGAAGATTCACAAGATTTTTCGGGCTAGACTAGACTTCTGTATATTGGGACGTGGTGCACAATAAAAAAATGACAGCCGTAAAAATGCAGGTGATAAATTCTTCAAAAAAGTGAGTTCGTACCAAATATAGGAAAGAAAATTTAGAATTCCTTAGAAATTAGAAAGAACTTAAGTCTCACATTTTCAATAACTAATGTGGCTTACTTACTGTAACCTAAGTATATCAAGGAATGCCAAGTATGATTAGGCAATAAAAACGTTATAGAAAATAAAAAAGGCCGCAATTGCTTGCGACCTTTTTGGAAATTCGATATAAAGTTTCAATTAGCTTACTTTCACGTTTACTGCATTTAATCCTTTTTTTCCTTCTTGAAGTTCGAATTCAACGTGATCGTTTTCTTTGATCTTGTCAATAATTCCTGTGATGTGAACGAAGTATTCTTTGTCATTCTCATCGTCTTTAATAAAACCGTAACCTTTAGTTTCGTTAAAGAACTTAACTGTACCTGTATTCATTAATTAAAATTTAAATTTGATGCAAAGTAGGGTTTTAATTTGAAATTCCTAAATAATTTGATGTTAAATAAGAATTAAAGTGCATTTCTGCCTGTATTTTTTGAGCGAATCAAACTAATTTGTTGATAAAGAGTGTTTAAAATTCCGTTAGCATCATAACCACAATCCGCCCATAATTCTTCCTGACTACCTTGGTTAATAAATTTATCAGGAACTCCTAATCTAACCAGATTAGCTTTGTATCCATTTTCAGCCATGAACTCAAGAACAGCTGATCCCATTCCTCCGTTAATGCAGCCATCTTCCACTGTGATGACATGATCGAACTTGGAGAACACCTCGTGTAATAAGACTTCATCTAATGGCTTTACAAATCGTAAATCGTAAAGTGCAACAGACATATTTTCGGCTTCTGCTTTTTCAATTGCTTTTAAGGCTTCATTTCCGATTGGACCAATTGAAAGAATGGCTAACTCACCTCCATTTTTAATTTTTCGACCTGAGCCAATTTTCACTTCTTTCAAGGGAGTTTTCCAGTTAATCATTTCGCCTTTTCCTCGAGGGTAGCGAATAGCGAAAGGGCCCTTATTTTCAAGTTGGGCTGTATACATTAAGTTTCTTAACTCTTCCTCGTTCATTGGACTGCAAACTGTCATATTAGGAATCATTCGCATATATGCCAGATCAAAAGTACCATGATGTGTGGCTCCATCTGCTCCAACTAATCCACCTCTGTCTAAACAAAAAACAACATTCAGATTCTGAATCGCTACATCATGTATGATCTGATCAAAAGCTCTTTGCATGAAGCTAGAATAAATATTGCAAAATGGAATCATTCCTTCTGCCGCTAACCCAGCGGAAAAAGTAACTGCATGTTGTTCAGCAATACCAACATCAAACGTTCTTTCTGGCATGGCTTTCATCATGAAATTTAGGGAGCAGCCTGTTGCCATCGCTGGAGTGATACCCATTATTTTTTCATTTTTTTCTGCCAATTCAACGATGGTATGCCCAAATACATCTTGATATTTTGGTGGCTCTTCAGACTTAGGGGTCACTTTTATAATTTCCCCTGTATCTTTATTGAACACTCCAGGAGCATGCCAAAGCGTCGGGTCGCCCCATTCAGAATGTTCGTATCCTTTTCCTTTTTTTGTAAGTATGTGAAGAATTTTTGGCCCTTTAATCTCTTTTAGATCTTCCAGAATCTGGGTAAGTGCCACCACATCGTGTCCATCAACCGGACCAAAATATCTAAAATTTAAAGATTCAAAGAAGTTACTTTTCTTTAAGAAAGAACCTTTGATTGTTCTTGAAACTTTCGAGGCAATAGACTGTGCATTCGGGCCAAATTTTGAAATTTTCCCTAAGATTTTCCAAACATCATCTTTGACCTTATTGTAGGTTTTTGAAACAGTGATATCTGTTAGATATTCTTTCAAAGCACCAACATTTGGATCTATTGACATACAATTATCATTGAGAATAATCAGCATATCATTGTCTAAAGATCCTGCATGATTTAACCCTTCGAAAGACATTCCTCCAGTTAATGCTCCATCTCCAATTACTGCAACATGGTGTCTCTGTTTTCCCTGAGCTTGATCCGCCAAAGTCATTCCCAACGTTGCCGAAATTGAAGTTGAACTGTGTCCTGTTCCAAAAGGATCAAATTCACTTTCACTTCTTTTAGGGAATCCAGAAATTCCGTCTTTCATTCGATTGGTGTGAAACTGATCACGTCTACCGGTAAGGATTTTGTGTCCGTAAGCTTGGTGTCCAACATCCCAAACGATGCGATCATCAGGTGTATTGAATACATAATGAAGCGCTACAGTGAGTTCAACAACACCTAAACTTGCTCCAAAGTGAGAATTTCCAATATCCGAAAGAACCTCAACAATAAAATCTCTTAATTCATCTGAAATTTGAGGTAGTTCTTCCAATGAGAACTTGTTTCTTAAGTCCTCTGGAAACTCAATTTGAGCCAATTTTTCACCAACGGAGTATTTTTTCATCTATTTAAATGACCAATCATATTTGTCAAGTCCGCTTATACAAGCTGTAAGTAGGTCAATCGACCCTTGAATATCATCACAATGTGCCATTTCAATCACTTGATGTAAATGTCTAGTAGGAATAGATACAGCACCTGCAATGGAACCTCCTTCTGTCATTCTTTGAATACCAGCAGTATCTGTTCCTCCAGCTGTTAAGATTTCAGGTTGCCATTTAATCTTATTTTTATCCGCTGTTTTCTTCATGTAATCCACCATTCTATAATCACAAATGGTCGAAGCATCCATTATTTTAATAGCAGTACCTTCTCCTAATTTGGTAATTTTTTCATGTTCTGATGCTCCTGGAAGATCAAAAGCGATAGTTGTATCCAATCCAAAACCGAAATCAGGATTCACTCTTAAAGAAGACACATTTGCTCCTCTGATTCCAACCTCTTCTTGAACCGTAAATACTCCGTATAAATCGAAAGGGATACTTTTTCCTTTCAGATTTTTCAATGTTTCGATCAAAATGAAAACAGCCAATCGGTTATCAAGAGACTTAGAATTGACACAGTCTCCCATTTCAATGAACTCTCTTTCTCGGGTAATTGGATCACCTATCTTGATCAATTTTTTTACCTCTTTTCCCGGTAATCCTGTATCAATAAAATAATCTGATAATTTGGCTACCTTATTTCTTTCTTCTGGAGACATAACATGGATCGGTTTGGAAGCCATAACCCCAATTACATCTTTTTTACCGTGTATGATTACCCTTTGAGCTGTTAAAGTTTTTGGATCAAATCCTCCAAGAGTATGAAAACGAATAAATCCATTATCATCAATATGCGTCACAATGAATCCGATTTCGTCCATGTGCGCCCCAACCATAACTTTCTTTGCGTTTTTCCCAGTATTTGTCCCTTTCTTGATTGCATAGACATTTCCCATGTTGTCGACTTCTACTTTGTCTACCAATCCTTTAATTTCTTTAAGGACTAATTCCCTTACTTTTTGTTCAAATCCAGGGGCTCCGGGAGTGGTGCAAATGGTATTTAATAGTTTTTTATTGATTGCCATGATTTATAATTTAGTTTCTGATTTCAAAATAAAACCTAAAATTACGTCATTTTAACCGTATTATCAATCTGATAAATGTTACTTATCTTTAAATCAACATTCTATTTTTATTTCAGCCTATGAAAACGATCTTCATTTTACTGTTTCTTTCGGTTCAATTGGTTTCTTGTCAGGAGAATTCAAATATGGAAGTAAATAAAGTTCAACCAGATACTTCTGCAGCTAAGTCGAGTAGTGATGTTGAACAAAATAAGGAAGAACCCTGGATCAATACCAATGGGAAAAATATTAAAGAGCGAATATTAATTCCAGAAGGTTATTCAAGAATCTCATTAAAATCAGGATCGTTTCATGAATATTTATTGAATTATCCTTTAAAAAGTCATGGTTCTGCCGTTACTTATTTTGATGGGTCGAAGAAAGTGAATCGGAATGTATACTGTGCTGTTTTTGATCAGGAGATAGGAAACAAAGATTTGCATCAATGTGCAGATGCTGTCATGAATTTAAAAGCCAGTTATCATTTTTTAAAAAAAGAGTATGATAAGATACATTTCAATTTTACCTCCGGAGATCGAGCTGATTTCAAGAAATATGCTGAAGGGTATAGAGCTTCGATCAAGGGATCGAAAGTGAGCTGGATAAAGAAAGCTGAAAGAGATTATTCCGAAAAAACATTTAGAAATTATATGAATTTAATTTATTCTTATTGTGGTACAGCTTCATTAGCAAAAGAAATGGATCCGATTGATTTGAAGGAAATTTTGCCTGGAGATGTATTTATTCTAGGGGGACACCCAGGTCATGCAGTTATTGTGCTTGATGTGATTCTAAATGAGGCTGGAGAAAAAGGGTTTTTACTTGCTCAGTCCTATATGCCCGCTCAGCAAACTCAAGTGTTGATCAATCCAAAATCAAATAATCAGTCTCCATGGTACTTTGTAAAAGATTTAAAAGATGGACTCGAAACCCCTGAGTGGAGTTTCGAGCTTAATCAGTTAAAAAGATTCAAAGATTAACGCGTGAGCATTACATTTCCTGATCTTTCAAATATTTGTCCTGTATAGAATTTCCCCCAGATTTTATAAACAAAAACTGCTTGAGGACAGGGTTCACCTTTCATCGTGGTTCCAGGCCACTTTACATTAGGCTCTTCAGTAGACCAAATTAAGCCACCCCATCTATTGAATATTTCCATTTTGAAGTCAGTAAATGTTCCACCTAGTGGACCAAAAGTATCATTTTGTCCATCTCCATTAGGCGAGAATATGTTTGGGATATAAACCGTTATTTCCCCATCAACGAAAATGGTTATGGTGTCTGATGCCGTACAGCCATTTTCATCCATCGCGTTTACGATATAAGTGACATCTTGTGTTGGTGCTACATCTGTTATAGCACAGGTAGAACAATCCAAGAAAGTGCCTGGTGTCCAAGAAACAGAGCTTATTGCTGATGCAGAGGTAGCCTCAATTGTTGTAACTGCACCAGCAGGAACTGTTTGGTCCGGTCCAGCATCAACATCAAAAGGCGGGAATACTGAAATTTGCACAGTATCAATCAATGTGTCACAGCTGGTCATAACCGTTGCCACCACAAATGTATCAGCAGTAGCTGTAAAAGAAATAGTAGCGGTTGTGTCACCTGTACTCCATAAGATGGTTGCATTTGAAGAACCAGTGATGGTTACAACATCTCCCACACAAGCTGTAATTACTGGTGGAACATCTAAAGTAGGGCCTGGAATACCGGTTACAGAAATTGTACCTACAGCCCCTTGGCATCCATTGTCTTCCACCACATAAAATGTATTCGTGCCTAATGGAACTGTAAAAGTAGCATTTGGACCTGTTTGGAATACATTATTCAAGTTTGGATCTGTGTACCAAGTGATTGTTCCGCCACTCCCATTTGCAGTAAGTGTAATATTATCATTCTCACAAAAAGTACCACCACCACTAAGAGTTGGTGCTGCAGGTGCGGCGGTAACAGTAATTGTAAATGTGGATGTTGCCGAAGGGCATGAACCAGCTCCAGCGAGTGTATATTCGAAAACATAGTTTCCACCTGCTAATCCATTGGCATCGAAAACCCCAGTGGATGCGTTGAACTGACCAGAAGAAGTGGTTTCTGTCCATGTTCCTCCAGGATCAGCTCCAGAAAGCAAAGTATTTAAGTTAATGGTTGCACCTGTGTTACATAGCGTATCAACCGCATTTGCTCCCGCATTTGGCTGTTCTACAACGTTTACTGTAAATGTTGCCGCATCATCTACACATGGAGCAGTTGCCGTTAAAGTATAGGTGAAAGTATAAGTTCCCGCACCAAGATTGGAAGCATCGAAAACTCCAGTTCCGGTATTAAATTGTCCTGAAGATGTAGTTTCTGCCCAAGTACCACCTGGATCAGCTCCGGAAAGTAGTGTATTCAAATCTAAGGTAGAGCCTGCTGTATTACACAATGAACTGTTGCCATCTGCTCCTGCATTTACAACTGGATTTATAGTTATTGTCATGGTAGCATTATCGCCCAAACAAGTTCCTGATCCTGCAAGTGTATAATCAAAAGTGAAGGTTCCATTTAATCCAGAGGGATCGAGAGTAGCTGATCCAGCTGTAAACTGGCCGCTTGGGGTTCCAGAAGTCTCTGTCCACGTACCTCCAGCATTAGCAGTTGCATCTAATAAAGAGCTTACATCAAAGGCACCATTATCGCTACAAATAGTAGCTGAATTGTCTGCTCCAGCTGTAACACTTCCTGTCACGGTAATGTCAAAAGTTGCCATATCATCAACACAAGGTGCAGTTGCGATTAATGTATATGTAAAACTGTACGTTCCGGCAGTTAAACCAGAAGCATCGAAGACACCAGTACCAGCTGTAAATTGCCCTGAAGATGTAGTTTCTGCCCAAGTACCGCCAGCATCAGCACCAGAAAGAAGCGTATTCAGATCTAAAGTTGATCCAGCTGAGTTACAAAGTGTAGAAGAAGCATCCGTTCCAGCATTGGGTTGATTTGAAATGGAAACGTCAAATGTAGCTACAGCATCTACGCAGGGAGCTGTTGCTGTAATCGTATAAGTAAATGTGTAAGTGCCTGCAGCTAATCCCGAGGCGTCTAATACTCCTGTTCCCGTATTGAATTGACCTGAAGAGGTGGTTTCTGCCCATGTCCCTCCAGCATCAGCTCCAGAAAGTAATGTATTTAAGTCTAAAGTAGTTCCAGCAGAATTACAAAGAGTTGTGTTTCCATCCAGACCGGCATTTGGCTGGTTATTTACTACAACATCAAAATTCGCAACGTCAGCAAGACAAGATCCTGAAGCCGCAAAGGAATAGGTAAATGAATAAGTTCCGGCAGATAAAGAAGAGGCATCAAAAACCCCAGTACCCGTAGTAAATTGACCAGATGAAGTTGTTTCAGCCCAAGTTCCTCCAGGATCAGCACCTGACAATAAAGTGTTTAAATCTAATGTGGATCCAGCAGAATTACATAAAGTAGAGTTTCCATCACCTCCTGCAACTGGTTGACCGGTTACTGTGATGTCAAAAGTAGCGACATCATCAACACAAGGAGCTGTTCCAAGCACAGTGTAAGTAAAAGTGTAAGTTCCTACTGTCAAACCTGAAGCATCAAAAACCCCAGTACCTGTATTGAACTGACCCGAAGCAGTTGTTTCCATCCAAGTACCACCTGCATCCGCACCAGAAAGAAGAGTATTTAAATCAATTGTTGAGCCAGTAGAGTTACAAATTGATGAGTTCCCATCTAGACCAGCGTTTGGTTGCGAATTTACTGTAACGGTCATCGTTGCGTCATCTCCCAAACAAGATCCAGATCCAGGGATGGAATACAGGAATGTAAACGTACCATTTAATCCGGTAGGATCAAAGGACGAGGTTCCAGCAGTAAATTGACCACTTGGAGAACCTGAAGTTTCTGACCACGCTCCACCAGCAGTTACTCCAGGATCGAGAAGAGTCGACACATCGAAAGCACCATTATTATCACATATAGTAGTATTATTATCATTCCCGGCATCAACTAAATCCGTTACTGTGATATCAAAGTTGGCTATATCATCCAAACAAGGAGCTGTTCCCGTTACTGTATATGTAAATGAATAAGTTCCAGAAGTTAATCCGGAAGCATCAAATACTCCTGATCCGGGGGTGAATTGCCCCGAAGCAGTGGTTTCTGCCCAAGTACCGCCAGTATCTGCACCAGAAAGAAGTGTATTTAGGTCTAATGTTGATCCAGCCGAATTACACAAAGTTGAGTTGCCATTCGCCCCTGCATTTGCCTCTTGATTAACTACGACATCAAAGTTGGCGACAGCATCTAAACAAGGTGCAGTTCCCGAAACTGTATAGGTGAAAGAATAAGTTCCTGCCGTTAAGCCTGATGCATCAAATGTACCAGTTCCAGGAGTAAATTGACCTGAAGCAGTAGTTTCTGCCCAAGTTCCTCCAGGATCTGCACCAGAAAGTAAATTGTTTAAATCAATCGTTGAACCAGATGAGTTACATAAAGTTGAGTTGCCATTTCCTCCAGCATTTGGCATTTGATTGACAACTATGTCAAAATTTGCAACATCATCCAAGCACGGTGCAGAACCAATAATCGTATAAGTGAAGGAATAAGTTCCACTAGCCAATCCAGAAGCGTCAAAAACCCCGGTTCCAGGAGTAAACTGACCAGAAGCTGTTGTTTCTGCCCAAGTACCACCAGGATCTGCACCTGAAAGCAAAGTATTCAAATCAATTGTTGATCCAGCGGAATTACAGATGGTTGAGTTTCCATCTAAACCGGCATCTGGTTGATCATTAACTACCACATCAAAAGTTGCAAAATCAGCTAAACAAGAAC